>NZ_JBIVHY010000004.1:0-83488 GCF_044749445.1 Pseudomonas sp. NPDC089408
TCCATTCGATATCGGCTGCGCCACTTCTCTTCATCAATCTCCAGCCATGCACCCAGGGTGCGCGCGCCAAAGGCACAGGAATAATTGGCCCGAAACAGACTGTGGGAGCGGCCTTGTGCCGCGAAGCGCCGCGCGGGCGGCGCTCGATCTCCCAGCCCCCCAACATCTCAAGGCATGCACCTGTCAGCCCATACCGCTTAACTGACTGGCATTAATTAGGGCAGGGGCGTGCTTACCTGGCGGTTACCAGCCAAACAACTCACAAGCATTGCGGGTACTGGCCTGCGCCAGTTCGTCAACCTCCACGCCCATCACCTGCGCCAGCGCTGCGGCAATCTCCGGCAGATGCTCCGGGCTGTTTCTTACCCCCGGGTACATCACTGGCGCCATGTCCGGCGAATCAGTCTCCAGCACCACACTGTCCAGCGGCAACCGCGCCAAGGTCTTGCGCAGCCGCAGCGCCTGCGGCCAGGTTGCCGCACCACCCAGGCCAAGCCGGAAGCCCAGCTTGATGTACTCGCGGGCTTCTTCATAACTGCCGGCAAATGCATGAATCACCCCCGCCCGCGCCGGCTTGTAGCGCTTGAGCGTGGCGATGACCTGGGCATGGCTGCGGCGTACGTGCAGCAGCGCCGGCAGCTCGACGTCGCAGGCCATCTGCAGTTGTGCTTCGAACAGCTCTTGCTGGCGCGCCTTGTCCAGGTCTTCGAGGTAATAGTCCAGGCCGAACTCGCCCACGGCACACAGCCGCGGGTGATCGCGCAGGCGTTCCAGCCACACGCGCAACTGCGTCAGGTGTTCCGGGCGATGCTGGTCGAGGTACACCGGGTGCAGGCCCAGCGCGGCGAACAGGCACTGCTCGGCACAGGCCAGGTCCCATACCCGCTGGAAATTGGCCTGGAACACCCCCAGCACCACCATGCGCTCCACCCCGAGTGCCGCCGCGTTAGCCAGCAGGCGTGGGCGGTCGGCGGCGAAGTCGGGGAAGTCCAGGTGGGTGTGGGTGTCGATCAGGCGCATGTTCAGGCCACTGGAATGCGTTTCTTGAAGGTTCGACCCACTGCATGCACGCCAGGTTCGTAGCGTTTTTCCTCGATGGCGGCCAGTGCCAGTTCCAGCGCGATGGCGGCAATCTGGCCATGTTGCTGGGCCATGGCATTGACCGGCAGTGGCAGGAAGTCGAGCAACTGGTTGTCGCCAAAGGTACCCAACTGCAGTTGACGCGAGTCGGCAGGGCGCGCCTGCAGGGTATCGAACACCCCTTGCAACAGCACATACGAAGTGGTCACCAGGGCATCCGGCAGGCCACCCAGGTCGTCGATCAGTTGCTGCATCAGGCGCTGGCCGCACTCGCGGCTGAAGGCTTCGCCCTGGTAGCGGCGTACTTCGCCAGCATAGCCTTGCAGGGCTTCGTCGAAACCACCGGCACGCGCCTGGCTGACCGACAGCTCCGGGCGGGCGCCGATCAGGGCGATGCTGCGTGGGGCGGCGCGGAGCAGGCTAGCGGCCAGTTGGCGGCTGGCATCACGGTCGTCGCTGATCACCGAGCAGAAGTGGGCAGGGTCAAGGCGGCGGTCGATGGCGATCACCGGCAGGCCTTTGTCCTGCAACTCGCGGTAGCTTTCGTCTTCTGGGGGCAGGCAGCTGGCAACGAACAGTGCATCGCAGCGACGCGCGCGGAACAGTTGCTGCAACTGGCGTTCGCTGTCGGGCTGGTCGTCGCTGCTGGCGATCAGCAACTGGTAGCCGCGGGCGCGGGCGCCTTGCTCCAGCTGCTTGGCAATGCGGGCGTAGCTGGGGTTCTCCAGATCCGGGAGAATGAAGCCCAGGGTGCGGGTATGCCGGCTGCGCAGGCCTGCTGCTTGCGGGTTGGGGGTGAAGCCGTGTGCTTCGACCACCGCGCGTACCCGCTCGACAGTGCTGCTGCTGATGCGTTGCTGTTCAGCCTTGCCATTGATGACATAGCTGGCAGTGGTCACGGACACACCGGCCAGACGGGCGATATCGCTGAGTTTCACCGAATTTTCCTTGTTATTACCGGGGCTGGCTGTAAGGCCGGACCGGGTAGTTTGACCCGGTACAGGCAGTGCGCGCAGACGACCATTGTCGCAATTGTCCGACAGGATGGGGCTTTTTCCCCGGAAGATTATCGAGTAACGTGGCCACTTGGTCAGATTAAACGTTTCAGCCGCCGAATTTTCTGCCTCGGCTGCCTTCCGTGCACGGCTGAATCACTGGCCCTTCCTGTGAATTCCACAACAATACTCCAGATCCGACCGGGAACTGCAAAAGGAGAAGGTCATGCTCGAGCTCGCCAAGGAGCAGATAGCCATGGGCCAGGTGGCCGTCGACAAAGCCGAGGCACTGCGCCTGCTGGCCGAGCGACTGGTCGCCGATGGCCTGGTCGCCGACGGTTATCTGCAAGGGCTGCAGGCCCGCGAGGCGCAAGGCTCAACATTCCTTGGCCAGGGCATTGCCATTCCTCATGGCACGCCGCAAACCCGTGACCTGGTGTATGCCACCGGCGTGCGCCTGCTGCAGTTCCCCGAGGGGGTGGACTGGGGTGACGGGCAAAAGGTCTACCTGGCCATCGGCATCGCCGCCCGTTCCGACGAACACCTGCGCCTGCTGCAACTGCTGACCCGCGCCCTGGGCGAGACCGACCTGGCTGAAGCGCTGCGCCGTGCCAGCTCTGCCGAAGCGTTGCTAAAGCTGTTGCAAGGCGCACCCCAGGCGCTGGCGCTGGACGCGCAACTGGTCGGCCTGAACCTGCCGGCTGAAGATTTCGACGAACTGGCCTGGCGCGGTGCGCGCCTGTTGCAGCGCGCCGACTGTGTCGACAGCGGTTTTGCTGCCGTGCTGCAGCAGGCCGAGCCGCTGCCGCTGGGCGAGGGCCTGTGGTGGCTGCACAGCGAGCGCCAGGTGCGCCAGCCGGGCTTGGCTTTCATTACCCCACAACAGCCGTTGCGTTACCGCGACCAGCCGCTCAACGGTTTGTTCTGCCTGGCCAGCTTGGGGGCTGCCCATCAAGCCTTGCTCGAACGCCTGTGCGAAGTACTGATCGAAGGCCGCGGGCAAATGCTCTACCAGGCCACCAGCAGCCGTGCGGTGCTGGAAGTGCTGGGCGGCGAGGCACCGGCAGACTGGCCCAGCGTGCGGGTCGTGTTGGCCAACCCGCATGGCCTGCATGCCCGCCCGGCCAAGGTGCTGGCGCAATTGGCCAAAGGTTTTGAAGGGGAAATCCGTGTGCGCCTGCTCGACAGCGCGCAGCCGGCGGTTTCGGTGAAGAGCCTGAGCAAGCTGCTCAGCCTCGGCGCCCGGCGTGGCCAGGTGCTGGAGTTGCTGGCCGAGCCAAGCGTTGCCGCCGATGCCTTGCCGGTACTGCTGGCCGCCATCGAACAAGGCTTGGGCGAGGAGGTGGAGCCGCTGGCGCAAAGCTCCACCGCCGAAACCCGCGAAGCGCCCGACGTGTTACCAGCCCCGCAAGCCGGTAGCCGCATTCAGGGCGTGGGCGCCGCCCCCGGCATCGCCAGCGGGCCGGCGCACGTGTGTGTCGAGCGTGACTTCGACTACCCCCTGCGCGGCGAATCCTGCGCACAAGAGCGGCACAAGCTGCGCGAAGCCCTGGCGATGGTGAACGGCGAACTGCAGGCGTTGATTCAGCGCAGCGACAAGGCCATCGGCGAGATTTTCGTCACGCATCAGGAAATGCTCGCCGACCCGGCCCTGAGCGACGATGTCGAGCAGCGCCTGGCCCAGGGCGAAAGTGCTGCGGCCGCGTGGATGGCGGTGATCGAAGCAGCGGCCCGTCAGCAGGAGTCGCTGCACGATGCGTTGCTTGCCGAGCGCGCCGCCGACCTGCGCGACATTGGCCGGCGCGTGCTGGCGCAGCTGTGCGGTGTGCCGGCGCAGGTCGAGCCCGAGCAACCTTACGTGCTGGTAATGACCGAGGTCGGCCCGTCCGATGTCGCCCGGCTGAACCCGCAGCGGGTCGCCGGTATCGTCACCGCCCAGGGCGGCGCGACGGCCCACAGTGCCATTGTGGCCCGCGCGCTGGGTATCCCGGCCGTGGTCGGTGCAGGTGCCGCGATATTGCTGCTGGAAAGCGGCACGCCGCTGCTGCTCGATGGCCAGCGCGGTGTGGTCAGCGTGGCGCCGCCAGCAGATGAGCTGCAACGGGCGCTGGCCGAGCGCGACCTGCGCGAGCAACGCTTGCAGGCAGCCTGGGCCAATCGCTTCGAGCCCGCGGTAACCCGTGATGGCCACCCCGTCGAGGTGTTCGCCAACATCGGTGAGAGCAGCGGCATCGCCAAGGTGGTAGAGCAGGGCGCCGAAGGCGTAGGCCTGCTGCGCACCGAACTGATTTTCATGGCCCACCCGCAAGCCCCGGACGTCGCCACCCAGGAGGCCGAGTACCGCCGCGTGCTCGACGGCCTCGACGGGCGCCCGCTGGTGGTACGTACCCTGGATGTCGGTGGCGACAAGCCGTTGCCGTATTGGCCAATCGCCGCTGAAGAAAACCCCTTCCTGGGCGTGCGCGGCATACGCCTGACCCTGCAACGCCCACAGTTGATGGAAGACCAGCTGCGCGCCTTGCTGCGGGCTGCCGACGGGCGCCCGCTGCGCATCATGTTCCCGATGGTTGGCCAGGTTCACGAGTGGCGCGAGGCGCGGGCGATGGTCGAACGCCTGCGGGTCGAGATCCCGGTAGTCGACCTGCAAATCGGCATCATGGTCGAAGTCCCCTCGGCGGCCCTGCTGGCGCCGCAACTGGCGCGCGAAGTGGACTTTTTCAGCATCGGCACCAACGACCTGACCCAATACACCTTGGCCATCGACCGTGGTCACCCCAGCCTCTCGGCCCAGGCCGACGGCCTGCACCCGGCAGTGCTCAGCCTGATCGACATGACCGTGCGCGCCGCCCATGCCCAAGGCAAATGGGTTGGCGTGTGCGGTGAGCTGGCCGCCGACCCGCAGGCGGTCGCCGTATTGCTGGGCCTGGACGTCGACGAACTCAGCGTCGCCGCGCGCAGCATTGCCGAAGTCAAGGCCCTGGTCCGCCAGGCCGATCACCAGACGGCCCGCGCCCTGGCGCGCGAGGCCCTGCAACAGGACAGCGCCGCAGCGGTACGCGCGCTGGTGGAGCGTTACTGAATGGCCAAGATCCTTACCCTTACCCTGAACCCGGCGCTGGATATCACCATCGGCCTGGACACCTTGCGCCCCGGGGAAGTCAACCGCAGCCAGGCGCAGCATAGCCACGCGGCCGGCAAGGGGCTGAACGTTGCCCAGGTACTGGCCGACCTGGGGCACAGCGTGACCGTTGGCGGCTTCCTCGGCTGTGACAACCTGCAGCCGTTCGAAGCGCTGATTGAATGGCGCGGCTTTGCCGACTGCTTTGTCCGCGTGCCGGGCGAAACCCGCAGCAACATCAAGCTGGTCGAAGCCGATGGCCGCGTCACCGACATCAACGGCCAAGGCCCGGAAGTTGACGAGGCAGCCCGCAGTGCCTTGCTGCGCAGGCTGCAGCAGATCGCCCCGGGCCACGATGCCGTGGTGGTGGCTGGCAGCCTACCGCGCGGGGTCAGTGCCGACTGGTTCCGCCAGTTGCTCGAACAACTCAAGGCCCAAGGCCTCAAGGTCGCCCTGGACAGCAGCGGCGAAGCCCTGCGTGCCGGCCTGCAGAGCGCACCTTGGCTGGTCAAGCCCAATACCGAAGAACTGGGCGAGGTGCTTGGCCTGGCTGTGGATAACCCGGCGCAACAGCGTGCCGCTGCCGAGCGCCTGCTGGCCAGTGGCGTCGAGCACGTGGTGGTGTCGGCGGGCGAGCAGGGGGTCAGTTGGTTCACCCGTGATCTGGCCGTGCATGCCAGCCCGCCCAAGGTACGGGTCGCCAGCACGGTCGGGGCGGGGGATTCGCTGGTGGCCGGCATGGTCCATGGCCTGCTGCTGGGCGAAGCGCCCGCGCAAACCCTGACCCGCGCCACCGCCATCGCTGCCCAGGCCGTTACCCAGGTCGGCTTTGGCATCCGCGACCGCGAGCAACTGGCGCGTCTGGAGGCGGCTGTGCAACTGACAGAACAACAAGAGGGTTGCCGATGAACATTGCCATTGTCACCGCCTGCCCCAATGGCCAGGTGTCGAGTGTCCTGAGTGCCCGCTTGCTGTCTGCCGCTGCCCAGCGGCGTGGCTGGAGTACCAGCGTCGAGGTGCAGGATGCCGAACACCCCGAGCGGCAACTGAGCGCTGCGCAGATCGCCGAGGCCGACTGGGTGCTGGTGGTCAGCACCGGCCCGGTGGACCTGGCCCGCTTTGTTGGCAAGCGCCTGTATCAGAGCACGCCGTCACAGGCCCTGGCGGACCGCGAGGGTTTTCTTGATGAAGCCGCGGCCAACGCCCGCTTGCTGGCCGCTGTGCCGAACAGCCCTGCGGTAGCTGACCGCTCAGCCGCGCGCATTGTTGCAGTCACCGCCTGCCCGACCGGCGTCGCCCACACCTTCATGGCGGCAGAAGCCTTGCAGCAGGCCGCCCAACAGTTGGGCTACCAGCTCACCGTCGAGACCCAAGGCTCGGTCGGTGCGCGCAACCCCTTGGCCGCCGAAGCCATCGCAGACGCTGACGTGGTGCTGCTGGCCGCCGATATCGAAGTACCCACTGCGCGTTTTGCCGGCAAGCGCATCTACCGTTGCGGTACCGGCATCGCCCTCAAGCAGGCGCGGGCCACGCTGGACAAGGCCCTGGCCGAAGGCAAGGTGGAAAGCAGCGCCGACGCCGCTGCGGCAACCACGTCGGCCAAGGGCGAGAAAGCCGGGGTGTACAAGCACCTGCTTACCGGCGTGTCGTTCATGCTGCCGATGGTGGTGGCTGGCGGCTTGCTGATTGCCCTGTCGTTCGTGTTCGGCATCGAAGCCTACAAAGAGCCCGGCACCTTGCCGGCGGCGCTGATGCAGATTGGTGGTGAGGCGGCGTTCAAACTGATGGTACCGCTGCTGGCGGGCTACATCGCCTGGTCGATCGCCGACCGCCCGGGGTTGGCCCCCGGCATGATCGGCGGCCTGCTGGCCAGCACCCTGGGTGCCGGCTTCATCGGTGGCATCATTGCCGGCTTTCTCGCTGGCTACAGCGCCAAGGCTATTGCCCGCTGGGCGCGTTTGCCCAGCAGCCTGGAGGCGCTGAAGCCGATCCTGATCATTCCGCTATTGGCCAGCCTGTTCACCGGCCTGGTGATGATCTACGTGGTCGGCCAGCCGGTGGCGGCGATGCTCGAAGGCCTGACCCACTTCCTCGACAGCATGGGCACCACCAATGCCATTCTGCTGGGGCTGCTGCTGGGTGGCATGATGTGCGTCGACTTGGGCGGGCCGATCAACAAGGCTGCCTATGCGTTCTCGGTGGGCCTGCTGGCGTCGTCGAGCTACGCACCGATGGCGGCGACCATGGCGGCCGGCATGGTGCCGCCGATCGGTTTGGGCATCGCCACGTTCATGGCCAGGCGCAAGTTCGCCCAGAGCGAGCGTGAAGCGGGCAAGGCGGCCTTGGCCCTGGGCTTGTGCTTCATCTCCGAAGGGGCGATCCCGTTTGCTGCCAAGGACCCGCTGCGGGTGATCCCGGCCAGTGTCGCCGGTGGTGCGTTGACCGGGGCGTTGTCGATGTACTTCGGCTGCAAGCTGATGGCGCCACATGGCGGGCTGTTCGTGCTGCTGATCCCCAATGCGATCAACCATGCGCTGCTGTACTTGCTGGCGATCGTGGCGGGCAGCTTGCTGACGGCGGTGGTGTATGCGGTGATCAAAAAGAGTGAGCGGGTGGAGTTGGCGGTGGCTCCAATCAAAAGTGCCTGAGTGCACACCGTCGTGTAGGAGCGGCCTTGTGTCGCGATAGGGCCGCAAAGCGGCCCCGGCAATTTATGCGGCGGAGCTGAAAGCTTGGGGCTGCTTTGCAGCCCTATCGCGACACAAGGCCGCTCCTACAAGGATTTGTGCCAGTCGGGCAGTTTGTATCAACGCCCATGCTTCTGCCGCAATGGCACCAGCAGTTCACCCAGGCCGTTGTGGTCGATCTCATGCATCAACGCCAGCAACCCACCCAGCTCCCCGGCAGGGAAACCCTTGCGCGCAAACCAGGCCAGGTAATCCCCCGGCAGGTCGGCAATGATCCGCCCTTGGTATTTGCCGAACGGCATGCTGCGGGTCACCAGCAGTTCGAGCGTTTCCGGCTTCATCTTCGGCGCACCTGGCAGTGGAAAAGCGCCGACCATACTGCAATCTGCACGAAGGCCCAAGCGGCAATCATGCAGAAAGCCGCAATCAGGCTTCGCTTGTTAGTTATTAACTAATTGATTTAGAAGAAATTTTATAAAAAAACAAGATTGGCACGATCACTGCTCTCTTACAGATGACTATCACCTGCCAAGGAGTTTGTACCATGAGCAATCCCAACAAAGACGTGATCGATGTGCTCAACGACCTGATCGAGTACAGCAAGGATGGCGAGAAAGGCTTCAAGGCCTCGGCCGATGATGTGAAGAACCCCGAACTGAAAGCGTTCTTCGTCCAGCGCGCTGGCGAATGCGCCAACGCTGCCGGTGAACTGCAGAGCGAAGTGCGCCGCCTGGGTGGCGACCCGGAAACCTCCACCAGCATCAGCGGCGACCTGCACCGCGGCTGGGTCAACCTCAAGTCGATGGTCACCGGCAAAGATGAAGAAGCGGTGCTCAACGAAGTGGAACGCGGTGAGGACCACGCCCTGAAGGCCTACAAGGAAGCCCGCGAAAAACTGGTGAAACTGGGCCGCACCGCCAGTGACACCAGCTACAGCCTGGTGGAAAAACAGCTGCAAGGCGTGCAGCGTAACCACGATCAGGTCAAGGCGCTGCGCAACGCCGCCCGCGCCCGCTCCTAAGTGTCCGGCCCCTCTACCCGGTTACGGCCCCTGGCCTTGGCCCGGTAGAGCGCTTCGTCCGCGGCACCCAGCACACTGCTCAGGTCGTGCTGGGCGCCGGACAGGCCGATGCCGATGCTCACCGTGACCGCATGGGCATCATCGGCAAACGGCGCCAGTGCCTCGACACAGGCCCGAATGCGTTCAGCCAGCAGCTGTGCGCCGGCCAGGTCGGTCTCTGGCAGCACCACCTGAAACTCCTCCCCACCATAGCGCGCAGCCAGATCGGCCGGGCGGCGGATGCACGCCTCGATGACCTTGGCCACTTCGCGCAGCGCATGGTCGCCTCCGGCATGGCCGTGGCGCTGGTTGAACGCCTTGAAATGGTCGATATCCACCATAAGCACTGCCAGCGGTTTGCGGTTACGTTGGGCACGCGCCCATTCCTGACGCAGCACCTGGTCAAGGCGGCGACGGTTGGCCAGCCCGGTCAGGCTGTCGGTGGCGGCCAGCGTTTCCAGGCCTTGCTCAGCCTCCCGGCGGCGGCGCAGTTCGCGGCCCAGCAGCAGGGTCAGCCAGAGAATGCCCATGCACAGTACGCCGGTAGCGACACTGACCAGAATGGCGGTACGGCGCCACGACTGGAACACCTCGTCGGCCGAGTGCACCACCAGCACGATCAACGGCAGCTGCGCAACCCGGGCGAAGGTGTACATGCGCGCCTTGCCACTGCTGGCGGAGCGGGCGGTGAAATTGCCGCTTTGTTCACTGAGGATGCGCTTGAAGTTTGGCCGTTCGGCGTAGTTGCTGCCGATCAACGGATCGGGTGTGCGGGACGGCTGACGGGCGAGCAACTGGCCGTCGGTGTTGAACAGGTTGATGCTGCTGTCGTCGCCAATGTCCAGGCGCTGGAACAGCTCGCTGAAATACGACAGGCGCAGGGCGCCGGCTGCCAACCCGGCAAACTCGCCATGGGGGCCGGAAATGCGCCGGCTGAAACTGATACACCAGTCCAGGCCGCCGAGCCTGGCCTTGAACGGCGGGCCTACCAGCAGGCCAAGGTTGGGGTTGTCCCGGTGCGCCTTGAACACCCCGGTATCGCCGAAGTTGGCCTTGCGCGGCACGCTGCTGGTGGAATCGCCGACCACGTTGCCTTGCGGGTCCAGCCACAGCACGTCACCGCGTTTGCGGTCGACAAAGGCTTCGTTGAACAGCAGGCGCTGGCGCAGCGGGCCGGGGATTTCCGGCAGCTCCTTGCGCCCGACCGCCCAGATCAACCCTTGCAGTGACTGGTCGTAGAGTTCGACATTGCGCAGGGTGTCACTTTCGATCAACTGCACGATGTTGTTCGAAGCGCGCACGGCCGACTGCTCGACACTATCGCGTTCACGGGCCAGCAGGTAGCTGACGATGGCCACGATCGCGAGCACGGCAAGGCAGCTGCCCAGGTTGAGGATCAGCTCGGGGTGCGACCTGTAGAGTGCTGAAGGCGGGGATTGGGTGGGCATGCTCGCTACTGCAAGGGCAGGGCCATTCGCGGCGGCGACATTCTAGGGAAGCAGGGATTGTCGAACAAGATTTGTCCGACGGAAGCACGGCTATCTCGGCTGTGCATTGCTCGTGTAGGAGCGGCCTTGCGTCGCGATGGGCCGCAAAGCGGCCCCGGCGATAGTGGCTGCGAAGCTGAAAATCTGGGGGCGCTTCGCACCCCTTTCGCGACACAAGGCCGCTCCTACAATGGGGATCAGAACACGTTCAGTGGGTAATCGACGATCACCCGCACTTCGTCGTTGTCGCTGTTGCTGTCGATCGAGGCATAACCCTGGCTGCCACGGTGGGTGGCATAGCGCACCAGTACCGAGAGGTCTTTCAGGTCACCTTCCTGGAACACGTATTTCACGTCCAGGTCGCGCTCCCAGTGCATGGCGTTCTTGCCATCGGCACGGTAGTAGTCGTAGTGGTCGGTGTTCTGCGTGGCCTTGGTCAGGTCCGCTTCACCGCGCGAGTACGAAAGCGAGCTGGTCAGGCCAGGCACGCCGACGCCGGCAAAGTCATAGTCGTACTGCAGCTTCCACGAACGCTCGTTGGGGGCGTTGAAGTCCGAGTACATGCGCGAGTTGTCCAGGTAAACGCTGTCGCCCAGGTTGATGTAGTCGAACGGCGTGTTGCCGTTGACCCGCTGGTAGGCGGCAGTGACGCTGTGGTACCCGGCGTTGACGGTGAAGTGCACGCTGTAGGTGTTGTTGTCGATCTTGCCCAGCAGGGCCTGGCCGGTGTCCTGGGTGTGGTAGAAGTGCACACCCGGGTTCAGGCTGACCAGGTCGTTGACCACGTAGGTGTAGTCGAAGTCAGCGTAGTACTGGTTCCAGATGTCCTTCAGCTCGGCCGCGTACAGGTTGGCGGTGATGTTCGGGGTACCGCTCCACGACGCGCCGGCCCAGTTCAGGTGCTTGCTTTTGTCGTGCTCGCCCAGCGCACCGTAGTAGGTGTCGATACGGCGGTGGCCGCTCTGGTTGTACGGGTGGGTGAAGCTCACCTGGCCGCCTTCGAGCAGCAGGCCGTCGACGCTGGTGTTGGTCAGGCTCACACCACGGAAGGTCTGCGGCAGCATGCGTGTTTCGCCGCCGGCGATTACCGGGTTGGTCAGGAACAGGTCACCGGCTTTCAGCTCGGTGTCGAAGGCTTTCAGCTTGACCGCGGCACCGGCAGTGGAGAACGCGTGTGGGGCAGCGCCCAGCTCGCCGTCGTCCTTGATGTGCTCGGGCAGGATGCTGGTGCCGGCATGGCCGCCACCGCCGTCGAGCTTCAGGCCCAGCATGGCATGGGCGTCCAGGCCAAAGCCGACCACGCCCGGGGTGTAGCCCGACTCGAAGCGCGCAACCGCGCCCTGGCCCCACTCGCGGGTGTCGCGCACGCCGGCGTTGTGGTTGTCGCGGTTGAAATAGGCATTACGGAAATGCAGGTTGAAGGACGAACCTTCGATGAAGCCATCAGCCTTGTCTTCATCTGCCTGGGCGGCGAAAGGGATCGTTGCAGTCAACGCAATGAAAAGCGGGGTAAAACGAAACGCGGAAGGCACCGGTACTAGCTCCTTTGGTCTGACGGTGGGGCAGTTTTTATTTTTGAATGTGCGTCTTTCTTATAGGTGAACGTTACAGCCGGGCTGATAGTTACAGCACATAAAAAAAGCCGCTGATTGGCAGCGGCTTTAAAAGGCTAACATATCGGCACCGGTGGTGCCCATGGCGTAGCCAAGGGAAAACGGAAACAGTAACAGCGCTGTATCAGCTGTCGGCGTTGGCATCGACAGAGACCTTGGAGGCGGTCTGGTTTGCGTCTTTGACAGCGTCGGCCTTCTGTGCGGCAACGGCTTCGCGGGCGTCTTGATGGACCGCGGCGAACTCTGCATTACGGGCGACAAAAGCCGGGGATTCTTCGGCCATGGCCAGGGGCGACAACAACAGGGACGACAGGACGAAAACGCTGGCAATACCCATACTGTTGGACATTTGAAACTACCTTCTTGCTGTGCAAGTGCTAATGAGGACAGGGGTAAAGTTAGTCCTTTCAATGCACTGGAAACAGAGCGAAGTGCGATAAGCACTGTTGCGCAAAAGGTAACGATCCCCGGTAAAGCAATAGTACTTTCGACGCAAATCCCCGCGCTAGACGCGGTCCATGTAGGAGCGGCCTTGTGTCGCGATGGGGCGCGCAGCGGCCCCAAATTCTGTGCAATAGCATCAATAGCCGGGGCTGCTGCGCAGCCCATCGCGACACAAGGCCGCTCCTACAGGGATCGCGTAGCCCTCAGGATCGGCAGCTGGATACCGAAGGTATTGACCCCAGCCCCAGTGCGCACAAACACCTCCCCCCCATGCATCAGCGCAATTGCCTTGACGATCGCCAACCCCAACCCATGGTTACCCCCGCCGCTGTTGCTGCGCGCCGCATCCACCCGGTAGAAGCGTTCGAACAGCAACGGCAGGTGCTCATCATCAATCGCCGGCCCCGGGTTGCTCACGGCAATACTGACCTGCTCCGCCTCGGCATCGATCTGCACCCGGATCACCTGGTGCGGTGCGGTGTGCTGCACGGCGTTGTTCAGCAGGTTGATCAGCGCCCGGCGTAGCTGGGCCTTTTCGATCGGGGCCTGGGCATCGCCGCTGACGCTGACGCTGACCTGCGCGTCTTCGAGGATGTAGTCCAGGTAGTCGAGGGTGGTGGCCACTTCTTCGGCCAGCGAAGCCTGGGTCAGGGCGGTGGCCTTGCTGCCCTGGTCGGCATTGGCCAGGAACAGCATGTCGTTAATGATGCTGCGCAGCCGCTCCAACTCTTCCAGGTTCGATTGCAGCACTTCGAAGTAGTGCTCGGCGCTGCGCCCGCGGGTCAGCGCCACCTGGGTCTGGCCAATCAGGTTGGTCAGCGGCGAGCGCAGTTCGTGGGCGACGTCGGCGTTGAACGCTTCCAGCCGCGAATAGGCCTGGCTGACCCGGTCGAGCGCGGCGTTGAAGGCGCCGGCGAACTGCGCCAGTTCCGGGGCCAGCGCCTGGGTTTGCAGGCGACCGTCCAGGCGTGGCGGTGCCAGCGCTTGGGCCTCGTTGGACAACGCCAGCAGCGGGCGCAGGCCAATGCGCGCCACCCAGTACCCCAGCAGTGAGGCCAGCAGCACACCGAGTACCGCCAGCCCGACAATCGCTACCAGCAGGCTGTGTTGGGCCTGCCAGAAGGTTTCGGTGTCGATGCCGATCAGAAAGCGCAGGGGCGGGCGCTCACCCAGCGCCGGCAGTTCACTGACCAGTACCTTGTACGGGTAGGGCCGGTCGGGCAGGCGCAGGTCGCGCATGCCCTGCGGGCCTTCGGCGAAGGCGCGGACCAACTCGCTGGGGTGGCCAAATTCGTAGGCCGGGTTGCTGCTGACCACCCAGAAGCGGATGCGTTTGTCTTCTTCACTGAGCAGGTTGAGCTTGTTGTTGATCTTGGCCCAGTGCTCGGGCGTGCCGAAGCGGTTGAGGGTGGATTCGAGCACGCTGAAGCGCGCATCCAGCTCGGCTTGCGGCAGCAGGTCGAGGCTGCGGTCTACCTGGCGGTACAGCGCCGAGCCGATCAGCAGGAAAACGCCCAGCGCGACCAGGATGAACAGCGCCGACAAACGCAGTGCAATGGAGTTACCCCGCACGGTTTTCCAGGACATAGCCCATGCCTCGGATGGTGTGCAGCAGTTTGTTGTCGAACGGCCCGTCGAGCTTGGCGCGCAGGCGCTTGATCGCCACTTCGACGACATTGGCGTCACTGTCGAAATTGATGTCCCAGACCAGCTCGGCAATCGCCGTCTTCGACAGGATCTCGCCTTGCCGACGTGCCAGCACGCTAAGCAGCGAGAATTCCTTGGCGGTCAGGTCCAGGCGCTGGCCGGCACGCGTGGCCTTGCGCGCCATCAGGTCGATCCACAGGTCGGCCACCTGCACCTGCAGGGGTTCGTGGCTGCTGCTGCGGCGGGTCAGGGCTTGCAGGCGGGCGACCAGCTCAAGGAACGAGAACGGCTTGCCCAGGTAGTCGTCGGCGCCTTCGCGCAGGCCGTGGATGCGGTCTTCGACCCGTTCGCGGGCGGTCAGCATGATCACCGGGGTCTGCTTGCGCGCGCGCAGCGCACGCAGCACGCCGTAGCCGTCCAGGCCGGGCAGCATCACGTCCAGCACGATTACCGCGTAGTCGCCCTCCAGGGCCAGGTGCAGGCCGTCGATGCCGTCGCGCGCCAGGTCGACGGTAAAGCCCTGCTCGGTAAGGCCGCGATGCAGGTAGTCGGCGGTTTTTTCTTCGTCTTCGATGATCAGCACACGCATGGTCTTGTCCTAACTGGCACTTGGCGCTGCCGCACGGGCAGCCTGGCGGCGGTGGAACAGGCGCTCCAGGGCCAAGTATATGACCGGGGTGGTGAACAGCGTCAGCGCCTGGCTTACCAGCAGGCCGCCGACCACGGCGATGCCCAGTGGCTGGCGCAATTCGGCGCCGGTGCCAAAGCCGAACATCAGCGGCACCGCGCCGAGCAGGGCGGCGAGGGTGGTCATGATGATCGGTCGGAAGCGCGTGAGGCACGCCTGATGAATCGCCTGCTCGGGCGTCAGGCCGTGATGGCGCTGGGCTTCGAGGGCAAAGTCGATCAGCAGGATGCCGTTCTTCTTGACGATGCCGATCAGCAGCACTACGCCAATCAACCCCATGATGCTGAAGTCCTGGCCCATGGCCCACAGCAAGATCAGCGCACCGAGGCCGGCCGAGGGCAGGGTGGAGATGATCGTCAGCGGGTGCACGAAGCTTTCGTACAGCACGCCAAGAATGATGTACACCGCCACCAGCGCTGCCAGGATCAGCCACGGCTGGCTCGACAGTGAACTCTGGAAGGCCTGCGCCGCGCCCTGGAAATTGCCGGTGATCGAGTCGGGCATGCCCAGTTCGCGCTGGGTGCGGTCAAGGATGCTCACTGCTTCACCCAAGGCCACGCCGGGCGCCAGGTTGAACGACAGGTTGGCGGCCGGGAACAGGCCGTCGTGGCTGATCGACAGCGGCCCGGTGCTGGGCGGCGCCACGTGGGCCACCGCCGACAGCGGCACCATTTCGCTGGTCAGCGGCGAGCGCAGGTAGAAGTAGTTCAGGCTTTCGGCCTTGCCACGCTGGCGCGCGTCCAGTTCGAGAATCACCTTGTACTGGTTGGTGTCGGTCTGGAACTCGCTGATCTGCCGCTGGCCGAAGGCGTCGTACAGCGCCTGGTCGACGTCGGTGGTGGTCAGGCCGAAACGTGCCGCGGCCTGGCGGTCGATGTCGATGCGGGTAACGCTGGCGCCCAGTTGCAGGTCGTTGGACAGGTCGCGCAAGGCCGGGTTTTCCCGCAGGCGCTCGGTCAGGCGCTGGGTCCACAGGTTTAGCGCCTCGCCGTCGTTGCTCTTGAGCACGTACTGGTACTGGGTGCGCGAAGGCCCGGAACTGAGGTTGATGTCCTGGCCGGCGCGCATGTACAGGACGATGCCCGGCACCTGGGCCAGCTTGGGCCGCAACCGGTCGATCAGTTCGCTGGCCGACACATCACGCTCGCCACGCGGCTTGAGGGCGATCCAGAAGCGGCCGTTGGCGATGGTCTGGTTGCTGCCGGTCACCCCCACCGAATGCGAGAACGCGCGCACCGCCGGGTCGGCTTCGATAATTTTTGCCAGCGCCTGATGCTTCTCGATCATCGATGGGTAAGACACATCCGCCGCCGCCTCGCTGGTGCCGAGGATGAAGCCGGTGTCCTGCAGCGGGAAGAAACCCTTGGGGATGGCCACGTATCCGGCCACCGCCAGCGCCAGGGTCACGCCGAACACACCGAGGGTCAGGCGCTGGTGGGCGAGGGCGTGGTTCAGGCCCTTTTCGTACCACTTGACCAGTCGCTCGCCAAAGCCGCCCTTGTGCTCGCCCGGCGGGCGGCGCATGAACAGCGCGCACAGGGTGGGCGCCAGGGTCAGCGAAACCACCACTGAAATCAGGATGGTAGAGGTAGCAGTAAGGGCGAACTCCTTGAACAGCCGGCCAACCACACCGCCCATGAACAGCAGCGGGATGAACGCGGCAATCAGCGAGAAGCTGATCGACACCACGGTAAAGCCGATTTCCCCGGCGCCCTTGAGCGCCGCCGTGCGGCTGTCGTCACCGGCCTCCAGGTGGCGGTGAATGTTCTCCACCACCACGATGGCATCGTCCACCACAAAGCCCACGGAAATGACGATGGCCACCAGGGTCAGGTTGTTCAGGCTGAAACCGAGGATGTACATCAGTGCGCAGCTGGCGATCAGCGATACGCCGAGCACGCTGGACACCACCAGGGTCGCCGACCACTGGCGCAGGAACAGTGCCATGACCCCGATCACGAGGGCCACGGCGATCATCAGGGTCAGCTCCACTTCATGCAGCGAGGCGCGAATGGTTTGCGTGCGGTCCTGCAGCACCGACACCTCGATCGAGGCCGGCAGCATCTCCTGCAGCTTGGGCAGGGCGGCCATGACCCGGTCCACGGTGTCGACGATGTTGGCGCCCGGCTGGCGAAAGATCACCAGGTTCAGCCCCGGCTTGTCACCGGACCAGGCCTTGACGTAGGCGTTTTCCGCTCCGTTGATGACCTTGGCCACGTCCTTCAGGTGCACGGGGGCGCCGTCGCGGTACGAAACGATCAACTGGGCGTAGTCCTCGGGGTGGAACAATTGGTCGTTGGCGGCGATGGTCGACACGCTGTGCTCACCGTACAGCGCGCCCTTGGCCAGGTTCAGGCTGGTCTGCTGGATGGCCTGGCGCAGGTCGGCCAGGGTCAGGCCGATGGCGGCGAGCTTCTCGGGTTGCGCCTGCACGCGGATCGCCGGGCGCAGTTGCCCGGTAATGTTGATCAGGCCGACCCCTTCGATCTGGCTCAGCTGCCGGGCCAGCAGGGTTTCGGCGTAATCGCTCAGGTCGTTGCCGGGCATCTGGTCGGAGCTGACGGTCATCACCAGTACCGGGCTGTCGGCCGGGTTGACCTTGCGCCAGGTCGGCGGGTTGGGCAGGTCCTGCGGCAGGCGTGCGGTGGCGGTGTTGATCGCCGCCTGCACTTCCTGGGCGGCGGTGTCGATGTTCTTGTCCAGCGTGAACTGCAAAATCAGGGTAGTCGAGCCCAGCGCGCTGCTGCTGGTCATCTGGGTCATGCCGGGGATGGCGCTGAACTGCACCTCCAGTGGCGTGGCCACTGACGAGGCCATGGTTTCCGGGCTGGCACCGGGCAGTTGGGCGGTCACCTGAATGGTCGGGAAGTCTGCCTCGGGCAACGGCGCCACTGGCAGGCGCGGGAAGGCGATGGCGCCCAACAGCACCAGGGCGAAGGTCAGCAGCAAGGTGGCGATGGGGTGGTCGATGCACCAGGCCGAAACACCGTTGCGCGTGTTCATGGCTGGCTCCGGCGGTCGGCCATTTCCGATGGCGCAGGGGCGTCAGGGGTGACTTCGACCCGCGCCCCCGGCTTGAGCCGCGATTGGCCATCCAGCACCAGGCGCTCGCCCGGTTTGACCCCGGCAATGATGTTCAGGCCGCTGTCCTGGTACAGCACCTTGATCGGCACACTGGTGACCTTGTCGCCGTCCAGGCGGTAGACGAAATGCCCGTCGACGCCGCGTTGCACCACCGGCGGTGGCACCACCAGGGCGTTTTCTTCCACGGCCGTGCGCAGGCGAATGGTGACCAGCTGGCCCGGCCACAGGCGGCCGTCCTTGTTGTCGAATTCGGCTTTGACGCGCACGGTGCCGGTGGTGGCGGAAATCTGGTTGTCGATCAGCGCCAGGTGGCCTTCGCCTAGCAGGCTGCGTTCGCCGTCGGCATCCATGTAGGCCTGCACCAGTGCCGGGGTCGGCGCCTTCAGCAGGCTCTGCAGGGTAGGCAGCATCTGCTGCGGCAGGGCGAATTCGACTGCAATCGGGTCAATCTGGGTGACGCTGAACAGGCCGCGGGTATCGCTGGTGCGCACCAAGTTGCCGGGGTCGACGTTGCGGATGCCTACCCGGCCAGTCACCGGCGAGCGGATCTGCGTGTACGACAGCTGCACCTGGGCATTGTCGATGGCGGCCTGGTTACCCTTGACCGTGGCCTGCAGGCGGTTGACCAGTGCCTGTTGCTGGTCGAGGGTCTGTTTCGACACGCCGTTGTCGGTGCTCAGCAGGCGGTAGCGCTGCAGGTCGACGTTGGCGACCTGGATCTGCGCCTGGCTCTGGCCCAGCTCAGCCCGGGCCTGGTCGAGGCTGGCGCGGATGGCGCGGTCGTCGAGGGTAGCCAGCAGGTCGCCTTCCTTTACCCACTGGCCTTCCTTGACCAGCACCTGGGTCAGCACACCTTCCACTTGTGGGCGCATCTCGACGCTGTGCAGCGACAGCACCGAGCCGATGGCACTGGCGTAGCGCGGCACGTCTTGCTGGGCGACGCTGACCACCCGCACCGGCACTGCTGTTTGTGCACGGGTAGTTGGCGCAGGCTGGCGCTGGGCGAACCAGGTACCCGCTACCGCCAGGACGATGAGCGCCAGGGCGGCGAGTAGAGCGGAACGGGGCGGACGTCGCATCGGTGCGGGCACCTTGGCCAGGGGAAGAGGGAAGGGTGGTCAGTATTCATTCTTATAGCCCCTGAACCGGGTCGGCAGCGTGACCGCTGGCTGACAGCCGTGTCAGTTTCGCCTACGCGCAGAGAGCGAAACCTGTAAATGTGTCGCGGTTCCTGTGGGAGCGGGTTTACCCGCGAACAATCCAACTCGCTGTGTGGCACCGGCTGCGCCGGTGCTCGCGGCTAAAGCCGCACACAGGGGTTGCGCTGGCTTCGAGTTGACGCTGTCCTTGTAGGAGCGGCCTTGTGTCGCGATCGGGCCGCAGGGCGGCCCCGGGATTTCGGCCTTTATGCTGATATTGCCGGGGCCGCTTTGCGGCCCGATCGCGACACAAGGCCGCTCCTACAGGGGATCGCGTACGTGCTGGCTAGAAACCGATAAAGGCGTAGTAAAGCGGGGGCTCGCTGGTCGTGCCCAAACCATATCCCTGCAAGCTTGCCACCAGTGCTTCATCCTCCACATGCAAGGTCCACGGCGCACTGTCATCACTTGGCACCTGTTCAAGCGCCGCAGCAAACACGCCCATGTCCGGCAAGTAGGCAGTAAACCCATTGCCCTTGAGCGCACTGGTGGTCATGCCCAGCGCTTGGCACACCGCCACCTTGGCGGCAATGTCATCGCGGTCGGCCTGGCGCGAGGCCTGTACCAGCGCTTCCAGCCCGGCATCGACCAACTGGGTGCCGTGAATCAGTTCTGGCCCTTGCTGCCAGGCTTCCGGCGGGCAGTCCTTGTTCTCGGGCCGCAGCGGAATATGCGGGTTGATTTCCACCGGGTAGATGCGGCAAACCAACGGTCGCTGTTCGTAGATGGAGCACAGGTCATTGTCGTCAAGGTTGCGGCAACGCCCAGGGTTGAACGCGGCAAAGGTCACCGACACCCGCGCCTCAGCTTCACCGCACTGCACCGGATGCGAGCGGCGCAGCACATGTTCACGCTGCTCCGGCGGCATGCCCGGGCCATCGGTGACGAAGGCTTCAATCAGCACGATCACCTGGCCGGCGTCAGCCGCCCAGCGCCGGGCTTCGTCGAGGGTCAGCGGCACATGGTGACCGATGCAGCACTTGCCGCAGCCGGTACAGCCAAAACGCAGGTTGTCGGTCACTTGGCCTCCGGGCTCCATTCGCTGACAAAGGCACGCTGGTGCTGGCGGTCGTACAGGCACAGCTCGGTGCCGGTGCGCTGCTGCATGTGTTTTTGCGGATAGACACCTTCGACCAGCAGGGCACTCATGCCCACCTGGTCATCGAACTCGGCGGGTTTGCCGCGGGCGTGGGCGTCCTTGAACTGGCTGGCGGCCAGGCAAGCCTTGAGCATCTGCTGGCGCTGCTCGTTCCAGGCCTGGCTGCTGGAAGCCTGGGCGACACTGCTGAAGAGGGCGCAGCTGATCAGGATGGAGCTGAGAAACTTCATACGCGATTCCGGCAAGTTGCTTGCGTGGGGCGCGAATTATGCCCGACTCACCCCCGACGGCAAGCCGGGGACTATGTCACCGGATATATCAGTGCTCGGCAAACACCACGGTACGCGCCGCCACCACCAGACAATCGGTCAGTTCCGGCGAGGAGAACTTGGTAAGGATGGCATTGGCCCCGGCCTGGGTTGCCTTCTCACTGCTCATGGCACTGTCCAGCGAGGTGTGCAGCAGCACATACAGGTGCTGGAAGTCGGGGGTTTCACGCAGGGTGCGGGTGAAGGCATAGCCGTCCATCTCGCTCATTTCAATGTCGGAGACGATGATGTTGATCTCCTGCGCGGTGCCTTGCAGCTCCAGCAGTACGTTGATCGCATCCCTGGCACTGCGTGCGGTGTGGCATTCGATGCCGAGGTTACGCAGGGTATGCACCGACTGCTGCAGTGCTACGTTGCTGTCGTCCACCACCAGGATGTTGCTGGCGGCCAGTAGGCTGGCGTCTTCATCGCTCAGGCCACTGTGATGCGTTTCGGCTGCGGGCGGGGCAATCCCGTGAATGACTTTTTCGATGTCCAGCACCTGCACGAGGGTGTTGTCGACGCGGGTTACGCCGGTGATGAACGAGCGGGTGCCCGAGGCGTAGGGCGGCGGTTTGATGTCGGTGCTCAGGCAATGCACGATGCGGCTGACCGCCTGCACATGCAGGCCTTGGCGTGAACGGCTGATCTCGGTGACGATCAGGCAGCCGCCTTGCGGGTCTTCCAGCGGCCGCTCGCCGATGGCCCGGGACAGGTCGATGACCGACAGCGAATGGCCGCGCAGGGTGGCTACGCCTTTCACATGCGGGTGCGACTCGGGCAGCTTGGTCAGTGGCGGGCAGGGGATGATCTCGCTGACCTTGAGCAGGTTGATTGCCATCAGCTTGCCGCTGCGCAGTGTGAACAGCAGCAGCGACAGCGAGTCCGCGCGGGCTTTTTGCGTGGCCATGGTGACCTTCGGTGGGGAACAGGGGATAACCGGTTATCGGCCTGTTCGGGCTGGGCTTTAGGGCGCAGCGCAAACCCTGTGGGAGCGGGTTCACCCGCGAAGAGGCCGGCCCTGGGAATGCACAATGCAGGTCAGGCCCTTTCGCGGGTGAACCCGCTCCCACAGGGATAGAGACAGGCAACTGTCAGCGCTCGCGCAGGGCCTCCTTAGCCCGGTTCAGTGGTTTGATCAGGTAGTCCAGAATGGTCTTCTCACCGGTGCGGATATCCACCGTGGCAATCATCCCCGGCACAATCGCGAAATGCTTGCCGGCCTTGTTCTGCAAGCTGTCCTGCTCGGTACGGATGAACACCCGGTAGTAATAGATCTCCGGTTTCACCTCATCCTGCAGGGTATCCGGCGAAATCCCCACTACCTTGCCATCCAGCCCGCCATACACCGAGTAGTCATAGGCACTGAGCTTGACCTTGGCCGCCTGGTCCGGGTGGATGAAGGCAATGTCGCGCGGGGCGATGCGGGTTTCGATCAGCAAGCGCTCATCCATCGGCACGATCTTCATCACCTGGCCACCGGGCTGCACCACGCCACCCAGGGTGTTGACCTCGATATCCTTGACGATGCCACGCACCGGCGAGCGCAGTGTCAGGCGGGTGAGCGAGTCGCTGCGCCCGCGGATCACTTCCGACAGGCTGTCGGCCTCGGCGCTGGCCTTGGCCAGTTCTTCGCGGGCCCGCACCAGGTAGTCGGAACGGGCCTCGTTGGCTTTCAGCTCCAGCTCCGAGCGCTGGCGGTTCAGGCGGATCACCTCGACCCGGCTGGAGGCCCCCATCTTCGCCAGGTTTTCGGTGATCTTCAGTTCGCTGCGCACCAGTTGCAGCGAGTCCTGGATGCCCGCCAGGGTCTGTTCCAGGCCGCGGCGGCGGGTCTGGTACAGGGCGGTTTCTGCATCGATCAGGTCGGGTGAGTCGCGCAGGCTTTCGGGGAACGTCAGCGGCTTGCCAGTCACCTCGGCCTGCAGGCGCGCCTGGCTGGCCTTGGCAGCGCGGTACTTGGCTTCGCTTTCGCCAACGCTTGAAGCGGTCTTGGTCGGGTCGAGCTGGGCCAGCACCTGGCCGCGCTCCACCAGGTCGCCTTCGGCCACGCTCATCTGCGCGACGATGCCGCCTTCGAACGACTGGATCACCTGCTCGCGTGAGCTGGGGATGACCTTGCCGGTGCCGGTGGACACCTCGGTCACTTCGAACCACGCCGCCCAGGCCAGGAACGCCGCCAGCATCAGCGCGCAAATGGTGATGATGCGGCCGGCGCGAAATACCGCTTGGTCGTCCTGCCCGTCCAGGTAGGAGGCCGGGAGTTCATGGTTGCTCATGCCTGCGCTCCTTGCAGTTTGGCCATTGCGGCATCCCGCGTGTCGTCGATGACGATGCGCCCGCCATCGAGCACCACGATGCGGTCAACCCGTTGCAGCACGCTCAGGCGGTGGGTGGCGATCACCAGGGTGCGGCCCTGGCAGAAGCGCTCCAGGTTATCCAGCAGCTTGCGCTCGGTCATGTCGTCCAGCGATGCGGTCGGCTCGTCCAGCAGCAGTACTTGCGGCTGACGCACCAGCAGGCGCGACAGCACCAGGGCCTGGCGCTGGCCGCCGGACAGGCCGAGGCCGCCTTCGAGGATCAGATGGTCCATGCCCTTGGGCAGGCGGCGGACGAAGTCCAGCGCGCCAGTGGCGGCCAGCGCGGCCACCAGCTCCTGGTCGCTGGCCTGGCCGGCGCCGAGGGTGAGGTTTTCCCGCAGGGTGCCGTGGAACAGCCGCGCATACTGTGGCAACAAGCCCACATCGCGGCGCAAGTCGGCAGGGTCGAGGTGGGCCATGGCGATGCCGTCCAGGCTGACCTCGCCCTGCACCAGGTCCATGGCCCCGCCCAGCGCTTGCAGCAGGGTCGATTTGCCGGCGCCGTTGCGGCCTAGCACGGCAATGCGCTCGCCCGGCTGGATATCCAGCTGGCCGATGTTCAGCACCGGCGGGGATTCTTCGCTGTAGCGGAAGTTGGCCTGGCGCAGGCGGTACTCGCCGCGAATTGCCGGCAGGTGCACGCGAGCTTCGCCTTCGGGGTGGTCGACCGGCGACTGCATCAGCTTGTCCAGCCCTTGCAGGGCGACCTTGGCCTGTTGCCAGCGGGTCAGCACGTGGGTCAGCTGAGCCAACGGCGCCATCATCCGCGACGACAGCATGGATGCCGCCACCAGGCTACCGGTGGTGAGGTCGCCGGCGATCACCATGGGCGCGCCGACCACGATGACCACGGCAAACACCGCGCCCTGCACGTTCTGTGTCCAGGTCACCAGGCCGTTGGTGAGGGTGCGCAGGCGAAGGTTGGTGTGTGCACAGGCAGCGTTGTACTGGTTCCACTGGCGTTCGAAGCGCGCTTCGGCCTGCAGCGCCTTGATCTCGTCCAGGCCCTGGATGCTTTCTACCAGCATGGCGTTGCGCAGCGCCGACTCGCGCATCGAGGCATTGGCCAGCCGCGCCAGGCGCCGTTGTGCCAGCAACCCTGGCAGCACCATGGCCAGCAGCGCCACCAGCGGGATGAACACTAGCACACCGCCGATCAGCCAGAACACGAACAGGAACAGCAGGAAGAACGGCAAGTCGGCCAGGGCCGTGGCGGTACTGGAAGTGATCAAGTCGCGGATCGACTCCAGCTCGCGCAGCTGCGAAATGAACGAGCCGGTGGATTTGGGCCGCACCGAGTTGCGCAGGCGCAGGGCATGGCCGTAGACCAGGTCACTCACCCGCAGGTCGGCGCGCTTGCCGAGCAGGTCGGTCACCTTCAGCCGCAGCAGGCGCATGCTGAAGTCGAACACCAGCGCCAGCACCACGCCGCCAAACAGCACGTACAAGGTGGGCAGCGATTCGGCCGGGATCACCCGGTCGTACACCTGCATCGAGAACAGCACCCCGGCCAGCGCCAGCACGTTGGCCACCAGCGAGGCGACCATCACCTGCCCGTAGGGGCGCAGGTCGCGCAGCACGATACGGGCGAACCAGTGGCGGTCGTACGGCGCGGTGTAGTCGTCGGTGCGCACGTCGCGCAGCGGCCGCGCCGGGCGCAGCAGGGCAACGCGGTTGATGCGGCCCTTGAGGGTGTCACGGGGCAGGCGCGAGGTCAGGCCCTGGTCACCGGCAAACACCACCGCCAGGTCATCTTCCTCGGTGACCGACTCGACCACCGCCAGTTGGCCATCGTCCAGTTCCAGCACCAGCGGCGTGCGCCATTGCCGCAGGCCTTTGGCATCGAAGCGCACGAAGCGCAGGGCCAGGCCGGCCTGGCGGGCCATGTGCCTAAGGATTTCATCCAGCGGGCGGGCATCCTCGACGGCAGCCAGGCGAATACGCTGGGGCGATACGTCCAGACGGTAGTGGTGCGCCACCTGCAGCATGACTTCCAGCCACGGCCCCAGGTCTGGCCGATGGACCTCTTCGGGGGCTGCGGCAGGTGGCTGGTTGGGCAGGGTTACATTGATCGAATCGCTCATGGCTGGATCTCCACACCTTGCAGGTTGCGCCCGTCAAGGCCAAAGGCCGTGCGCAGGGCGCCGGTGTTGTACAGGCAGTCGACATCCAGGCGCAGCAGGTCGGAGCGGGTGCCGGCAAGTTCGAAACGTGACTGGTAGATTTCCTGCTCGGCGTTGAGCAGGTCGAGCAATGGTCGAGTGCCGAGGTCCAGGTACTGGCGGCCATAGAGCATGCGCGCTTCCTGGATGCTCACCTGGCGCGCTTCCAGCGAGCTCAGCCGGCGGCCCAGCCCGGAGGTTTGCGCCATGGCTTCGGCCAGGCCGCGACGGGCTTGCAGGCGGGCGGCATCTTCGGCGGAATCGGCAGCCGTCAGGGCATGACCGGCGGCCCGGCTGCGCGCGCTGATGGCGCCGCCCTGGTAGATCGGCACCTCGACGTTGAGGTAGATGCCCGCCTGGGTACGGTCCATGCGTGAGTTGTCGCGGTTGTAGTCGTTGTCCAGGTAGTGGTTGACCTGGGGTTGCAACGACAGGGTCGGGTAGGCCTCGGCCTTGGCCTGGGCCAGCTCGGCCTGGCCCTGGGCGCGCTGCGCCAGGGCCATCAGCACGGCGGGCAGGCGGTCATCGCCTTGCGAGGGCCGCTTGCAGGCCTGGTTCAACGCCGGGGGGGACTCTTCGGCCAGTGCCGGTGGGGTGACGCGGCCCATCAGCGCCGCCAGGGTCGAGCGCCAGCGCTCGTACTGCGACTGGTATTCCTCCAGCGTGGCGCGGGCGCTTTCCACCCGCGACTCGGCCTGTACCACATCGGAGCGAGTGCTGGCGCCCATGTCACTGCGCTGGCGCGCCATGCCGGCAATGTCGCCGACCCCGCGGATCTGGTCGCGGGCAATGGTCATCAGTTGCTCGTAGCGGCGGGTCTCGATCCAGGCGTAGGCGGTGTCACGGGCCAGGTCATCCACTACCAGCAGGATGTTGGCCTGGGCGCGGGCGGCGGCGGCCTGGGCCGCGCTGACGGCGCTGTCGACCTTGCCGAAGTCATAGAGCATTTGCTTGAGCGACAGGTTGAGGGCCTGGCTGTTGCGGTCGCCGCCATAGCCGGTGTCATAACCGGTACGGATTCCGCCGGAAATCTGCGGGTAGTACCCCGCGCGGGCGACGTTGATACCTTCGCCCTGCTTGTACAGGTTGCCGATGGCTTCGGCGATGCTGGGGTGCCATTGTGCGGCCTGCAGCACCGCGTCGGTCAGCCCCAGGCGTTCGCCGCTGGCGACCGGGGCCATGCCAATGGCGGGGCGGGCAGGCACCGCGTCGGGCGCATCGCGTAACAGCGATGGCCCGATGTGGCGCAGTTGGGGGGCTATATCATCGGCTGCGTGGGCAACCGGGTGGAAGTTGAGGGCCAGGAGCCCGAAGGCTCCCAGCAACAGCGGTGACAGCGGACTGCTTCGCTTCACATAGTTCCCTTACTGCTGGTCGTCCATGCCGCCGGGCGTTTGCCCGGCGGGTTTGCAGCGGCCTCAGACAACGTGGATACCGTTCTGCACCCAGAGCTGGTGGCTTGGATCCTCCTGAGCCGTGTATTGGTTATAGTCGATGCCGTCGGCGGTTTGGTTCCCGACCAGGCTCCAGTTGTCCGTCATGTGAACCGAGTCGTTTTCATCCCCCTTGATCATCAATGTGTTGTTGCCGGTTTCGGTGATGGCCACCACGTCGGCCAGGTTCAGGGTAAGCGCCACCGAGCTGGTGTCGTTGAGGTCGATGATTTCGATGTCGTGTACACGACCGACCAGGTTGCCCAGGTCGATGCTGGCATCGCCGCCGCCCCATTGCAGGGTGTCGGTGCCGGTACCGCCGTCGACGCTGGCGAAGTTCTGGTCGACGACCACCAGGGTATCGTCGCCTGCGCCACCTTCCAGGGTGATGTGCCCGCCCTGGCTGCCGACCAGGTGATCGTTGCCGTCGGTGCCGGCAAGTACATCGGTGGCAACTGCCAGGCTAGCCAGTGCCACGGCCTCTTCGCCGGTGTCGGCCAGCAGCGACGTGGTGGTGGTCAGGCCGGCAGCGTTGTCCAGGTTGATGGTCAGCGTTGCCGTGTCGGTGGTGCCGTTGGGGTGGGTCAGCTCGTAGGTGAAGGTATCGTGCTGGCCGACCGCCGCCGAGGTGAGCCCCGAGTTGAGGGTGTAGGTGTAACTGCCGTCCGCGTGCACCAGCAAGGTGCCGTAGGTACCGGCCACGCTCACCCCGTTATAGCCCGGGATGGTGTAGGTGTTGGCCGCAGTCAGCACGCTCAGCACGGTCAGTGCCGACCCGACGTTATCGTCCGTCAGCAGGTTGCCGGTCGCCGCCGTGGCGCCACTGACCACGAACTCGGTAAGGTGCGTGGTGGTGGCATTGAGGCTGGTGGTGATCGAGCTGAGCAGGCCGATGCCGCCCGCGGTAACCCGTACGTGGTAGGTACCGGCGCCCTGATTCTGGAAGGTGTAACCTGCGCCACCGCCCAGCAGGCTGACCAACGAGCCACCGCCCACCGATTGCACCAGCACATACTGGCCGGTGGCCGGGTTGAGCTTGAGCAAGTCGATCGTTGTGCCGTTGAGCAGGCTCAGCAGGTTGGCGGAGTTGACGACCACCTGCAGGTTGGACGTGGTGTCGGCGGCCACGGTGGTGGTGTAGGTGGCCTGGCGCGTGCCGATCACGGGCAGGCTCAGCGAGCCCAGCGTACTGCTGCTGGTATCCACCCGGTTGGCCAGGGTCAGCTGGCTGAAGCCAACATCGTTGACCGCATCAAGCACCGTGGCCGGTGCGCCATAGTTGGTATTGCTCCAGATCTCCGTGGCTTGCGGGCTGTCGATACGCACATACAGGTTGGCGCTGTCGGACAGGCCGTTCGGGTGCACCAGCTGATAGCTGAACACGTCCACCTTGCCGACGCTGGCAGGGCTGCCGTTTGGCGTATAGGTATAACTGCCATCGCCGCGGATCACCAGCGTACCGTACAGACCCTGCACAGTGGTGGCGCTGCCGGCGGAAACATAGCTGCCCCCCTTGAGCACCTGCAGCACGGCGGCGCTGTCCGGGCCACGAGCATCCACCGCACCATCGGTACCCACGTCGGTGATGACGTTGCCCGAGGTGGCCGTGCCAGTACCGATGAACTCGGTCAGGCTGGTGGAAGTGATGTCCAGCGTAGTACCCACGGTGGTGATCAGGCCAATGCCACCGCTGCCCACGGTCAAGCGGTAGTCGCCAGCCTGCAGCACCCCGATGTCGACGCGCAGGCCTTGGCCCAACGGCAGCAGTATCAGGTCCAGCAGGCCTTGGCTGTTGCCTGTGGCCAGGGTCACCCAGTTGCCGCTCGCATTCTTCACCTGCAGGGTGAAGGTGGTGTTGTCGAGCAAGGCCAGTGCGCTGCTGGTGGTCAGGGTCAGGGTCGGGTCTGCCGTGGTGCCCGCCGCGACAGTCCAGGTGTAGGTCTTGGTGAAACCTGCCAGCAGGGTAGTGAAGCTGTCCGTGTAGGTCTTGCTGGCGGTAACTGCCGCCAGGTTGACCGTGGCCGTGGCCAGGTTGTCGCTGGCAATGACCGGTGCGTTGGCATCCACATCCGGTGCGGTGACGTTGACATTGCCCGACACATTGCCACGCGGGTCGGCAAGGGTCACTGACAGGATCTGGCCGTTGTCCTGAGGCGGGCTCAAGGTGACGGTGAAGGTGCCGTTCGGCTGCACCGTGGCGGTTTGCAGCACGGTACCGCTGGCGCTGCGCACAGTCACGGTGGCACCCACTTCGCCGGTACCGGTCAGGGTACCGCCGTCGGCACTGAACACCAGGTTGCCGGCAGCGGCAGGCGGGGTCAGGTCCGGTGCGGTCAGCGCGGTGCCGGTAGACACGTTGCCGGCGCTGTCTGTGAGGGTGACGCTGAGCGCCTGGTTGTCGATCTGCGCGGCGGTCAGGCTGACCACGAACAGGCCGTTGCTGCCCACTGTCGCGGTGCCCAGCACGGTACCGGCGCTGTTGCGCACGGTGACCGTGCTGCCGACCTGGCCAGAACCACTGACCGAGGTGCCGTTGGGGTTGATGGTAGCCAGCGGTGCAGCTGGCGGGGTGGTGTCGGGCGCGGTCAGGCTGGTGCTGGCAGACAGGTTGCCAGCCGCATCGGCCTGGCGCACCACCAGCAGTTGGCCATCGTTCTGCGCGGTAGTCAGGGTAATACTGAAGGTGCCGTTGGCCTGTACCACACCGCTACCGACCTGGCCGTTCGGGCCGAGTACGGTGACGGTGGCGCCCGCTTCACCGGTACCGGTAAGGACGGTGCCCGCGCCGTTGATGGTGACGTTGGTGGGGGCTGCCGGTGGTTGTACGTCGATGGCGGTGTAACTGGTGCTACCGGACAGGTTGCCGGCCCGGTCGGTCTGGCTTACGGCCAGGACCTGGCCGTTGAGTTGCGCGGCGCTGAGGTTGACGCTGTAACCGCCAGCGGCATTGACCACAGCGGTGCCCAGTACATTGTTGCCGACATCGCGCACGGTCACCGTTGCACCTGCCTCCCCGGTACCGACCAGCACCAAGCCGTTGGCAGACAGGCTGGTCACTGCCGGGTTGGCCGGTGGCGTTACGTCCGCTGCCAGTACGAACACCGGCTGCGAGTCACCGCCCAGCAGCGTATTGGCAACCACGGTAATCTGCTCTCCGTTGAGCTGCGCCACGTTCAGTTGCAGGGTAAAGCCGCCATTGAGGTTGGCGGAGCCCGAGCCGATCTGGTTGCCGGCTGCATCGTAGACCCGTATGCCGACCCCGCTGTTGGCGGTGCCCGACAAGATCAGGCCATCGGCAGCCAGCACGACATTGGTAGGTGGAGGCGGTGCGTTGATCAGAGGTGGGAAGATGCTCACCCCGTCCGAAACGTTGCCTGTGGGGTCGGCCTGGGTGATCGTCAACAAGGTGAGCGGATTGACCGTTCCGGTCAGATTGACCGAGAAGGTGCCTGCTTCGCTCACTACCGCTGTACCGATCGTGCCGTTTGCAGTAGTCACCGTAACCGTCGCGCCGGCCTCGCCGCGCCCTGTCAGCACGGTATAGGTATTGTTCAGCACCAATTCGGTGACAGGGTCCGGGCGCAAGCTGTCGAGGGTCTGGTACTCGGCAGGCAGAGACGCATTGCCGGCCGCATCGGTAGACACCACGGTCAACAACTGGCCATTGTTTTGCGCAGGGTTGATCGGCGCGGTGAACTGGCCGCTTTCGCCGACTTGCACCGAACCCACGACAGTGCCGTCCGGGCCGCGCACGGTGATGAGGGTACCGGCTTCGGCGGTACCGGTCATCGACGTGCCGGCCGGGTTGAGCAGCAGGTTGCCCGGCTGCACAGGGGCGGTGAGGTCTGGCGCAGTCACCTCCAGAGGCAGTGACGGGTTGCCGGTGGGGTCTTGGGCAATGATGGTCAGCGTTTCGCCGTTGATCTGTGGCTGGTTCAGGCCGAGGACGAAGGTGCCGTCCGGGTCGACCGTGACCTGGCCCAGCAGGTCGCCGTTGTTGTTAATCACGGTCACGCGGGTGCCGGCTTCAGCCGAACCCACCACCTGCGTGCCGCTGTCGTTGATGGTGGCGACCACGGTGGCCGGTGGAGTAATGTCCACTGCTGTGACCGAGCTGATTGGCGAGATGTTGCCGGCAGCATCGGTCAAGGTTACCTGCACCACCTGGCCATTGAGCTGCGCGGCATCCAGTTCGACCACGAAGGTGCCATTGGCGGCCACCACGGCGGTACCGATCTGTGTGGTGCCGACGTAGACGCGTGCCGTGGCACCCGCTTCGCCGAGGCCACCCAGCTCGTCACCTGCCGCATTGAGCCGCAGCTCGGTTGCCGCAGCCGGTGGTGTGTGGTCTGGCGCCTGCACGGTGACCGGCTCGCTAACGTTGCCAGGTGGGTCGGCCTGCAGCACCGACAGCACCTGGTTGTTGATTTGCGCAGGTGACAGTTCGACACGGAAGCTACCGTCGGCAAGCACAGTACCGGTACCCAGCACGGTACCGGCGGCGTTGCTCACGATCACGGTTGCACCGGCTTCGCCCAACCCGCTGACCACACTGCCGTCAGCATTGATCAGCACTTGGGTGAGCGGGGCTGGCGGGGTGAAGTCCGGGGTCAGCAAGGTAGCCACTGCCGAGACGTTACCGGCGGCATCGGTCTGGGTGAAGCTGAGCAGCTCGGCGTTACCCAGCGCCGGGTTCAGGGTGATGGTGAAATTACCGCTGGCATCGACGGTGGCGCTGCCGATTTCAGCACCGTTCAGGTCGGTCACGGTCACCAGGGCGCCGACTTCGCCGCGGCCGGTGAGGGTAACGCCATCGCCGGAAACCGCCAGTTCGCTCGGTGCCACCGGTGGTGTGGTATCCGGCGCGGTGATGGCGCTGGCGGCAGACTGGTTGCCGGCCGCATCGGTCAGTATCACCTGCACGTGCTGGCCGTTGGCCTGCGGTGCATTGAGGTTGACCTGGAAGGTGCCGTCGGCGCGGACTACGCCGCTGCCCAGCGCGCTGCCATCGGCGGCCATTACCCACACGTTGGCGCCGGCTTCGCCGCTACCGTTGAGCAGGCTGCCACCCCCGGCGAATGCCAGGTTCTCAGCCGCATCCGGCGCCACACGGTCTGGCGCGGTGAGGCTGATGCTGTTGGACTCGTTGCCGGTCGCATCCGCCTGGCTGGCGCTGAGCAGTTCGCCGTTGATTTGCGCGGCACTCAGGTTGGCGCTGAAGTTGCCGTTGGCGTCGACCAGGGCGGTACCCAGGTCGATACCGCCTTCACCGATCACGGTGACGGTGGCGCCCGGCTCGCCACGGCCAGTCAGCACCAGGCCGTCGTTGGACAGCACCAGGTTGGTCAGCGGTTGTGGTGCGGTGGTGTCCGGTGCCAGCAGCGTGGCCGGCAGCGATACTGTGCCATCGCTGCCCGTCGCGCTTACATGCAGCACTTCACCGTTCGCCTGGGCACTGCCCAGGTCGACGGTGAAGGTGCCGTCGTTGGCTACCGGGCTGCTGCCCAGCAGTACGCCGTTCGGGCCGTACACGTTGACCGTGCTGCCCGCTGTGGCAGTACCGGTTACCGACAAGCCGTCGGCGGCCAGCACCAGGTTGTCTGGCGTGGCTGGCGCCAGGACGCCCGGCGCTGTGACGGTTTGCGCAGGCGAGGCGTTCTGTGCGGCATCGGCCTGCACCACGCTGAGGTTTTCGCCGGTGAACGCTGCAGGCGACAAGGTCACGCTGAAGCTGCCATCGGCAGCGACGGTGGTGGTGCCCAGCACGGTACCGTCCGGGGCACGCACGGTGACCGTGGCCGCGGCTTCACCTTGGCCGGTGAGCGTAGCGCCGTCTGCGGACACCGCCAGGTTGCTGACCGCGGCTGGCGGCGTGGTGTCGGCTGCCGTGTAAGGCGCAGCCTGCGACACGTTGCCCGCCGCATCGGTGGCGGTTACCTGCAAGGTCTGGCCGTTGGTCTGGGCACTGTTCAGGGTGACCTGGAAGGTGCCGTTGCTGCTCGCCACCACGGTACCCAGCACATTGCCGCTGGCATCGCGCACGGTCACGGTGCTGCCAGCTTCGGCGTTGCCGGTCAGTTGCAGCCCGGTGCCGGACAGGGCCAGTGCAGTCGGCGCTGCCGGTGGCGTGAAGTCCGGCGCGGTCACCGCTACGGAAGCGGAGGTGTTGTTGCCCGCGTCAGTCTGGGTCACGCCCAGTTGCTGTGCGTTGAGCTGCGCCGTGGTCAGGGTGAGGCTGAAGCTGCCGTTGGCCGCGACCAGGCCGGTCCCGATGATGGTGCCGTCCGGGCCACGCACGGTGACGCTGGCGCCAGCTTCGCCGAGGCCGGTCAAGGTCAGGCCGTTGTTGTTCAGCACCACGTTGGTCAACGGTGCTGGCGGGGTCAGGTCCGAGGTCGTCACGTTGACCGCTGGCGAGGTATTACCGGCGGCATCGACTTGCGTCACGCCGATGGCCTGGCCACTGACTTGAGGGGTATCGAAGGTGACCGAGAAGCGGCCATCTGCGCCCACCGTTGCCGTGCCCAGTACAGCCCCCGATCCATTGCGTACCTGGACGGTGGCACCCACCTCGCCGCTGCCGGACAGCTGCCGGCCGTCCTGGCTCAATACCGGGTTGCTGACAGCAGCAGGCGGTGTGCGGTCTGGCGTGGCCAGGCTGGCCGGGCCGGAGACATTGCCGGCGGCATCGCTGAGGGTGACCTGCAGCGCCGCGCCGCTGGTTTGCGCGCTGGGCAGGGTGATCTGGAACTGCCCGCTCTGGTTGACCGTGCCGGTGGCCAGGATGGCGCCACTGGCATCACGCACGGTGACGCTGGCGCCGGCTTCGCCCTGGCCGCTGAGCACGGTGGCCGCGCTGTTGAGGCTGAGGTTGCTGGCCGCCAGCGGTGCCTGCAGGTCTGGTGCCTGCACGCTGGCTGCCAACGATGTGTTACCGGCGGCGTCGGCCTGGGTGATGATGAGGTTCTGGCCGTTGGCGGCAGCCGGGGTGAGGGTGACGCTGTACAGGCCATTGCTGCCGACCACGGCGGTACCGAGCAGGGTTCCCTGGGCATCGGTGACCCGCACGGTTGCGCCCACTTCGCCCTGGCCGGTCAGCGTATTGCCGGTGCGGTTGATGTCTGCGGTCGGTGCGTTTGGCGCGGTGGTGTCGTTGGCGACTACGGTGGCCGGAACCGACGGCTGGCCATCGGCGCCGATACGTGCGCTGACCTGCAAGGTTTGTGCATTGAGCTGGGCGTTGCCGAAGAACACCCGGAAGGTGCCATCGCTGCCCACCGTCGCGGTGCCCAGGGTGGTACCGCCTGAGGTCACGGTAATCAGCGAACCGGCCGTGCCGGTGCCGGTCAGCACGAAACCGTCGGCGCTGATGGCCAGGCCTGCAGGCGTTGCCGCCTCGGTGCCGGTCGGGCCGGTGACGGTGACGCCGCCGGACTCGTTGCCGGCAGGGTCGATGACCACCACGGTGGCGTTTTCACCCGTGGTCAGCGGTGGGTCGACGTCTACCACAAAGGTGCCATCCGGCCCCGCAGTGGTCGTGCCGCGGTCGCCGCCGGTGACCGGGTCACGGATGACCACGGTGCTACCCGGCTCGGCGGTACCGCCGACGGTGCTGCCATCCGGGCTCACGGTCACGCCGGTGGCAGGTTCTGGCTCGGTGTTGTCTGGTGCGGTAACGGTAACCGGCGCCGAGCTGTTGCCAGCCGGGTCGGAGACGATCACCGTCACGGTTTCGCCATTGTTCAGGGTGCTCGGCAGCGTCACGCTGAAGCTGCCGTCGGGGTTGACCGTAGCGGTGGTTTCCACGCCAGCCGCGTTACGCACGATTACGGATGCTGCACCCGGCGCGTTGCCGACGACGGTATTGCCATCCTCACTGAACTCCACTCCTGTAGGCAGTGCCGGTGGGGTGATGTCTGGTGCGGTGATCGGCGTGTTGCCAGAGACGTTGCCGGCCGCATCGGTCAGGGTGACTTGCAGTGCCTGGCCATCCAGCTGTGCCGGGGCGATCGGCACGGTGAAGTTGCCGCCTGCCGGTACTACCACGCTGCCAAGCAGGTCGCCGCCCGCGTTGCGTACTTCAACGGTGCTGCCTGCCTCGCCGGTGCCCTGGATGGCATTGCCGCCCGAGGTGATGGTGAGGCCGGCCGGTGCGCCTGGCGCAGTGGTGTCGTCAGCCGTGAAGGCGGTAGACGGCGAGGTGTTGCCGCCACCATCGACCACTACTACCGACACGGTCTCGCCGTTGGTCTGTGCCGGAACAAGCGGCACGCTGAAGCTGCCGTCCTCTTCCACCACAGCCGAGCCCAGCAGGTCGCCAGCGCCGTTGCGTACTTCGACCGTGCTGCCCGGTTCGGCCTGGCCCGTGAGCGCCGTGCCGGTGTCGTTGATGCCCAGGCCTTGCGCCGGTACCGGCGCTTCAAGATCCGGTGCGGTCACGCTGCCGGCGATAGAGATGTTGCCAGTGCTGTCCGCCTGGGTGACGGACAGGGTCTGGCCATTGAGCTGTGGCGGGTCGATGGTCACCAGGAAGATGCCGTCCGGTTGCACCGTGGCGGTGCCCAACACTGCGCCGCCGGTGCCGGTGACAGTTACCTGGGCACCCGGCTCGCCGCTGCCGCTGAGGCTGCCGCCATCGCCGGCCAGGGTCAGGCCGGCCGGGGTTTCAGGTGCCTCGTTGTCCGGTGCTGGCAGGTCGACCGCTGCCGACAGGTTGCCGCTCGGGTCACGTTGCTCCACGGTCAGTGCCTGGCCGTTGGTCTGCGGGGTGTCGAGGGTGATTTCGAACGCGCCGCCAGCGCCAACCACGATGCTGCCCAGCACGCTGCCGTCCGGCCCGCGCACGGTCACGGTTGCACCCGGTTCGCCGTTGCCGGTAACCGTGGTGCCGTTGTCGTCGATGGCCGGGGTGGTGACCACTTGCGGCGGGGTATGGTCTGGCGCGGTGAAGTCAACCGGGCCGGCGCTGTTGCCCTGGCTGTCGGTGGCTTCCACGGTCAGGCTTTCGCCGTTGCGCTGCGGTGCGTTGAGGGTGACGTCGAAGCGGCCATCGCCGCCCACGGTGGCCGTGCCCAGCACGTTGCCGTCGGCATCGCGCACGGTCACGGTCGAGCCGCTCTGGCCTTGGCCGGTCAGGTGGATACCCGTGGTATCAACTGCCAGGCCAGAAGGTTGCAGCGGGCCGTCCAGGTCTGGCGCGATGACGTTGGCAGTCGAGCTGTTGCCCGCGGCGTCACGCAGTACCACGTCCAGTTCCTGGCCGTCGGTTTGCGGTGGGGTGAGGACCACGCTGATCACGCCGTCGGCACCGACCTGGGCATTGCCAAGCACGTTGCCCTGGGCATCGACCACCTGCACGGTGGTGCCCGGTTCGCCGCGGCCGGTCAGCACGCTGCCATCGTTGCTCAGTTGCAGCTCGCTGGCTTCGTTCGGCGGGGTGATGTCTGGTGCGTTGATCTGGCTTGGCAGCGAGCTGTTGCCATCGGCGTCGATCGCCACGACATCCAGCAGTTCACCGTTGGCCTGGGCGGGGGTGAGCGGGAGGGTGAAGGTGCCGTCGTTGCCGACCTGCACGCTGCCGATTGGGGTGCCTTGGGTGTCACGCACCTCCACCAGGCTGCCGACCGGCGCGGTACCACTGATGGAGCTGCCGTCGGCAGCAACCACCAGGCCAGCCGGGCTTTCCGGCACAGCGGTGGGCGGTACGATCACGGTCAGCGAAACCGAAGGGTTGCCGGCGGCATCGGTCTGCTGCAACACAATGGCGTCGCCCGCCGCTATCGGCCCGTTGAGGTCGACCAGGAAGGTGCCGTTCGCGGCAACGATGGCAGTGCCGATGACGACACCGTTGGCATCGCGGACCTCCACCGTGGCACCGGCTTCGCCGCGACCAGAGATAACCAGGCTGCCGGCACCCGCCACGACGTTGCTGATGATTTGCGGCGGGGTGATGTCCGGGGTCACGTAGCTCAGCGGCACCGAGGTGTTGCCGGCCGCATCGGTCACCCTGACGGACACGGTCTCGCCGTTGGCCTGGGCCGGGTCGAGGGTGAGGCTGAAGGTGCCATCCTGCCCGGCGATGGTGCTGCCGATCAGGTTGCCCGAGGCGTCGCGCACATCCACCCGCGCGCCGGCTTCGGCGTTACCGCTCAGGGTCACGCCATTGGCCAGTGCCAGGTCGCTTGGTTGCACCGGCGCCACATGGTCCGGCGCGGTCAGCGGGCTTGGGGTCGACACGTTGCCGGCGGCATCGGTCAGGGTCACCTGCAGCGACGAGCCGTCCACCACCGGGGTCGGCAGTGTCACGTTGAAGCTGCCGTCCGGCTGCACGGTGCCGCTGACCAGTACTTCGCCTTGGTCGTTGCGCACTTCCACGGTCGCGCCAACTTCGCCGCGGCCCGAGACAGTGCGCCCGTCGTTGCTGATCACCAGTTCGCTGGCCGGCTCCGGTGGCGTGGTGTCGCCGCCGTTGTCGACGATCGGTGCGGTGATGGTGCCGGCCTGCGAGGCATTGCCGGCCTCATCGGTGGCAGTGACTTGCAGCTGTTCGCCCGCCACTTGCGGTGGGGTAAGGGTGATTTCGAAGGCACCGCTGGCGCCCACGACCACTTCGCCCAGCACGGTAGTGCCATCGGCCGCCAGCACATGCACGGTGCTGCCCGCTTCGGCACGGCCGCTGACCACGGTGCCGTCGGCCGCGATGGTCAGTTCGCTTGGGGCCACGGGTGGGGTGATATCAGGCGCGGTGACCTGCACCGGCAGCGACGAGAGGCCATTGCTGTCGACGGCGACCACGTCCAGCAGTTCGCCATTGGCCTGGGCCGGGTCGAGTACCACGGTGAAGGTGCCTTCGGCACCGACCACGATGCTGCCGACCAGCGTGCCGTTGGCATCGTGTACTTCCACGCGGCTGCCGGCCGGGGCCGAGCCGCTGATGCTGGCGCCATCTTCGGCCACCACCAGGCCGCTCGGGCTGGTTGGGGTGACCACCAGTGGCACGTCGTAGGTCAGCGCTTCGGAGGCATTGCCGCTAGGGTCGGTCTGTACCAGGCTCACGCGCTCGCCTGGCAACGCGGCCGGGTCGAGGTCGAGCAGGAAGGTGCCGTTTTCGGTCACCGTGCCGCTGCCGATCAGCGTGCCGCTGGCGTCGCGCACTTCGACGGTGGCACCGGCTTCGCCGCGGCCGCTCAGGGACAGGCCATCGGCGCCGACCACGATATTGCTGACCACGGCAGGCGGGGTGATGTCCGGGGCATCGAACTGCAATGGGGTGGAGACGTTGCCAGCGGTATCGACCAGGCGAATGTCGAGTACTTCGCCATTGTCCTGAGCCGGAGACAGGGTAACGCTGAAGCTGCCTTCTACGTCGACCACACCGGTGCCGATCACGTTGCCCGCAGCATCGCGTACCTGCACGGTGGCACCCGGCTCGCCGCCACCGGTCAGGGTAACGCCGTCGGCCAGGTCCAGGCCGGTCGGCTGGGTAGGCGCCTGCAGGTCCGGGGTAACAACCGATGCGGGTTCAGAGGCGTTGCCGGCGGCATCGGTCAGCACCACTTGCAAGGTGCTGCCGTCCTTGATTGCCGGGTCGAGGGTGACCTGGAAGGTGCCATCCGGGTTGACCGTGCCGTTGGCCAGCACGTTGCCCTGAGCGTCGCGCACCTGCACGTTGGCACCGGCTTCGCCGCGGCCGCTGAGCTGGGCGCCGGCCAGGCCGACGACCAGGTTGCTGGCGGCGTCCGGTGGCGTGGTGTCGCCGCCGTCGATGTCCGGTGCAGTGACGTTGCCGGCTGTAGAGGCATTGCCGGCGGCATCGGTGGCGGTTACTTGCAACACCTCGCCGTCCACTTGTGGCGGGTCGAGGGTGATGCTGAAGCTGCCGGTAGCGCCAACCACCACGCTGCCGAGCACGGTGGTGCCATCGGCGGCCAGCACGCGTACGGTACTGCCGACTTCGGCGCGGCCGGTGACCACGCTGCCATCGGCATTGATCACCAACTCGCTCGGGGCAACCGGCGGCGTGATGTCTGGTGCAGTGATTTGCACCGGCAGCGACGACGCGCCGCTGCCATCGATGGCCACCACCTCCAGCTTCTCGCCGTTGGCCTGGGCCGGGTTGAGGATGACGGTGAAGGTGCCTTCGGCGCCTACCACCACGGTGCCCACCAGTGTGCCGTTGGCATCGTGGACTTCCACACGGCTGCCGACCGGGGCGGTGCCGGTGATGTTGGCACCGTCTTCCGCTACTACCAGGTCGCTAGGGCTGGCGGGCGCGGTAGTGATCGGCACTTCATATTGCAGCGCTTCAGAGGCATTGCCGCTCGGGTCGGTCTGCACCAGGCTCAACTGAGCCCCCGGTTGTGCGGCAGGGTCGAGGTCGATCAGGAAGCTACCGTTGGCCGCGACCACGCGAGTGCCGATTACGTCGCCGTTGGCATCACGTACTTCTACGGTTGCACCGGCTTCGCCACGGCCACTCAGGGCCAGGCCATCGGCGCCGACCACGATATTGCTGACCAGGGTTGGCGGCGTGGTGTCGGGCGCGGTGAATTCCAGCGGCGTCGAGCTGTTGCCGGCGGCGTCCACCACGCGGATGTCCAGCGCCTCACCGTTGGCCTGGGCCGGGAACAGGGTGACGCTGAAGCTGCCGTCCGGGTTGACCAGGCTGGTGCCGATCACGGTGCCAGTGGCATCGCGTACCTGTACGGTGGCGCCAGGTTCGCCGCGTCCGGTGAAGGTGACGCCATCGACCAGGGCCAGTTCGGTCGGTTGTGCCGGGGCCTGCAGGTCCGGCGTATTGACCGAGCCAGGTTGCGAAACGTTACCGGCGGCATCGGTCAGGGTGACTTGCAGGGCGCTGCCATCGGTGATGGCCGGGCTCAAGGCGAGGGTGAAGGTGCCATCCGGGTTGACCGAACCATCGGCAATCACATTGCCTGCGCCATCGCGTACCTGAACGGTGGCACCTGCCTCGCCACGACCGCTCAGCTGGCTGCCGGCAGCGTTGATCAGCAGGCCGGTCGGGGCTTCTGGTGGCGTGGTATCGCCGCCGTCGATGTCCGGTGCGGTGACGTTGCCGGCTGTAGAGGCATTGCCGGCGGCATCGGTGGCGGTGACTTGCAACACCTCGCCGTTCACTTGTGGCGGGTCGAGGGTGATGCTGAAGCTGCCGGTGGCACCCACCACCACGCTGCCGAGCACGGTGGTGCCATCAGCCGCCAGCACGCGTACGGTGCTGCCTGCTTCGGCGCGGCCGGTGACCACGCTGCCGTCGGCATTGATGACCAGCTCGCTCGGAGCGACCGGTGGGGTGATGTCCGGCGCGGTGACTTGTACTGGCAGCGACGAGGCGCCGTTGCCGTCGATGGCCACCACATCCAGCAGTTCGCCATTGGCCTGGGCCGGGTCGAGGGTGACGGTGAAGCTGCCATCGGCACCTGCGACGACACTGCCAACCAATGCGCCATTGGCGTCACGCACTTCCACGCGGGTACCAGCAGGCGCGGTGCCGCTGATGCTGCTGCCGTCTTCGGCAACCACCAGGTCGCTCGGGCTGGCCGGGGCAGTGGTGACTGGGACTTCGAACTGCAGTGCTTCGGAGGCATTGCCGCTCGGGTCGGTCTGCACCAGGCTCAGTTGCTCGCCAGGCTGCACGGCAGGGTCGAGGTCGATGAGGAAGGTACCGTTGGCCGCGACCACACCACTGCCGATCACGGTGTCGTTGGCATCGCGTACTTCGACAGTGGCACCGGCTTCACCGCGACCACTCAGGACCAGGCCGTCGCCGCCGACCACGATGTTGCTGACGGCGGTCGGTGGGGTGATGTCCGGGGCGGTGAATTCCAATGGCGTCGAGCTGTTGCCAGCGGCATCCACCAGGCGCACATCCAGCGCCTCGCCGTTGGCCTGCGCAGGCAACAGGGACAGGCTGAACAGCCCGTCGGCACCGACGATGGTGGTACCGATCAGGGCACCGGCGGCATCGCGCACCTGTACGGTGGCACCCGGTTCGCCGCGGCCGTTGAAGGTGACGCCATTGAGCAGCACCAGCTCGGTAGGCTGCGCAGGCGGTTGCAGGTCTGGCGAGGTGACCGAGCCAGGCTGCGAAACGTTGCCGGCGGCATCGGTCAGGGTGACTTGCAGGGCACTGCCGTCGTTCACGGCCGGGTCCAGGGTGATCGCGAAGCTGCCGTCTGCACCCACGGTGCCGGTGGCCAGTACATTGCCTGCCGCATCACGCACTTCTACGTTGGCGCCCGGCTCGCCGCGCCCGCTCAGTTGGCTGCCGGCCAGGCCGATGACCAGGTCGGTAGGTGCCGTTGGCGGTGTGGTATCGACACCGTCGAGGTCTGGCGCTGTGACCGCACTGGTCGGTGAAGTATTGCCAGCGGCATCGGTGGCGGTGGCTTGCAGTACTTCACCGTCGATCTGTGCTGGGCTGAGGTCGATGCTGAACGCGCCGGTCGGGCCGACCACGACAGTGCCCAGTTCGCTGCCGTCGGCGGCGACGATGCGCACGGTGCTGCCGGGCTCGGCGCGGCCGGTGATGACGCTGCCGTCCGCGCTGACCGCCAGCTCGCTAGGCGCGGCTGGGGCGGTGCTGTCGGGCGCGGTGATCTGCGACGGGGTAGAGGAAACGCCATCAGCATCGATAGCCACTACGTTCAGCAGTTCACCGTTGGCTTGGGCAGGGTTGAGTTCGATGCTGAAGCTGCCGTCGGCGTTGGCGGTGGCACTGCCGATCAATGCGCCGCTGGCATCGTGAACTTCCACGCGGCTGCCGGCTGGTGCAGTACCGGTGAGGGTCGTGCCATCGGCATCAATGATCAGCCCGCTCGGGCTGACGGGGGCGGTGGTCAGCGGCACATCGTATTCGACGGCCACCGACGCGTTGCCGCTTGGGTCCACCTGCAACAGCGTCAGCTGGTCGCCGGGCTGTGCGGCCGGGTCGAGGTTGATCACGAAGGTGCCGTTGGCGGTGACTACGCCACGGCCCAGCAAGTTGCCATCGGCATCGCGCACCTCCACGGCGGCACCGGCTTCGCCTTGGCCACTCAGGGTTGTGCCGCCCGCACCGACCAGGATGTCGCTAACGGCATCTGGCGGGGTGATGTCCGGGGCGTTGAATTGCAGCGGTGCGGAGCTGTTGCCGGCGGCATCCACCAGGCGTACGTCAAGCGCTTCGCCGTTGGCCTGCGCCGGGGCGAGGGTGATGCTGAACAGGCCATCGGCACCGACCAGGCCGCTGCCGAGAACGGTGCCGGCGGCGTTGCGCACCTGCACGGTGGCGCCCGGTTCGCCGCGACCGCTGAAGGTCACGCCTTCGGCCAGGGCCAGTTCGCTGGGTTGGGCAGGGGGCAGCAAGTCTGGCGAGGCGACCGAACCTGGCTGCGAAACGTTGCCGGCGGCGTCGGTGAGGGTGACTTGCAGGGTGCTGCCGTCTTTCACGGCAGGGTCCAGGGTGACGGCGAAGGTGCCATCTGCACCGACGGTGCCGCTGGCGATGATGTTGCCGGCAGCGTCGCGCACCTGCACGGTGCTGCCGACTTCGCCGCGGCCGCTGAGTTGGCTGCCGGCCAGGCCGATGACCAGATCGGTCGGGGCCTCTGGTGGCGTGGTATCGCCGCCGTCGATGTCCGGCGCGGTGACCGAACTGGCCACCGAGGTATTGCCTGTGGCATCGGTGGCCGTGGCTTGCAGCACTTCGCCATCCACTTGTGCCGGGTTGAGGCCGATGCTGAACGCGCCGGTCGCGCCGACCACGGCGCTGCCCAGCTCGGTGCCGTCCGCAGCGAGGATGCGCACCGTGCTGCCGGGCTCGGCGCGGCCGGTGACCACAGTGCCGTCAGCGCTGACGGCCAGTTCGGTGGGGGCAGCAGGTGCGGTGATATCAGGTGCAGTGATCTGCGCAGGCAGCGAGGAAACGCCGCCGTCATCGATAGCCACCACGTCTAGCAGCTCGCCGTTGGCCTGGGCAGGGTTCAGCTCGATGCTGAAGCTGCCGTCGGCATTAGCGATGGCGCTGCCGATCAGGGTGCCGTTGGCATCGTGCACGTCCACGCGGCTGCCTGCCGGTGCGCTACCGGTCAGGGTGGTGCCGGCGGCATCGATGAGCAGGTTGCTTGGGCTGTCCGGGGCCGTAGTCAGCGGAACGTCGTACTCCAGGGCGACCGAGGCATTGCCGCTCGGGTCGGTCTGCACCAGGCTCAGTGGGTCACCAGGTTCAGCCGCCGGATCCAGGTCGATCAGGAAGGTACCGTTGGCACCGACCACGCCGGTGCCGATCACGTTGCCATCGGCGTCACGTACTTCCACAGTGGCACCCGGTTCGCCACGGCCGCTCAGGGCCAGGCCACCGGCACCGACAACGATGTTGCTCACAGCGTCAGGCGGGGTGATGTCCGGTGCATCGAATTGCAACGGTGCCGAGGTGTTGCCGGCAGCGTCGACTACGCGCACGTCCAGCGCTTCGCCATTGGCCTGGGCAGGGGTGAGCGTGAGGCTGAAGGTGCCGTTTTCATTCACCACGCCCGTGCCGATGACCGTGCCGGCGGCATCGCGTACCTGCACGGTAGCGCCCGGTTCGCCGCGACCGGTGAAGGTCACGCCAGCGGCCAGGGCCAGTTCGCTGGGTTGGGCAGGGGGCAGCAAGTCTGGCGAAGCGACCGAACCTGGCTGCGAAACGTTGCCGGCGGCGTCGGTGAGGGTAACTTGCAAGGTACTGCCGTCGTTTACGGGCGGGTCGAGGCTGATGGCAAAGCTGCCATCTGCCGCAACGGTGCCGGTGGCCAGTACGTTACCGGCGGCATCGCGTACCTGCACGGTCGTGCCTGGCTCGCCACGGCCGCTCAACTGCTGGCCGGCCAGGCCGATGACCAGGTCGGTCGGGGCTGCGGGTGGCGTGGTATCGACACCGTCGATGTCCGGTGCGGTCACCACGCTGGTGGGCGATGTGTTGCCCGCGGCATCGGTTGCCGCGGCTTGCAGCACCTCACCGTCGACTTGCGGTGGGGCGAGGGCGATGCTGAATACGCCGGTCGAGCCAACCACGGCGCTGCCCAGTTCGGTGCCATCGGTCGCGACGATGCGCACGGTGCTGCCGGGTTCGGCACGGCCGGTGATAACGCTGCCGTCAGCGCTGACCGCCAGGTCGCTTGGTGCGGCAGGCGCGGTGATATCCGGCGCGTTGATTTGTGCCGGCAGCGAAGAGACGCCGCCGTCATCGATGGCGACCACGTCCAGTAGTTCGCCGTTGGCCTGAGGTGGGTTCAGTTCGATGCTGAAACTGCCGTCGGTATTGGCGAGGGCACTGCCGATCAGGACACCGTTGGTGTCACGGACTTCTACGCGGCTGCCGGCTGGTGCAGTACCGGTGAGGGTGGTGCCGTCGGCATCGATGGCAAGGTTGCTTGGGCTGTCGGGTGCGGTGGTCAGCGGTACGTCGTACTCGACGGCCACGGATGCGTTGCCGCTTGGGTCGGTCTGCACCAGGCTCAGTGGGTCACCTGGTTGTGCGGCCGGGTCGAGGTCGATCAGGAAGGTGCCATTGGCACCGACCACGCCAGTACCGATCACATTGCCATCGGCATCGCGCACCTCAACGGTCGCACCCGGTTCGCCACGGCCACTCAGGGCCAGGCCACCGGCGCCGACGACGATGTTGCTCACGGCGTCTGGCGGGGTGATGTCTGGTGCATCGAATTGCAGTGGTGTCGAGGTATTGCCGGCCGCATCGACCAGACGCACGTCCAGCGCTTCGCCATTGGCTTGAGCTGGGGACAGGGTGAGGGTGAACAGCCCGTCGGCGCCGACAATGCCGGTGCCGATCAGGGTGCCGGCGGCATCACGTACCTGCACGGTAGAGCCAGGTTCGCCGCGACCGGTGAAGGTCACGCCGTCGGCCAAGGCCAGTTCGGTGGGCTGGGCTGGTGGCAGCAGGTCAGTCGAGGCGACCGAACCTGGCTGCGAAACGTTGCCAGCGGCATCGGTGAGGGTAACTTGAAGGGTGCTACCGTCTTTTACGGCTGGGTCGAGGGTGACAGCAAAGGTGCCATCCACGCCGACGGTGCCAGTCGCGATGATGTTGCCGGCAGCGTCACGCACCTGCACCGTGGTACCGGCTTCACCGCGGCCACTGAGTTGGCTGCCGGCCAGGCCGATCACCAGTTCGACAGGAGCATCGGGTGGCGTGGTGTCACCACCATCGATATCCGGTGCGGTGACCGAGCTGGCGGTAGAGGTGTTGCCGGTGGCATCGGACGCGGTGGCTTGCAGTACCTCGCCGTCTACTTGAGGCGGATTGAGGGTAATGCTGAACACGCCGGTGGCACCGACAACGGCAGTGCCAAGCTCGGTGCCATCGGCGCCGACGATGCGCACGGTGCTGCCGGGTTCGGCACGGCCGGTCAGCACGGTACCGTCGGAGCTGACGGCCAGTTCGGTCGGTGCGGCAGGGGCGGTGATGTCTGGAGCGGTGATCTGAGCAGGTAGCGAAGATACGCCGCCGTCATCGATGGCGACCACGTCCAGCAGTTCGCCGTTGGCCTGGGCGGGATTGAGTTCGATGCTGAAGCTGCCATCGGCGTTGGCGATGGCGCTGCCGATCAGGTTGCCGTTGGCATCGTGGACTTCCACGCGACTGCCGGCTGGTGCAGTACCGGTGAGGGTGGTGCCATCGGCGTCGATTAGCAGGTTGCTCGGGCTGTCGGGTGCTGTGGTCAGCGGTACGTCGTATTCAAAGGCTGCCGAAGCGTTGCCGCTTGGATCGGTCTGCACCAGGCTCAGTGGGTCACCTGGTTGTGCGGCCGGGTCGAGGTCGATCAGGAAGGTGCCATTGGCACCGACCACGCCAGTACCGATCACATTGCCATCGGCATCGCGCACCTCAACGGTCGCACCCGGTTCGCCACGGCCACTCAGGGCCAGGCCACCGGCGCCGACGACGATGTTGCTCACGGCGTCTGGCGGGGTGATGTCTGGTGCATCGAACTGCAGCGGTGCCGAGGTATTGCCGGCAGCATCGACTTGGCGCACATCCAACGCTTCGCCGTTGGTCTGGGCAGGGGACAAGGTCAGGCTGAAGCTGCCGTCTTCATTGACCACGCCAGAACCGATCAGGTTACCGGCAGCGTCACGTACCTGCACGGTGGCGCCAGGTTCGCCGCGACCGGTGAAGGTCACGCCGTCTGCCAGGGCAAGTTCGGTTGGTTGTTCAGGTGGCAGCAAGTCGGCCGAAGTCACCGAGCCTGACTGCGATACGTTGCCAGCGGCATCGGTGAGGGTAACTTGCAGGGTGCTACCGTCTTTTACGGCAGGGTCGAGGGTAACAGCAAAGGTGCCATCGGCGCCGACGGTTCCGGTTGCCAGGATATTACCTGCGGCGTCGCGCACTTGCACCGTGGTACCGGCTTCACCGCGGCCACTGAGTTGGCTGCCGGCCAGGCTGATCACCAGATCAACAGGGGCATCGGGTGGCGTGGTATCACCACCATCGATATCCGGTGCGCTGACCGAGCTGGCGGTAGAGGTGTTGCCGGCGGCATCGGATGCGGTGGCTTGCAGTATCTCACCGTCTACTTGAGGCGGATTGAGGGTAATGCTGAACACGCCGGTGGCACCGACAACGGCAGTGCCTAGCTCGGTGCCATCAGCGCCGATGATGCGCACGGTGCTGCCGGGTTCGGCACGGCCGGTCAGCACGGTACCGTCGGAGCTGACGGCCAGTTCGGTCGGTGCGGCAGGGGCGGTGATGTCCGGAGCGGTGATCTGAGCAGGCAGCGAGGAAACGCCGCCGTCATCGATGGCGACCACGTCCAGCAGTTCGCCGTTGGCCTGGGCAGGGTTAAGTTCGATGCTGAAGCTGCCATCGGCGTTGGCGATGGCGCTGCCGATCAGGTTGCCGTTGGCATCGTGGACTTCCACGCGACTGCCGGCTGGTGCAGTACCGGTGAGGGTGGTGCCATCGGCGTCGATTAGCAGGTTGCTTGGGCTGTCCGGGGCAGTGGTCAGCGGAACGTCGTATTCCAGGGCTACCGAAGCATTGCCGCTCGGGTCTGTCTGCACCAGGCTCAGTAGGTCGCCAGGTTGAGCCGCCGGATCCAGGTCGATCAGGAAGGTACCGTTGGCACCGACCACGCCGGTGCCGATCACGTTGCCATCGGCGTCACGTACTTCAACGGTCGCACCCGGTTCGCCACGGCCACTCAGGGCCAGGCCACCGGCGCCGACGACGATGTTGCTCACGGCTTCGGGTGGAGTGATGTCCGGTGCATCGAACTGCAGCGGTGCCGAGGTGTTGCCGGCCGCATCGACCAGACGTACGTCCAGCGCTTCGCCGTTAGCCTGGGCAGGGGACAGGGTCAGGCTGAACAAACCATCAGCCCCCACCACACCGCTACCGATCAGGTTACCGGCAGCATCACGCACTTGTAAGGTAGCGCCAGGTTCGCCGCGACCGGTGAAGGTCACGCCGTTTGCCAGGGCCAGGTCTGTGGGCTGGGCTGGCGGCAGCAGATCGGTCGAGGCGACCGAGCCAGGCTGAGACACGTTGCCAGCGGCATCCGTAAGGGTGACTTGCAGGGTGCTGCCGTCTTTCACGGCAGGGTCGAGGGTGACAGCAAAGGTGCCATCGGCGCCGACGGTGCCGGTTGCCAGGATATTGCCTGCGGCGTCGCGCACTTGCACCGTGGTACCGGCTTCACCGCGGCCGCTCAGTTGACTGCCGGCCAGGCCGATCACCAGATCGACAGGGGCATCGGGTGGCGTGGTGTCACCACCATCGATATCCGGCGCAGTGACAGAGCTGGCAGTAGAGGTGTTGCCAGCGGCATCGGATGCAGTGGCTTGCACTACCTCGCCGTCCACTTGGGGCGGATTGAGGGTAATGCTGAAGACACCGGTGGCACCCACTAGCGCAGTGCCAAGCTCAGTACCGTCGGCACCAACGATGCGCACGGTGCTGCCAGGTTCGGCACGGCCGGTCAGCACAGTACCGTCAGCGCTGACGGCCAGTTCGGTTGGCGCGGCAGGGGCGGTGATGTCCGGAGCGGTGATCTGAACAGGCAGCGAGGAAACGCCGCCGTCATCGATGGCGACCACGTCCAGCAGCTCGCCATTAGCCTGAGCAGGGTCCAGTTCGATGCTGAAGCTGCCATCGGCATTGGCGATGGCGCTGCCGATCAGGGTGCCGTTGGCATCGTGCACTTCCACGCGGCTGCCGGCCGGAGCGGTACCTGTCAGGGTGGTGCCGTCGGCATCGATGGTGAGGTTACTCGGGCTGTCCAGGGTGCCGGTCAGCGGTACATCGTATTCGGTCGCCGGCGAAACGTTCCCGCTCGGGTCCGTTTGCACCAGGCTCAGGTGCTCGCCCGACTGCACGGCAGGGTCAAGGTTGATCAGGAAGGTGCCATTGGTACTCACCACGCCAGTGCCGATAACGTTGCCGTTGGGATCGCGCACTTCGACGGTGGCACCCGGTTCGCCACGACCGCTCAGGGCTGCACCCCCTGGGCCGACCAGAATATTGGTAACGGCATCGGGCGGGGTGATGTCCGGGGCCGTGAATTCCAGCGGGATCGAACGGTTGCCGGCGGCATCCACCTGGCGGATATCCAGGTGCTCACCATTGGCCTGGGCCGGGGCCAGGGTGAGGCTGAAGCTGCCGTCGGCGTTGACCACGCCGCTGCCAATCAGGTTGCCGGCAGCATCGCGCACCTGCACGGTAGCGCCCGGTTCGCCGCGACCGGAGAGGGTTACACCATTGGCCAAGGCCAGGTCGGTCGGTTGCTCAGGGGCGGTGGTGTCGGGGGTGTCGATGTCCGGTGCGGTGACAGTGCCAGGCGCCGAGACATTGCCGGCGCCGTCGGTCAGGGTGACTTCAAGTTGTTCGCCGTTGGCCTGCGGCGGGTTCAGCGTCACATCAAAGCTGCCATCGGCCGCCACGGTGCCGCTGCCGATGATGTTGCCGGCGGCGTCACGGATATTCACCGTGCTGCCTGCTTCGCCACGGCCGGTCAGGCGCAGGCCATCTGGCGACACCAGCAGGTCGATCGGCGTAGCGGGTGCGGTAGTGTCCGGATCCGCGCCACCACTGCTGCCACCGCCGCCGCCGCCGTCCGCCGCCGCCGCTGCGCCGCCGACCCCGAGCAAGCTGAGCCCGGCGATCGCCCAAGTGGGCATGGCGTCACCAGCAGTGCCGATACCCGCAACCAGCTCGTCCAGCGAGGCCACGTCTTCGAAGGTAAAACCGGTAAACGCTGCTGCATCGTACTGGGCGTGCCACAGGGTGCCGTCTTCGCCGACGAAGACGATGTCGCTGCCGACCCCGGCCTGGTCCACGGCAAAGAAATTGCCAATGGTGACCTTTTCACCGGACTTCAGGGTGACGATCAGGTCTTGCCCGCGCTGGGTGACCGTGGCGATCTGGTCGGGGGCTACCGGCATCTGTACGACGCCTGGGCCCTTCAGGTTGATGTTGCCCCAGGCGCTCTGAGTGGCGACTTCGGATTGTTTATCGGCGACGACGATGTTTTCCATGGATGCTCCCTGCTGGTATCCAGAATCCCCGCCCGAACAGTTCGGGCCACAACCGCCGTAACAGAGCCCTTCAAGGGGTGTTTCGCGCTGTCTCGACCAGGCAGTCGAGAATTGGGTGGTTAGGGAGATATAGCAGCCAGGCGGGAAGCAACCAGATGGCTTTCTGGGTTAATCCTTTTGTAGGTAGACCTCAGCGAAGCCCCAGCCGGCGGGCCAAACGGCTCAGATTTGCACGGTCCAGCCCCAGCTCTCGCGCCGCTGCCGCCCAGTTGTCCTGATGCCGTTGCAGACAGGCTTCGATCACCTGGCGCTGGTAGACATCGACGGCTTCGCGCAGGCCGCCCTCGGGCAGCTTGGGCACCGGGGGCGGCGCTACGGGGGAGGGCAGGGCGCCGGTGGTTGGCGACGACACGCGCAGGTCCAGGTCGATGGCCTCCAGGGTTAGGATACGTGGCCGATCGGAGTGCTGGCCCAGCGCTTTGAGCGCCGAGCGGCCGATCAGGTGTTCCAGTTCGCGCACGTTGCCAGGCCAGTCGTAGGCCAGCAGTGCAGCCTGGGCCTCTCTGCTCAGGCGCAGGCTGTTCAGGCCCAGGCGTGAACGGTTCTGTTCGAGGAAATAGCCAGCCAATAGCAGCACATCCCGCCCACGTTCGCGCAACGGCGGTACATGCAACGGGTACACGCTGAGGCGGTGATAAAAGTCGGCGCGGAAGTTGCCGTTGCGTACCTCTGCTGCCAGGTCACGGTTGGTGGCGGCGATCAGGCGCACGTCCACGCGGTGCTCGCGGTCCGAACCCAGGCGCTGCAACTGGCCGCTCTGCAGCACGCGCAACAGCTTGGCCTGCACCGTCAGTGGCAGTTCGCCGACTTCGTCGAGGAACAGGGTGCCGCCGTTTGCCAACTCGAACTTGCCACGGCGTTCGCCATGCGCGCCGGTAAAGGCACCGCGCACGTGGCCGAACAGTTCGCTTTCCACCAGCGTGTCGGGCAGGGCGGCGCAGTTGAGGCTGACCAGCGGCTTGTCGGCGCGGCTGCTGGCCTGGTGCAGGGCCTGGGCAACCAGTTCCTTGCCGACACCGGTTTCGCCGGTGATCAGCACGGTCAGGTCACTGCCGCCGACCAGGCGGATTTCTTCTACCAGGCGTTTGTGCGCAGGGCTTTGGCCAATCAGCTCTTTGTCCTGGCCGCTGGCCTGGCGGTAGATCTCGGCGCGGTGGTGTTCGTCTTCGGCGCGCAGGGCCAGGTGTTCGATGCGCTCGGCCACGGTCACGGTCGCGGCGGCCAGGCTGGCGAAAGCCTGCAGGGCATCCAGCTCCATACTCTGGAATTGCCCGGGGGTGAGGGCGTCGAGGGTGACCAGGCCCCAGGGGCGCTCATCGACCATCAGCGGGCAGCCCATGCAGTCATGCACTTCCAGGTTGGCATCCGGGGCGTTGACCAGGCCATCGTAGGGGTCGGGCAGTTCGGAGTCGCTGGCAAAACGGGTGGGCTCCGGGCGGCTGAGCAGGATCTTGAAGCGCGGGTGTTCGCTGACCCGGAAGCGCCGGCCGAGGGTATCGGGGCTCAGGCCATCCACCGCCAACGGCACCAGCCATTCACCGTCCAGGCGCAGCAACGCGGCGGCGTCGCACGGCAGCAAGCTCCGCATGGCCTGCAACAGGCGACGGTAGCGTTCCTGATCAGGCAAATCGCGGGACAGGTCGCTAACCAGCGGTAGCAAGGCAGTGAGCAGCGGCTTTGTGGTCATATGGACTCCTATAAGTCGATTTGACTATACGCCGGGATAGGTCGTTTTGACATGGCCTGCGTCAACCCCCTGATTTTGCTGGCGATAAAAGTTGGCACGATTGCTGTAACAGCCGGGGCAGTCATTTGAAGCCACAGGCTCAGGAGTTGTTGCAATGCTCAATGCCGAACAACGTGCAATCATCAAGGCCACTGTCCCCCTGCTGGAAAGCGGCGGCGAAGCGCTGACCACCCACTTCTACAAGATGATGCTCAGTGAGTACCCAGAGGTACGCCCACTGTTCAACCAGGCCCACCAGGCCAGCGGCGACCAGCCGCGTGCCCTGGCCAATGGCGTGCTGATGTACGCCCGCCACATCGACCAGCTGGAACAGCTGGGCGGCCTGGTCGGGCAGATTATCAACAAGCACGTTGCCCTGCAGATTCTGCCGGAGCACTACCCGATCGTTGGCAGCTGCCTGCTGCGCGCCATCGAGGAAGTGCTGGGCAAGGAAATCGCCACCCCTGAGGTCATCGAGGCCTGGGGTGCGGCCTATGGTCAGCTGGCCGACATCCTGATCGGTGCTGAAGAAGGTTTGTATAAACAGAAGGAAGAGGCCGAAGGTGGCTGGCGCGGGACGCGCGAGTTCCGCCTGGTGCGCCGCGAGCAGGAAAGCAGCGAGATCGTTTCGTTCTACTTGGCCCCGGTGGATGGCAAGCCGGTACTCAAGGCCGAGCCTGGCCAGTACATCGGCCTGAAGCTGGACATCGACGGTGCCGAGCAGCGCCGCAACTATTCCCTGTCGGCATTGTACGACGGTAAGGAATACCGCATCAGCGTCAAGCGTGAAGCGGGCGGTAAAGTCTCGAATTACCTGCATGATGAGCTGGTGGTGGGCGATACCCTGCAACTGTTCCCGCCGGCCGGTGACTTTACCCTGGCGGCCAGCGACAAGCCGCTGGTGCTGATCAGTGGCGGCGTGGGCATTACCCCGACCCTGGCGATGCTGCAGGCAGCACTGCAAACCCAGCGCGAGGTGCATTTCATTCATTGCGCGCGTAATGGCGCTGTGCATGCCTTCCGCGACTGGATCGATGGCTTGGCGGCGCGTCATCCGCAGCTCAAGCGCTTCTATTGCTATGCCGAGCTTGAGGGGGGCGATGCGGCCGATGCGGTGGGCCTGCTGAGCGAAGACCTGTTGGCTGAGTGGCTGCCGCGTGAGCGGGATGTGGATGCCTACTTCCTCGGGCCGAAGGGCTTCATGGCGGCGGTCAAGCGCCAGCTGAAGGGCCTGGGTGTGCCGGAGCAGCAGAGCCGTTACGAGTTCTTCGGGCCGGCGGCTGCGCTGGAATAACTCGCTGATACTGCCACGTTGACCTGTAGGAGCGGCCTTGTGTCGCGATCGGGCTGCGAAGCGGCCCCGGGGTCTCAGCTCCGCAGCTGAAATTGCTGGGGCTGCTTCGCAGCCCGATCGCGACACAAGGCCGCTCCTACACAGATTGCGTACGCCATTTGAAGAGCAATCATCCCAGCCGCTGGGCCGCATCTCACCTTCCTGCCTATATATAAAGGAGAGGTGAAAGCACCTGCGCAGCGTTCATCGTTAATCCTCCTTTAATCACGGTATCCTTCACTCCCGGGTGTCGAGGGGCTTGCCCCTGCGCGGCACCCGGGCAGCCGCTTTTTTGCCGCCTGGCGTTGAACCGACGCCGTTACGGCCGGTCTTAGCCACTCCGGATAGCCCTGCGCAGCGCTATCTTGCCGCTTCCTCGGCACACTCACTGGCCCTGCCCAACGTGTAGACTTGCGCCAAGGCAGGCAGACCATGCTGCCACTATCCATCGAAGGAACCGGTAATGAACGAACAAACATCGCGCCTGAATCGGGAACGGCGCTTTCTGGTGCTGTTGGGCCTGATCTGCCTGTCGCTGATCGGCGGCGCCCTCTACATGCAGGTGGTGTTGGGCGAGGCCCCTTGCCCGTTGTGCATCCTGCAACGCTATGCGCTGCTGTTCATTGCCGTATTCGCCTTCCTTGCCGCTGCCATGCCGGGGCGTCGCAGCCTGACCTTCTTCGAAGCACTGGTGGTGCTCAGTGCCATTGGCGGAATCGTTGCGGCCGGCAACCATGTGTATATACTCGCCAACCCCATGGTCAGTTGCGGCATCGATACCCTGCAGCCTATCGTCGATGACCTGCCGCTGGCCAAGCTGTGGCCACTGGCGTTCCAGGTCGACGGCTTCTGCAGCACGCCGTACCCGCCGATCCTCGGTTTGTCGTTGGCACAATGGGCGCTGGTGGCGTTCGTGCTGACCGCCATCCTGGTTCCGCTCGGTATCTACCGCAACCGACGCCAGGCTTAGACAAAAGTCCCGAATTGCATGGGGTCTTTTGCAGCGCATGTGAAGAGTGAAAAGTTGCTCCCCGCTTGATTCAGATCAACCACGAGGCCTTGTAAAACGGGGCTTTGAGGGCTAGCAAGCGGGGTGCGACAAACTGTCGCGAAGTTGAGTTTTTCAGCCCTATTGTTACGCATTCTGTAAAAGACTGTTGCTCAATAAGTCATAGTCAAGGGTTGGCGACCTCACTACAATCGCCCCCAATTTCCGTTCGGCACTGCTTGCGAGTCGCAGGATTGAAGGAAGCCCCAGCGCTCCTTTTTGCTGACTTCGTCAAGTTTCGCCCAACGGCGATACCGGGCGGACACCCCTCCGCGTTTTCCCGCACCAAATGGACTTGGTCTGAAGTACAGGCCTGTTGCCTACGAAACCATAAGCACCGCTAACCCGCTTGAAGCCAAGGTCCTGCAGTCGGACCCCAGGCAGGAGCGAGTACGGGCGCGAAATGCCTCACTTGGCAGGACGAAGTGTTGGCTACCAAAACACAAATTGCATTGAAGCAAGCTGATCTAGAGGTCGTGAGATGAGTAAAAAGCGTTACCCCAGACTGTTTGGCATATTGCCCGTTTTAGGCATGCTTTTACTCAGTGGGTGCAACTGGACCCTGCTCGACCCGAAGGGCCAGGTCGGCATTGAGCAAAAGAACCTGATCCTGATCGCAACCGGCCTGATGCTGCTGGTGGTGATTCCCGTCATCATCATGACCTTGGCGTTCGCCTGGAAGTACCGTGCTTCCAACAAGGCAGCCACCTACACCCCTGACTGGTCGCACTCGACCAAGATCGAGGCCGCGGTGTGGATCATCCCGATCCTGATCATCATCGCCCTGGGCTACGTCACCTACAAGTCCACCCACAAGCTGGATCCGTACCGTCCGCTGGATTCGGACGTGAAGCCGATTCAGATCGACGTGGTTGCGCTGGACTGGAAGTGGCTGTTCATCTACCCGGAACAGGGCATTGCCACCGTCAACAAGATCAACTTCCCGGCTAACACGCCGGTGAACTTCCGCGTCACCTCCGACGCCGTGATGAACTCGTTCTTCATCCCGGGCCTGGGTGGCCAGATCTACGCCATGGCCGGCATGACCACCAAACTGCACCTGATCGCCAACGAAAACGGTGTGTTTGACGGTATCAGCGCCAACTACAGCGGTGCTGGTTTCACCGGCATGAAATTCAAGGCTACTGCCACCTCTCAGGAAGACTTCGACAAGTGGGTCGCCGAGGTCAAGCAGTCGCCGTTGAAACTGGGCAAAGCCGAGTACGAAGCTCTGGCCAAACCTAGCGAATACAACCCAGTCGCGCTGTACAGCGAGGCGCCAGCAGAGCTGTTCCAGTCCATCGTCGACAAGTACGAAGGCATGAACCGCGGCAAGCCGGTCCACGAAGAAGCAGGCAGCAAAGATCTGGCCACAACCAAGGGTGTGGAATCGAGTATGCAACCAGCTGCCGGTGCAGAGGAGTAAGAGATGTTCGGTAAACTAAGCCTGGAGGCGATACCCTATCACGAGCCGATAGTCATGGTGACGCTTGCCATGATCGCGCTCGGCGGTATCGCTGTCGTCGGTCTTATCACCTATTTCCGCAAGTGGACCTACTTGTGGAGCGAGTGGCTGACTACGGTCGACCACAAAAAGATCGGCGTGATGTACATCATCGTCGCGATGGTCATGCTACTGCGCGGCTTTGCCGACGCCATCATGATGCGTACCCAGCTGGCTGCCGCTACCGGTGGCTCCGAAGGCTACCTGCCGCCTGAACACTATGACCAGATCTTCACCGCTCACGGTGTGATCATGATCATCTTCATGGCGATGCCGTTCTTCACCGGCCTGATGAACCTGGCGGTTCCTCTGCAGATCGGTGCACGTGACGTTGCCTTCCCGTTCCTGAACTCCCTGAGCTTCTACCTGCTGCTGGCAGGCGTGCTGCTGGTCAACATCTCGCTGGGCGTTGGTGAATTCGCCAAGACCGGCTGGGTTGCCTATCCGCCGCTCGCGGGCATTCAGTACAGCCCTGGGGTGGGTGTCGACTACTACATCTGGGCGCTACAGCTATCCGGATTGGGTACGACGCTTACCGGCGTGAACTTCCTCGTCACCGTGATGAAGATGCGCGCACCTGGCATGAAGCTGATGGACATGCCGATCTTCACCTGGACCTGCACCTGGGCCAACGTGCTGATCGTTGCTTCGTTCCCGATCCTGACTGCTGCACTCGCGCTGCTGACTGTTGACCGTTATCTGGACTTCCACATTTTCACCAACGAGCTTGGTGGGAACCCGATGATGTACGTCAACCTGTTCTGGGCGTGGGGTCACCCTGAGGTTTACATCCTGATCCTGCCGGCCTTCGGCGTGTTCTCGGAAGTAACTTCGACGTTCTCTGGCAAACGCCTGTTCGGCCACCACTCGATGATCTACGCATCGGGCGCGATCGCCATTCTCGGCTTTGCAGTATGGCTGCACCACTTCTTCACCATGGGTGCCGGCGCCAGCGTCAACACCTTCTTCGGCCTGGCGACGATGCTGATCTCCATCCCGACCGGTGTGAAGCTGTTCAACTGGCTGTTCACCATGTACCAAGGCCGTGTGCGCTTCACCGCACCGATGCTCTGGACCCTGGGCTTCATGGTCACCTTCTCCATCGGTGGCATGACCGGCGTACTGCTGGCCGTTCCGGGTGCTGACTTCGTCCTGCACAACAGCCTGTTCGTTATTGCGCACTTCCACAACGTGATCATCGGTGGCGCGGTATTCGGCTACATCGCCGGTTTCGCCTTCTGGTTCCCGAAAGCCTTCGGCTTCACCCTGAACGAGAAGTGGGGCAAAGCTGCCTTCTGGTTCTGGCTGTCGGGCTTCTACGTTGCGTTCATGCCGCTGTACGCCCTGGGCTTCATGGGCATGACCCGTCGTCTGAACCACTCCGACAACCCACTGTGGGAACCCTACCTGTACGTAGCCGTTGTCGGCGCCGTGCTGATCCTGTTCGGTATCGCTTGCCAGCTGATCCAGATCTTCGTTTCGGTCCGCGACCGCAACCAGAACCTGGACGTGACCGGCGACCCGTGGGGCGGCCGCACCCTGGAATGGTCGACTTCTTCGCCACCACCGTTCTACAACTTCGCTCACATGCCTGAGAAAGTTGGCCTGGACTGCTGGCACGAAGCCAAGGAAGCAGGCGTTGCGTACAAGGCTCCGGCCAAGTACGAAGCCATCCACATGCCGAGCAACACTGCTACCGGTCTGTTCATGGGCCTGTTCCTGACCGTCTTCGGCTTCGCCTTCATCTGGCACATCTGGTGGCTGGTTGGTGCGAGCCTGTTGGCAACCATCGCTGTCTTCGTTCGCCACGCTGCGCGTGACGACCAGGGCTACATGGTTCCGGCTGAAGAAGTGGCGCGCATCGAAGGCGAGCGTATGAAAGCGCTGGCCGCAGCAGGTGCTCTGCCTGCCGGCGCACGTGTCGAATCGTTTGAGCGGGTGTAATCAATGTCCAGTCAAGTAATGCACGGCGGCGCTGCTCATGGTCACGACCATGGGCATGACGACCACCACCACGACTCGGGCCAGATGACCGTACTGGGCTTCTGGCTGTACCTGATGACCGACTGCATCCTGTTTGCGTCGCTCTTCGCCACCTACGCGGTGCTGTCCGGCAGTTTTGCCGGCGGCCCGTCGGGTCACGACATCTTCCAGCTCGATTTCGTAGCTGTTGAAACGCTGTTCCTGCTGCTGTCCTCGATCACCTTCGGCTTCGCCATGCTGAAGATGTTCGATGGCAAGAAAGCAGGCGTATTGGGCTGGTTGGCTGTGACCTTCCTGTTCGGTGCAGGCTTCATCGCGATGGAAATCTATGAATTCCATCACCTGATCAGCGAGGGCTTCGGCCCGCAGCGCAGTGGCTTCCTGTCGGCGTTCTTCGCCCTGGTAGGTACCCACGGCCTGCACGTGACTGCCGGCCTGATCTGGATGGCAATCATGATGTACCAGATCAACAAGCACGGCATCACGCCGACCGCCAAGACCCGCATGAGCTGCCTGAGCCTGTTCTGGCACTTCCTGGACGTGGTCTGGATCTGCGTATTCACCGTCGTCTACCTGCTGGGAGTTCTGTAATGGCTAGCGCACACGACACTCATCACGAAGGTAACCACGGCAGCGTCAAGTCGTACATGATCGGCTTTGTACTGTCGATCATCCTGACCGCGATCCCGTTCGCGCTGGCGATGACTGCCAGCCTGCCGAAGAACCTGACCGTTCTGATCATTGTTGCCATGGCCGTGATCCAGGTAGTTGTTCACCTGGTCTACTTCCTGCACATGGACCGCTCGAAAGAGCAACGCAACAACGTGTCGACGTTCCTGTTCACCGTCCTGGTTATTGCACTGCTGGTCGGCCTGTCGCTGTGGATCATGTTCAACATCCACATCGAAATGATGGCCAAGTGAGGTAAGACTGCATGTCCGTTAAGCACTTTATCCAAATCACCAAACCGGGGATCATTTTCGGTAACGTGCTTTCCGTGGCAGGCGGATTCTTCCTTGCCTCGAAGGGCCATGTGGATTTCGCCTTGTTCCTGGCGGTGGTGATCGGTACTTCGCTGGTGGTTGCGTCCGGATGCGTGTTCAACAACTGCATCGACCGTGACATCGACCACAAGATGGAGCGCACCAAGAACCGCGTCATGGTGCAAGGCGGCATGTCGCTGCCCCTCGCGCTGATCTACGCCACCCTGCTCGGGGTGGCGGGTTTCAGCCTGCTGTATGTTCAGGCCAACCCGCTGTCGGCGTTCTGCGCGCTGATCGGCTTTGTTGTCTACGTCGGTTTCTACAGCCTGTGGCTGAAGCGTAAATCGGTGCACGGCACCTTGGTCGGCAGCCTGTCCGGTGCCATGCCTCCGGTGATCGGCTACTGCGCCGTCAGCAACAGCTTCGACCTGGCTGCAGTAACCCTGCTGGTGATGTTCAGCCTGTGGCAGATGCCGCACAGCTTTGCCATCGCCATCTTCCGCTTCAAGGATTACAGCGCTGCCAACATTCCGGTTCTGCCGGTGGCACGTGGTGTTCTCGCGGCGAAGAAGCAGATCGTGCTGTACGTACTGGCCTTTGTGCTCGCCACCTTGATGCTTACCCTCGGCGGTTACGCCGGCCTCGGCTACCTGGCCGTGGCAGCTGCCATGGGCCTGTACTGGCTGTACATGGCATGGGGTGGCTACAAGGCTGAGGACGACAGCAAGTGGGCGCGTAAGGTGTTCGGCTTCTCCATCCTCACCGTCACTGCCCTGAGCGTGATGATGGGTGTGGACAGCCAGACTGCTGCGGACGTGCTGATGACATACGCACGCTGAAATAGCTGCCTGTTTCACGAAGACCCCGGCCATTGTGCCGGGGTTTTTTTATGGGTGTTTACCTGTGCCGGCCTATTCGCGGGTGAACCCGCTCCTACATTTGGTGCGCGGTCATTGTAGGAGCGGGTTCACCCGCGAAGAGGCCGGCCCTGAAAACATAAAATCCTGATTTTCAAAAAATACATCTGAAAAATTCTAACAAAACAGGAAATTGTCCTTTACAGGCATCCTGTTTCAGCACTATCTTCTGATCCAGGCCGCCACATCGGCCAACGTCGCTCGGACGGTTCCGGGCGCTTACGTCTCAGAGGAAGCCATGGCCAACCCAGGTTCGCCGCGTCGCTTTGCGCGCATCGATCGTCTCCCCCCTTACGTCTTCAACATCACTGCCGAGCTCAAGATGGCTGCCCGCCGCCGTGGCGAGGACATCATCGACCTGAGCATGGGCAACCCCGATGGCGCTACCCCGCCGCACATCGTCGAGAAGCTGGTGCAGGTCGCCCAGCGTGAAGACACCCATGGCTACTCCACCTCGCGCGGCATCCCGCGCCTGCGCCGGGCCATTTCCAACTGGTACAAGGAACGCTACGAGGTCGACATCGACCCGGAAAGCGAAGCCATCGTTACCATCGGCTCGAAAGAGGGCCTGGCCCACCTGATGCTGGCCACCCTCGACCAGGGCGACACGGTGCTGGTGCCCAACCCCAGCTACCCCATCCACATCTACGGTGCGGTAATTGCTGGTGCCCAGGTGCGTTCGGTGCCGCTGGTGCCGGGCGTGGACTTTTTCAACGAGCTTGAGCGCGCCATTCGCGAATCGATCCCCAAGCCGAAGATGATGATCCTCGGCTTCCCGTCCAACCCTACTGCGCAGTGCGTGGAGCTGGACTTCTTCGAGCGCGTGGTGGCCCTGGCCAAGCAGTACGGCGTGCTGGTGATACACGACCTGGCCTACGCCGACATCGTCTACGACGGCTGGAAGGCCCCGTCGATCATGCAGGTACCGGGCGCCAAGGACATTGCGGTGGAATTCTTCACCCTGTCCAAGAGCTACAACATGGCCGGTTGGCGGATCGGCTTCATGGTCGGCAACCCCGAGCTGGTCAACGCCCTGGCGCGGATCAAGAGCTACCACGACTACGGCACCTTCACCCCATTGCAAGTGGCTGCCATCGCCGCGCTGGAAGGTGACCAGCAGTGCGTGCGCGACATTGCCGAGCAGTACCGGCAGCGCCGCAACCTGCTGGTGAAAGGCCTGCACGAACTGGGCTGGATGGTCGAGAACCCCAAGGCGTCGATGTACGTGTGGGCGAAAATTCCGCCGGAGTATGCGCACCTGGGCTCGCTGGAGTTTTCCAAGAAACTGCTGGCCGAGGCCAAGGTTTGCGTGTCGCCGGGGATCGGCTTTGGTGACTATGGTGATGACCATGTGCGCTTTGCCCTGATCGAGAACCAGGACCGTATTCGCCAGGCTATTCGCGGCATCCGCCAGATGTTCCGGGCTGACGGCCTGGCCCGCAAGTAAGGCCATTGGGGCCGCTTTGCGGGCCATCGCGACGCAAGGCCGCTCCTACAGGGGACCGCGTAACATGCACTGACGCGGTCCTTTGTAGGAGCGGCCTTGTGTCGCGATGGGCTGCAAAGCAGCCCCAAAATCTTCAGACGGGCGAGATTTCCGCCTGCATCCCACCCAAAAGCCAACCTACCTTCAGCACTCATTTCTCACCAAAGAGATCTCCCATGAGTGTATTCACCGCCTACTTCTGCGGCACCGGCTCCCACCGCTTCGACGACGCCAACCCCAACTTCTGGAATGGCGAACTGGTCTCGACCCTGGCCAGCAACGACCAGGGCCGCGAATTCGCCCACTGGATCGCCGTCGACGGCCCCGGCAGCGGCAACCTGCAGGACGACAACCTGTTCGTCGAACCCGGCGGCTACTTCAACTGGACCGGCCAGCTGTTCGGCCGCGGCTGGGAAGAGAACGTCAACCATGTGCTGCAGGTGATCAAGGGCGAAAGCAGCTGGCAGCGCACCAAGTTGAGCGAGGCTGAGTACCAGCGGCTGAAAGATGCCGGGGTGCCCATCCCGGACGCCTCTTCAACCGCCTCCTGGTTCTGGCGCACCTATGACTACGGCGAGCGCCATCCAACGCCACAAGAACTGCAAGAGCGCATTATCAGCATGTTCCGCAAACCGCGCCTGCCCACCCAGGTCAACCTGGTGGGCTGGAGCAGGGGAGGGATCAGTTGCCATATGCTGGCCAATGCCATGGCTCAAGATCCGGTATTGCGGGACATACCGGTGAACATCTTTGCCATTGACCCGGTGCCCGGCGTCGGCAACGTGCAGGCCGAGCGCGTTACCCTGGCTGATAACGTCAAGGAGTACGTTGGCTTCTACTCGCGAGATGAGCGTTCCAAAGGGTTTGCCTGCGTGATCCCTGCCGTCGCGCAACAGACGCGCATATGCGTGTATCCGATGCCGGGCCGGCATGCCACGCTGGTGGGCAATGCTTCGACGGATGGCGCCGGTGACGGCAAGGTACTGGCGGAACCGGGGCTGATTGTTCGCCATTTTGCCGAAGTGTGTCTGGCCCGCTGGGGAGTGCACCTGGACAAGCGGCTGGCCTTGGGCGACAGCCAGTTGATGAAATATCACCAGCTCATGGCGGCGGCTGACAAGCAGTATCAGGCCATGCGCAGTGAGTCCTACACAGTGCTGACCGAGGGTGAAAAACACGATCGGCTAGTGCACTGTGGCGAAGCGCGTACGCACTTCAGCAAGGTCCAGGGTGATGACTACGACCCAACTGCGGGCCTTGCTTTGCAGCGCTGGGATGCCTCTGCCTACAAGGCTATCTGCTAGCCATAGCGGGCGGCCGGATCAGCGGCAAATTTTTTTGCATTGCCCCTCTATCCAGCCGCCCCCGCTTGGATTAAAAATGGCGCCGCGGGCTCAGCCCCGATAACAACAACCTTCCCTCCGTGGCCTCATGTCCGACTATAACCCTTGCCTTGACTGCGGCGCCTGCTGCGGGTACTTCCGTGTGTCCTTCTTCTGGGGCGAATGCCAGTCTGCCGGGGGCGTTGTGCCGGACGACCTGGTGGTACAGATCAACCCCACCCGCGTTGCCATGATCGGCACCGATGCCAAGCCCTGCCGCTGTGTCAGCCTTGAGGGCGAGATCGGCAAAGAGGTGGCTTGTACCATTTATGCCAACCGTTCCAGCCCGTGTCGCGAGTTTGATGCTTCGTGGGAAGGTGGGGTGCATAACCCCAGCTGTGATGATGCGCGGGCGGCGTATGGGCTGCCACCGCTGACCCCGCCTGGGGCTAACGAGCCGCATTGGCCGGATGATGGGGCTGAGGTGGCCTGATCGTACTTCGTTAGCCTGTACCGGCCCTTTCGCGGGTTCACCCGCGAAAGGGCCATCAGCTGTTATCTGAAACCGAATGCGGATTAGGAATTATCCTACGAACTCAGTCGAATGCCGTCTGATAGGCAAGTACTCACCTCAGAGATAACGTTCCTGCGTCGCCATATCTGGTGGCCGGGTGTGAGAAGCCCGAAGTTTGGGGTGCCTCTTACACTACACTCGAGATGACTATGACTAGCTTCGTACCTGATCCATCTGTTAGAGAACTCACCTACCTAGCCGCCAAGTCCCAAGCCACCCAGGTCATGGACAACCTCTCCGGCACCATCCTCCAATACCTCGACGCCGAAGCCCCAGCCCTGCGTTCCAGCCTGCTGGAAGCGATGTCAGCTCAAACCGACCTGCTACAAGCCCTGCTGGCCCACATGAAAGCGCAGGAGGCCAAGGCATGAGCGACCCCCTCAAATCCCGCACCACCGCCGGCGTGGAAAAATTCCTGGAGCTGTACCGGGTAGAGCCGGGCGTCCCGCTTGATCTGGCATTCGATGAATTGTCGGTGCTGATCGGCTGCATCAAGCACCTGAACGAAGAGGCCGAGATGGAGGGCGACAAGATCGCCGGCAGCGCGGCGCGGATTCTGAGTGCCATGGCCAAGGCGCTGATCAATGATATGGAAGTGGGGTTGAATCGCGGCGCCTGAGGGATTTTGGGGCCGCTGTGCGGCCCATCGCGACGCAAGGCCGCTCCTACAGGAGTACGTGATCCCCTGTAGGAGCGGCCTTGTGTCGCGATGGGCTGCAAAGCAGCCCCGGGATGCCGGAACCTTGCACTTGAAGTTAAACTGTCATCTCCCCAGCAATGGACAGGAGATCCGGCGTGACCCCACCCCGCAGTTTCCCCAGTGACCTCTGCCTCGACAGCCCGCGCCTGCACTTGCGCCCCATGCGCCATGCCGATGCCGCGCAATGGCTGGCGATCATGGCCGACCCCGAGGTCATGCGTTATTGGCACCATGCCCCCTGGCAGGACCTGGCCGAGGCCGAAAGCGCCCTGGCCGCCGACCGTGAAGCCTATGCCAATGGCGACCAGCTCAAGCTCGGCATGTACCGCCGCGACAACGGTGAGATGATCGGCATGGTCCAGTTGTTCAACATCGATGACATTTCCCGCCGTGGCGAAATCGGCTACTGCCTGGCCAGCGCCGTGCAGGGCAGGGGCTACATGGATGAAGCGCTGACCTGCTTCATCGACTACCTCGCCCACACCCTGCACATGCGCCGCCTGGAAGGCGAAATCGACCCGCGTAACCAGGGCTCGGCACGAACCCTGGAGCGCCAGGGCTTCGTGCTCGAAGGCACCCTGCGGGCACGTTGGTGCGTAGCCGGTGAACTTTCCGACTCGGGTATTTATGGTCTGCTGCTTGAACCCCCGGTTGTTTGATCCGTGTAGCGGCACTGTCAAGGTTTGGAAGCGGGGCAGGGCCTGGGTTAAGGTCGTAGCCTGTCCCGTTTCCCCCAGGAATAGCCCTTGCCCGTTTTTTACCTGAGCGTCAGCCTGCTGTTGTATCTGCTCGCCCTGTTCTTCGATGGCGCCCAGATGAGCGGCGATCGCCACATGCCGGCCCTGCAGATGCTGCTGTACGGGCCATGGGGCGTGCCCTTCGGTTTGCACCAATGGTTTGCCAACCCGCTGCTGGCGCTGGCCATCCTTGCCCATCGGCGGTTCCGTCGGCTGGCGTTGTTGGCCGGGTTGGGCGCGGTGTATCTGGCGGCCAGTAGCTTCGGCATCACGCGTTTGCCGGATAACCAGAGCTATGAATTCCATGACCTGACCGGTTTTGGTGCCGGGTTCTACCTGTGGCTGGCAGCGATGGTGGTGTTTTGCCTGGGCCAGGCGTGGCATTGCTGGAAGGCGCGTAGTGCCGACGATATGCCGGGTTGGAGCTGGCTTGATGTGGCGTTGATTGCGGCACTGGGTGTGGCCTTGTATACGGCCACGCAGATGCCATCGTTGCGCTTCGAACCGGGCAAGGTGCTGATGCCGCCCGAGCAGCCGCAAACGCTGTGATATCCACAAGGAGGATGCGCATGATCAAGCATTACCTGACAGGTCTGGCACTGGCCTGCGTGCTGCCGCTGGCGGTGGCGGACGACTACACCCCGGCCTATGGGCAGTGCATGGACAAGGCCTCCAGTACCGTGGCCATGAGCGAATGCATCAAGGCCGAGACGCAGGTGCAGGACCAGCGGCTGAACCGGGTATACAAGCAGTTGATGGGCAAGCTGGATGCCGGGCAGCAGAAGAGTCTGCGTGATGTACAGCGTAAATGGCTGGCCTACCGCGATAGTAATTGCCAGTTCCATGTGCAGGCCAGTGGCGGGACCATGGCGCAGCTGGAAGGTGGCAGCTGCCTGATGGACATGACCCGCGATCGGGCGGCGGAGCTGGAACGGGTGCTGAGCCCTGGGCAGTAGGGCCATGTCAGGAATGACTGGCCCGTCCTTGTAGGAGCGGCCTTGTGTCGCGAAAGGGCCGCAAAGCGGCCCCGGGATGTCAGCATCAAGGCAGCAATAGCCGGGGCTGCCGCGCAGCCCTTTCGCGACACAAGGCCGCTCCTACAGGTACTGTGCAGTCTTCGGGCTCATGCAATACCTGTAGGAGCTGGCTTGCCTGCGATGGGCCGCAAAGCGGCCCCCGGATATCAGCATCAAGGCAGCAATAGCCGGGGCTGCTGCGCAGCCCTTTCGCGACACAAGGCCGCTCCTACAGGTGTTGCAGCGCCTGTCAGATGCGCGGTTCGCGCAGCGCCCGGGCCTTGAGGTATTCGCGCACTTCCACGGCATCCCCGGCAAACTCGATGCGCTCGGCCTTGGCGTCGCGTTGGTAGGCATACATCGGGTCGTAGTACTCGTTCAGCAAGCCCTCGATCCAGCCCCGGTGCAGGTCGACCGCGCCGCTGCGCTGCTGCTCTTCCAGGGCTTCGCGCAGAATCTCCGACAAGCGCTGATAACGCTCCCCGCCCAAGCGCTTGTAGATGTTGGCCATGCTCTGCAACATGCGCTCTGCAAACAACCGGCGGCCGTCTTCCTGGCCATGCACGCTGACGAACTCGGCACTCAGGTTGACCACGTAATCACGCAGGATGCGCTCCACGCGGTTGGCGAAGCTGTCTTCCAGCCACACCAGCGGGTACTGCTGCATGCCCTGGTACAGCTCCAGCGGCACCGTGCAGCTGCCAACGATGCGGCCTTCATCTTCCAGCACGAATTGCTCGACGCCACAGGCGCGCTTCTTCAGCACGTCGATGGCCAGTTGGTTCTCGAAGTCGATCTGCGCCGGTTGCGCAGTGGCGCGCTTGCCGAAGCTGGAACCACGATGGTTGGCATGGCCTTCCAGGTCCAGCACGTTGCCCAACTGGTGCAGCACATCGGTCTTGCCGGTACCGGTCAGGCCGCCCACCAGCACGAAATCGCATTGCGCCACCGCCTGCTGGGTCGTCTCCAGCAGGAAGTTACGCATGGCCTTGTAGCCGCCTTTGACCCGCGGGTATTGAATACCTGCCTCGTCGCGCAGCCAGCCCTGCACGATCTGCGAGCGCAGGCCGCCACGGAAGCAGTACAGGTAACCTTCAGGGTGGGCCTGGGCAAACGTTGCCCAAGCCTCCAGGCGGCCCTGCTTGGTTGCGCCGCTGACCAGCTGGTGGCCGAGGGCGATGGCAGCGGCCTGGCCCTGGTGCTTGTAGCACGTGCCAACCTTCTGGCGTTCCTGATCGTTCATCAGTGGCAGGTTGACCACGCCAGGGAAGGCACCCTTGGCGAATTCGACGGGGGCGCGCATGTCCATCATCGGCACGTCGTCGAGGAACAGCTGGCGGAAATCGGTGCAGTCGGGGCGCATCAGATCACCTCGACCGCGTGGCTCTGTCGCTCGACCAGCTTGCCGATCGGCGCCAGTTGCAGGCCCAGCTCGCCAGCCACAGCAAGGAACTCGGCTTCGCCTTCCGGGGTAACCGCCACCAGCAGGCCGCCGCTGGTCTGCGGGTCGCACAGCAGGTGCTTCTGGTCGTCGCTGAGGGCGCCGATCTTGTGCCCGTAGCTGTCGTAGTTGCGCAGGGTACCGCCAGGGATGCAGCCCTCGGCCAGGTAATGGTCGACGCTGGGCAGGCGCGGTACGGCAGCGTAGTCCAGGTGTGCGGTAAGGCCACTGCCTTCTGCCAGTTCGACCAGGTGGCCGAGCAAGCCGAAACCGGTGACGTCGGTCATGGCCTTGACCCCGTCCAGCTTGCCGAAGCGGCTGCCGGGGGTGTTGAGGGTGCACATCCAGTCGCGGGCCAGGCCTTGGTCCTGCGCGCGCAGCTTGGCCTTTTTCTCTGCAGTAGTGAGGATACCGATGCCCAGTGGCTTGGTCAGGTACAGCTGGCAGCCGGCGCTGGCGGTGTCGTTGCGCTTGAGGTGGTGCTTGCTGACCACACCGGTCACGGCCAGGCCGAAGATCGGCTCGGGGGCGTCGATGGAGTGGCCGCCTGCCAGTGGAATACCAGCTTCGGCGCACACCGCGCGGCCACCGCGGATCACTTCGCGGGCCACTTCCGGCGGTAATACGTTTACCGGCCAGCCGAGGATGGCGATGGCCATCAGCGGGTCGCCGCCCATGGCGTAGATATCGCTGATGGCGTTGGTGGCGGCGATGCGGCCGAAGTCGTAAGGGTCATCGACGATCGGCATGAAGAAGTCGGTGGTCGAGACCACGCCGCGCTCGTCGTCCAGTGCGTACACGGCAGCGTCATCGCGCGAGGCGTTGCCGACCCACAGTTTCGGGTCCAGGGCCTGGGTGCCGCTTTCGGCGAGGATCACGTCCAGCACCTTGGGGGAGATCTTGCAGCCACAGCCGGCACCGTGGCTGTACTGGGTCAGGCGAATCGGCTCGCTCATACGTACCTCAGCAGGTCAAATTATTGCGCGATTGTAGCAAAGCTGGCCTTTGCGCCTGTGCCTCTTATAATTCTCCGGGTCAGCTACAAGCTGCTCTTCCCCGCTATTGAACCGGAGAACACCCATGCTCAAACGCCCCCTGGCGCTCGCCGCCGGCCTCGTGCTGTCTTGCTGTGCCGTTGTCGTCCAGGCTGCTGAAACCCTGCGGGTCAGCGCCATCCCCGACGAAGCACCAACCGAACTGCAGCGCAAGTTCAAGCCGTTGGGCGAGTACCTGGCCAAGCAACTGGGCATGGACGTGAAGTTCGTACCAGTGGCCGATTACCCGGCGGTGGTCGAGTCGCTGGCTTCCGACCGCCTGGACCTGGCCTGGCTGGGCGGCTTCACCTTTGTCCAGGTGCACCTGAAAGACCCGACCGCCACGCCGCTGGTGCAGCGTGAGCAGGACGCGCAGTTCACGTCCAAGTTCATCACCGCCAACCCCGACGTGAAAAGCCTGAGCGACCTCAAGGGCAAGTCGTTTGCCTTCGGTTCCATCTCGTCCACCTCGGGCAGCCTGATGCCGCGCTACTTCATGCTCAAGCAGGACAACATCAAGCCTGAAGAATACTTCAGCCGCGTGGCCTATTCCGGCGCGCATGACGCCACCGTGGCCTGGGTACAGGCAGGCAAGGTCGATGGCGGCGTGCTGAATGCCAGCGTGTGGCAGAAGCTGGTGGATGCCGGCAAGGTCGATACCAGCAAGGTGAAAGTGTTCGCCACTACGCCGACCTATTTCGACTACAACTGGACCGTGCGCGGCAACATGGACCCGGCCTTGAAAGCCAAGATCAAGAAAGCCTTCCTCGACCTCGACCCGGCCAACCCGGAGCACAAGGCGATCCTCGACCTGCAGGCTGCCAGCCGCTTTATCGAAACCAAGCCTGAGAACTATGTGGGCACCGAGCAGGCCGCACGCGAGGCCGGCTTGCTCAAGTGACCGCTCAGAACGTGGCAATCCAGTTGCACGGTGCCGGCCTGCGCCATGGCCAGGTATGCGCACTCAATGCGGTCACCTTGCGCGTTGAGCAGGGTGAGCGCGTCGCTATCATCGGGCCATCGGGTGCGGGCAAGTCCAGCTTGTTGCACCTGATGGCTACGGCCGTCCAACCCAGCAGCGGGCGCCTGGAATTACTCGGTGAACAGCCCTGGGCGTTGTCTGCCCGGGCGCGCCAACGCCTGCGTGCGCGGGTTGGCCTGGTGCATCAGGCGCCGCCCTTGCCGCCGCGCCAACGGGTGGTTACGGCGGTGCTGGCCGGGCGCCTGGGGCAGTGGGGCCTGCTGCGTGGCTTGCTCAACCTGCTGTACCCGAGCGATGTAGCCGGCGCGCGCCACGTGTTGGCCGAGCTGGGCCTGGCCGACAAGCTGTTCGTGCAGTGCGGGCAGTTGTCTGGTGGCCAGTTGCAGCGGGTGGGCATTGCCCGGGCGTTGTACCAGCGGCCGCAGTTGTTGCTGACCGATGAGCCGGTGTCGGCCATGGACCCGGTGCTGGCCGACCACAGCCTGGCCTTGCTCAACCGCCATGCCCAGGCCAACGGCGTGACACTGGTGGCCAGCTTGCATGCGGTGGAGCTGGCGCTGGCGCACTTCCCGCGGGTGGTCGGTATTCGCGAAGGGCAGGTGGCGTTCGACTGCCCGGCCACAGCGGTTACCAAGCAGATGCTGGATGCGCTATATGCCAACGAACAACTGGCTTCGCCGCCAACCCAGGGGCCGACCCTGACTGTGCAGATTCCGCGATGCTGAAGGCCAGTGCCCGCGACCCGGCTTTACTGCCGCGGTTGCTGCTGACCGTGCTGGCTGTGGCAGTGCTATGGCCGGGTATCCAGCTGAGCGAGCTGAACCCCGCAGTGCTGCTGCAGGCGGAGAACCGGCAGCAGATCGCCAGTTTCACCAGCGCTTTCTGGCCCCCGGCCCATGATGCCGGTTTCCTTGCGCTGCTGTACGAAGCCACCTTGCAGACCCTGGCCGTGGCGACTGCTGGCATGGCGCTGGCGTTGTTGCTGGCAATCCCTGCCGGCCTGCTGGCTAGCCGTGCGTTGTCCTTGCGTGCTGCTTCACGGGGCGGACGGGCCGGGTTGTGGTCACGCGTATTACGCCTGCCGGTGCGCGGGCTGCTGATTTTCCTGCGTAGCGTGCCAGAGATTGTCTGGGCGTTGCTGTTCGTGCGTGCCGTGGGGTTGGGACCGACGGCGGGCGTACTGGCCATCGCCATCACCTACAGCGGCATGCTCGGCAAGGTTTACGCAGAAATATTCGAATCGGTCGACCAGCGCCCGGCGCATGCGTTGTTGCAGGCGGGCAGTGGTAGGTTGGTGGCGTTTCTCTACGGCATCCTGCCCAATGCCGCCTCCGAGGTGGTGTCGTACACCGTGTACCGTTGGGAATGCGCGGTGCGGGCTTCGGTGGTGATGGGGTTTGTCGGCGCGGGCGGCCTGGGCCAGCAAATCGACCTGTCGATGCGCATGTTTGCGGGTGCTGAAGTGGCGAGCATGTTGCTGACCTTCCTGTTGCTGGTGATCCTGGCCGACCTGCTCAGCCGCCTGCTGCGCTGGAGGCTGGCATGAACCGGGCGATCAACCTGTTGCTGCTGGGTGCCATCGTGGCGGCGGTGGTGGCGTCGTTCGGCTACCTGGAGCTGGATCTGCACGCGCTGGTCGGTAACGGTGGGCTGGGGCAGATGGGCGAGTATGCTGGGCGCTTCCTGCACCCGGACTTGTCTGCCGGGCACTTGAAGGCGGTGTGGCGTGGGGCGCTGGAAACCCTGGCCATGTCCGGGCTGGGCACTTTGTTGGCGATGGTGCTGGGGATGTTGCTGGCACTGCCGGCGGCGGGCCGCTTCGGTTGGCCGTTGCAGGGGGCTGCGCGTTTGCTGCTGAATGCCTTGCGGGCAATTCCCGAGCTGGTGTGGGCCGCGCTGACCGTGCTGGCGGCCGGGCTTGGGCCGAATGCCGGTACCCTGGCGTTGGCGTTGCACACTGCTGGCGTGCTGGGGCGGCTGTTCGCCGAGGCGCTGGAGAATGCGCCGCCGGAGCCTGCTGCGGCAATTCGCTTGCAGGGTGGTAGCCAGGTGGCGGCGTTCTGCTTTGGTACCTTGCCCAACCTGTGGCCGCAGTTGCTGGCCTACAGCTTGTACCGCTGGGAGAACAACATCCGCATGGCCAGCGTGCTGGGGTTTGTCGGGGCGGGCGGGTTGGGGCAGATGCTGTACACCACCTTGAGCCTGTTCCAGGAGGCCCAGGCCAGCACGGTGATCATCGGCATGCTGGTGCTGGTGTTGCTGGTGGATGTGTTGAGTGATGTGTTGCGCCAGCGTTATGTGCGGGCCTGACCGATAGCCGGGGCCGCTTTGCGGCCCATCGCGACGCAAGGCCGCTCCTACAAGAGATCGCGATCCTCTGTAGGAGCGGCCTTGTGTCGCGATGGGCTGCAAAGCAGCCCCAAAATCCATCAGGCACCCACAACCTCGGCACACTGCGCCTCCCGCTGCATCGACTCCAGGTTCCGCTCGATAGTCTCGCAAATGGTATCCATCTGGATCTGATGCTCACTGAACCGGAACGGGCTCTGCAAGTCCGTGCCGATCCGCTCGATGGCCAGCAACATGAACCCCACCACCGTCGAAGCCAGCGGCGTGAACCAGCCCAGCGACTCCACCAGCCCCACCGGCACGATCAAACAGAACAAGGTAATGAACAGCCGCGGGAAATACACATAGGGGTAGGGCAGCGGTGTATTGGCAATCCGTTCCATGCCGCCCTGGGCATTGGACAGGTCCACCAGCGTCGACTCCAGCCGCGCCAGGCGAATACTGTCCAGCCGCCCGGCCTGGTATTCCCGCGCCAACAGAGCCGCCGAGCCGCCGAGAATGTCATTGGCGAAGTTGTTCGAGCGGTTGCGCCGCTCGAACTCCGCAGGCGGGATAAAGGCCATCAGCTCGTCCGGGCAGGGTTCACCCTTCAGGTGCGCCGCCAGGCAGTACACATAGGCGATATGCCGGCGCAGCAACGTGGCCTTGACCGGGTTCAGGCCTTCGTCCGTGTCATCGATCAGGGTCAGCGTCTGCCGCGCAAAGCTGCGCGAGCCGTTCACCAGCGCCCCCCACAACGTGCGCGCCTCCCACCAGCGGTTGTAGGCGCTGCTGTTGCGGAAACTCACCAGCACCACAAGTGCCGAACCCAGCAGGGTCAACGGGATCAGTGGCAAGGTGAACTTGCTGTTGAAAAACAGCATGAAGTCGATGGTGACCAGCACATCCCAGATCAGCAGCCAGAACAGCGACCAGCCGATGTAGCCGATGGTCTTCACCACCAGGCGGTACTTGCGGGCGATGACGTCTTTCACACGGGGTACCTCGAAACGCGGGGGATGCAGGATCGGACGTTGAGGGGCGTCGAAGGTTCGGGTGCCGAATGTTGCAAGGGATTTATGAGTTGATGTGAAGAGAAAAGTCTGACCTTGTTATGAGAAGTGCCTGAATTCCCATCACGCATGAGGAGCGACAGAGTTGAGCACTCCAATACTTGAAAGGCTGTATCCGTGCGGATACAATTGGGTGAGCGCTTGGTGTTTCTCGTAGAACAGACGGAAAGTTTTTGCAGCTTGGCTGTCCAACTTGAGAGATTTAAGGGCTCAGGTTGCGATCGGTCGCAGGCTAGAGCGAGCGGCGATGGGCAATCTGGGTGACTGCAAATGGCTTGGGGGCGGCATTGGTGAGCTTCGAGTCGATGTGGCAGCCGGGTATCGCGTCTATTTCACGCAAAAGGGGAATAGGCTGGTTCTGTTACTGGTTGGGGGCGACAAGTCCACACAAGCTGCCGATATTCTCAAGGCCAGAAATCTGCTGAAGGAGATGAAATGAGCGAAAAACTGATTCCGTTTGATATGGCAGCGCTGTTGAACAGTGATGAGGCGATCAGTGAGTACCTTAGCCAGGTGCTGTCAGATGGTGATACCGAGGAAGTCATTCGAGCAGTGGGGCATATCGCGCGGGCACGAGGGATGACCCAGATCGCTGCCGAAAGCGGCTTGGGCAGAGAAAGCCTCTACAAGGCACTGAGTCCTGGCGCGAAGCCCCGGTTTGACACTGTTTTGAAGGTCATCCGAGCCTTGGGTGTCGACCTTCTCGTTCAGCCTCATGCCGTGCCCCGTTAGCTGAGCACCTGCTTCATCTGCACCAAGGCCACCCGTGTGCCATCCCACGCCTGGCGTTCCTCGATGCCGAATGGCACGAAGCCCAGCTGTGGATAAAGCAGCAAGCCGGCGGTGTTGTGATTGAAGCATGACACCCACACCTCCCGGGCCGCGTATTGCTGGCGGGCGAGGTCGATCATGGCGGTGACCAGGTAGCGCGCTACGCCATGGCCGCGGGCGGCTGGGGCCACGACTACATTGCCGAGGGCGCACACGCCGCCGTGTTCGGCCTTGTAGAAGTTGGCGAAGGCCAGGATCGTGCCGTTGCTTTCCACTACCGTGGAGCCGCTGCGTTGGGCGATGGCGTCGCTCAGTTGGGCCGGGGTGAGGGGGTAGGTGGCTTTGGGGAACATGTAGAACAGCTCGTCCGGGCCCTGCGGGAAGCTGCAGATGGCTGGGATGTCGTCGGGCTGGATCGGGCGGTGGGTCAGGTACATGGCAGGTCCTTCTTGCGCTGGCTTTCAGGGCCTATTCGCGGGCACGCCCGCTCCCACAGGGTCAGCACAAAACCTGTGGGAGCGGGCGTGCCCGCGAAAGGGCCATCAGCCTCACATCATAAGCGGCTTTGCATCCACAAATCCGAGCGGCCACTCAACTCAAGGCTTGGCCACCACCGCCACATAGCCTTTCACCGCAGCCGGCGCCTGCGGCTTGGCCTTGTGCGCCAGCAGGTACTGGTAGCGCCGCCATTCCTTGTCGATCTCGTTGAACGCCATGAACACGCTGATGCGTTCCTTGCCAACCAGGTCCGGGCGCTTGCCGGCGTCGATCTCGCGGGTGGGGATGATGGCGACGTTGATGCCCACCACCTTGCCGTCATCGGCAAACACCGGCCCGCCCGACATCCCTTTGGTGATCGGGCCGTCGTGCACCGAGTAAAAGACGCTACCGGGCGTACCTTCAAGGCGTACCAGCGAGGACAGGGCATGGCCTTTGCCTTGCATCGGCATCATGAAGCTGTTGAAACCCACCGCCGTCACGGCTTCCCCCGGCACGTACTGGCGCCAGAGCGGCACGTTGCTGGCCTTGTGCTTGAAGAACACCACGTCACCGAGGCCTTCGTGGACCACGTTGCGCAGAAAGGGGGTGTGTTTGGCGGTTACTGCGTAATCCTCGTTCCACTGGATGGCGCTGGCCATCAGCAACAGGGGCAGCGGGGCACCGGAGGTAACCACGAAAGCCTGGCTGTAAACGGGATCTGAAACGTACGACGTTGGCACTCCATTGCACCCACTGAGCAGCATCATTGCCACCATGCAGGGCGCGGTTGTTTTCATGTGTCACACAGGGCGTGGTGGGATGGGAGCGCAACTATGGCCAAGTGCTATTACGCTGACAATACTTTCGGCATATATCCGACGAATGACAGCTTAAGTGTTAGTCAAGAACGCAGCAAATAGAATGCAGACATGGCTGCAGGCCCTGTAGTCATTGGGGTGGCGTCAATTTGGCAGAGAAATGTTTTGGAGCTGTATCTGGCGAGAATGAGCTGTATTGAGCTGTATTGAGCTATGTTGAGCTGTGTCCGGAGACCTCATGACTTTGCCAAACAAGATCTTGCTTGCCTTGAAGGATGACCAGAACCTGAGCTCACGAGAGCTTGCCGAGCGCCTGGGCATTATCGGTTGAGCATGAAGCAGGTCAAAGATTGGGTTGACGCGGGTAGACCGTGTTGACATGTCATCTTGCTTAGTTGGGCCTGTCTGTATTTTTTCGGCGGTTTACCTTGAAAGGAATCATGACCTTGTTGAAGCTGAACCCATTGCTGCCCGAGCTGATTGTTTCCGATCTGCCTCACAGCCTGGCATTTTACTGCGGCGTACTTGGCTTCAAGATTGAGTACGACCGGCCAGAAGAACATTTCGCCTTTCTGTCTTTCGGTGGCAGCCAGCTGATGCTGGAGGAAGACTGGCAGAGTGAGTCACCTTGGCGGGTTGGCCCATTGGAGGTGCCCTACGGCCGGGGGATCAACCTATCGATTGAATGCACTGATGCATGGGCACTGGTGGCGGCGCTTGAGGGTGCGGGGCATGCCATCAGGAAGCCGATTGAGGAGCGCTGGTACCGCAATGGGGATATGCTGGTTGGCCAGCGCAATTTCCTTGTGCAGGACCCGGACGGATACCTGCTGCGGTTTGCTGAAGACCTCGGCATGAAAAGCGCCTGAGCGCAGAGCAATCGCGGGAATAATTGATCTGATAATCGTTATCATCTAAGGTGCCATCCTCGCCCGGAGGGATGCCCGTGATTAACGACGATCTGAGTCAGGTCTATGCCGAGCACAATGGATGGCTCAAGCAGTGGCTGTACCGCCGGCTGGGCTGCTCGGCGCAAGCTGCTGACCTGGCACAGGACACCTTCCTGCGCCTACTCCAGGCCCAGCAGAAGGCCGGCGCCAGCCTCAGCCTGCAACGCCCCCGGGCCTACCTGGCAACGGTCAGCCGGCGCCTGGTCTACGACCATTTCCGCCGCCAGTCGCTGGAGCGCGCCTACCTGGAAATGCTCGCGCAACTGCCCGAGCTGTTCGCGTTGTCTGCCGAAGAACAGTGCTCCATGCGCGAAACCCTGCAACAGTTGGACGCACTGCTTGACACCTTCAAACCGGTGGTGCGTTCGGTGTTCCTGCTGGTGCAGCTGGAGGGCCTGACCTACATCGAGGTGGCGCGCCGCCTGGGCATTGGCGAGCGTACGGTCAAGCGGCACATGGCCAACGCACTGGAAGCCTGCATCCTGTTCGACGAAGACGTCTGATGGCCAGCCCGCAACCGCGTATATCCCCGGAAGTGGCTCGGCAAGCCGCCAACTGGCACATGCTGATGCTCGACGCAGCTGTCAGCCCGGCCCAGCGTGATGCCTGCAGCCGCTGGCGTGCCGCCGCACCCGAGCATGAACGGGCCTGGCAGAAAGCGTTGCGCGTGCAAGCGCAGCTGGGCCTGCTGCCGCAGCAACTGGCCATGGGCACCTTGAACCGCGAGCGCCGCCAAGTGATGAAGCAGATGCTGGCGCTGGCCATCGTCGCGCCGCTTGGCTATGTGGGATATCGCCAAATCGTGCCTCAGTACGCCTACGCCACCGGCGTTGGCCAGCACAAACAACTGACGCTGGCCGATGGCACGTTGCTGGACCTGAATACCGATACCGCAGTGGATGTGGATTTCGATGCCCGGCAACGCCTGATCAGCCTGCGTCGTGGCGAAATCCTGATCGAAAGTGGGCCTGACAGCAGCAGCCCCCGGCATCGACCGCTAAGGGTTGCCAGCAAGCAGGGGCAGATGGAGGCCTTGGGCACTCGCTTTCTGGTCCGCCAGCGCGAGGGCGCGACCCAGCTAGCCGTATTTGAGGGCGCGGTGCTGGTTACGCCAAGCCATGGGCCACGGCAAACGCTTGCCGCCGGCCAGCAAGTCACTTTCGATGGCAGGGGAGAGGGCGCCGTGGCCCCGGCGCGTGAGCAGGACAGCCAGTGGACCCGCGGTCAGCTGGTGGCCGACGAAATGCCATTGGGCGAGTTTCTTGGCGAACTGGGGCGCTATCGACCGGGCTGGCTGCGCTGCCAGCCTGAGGTGGGGCAACTGCTGATCAGTGGCGCCTTCCAGCTGGAAAATACCGACGCCATCCTCGCTGCGCTGCCCGCCACATTGCCGGTGCAAGTGGATTACCTCACACGCTACTGGGTCACGGTCAACAAACGTTAATGAGAATTGGCCCGTTTTCAGAACTCATCAGTCCTTACCTGTGGAACTGCCACACATAAAGGGACAATTTCTCAATGATTCGCTCTTCTTCACTGGTCGCCACGACCGATTTCCGTATGGGTAAGGCTCGCGTACCGGGTTATCGACGTGTGCTCGCCCTGAGTGCACTGGCCATCGCGTTGCAAGGTGCCGGCGTGCATGCCCTGGCCGCGCCGGTGCAGGCGCCGCAAGCCTATAGCGTCGCGTCCGGCAGCCTGGCCCAGGTACTGGCTCGCTTTGCCAGTGAGGGAGGGTTTACCCTGCAATACAACTCGGAGCTCACCCGTGGCATGACCAGCCCGGGGTTGCAGGGGCAGTACGCTATCGACGAAGGTTTCCAGCAATTGCTGGCAGGTACCGGCCTGCAAGCGGTGCGCCGCGGCAACAACGTCTACGGCCTGCAACCTCTACCGCTGAGCGCCGCTTCCGGTGGCGAGGCCCTGAACCTTGAGCCGTTGAACATCAACGGTGTCCAGGACACTGCAACCACCGAAGGCTCGGGCAGCTACACCGCCAATGCCGTCACCATCGGCAAGGGCACCCACCGCCTCAAGGACATCCCGCAATCGGTCAGCGTGGTCACGCGCAAGGCCATGGACGACCAGCGCCTCGACACCCTGGATGAAGTGCTGGAAAAGACCACCGGCATCACCACCCTGCAAAGCCCGTCCGGCGGCAAGTACATCTACTCGCGTGGCTTCGAGGTGGAGACCATCCAGTACGACGGCGTACCGCTCGACCGCCGCTACTACGCCATCGGCAGCAGCTTCACCTCCGACACCCTGTTGTACGACCGGGTCGAGATTCTGCGCGGCGCCAATGGCCTGTTGCAGGGCAGCGGCAACCCAGGCGCGGCGATCAACCTGGTGCGCAAGCGGCCCAAAGCCGAGCCATCGCTGTCGGTAACGGCCAGCGCCGGCTCCTGGGATACCTACCGCCAAACCATCGATGGCAGTGCCCCGCTCAATGCCGATGGCTCGCTGCGAGGCCGCCTGGTCGCCGGCCATGAAGACCAGAACTACTTCTACGATACTGCCGAGAGCCGCAAGAACGTGCTGTACGGCATTCTCGAATATGACCTTGGCGACGCCACCACGGTAGCGGCCGGCGCCAGCGTGGAAGACCTGCACGCCACGCCGTTCTTCAGCGGCCTGCCCCGCAACAAGGACGGCAGCGGCGTCAACGCCGGCCGCTCGACCTTTACCGGTGCCGACTGGAACAAGTGGGACAACAAGCAAACCACCTACTTTGCCGACGTCACCCACGACTTCAACGAAGACTGGCGCCTGAAAGCCTCCGGCAGCTACATGCGCGAAACCAACTACATTCTCTACAGCTTTGGCCGTGGCGCGGTAGACCCGGCCACTGGCGACGGCATGCGCTCGCGTGCCTACCTGTACGACTTCGAGAACATCAACAAGGGCGGGGACATCAACCTGACCGGCAAGTGGCGCGCGTTTGGCCGCGAGCACGAAGTGGTCGTGGGGGCTAATGCCAGCGACCTGCAGACCGACGACCTGCAAGGCGGGTTCATCAACCTGGGCCCGATCAATATCTATGACCCGGTTTCGCCACAGCGCCCGACCATGGATCAGTTGCTGGGCGCAGAAGGCACCAACACCTACCCGGGTACCTCCAAGGCCAAGATTCGCCAGAGCGGCATCTATGCGGTGACCCGCTACAAGCTCAGCGACCCCTTGACCCTGGTGCTGGGTGGGCGCAGCAGCAGCTACAGCTACGACTATGAACTGCACCGTTTCAACGGCACATCGCCAACCCCGGCCCACTCCCGCGAGTCCGGCGAGTTCACGCCGTATGGAGGCTTGATCTACGCGCTGAACGATCAGTGGTCGGCCTATGTGAGCTACGCCGACATCTTCAAACCGCAGACCGAACTGAGTGTGGATAATGCGCCGCTGAAGCCCATTGTCGGTTCCAACTATGAGATGGGCCTGAAAGGCGAGCTGTTCGACGGCCGGGTCAATACCAGCTTCGCGCTGTTCCAGGTCGACCAGGAAAACCGCGCCCAAGCCACCCTGTGCGGGGATAACGGTGGCGAGAACTGCTACGTGCCGGGCGGCAAAGTCCGTACCCAAGGCTTCGACGCCGAGATCAGCGGTGAAGTGCTGGACCGCATGCAACTGTTTGCCGGCTACACCTATACCCACACCGAGTACCGCAACGACCCGGCGGATGGAGAGTCGGAAGCTGGCGGTACCTTCAACACCTACACGCCACGTCACCTGCTGCGTTTCTGGGCTGATTACAACCTGCCGGGTGAGCTGGACCCGTGGACTGTGGGCGGGGGTGCCAACATCCAGAGCCGCAACTATCACGGCAACTTCGGTGGGACCGATGGGGTAGGGAAGATCGAGCAGGGCGGGTATGCGGTCTGGAATGCGCGTGTGGCTTACCAGATCAACAAGCACTTCAGCGTTTCGTTGAACGGCAACAACCTGTTCGACAAGAAGTACTACTCCAGTATTGGCTGGCTGTATGCGGCAAACTACTACGGTGATCCGCGCAACTACAGCGTGACCCTGCGGGCCGATTTCTAACGGCTGACCGGGTTCCGTGTAGGAGCGGGTTCACCCGCGAAGCAGACGCCGCGGAGCATGGCACCGGCTTTGCCGGTGTTCGCGGCTAAAGCCGCTCCTACGGGCCAGCGCGGTCTGTGTAGGGTAAGCGTCCGCCCAACTCACCTTGCGTGAGCTGGGCCGGAGTCCACTGACGGGGTAGCAGCCCCTCCTTAGTGGCCTCTTTGTCAGCACCGGTACCCTAGCGAGACTGCGCTGCTTGTTGACGGGAATACGTTGCAGCACACTAAGCGTCCATCGTAAGGAGACGACCCCACATGAAGGACACGCCTAGCATCCCCCTGATTATCCTCGATGTTCAGGATGCTATCGATCAGCCTGTTTGGAATGGTAAAAGCCACCCTGGCTATTTGTCCGTAATCCAGCGCCTTCTGCGGCACTGGCGATCAAATGGCTGGCCTGTCCTTCATGTGAAGCATGATGAAGAGAATCCCACCTCCAGCTATCACGTTCATGGCCCCTGGAATGGGATCAAGAAAGAAGTGGCTCCGGTAGAGGGCGAGATTGTCATCATCAAGCGTGAGAACTGCGCATTCATAGGAACCCAATTGGATGCCATTCTCAAAAGCATGCAAGTAAAACGCATTGTTTTGACCGGAGTTGTGGTTCATAACAGCATGGATGCCACTATCCGAGCCGGGAAAGCGCTTGGGTACGAAATTATTCTTCCTGCGGATGCCACGACTGCTGTACCCGTAATCGGGCCGCAAGGAACGTGTTGGGACGCCTCAACCGTCTATGAACTGACCTTGGCCATACTGGGCACCGAATATGCCCAAGTCATGTCATCAGATGATGTGGTCGCACAGCTCTGCCTATGAAACGGCGGCAGGCTCCCACTGATGCGGTAGCAAGTGCCCGATTTCACTGGCCCGCTGGGTCGGCAGCCGCATCAGAACGTCTTTGAGATAGGCGTACGGATCGTGCCCATTCATGCGCGCTGACTGGATCAGGCTCATGATTGCAGCCGCCCGCTTACCGCTGCGCAGCGACCCGGCAAACAACCAGTTCGAGCGGCCCAGCGCCCAAGGCCGGATCTGGTTCTCCACCTGGTTGTTGTCGATGGGCACAGCCCCATCGTCCAGGTAGCGCGTCAGCGCTACCCAGCGTTTCAGGCTGTAACCGAGGGCTTTGGCCGTGGCCGATCCGTTGGGTACCAGATCGCGCTGGGCCAGCATCCACTCATGCAGTGTTTTGCTGATCGGTACCGCCAACTCCTGACGTATTCGCCACCGATCTTCATCACTCATGTCCCGCGCTTGGCGCTCGACCTCGTACAAGCCGCTGATCGAGTGCAGTGCTTGTTCGGCCAGCTGACTTTTGTTCGTCGTGTGCAGATCGAAAAACTTGCGACGGGCATGAGCCATGCAGCCGATTTCAGTGATGCCTTGTTCAAAACCAGCTTTGTAGCCAGCGAAATCATCGCAAACCAGCTTGCCGTTCCAGTCGCCCAGGAAGTTACGTGCATGTTCGCCGGCACGGCTTGGGCTGAAGTCGTAAACCACCGCATTAAGCGCCGAAAACGGCGTCGTGCTGTAGGCCCAGACATAGGCCCGGTGGGTTTTCTTCTCGCCCGGCGCAAGCATTTGCACCGGTGTTTCATCGGCGTGGATTACGCCCTTGCTCAGCACCGCTTCACGCAGTGCATCGACCAGTGGCTGGAGTCGCACGCCAGTTTGCCCAACCCACTGGGCCAAGGTCGAGCGAGCGATGGCCAGCCCGGCGCGACCAAAGATTTTCTCCTGCCGGTACAGCGGCAAGTGATCGGCAAACTTGGCCACCATCACGTGGGCCAGCAGGCCTGCGGTCGGGATACCTTTGTCGATCACCTGCGCCGGCAGCGGCGCCTGGATTAGTGTTTCGCACTGACGGCAGGCCCACTTGCCACGCACGTGTTGCTCGACGGTAAATACACCCGGTGTGTAATCCAGCTTCTCACTGACGTCTTCGCCGATGCGTTGAAGTTGGCAGCCACAGGCGCACAGGGTGTTTTCGGGTTCGTGACGAATCACCGCGCGTGGAAACTGCGGCGGCAATGGCGCACGTTTCGGAGATTGCCGTGGTTCAGACTGTGGCGCAGCTGGAAGGAGTTGCTTTAGCTCGGCCTCGATAGCCTCAAGGTCTGTGTCGAGCAGGTCATCCAGCAAGCTGCTTTGCGCCGGGCTGATTTGCTCGCTGCGCTTGGCAAACTTGTGCCGTTTGAGCAGGGCAATTTCGTAAGTGAGCTGCTCAATGACGGTTTGATCGTTCTGGATCTTCTTGCTCATCGCCTCGACTTGGGACTGCAACTGCAACGCCTGTGCCGCCAAGGTACGAAGCTGTTCCGGGGTCATCTGGTCGAGGTTGGGCGAGGAAGTCATGCCGCCGATTGTGCCTGAGCAGGCACGTGACGACGACACGTAGACCGGCCAAATGCACGGCGGTTACAGCATGCTGATCACACTGCCTGCACCAACGCGTTGCCACGGCAGGCCCAGCACCAAGGCCTGGAGTTGTTCGCTGTCGAGTTCAACCTCACTGCCATGGCGAATGCCGGGCCAGTGAAACTTGCCTTGATTCAGTCGTCGCGCTGCAAGCCAGACTCCCACGCCGTCGTGCACCAGGACTTTCATTCGGTTAGCCCGGCGATTGGCGAACAGGTAAGCGCAGTGCGGCTTCGCCGCACCAAACACCGCGATCACACGGGCTAATGCGGTTTCGGTACCGGCGCGCATGTCCATCGGCTCGGTGGCCAGCCAAATCGCATCGATGCGGATCATTGAGCGACAGCCCGGATAAATTGCGCACAGCCCTCGGGATCTGAGATTGGCCATTTCACTGTGATCACTTGGCCGGCCATGGGCAACTCGATGATCACTGACGCCTCGGCCGGCCGTTTAGGGGCGGCTTTTAGTGGGACGAATGCCGGTAGTGAAGCCGCTGCGGGCTGATCTCGATAGAGCGGCATCCATTTGCGGATGACGTTGGCATTGATGCCGTGGCTGATGGCAACACTGGAAATGGGTGCGCCAGGTTGCAGGCATTCCTGAACGACCTGGGCTTTGAACGGTTTCGGATAAGAGATTCGTTGGCGCATGGAAATCCTAGCGATAAGGGCGATCACGTCCGCTTAAAAATACGCGGACACCATCGCCCTTAATGCTGGAGTTCGGAAGGTGAGTTCGCCGGACGCTTAGAGCGCCAGTTAAAGCTGGCGGAGGATAGTCGATGAAAGTTCGATACTGGTAAGAAATGGCGAATCAACCAGACCCCGAGTCATGCATGTTGCACCGTGAGGTGCAGGGTGAAGCGTTGACAGGGGAAACCGATGGGCCAGCCATTGAGCCGCGTAATCAGGAATTCGGGATGCCGATGCTGTTAAGCGAAGCAGAAGGCAATACGGAGCATGGCGTTATACGCCAGTCATGCTCTGATCCCGCGCGGTCGGAGACCCTGTGCACGTCGGGAAGTCCTTCGTACGGAAACTGGGAGATCTCAGCGGCGCCCGGTGCGCAAGCATCGGGCGGAGCAGGAAAGGCCAAAAGCTGTAACCCTGCTGCCTACGCTGCCGAGAAGTCGGATACGTCCGTAGTACCTGAGAAGCCTTCGAACAAAGGGCCTGGCCCTGCGGAGATAGTGGAGGAAAGGGACGTAGCCAAGGGAAACACCAACAAGCCTCCCGCGCCCCGGACACTGAGCCGGATCAGTCGCGCGTCGATGGGACTTGAAGGTGTACGTGAAGCAGCCAGAAGAAACAAGGGCATGCAGTTCACGGCTTTGCTGCACCACATCACACCGCAGTTACTGGCGCAGAGTTTCTATGCTCTGCGCCGGGATGCAGCAGTAGGCGTGGACGGCATGTCGTGGCGGGAATACGAGGAAGGTCTTCTCCAGCGGGTAACTGATCTGCACGCAAGGCTCCACGGTGGAGCCTATCGGGCAACGCCATCGCGGCGGGTCTACATTCCCAAAGCCGACGGCAGGCAGCGTCCGCTGGGCATTGCCTCTCTGGAGGACAAGATCGTACAGCAGGCAGTCGTTACCGTTCTGAATGCGATTTATGAAGAGGACTTTCTGGGTTTCTCGTATGGGTTTCGGCCGGGACGTAGCCAGCACGATGCGCTGGATGCGCTGACGGTCGCGCTCAAGGGTCAGAAGGTGAACTGGATATTGGATGCGGATATCACGTCGTTCTTCGATGAGATCGACCATGAATGGATGCTGATGTTTCTGGGACACCGGATTGCAGACCGGCGCCTGCTCGGGCTTATCTGCAAATGGCTTCAGGCGGGTGTTATGGAAGATGGCCGTAGGGTTGCTGCAACCAAGGGGACGCCTCAAGGCGCAGTGATATCGCCATTGCTGGCGAATATCTATCTTCACTACGTGCTGGATCTGTGGGCAGGGCAGTGGCGCCAGCGGCATGCCCGTGGCGATGTAATTATTGTGCGTTATGCGGACGACAGCGTGGTGGGTTTCAGGACGAAAGTGCAGGCTCAGCAGTTTCTGGTGCAGTTGCAGGAACGGTTGGCCAGGTTCGGTTTATCCCTGAACGCCTCGAAGACACGGCTAATTGAGTTCGGTCGTTTTGCTGCGAGAAATCGCAGGAAGCGAGGGTTAGGTAAACCGGAGACGTTTGACTTCCTGGGCTTCACGCACTGTTGTAGTACCAACAGAAGCGGTGGGTTTCAAATACTGCGACTGACGGTCAAGAAGCGAATGCGTGCGATGCTGCTGGCCATGCGGGATGAGCTGAAACACCGACGTCATGAACCCATCTGGGTTCAAGGGCAATGGCTCACACGGGTGGTGAGCGGTTACTTCAATTACCACGCGGTGCCGGGAAACCTGACACGTCTGGGTGGTTTTCGTTCGGCGGTCTGCCGTTTATGGCGGCAAGCCCTCAAACGTCGTAGCCAGCGTAATCGACTTCAATGGTCACGCTATGGACGCCTTGCTGATCTCTACATACCTAGGCCCAGAAATGCACACCCTTACCCTGAGGATCGCTTCGCGTCACATACCCGAGGCAGGAGCCGTATGCGGTAGTCCCGCACGTACGGATCTGTGCGGGGGGCGGCAGGTAACTGCCGTCCCTACCGCGACCTGTGTAGGAGCGGGTTCACCCGCGAAGCAGGCGACGCGGTGGATGGCACCGGCTGCGCC
>NZ_JBIVHY010000004.1:83587-396203 GCF_044749445.1 Pseudomonas sp. NPDC089408
CGGTGTTCGCGGCTAAAGCCGCTCCTACGGGCCAGCGCGGTCGATGTAGGAGCGGGTTCACCCGCGAAGCAGACGCCGCGGAGCATGGCACCGGCTGTGCCGGTGTTCGCGGCTAAAGCCGCTCCTACGGGCCAGCGCGGTCGATGTAGGAGCGGGTTCACCCGCGAAGCAGACGCCGCGGAGCATGGCACCGGCTATGCCGGTGTTCGCGGCTAAAGCCGCTCCTACGGGCCAGCGCGGTCTGTGTGTAGGAGCGGGTTCACCCGCGAAGCAGACGCCGCGGAGCATGGCACCGGCTTTGCCGGTGTTCGCGGCTAAAGCCGCTCCTACGGGCCAGCGCGGTCTGTGTAGGAGCGGGTTCACCCGCGAAGCAGGCGACGCGGTGGATGGCACCGGCTGTGCCGGTGTTCGCGGCTAAAGCCGCTCCTACGGGCCTGCGCGGTCTGTGTAGGAGCGGGTTCACCCGCGAAGCAGGCGACGCGGAGCATGGCACCGGCTTTGCCGGTGTTCGCGGCTAAAGCCGCTCCTACGGGCCAGCGCGGTACATGATTCTTGCGCGGTCCCTGTGGGATCGGTTTTGTGTCGTGATGGGCCATGCGAACACAAGTTAGTGAATTTGCGTGCCTGTTGACTCAGCAAACTTTCAAAACCAAGCCAACTTTTTTGCAAACTAACTTCCCTATTCCAAATTCTGCGTGTCGCCATATCAACTATTTATGTCCCCTGCATGATAGTTTCCAAATGCCTGAACTAAGTATTTGCCCACAGCGCTTTTTCCCGAAGCAGGTCGTCAACAAAATAGCCGCCCTTCATTTTTAACCAACCGCCTGACGCGATGGCCGCAAAGTTGACCGCAGCGGCTGGCGGCCAGGCATGTGACTCCAGGAAAGGAAAGTGTCATGGGAATGACGAGGCGTAAATTTTTGATCGGCGGCAGCGTCGTGGCTGTCGCAGGTGGCGCAGGCATTCTGACCCCCTTGCTAACCCGCGAAGGCAGGTTGATCCCCGGCAAACCGCGGTTTGGCTTTGTACAAGGCACCGAAGGTGCACTTCCCGAGCAGGCAGACGTGGTAGTTGTAGGTGCCGGCATTCTGGGGCTCATGACCGCGATCAACCTCGTCGAACGTGGCCTCTCTGTCGTCATTGTTGAAAAAGGTGATATTGCCGGCGAGCAGTCTTGCAGGTTCTATGGTCAGGTCATGACCTACAAGATGCCTGATGCGACGTTCCAGTTGCACCATCTTGCCAAACAACGTTGGCGCGAAATGAATGCCAAAGTCGGTGCAGATACCAGCTATCGCACACAAGGCCGGGTCGAAGTTCCTTTCGATGAAGAAGACCTGGAAGGCGTCAGAAAGTGGATTGATGTTAAAAGCCGCGAAGTTGCCGCGGACAATCCCTTCAAGACCCGGATCATTCAGGGTAATGAACTCGAACAGCGGCTGCGCGGTGCGTCGTCGAGCTGGAAAATTGCAGGTTTCGAGGAAGACTCCGGTAGCCTTGACGCCGAGCGCGCATCGTATGTCATGGCCGAGTACGCCAAGAAAGTGGGTGTGCGCATTTACACCCAGTGCGCCGCAAGGGGCCTGGAAACCCAGGCCGGCGTCATTTCCGATGTGGTGACCGAGAAGGGCGCCATCAGGACGTCTCGCGTGGTCGTGGCCGGTGGTGCCTGGTCCAGGCTGTTTATGCAGAACCTGGGTGTCGATGTGCCGACCTTGCCTGCCTACCAGTCCCAGCAAATCATCAGCGCGGCACCCCGTGCACCGGGGGGCAACGTTGCATTGCCGGGGAATATCTACTTCCGCGAGCAGGCCGACGGTACATACGCCACCTCGCCGCGCGTGGTCGTTGCCCCGGTGGTCAAAGAGTCGTTCATGTATGGCTATAAATACTTGCCATTGCTGGCCATCCCCGACTTCCCGGTGCACATCTCACTCAACAGGCAACTGATCGATTCGTTCACGCAGCCTACCCAGTGGAAGCTGGACGAGGTATCGCCGTTCGAGAAAAACCGGCTGATGACGGCGGCTCCGGATATTCCTGAGCTGGATGCGTCACTGGAAAAACTCAAAGTCGAGTTCCCTGCCTTCAAGGATGCGAAGTTGATCGATCAGTGGAGCGGTGCCATGGCCATCGCCCCGGACGAGAACCCCATCATCTCGCAGGTAAACGAATACCCAGGCCTGGTCATCAACACCGCGACCGGTTGGGGCATGACGGAGAGCCCGGTGTCGTCCGAGTTGACGGCGGACCTGCTACTTGGCAAGGCGCCGGTGCTGGACCCGAAACCCTTCAGTCTGTACCGATTCTAAGTACACATACCGCAATGGAATGACCCGTCCACGCATCATCGATGCGTGGACATTCTTGTATAACCACAGGAGAGAAGTATGAAATTCGCTTTCAAGACCGTTGCTGCATTGGCGTTCGGACTGGCCAGTGTCGGCAGCGCTCATGCACAAGATATCGTGCGCTATGACGCAGGTAGTTTCCCGATATCGTCGGCGGTAGAAATCCCTGCCGGGAAGACGGTCGTCTACCTGAGCGGCTCCGTCCCGTCGGTGATCCACCCCGATGCGCCCAAGGATTCGCTGCAAGCCTTCGGTGATACCAAGGCACAAACCATCAATGTGCTCGAAAGCATCCAGCAGCAGCTGAAAGCGCTGGGCCTTGGCCTCACTGACGTGGTGAAGATGCAGGTGTTCCTGGTGGGCGGGCCGGAGAACGGCGGCAAGATGGATTTCGACGGTTTCATGGCCGGCTATACCCAGTTCTTCGGGCCAGCCGCCAAGCAGCCGGTGCTCCCTGCGCGCTCGGCGTTCCAGATTGCAGGCCTGGCGCACCCGGCCTGGCGGGTTGAGATCGAAGTGACGGCGGTTCGTCCCTGAGGGATATTTGCCCAGCCCGACGTAATTGTCGGGCATAAAAAAACCGACCATAAGGTCGGTTTTTTCCGGATTTTGGTGCCCGAGGGAGACCCATACTGCTCAATACAGGCCTTGTTGTATGGTTGTCTCGGCTGGTTGAAGACGGAATCTACTCACAAATCTACTCACTTTTTTGCGTGCGTTGTAAACCCTCAGACATCTGTGCCGTCTATTCGGACTGATGCTTGAGCGCCATCAGCATACGGGATGCTCACCTCGACTTTTTTTCCTGACACGGTAGTGATTTCAATCACGAGCCGGTGAGGAGGGGCGGCAAAATCGTCTGTGAACAGGACGTGGACTGCCTCTTTGCATGAGTCACCTGTGGAGACCGGCCAGTAAGCTGAGCCGTCTTTGGCCGGCAGGTACACTTGAACGTTGGACATTTCCTTTCTCCTAGCTGCTTTACGTGTCTTAGCATCATGCTAGCCGACATCTATGATCCGTCTTTGACATGCCAAAATTCCGAGCGGCCCCTTGAACGCCGGGCCTATCTGTAGGCAATCTGCAACCAGTATCCCCATAGGTGCCCTGCGTGGATGCCATACCTACATGCCGGTGGCGAGGTCGGCTGGATCTGGGCCTGACGCGCCGCGGTGAGAACCCTGCCGTCGTGCGTCATGGGCTAAGGTGATTTTTTTGAGTTCTTAAATACAACGGAGCTGGTATTGAAAAGCAGTAGAAGAAAAGCAGAGTTTACGGAACGAGTTATCAAAGCCGCTAAGCTCGCGCCAATGTTTTTCCCAAAGCATCTCCGGGACTTCGCCCAAAGTCGTGATGAAATCGAATTCAGTGCCAGGGATTCGAGATTAAAAACTGCTAGCTTATTTTCAAGTGGCAACAAAAATCTCAAGCTAAAAAGCATGCATTTATTGGTAGAGCTATCGTCCAAAGAGTTAACAAACTTAGAGGAGTGGCATCAAACCAATAATAGAGGATGGATAGAGGAAAGTCACAGAAGTGCGATCTATGCCAGGCAGCTTTTGGCGAGAGCTAGAGAGAACTTTATTGGCAAAATTGGAATTAATTCTTCCACTCAGTTTGGCTGCCTCGACGTAATAAATGTCTACACTGACACCTTTAGCAGCTGTTTGTTGAGTCTTGTCCATTTGCCGACAGGTAGTGTGCTTCTAAATTTCGTAATATTTTGCACCGACAAAGCCATCAGTAGAATCCAGAGTGTAGACATCTCTGAGTTGAACCCAGTAGTGCAGTTCAAAGGCTATAATATCTTCAGGCGCGAAAGCGCTATCACTTATCATTATAGTCGACAAAATCTAGCGACAGAGTTAGTTCAGGATGAACTTGGCGCCCTCGAACAGGAATCGCTAAAAATACTGCGCGCCGCGCTAGGAAAGATGAAGATCAACCTGGACGAAGATCGTCCTATTTTTAAAGGATTTGACTTCATTAACGACAGCAAATCCCTATTGTTTCCAGCCGACGCGACTAAGGAGGCGCGTCAGGAGGAATGCGAGTTTGTACACAAGTCTCACCACTACCCACGATATCAAGAGCTGGAAAACTCCAATGTTTACCTTGATCTGAACGAATTTAAACATGAGTCATACGATTTGTTAGTCGTAAGGTCCCATGCCTTTGACTCTTTTAAAAATGAGTTCGAATTAAATAATTTCAGGTACGGCGAAAATGAGATTTTCGACTCTGCTATGGTATTCTCTTTGATTACCATTCTTACTCATAAAATCACCTTTCAAATGAAATTGCTGGAAGCAGAAACAGGCTACGGACAAAGATCTTCCAGCGACTCTGAAAAGCAGCGGGTAGTTTTTAATATTCTCGAAGCCCTCTCGCTCATAAAGGATGAGGCAAATTCTCTCATCGAAAGCGCTAACTGGGTTTGTCAAGAGAAGTATCGTCGCCTTTTTTCTCGCCGACTCGATTATCTAGTGAAGGGCCTAGAACAACTCGTTGCTCGTACAGAGCGAGAATATAAGTTTACAAGCGACAAGCTAAATATGGATGTTATACGAAGCAATGGGCGTTACTCGTTTATACTCAGTTGCTTTGCAGTGGTTCAGATAGCTTTAGCATACCTAGCGATTGACTGGCAGAAGCAACCGGATGTCAGCATTAAAATTGGACAGATCACAAATTTCTTTGCTGAGAAAGCGGCTGCTCTATACAAGGTTATGCAGCTTTTAGTAAGTTAGCTTCTTATGCTGTCTTGCCAGAGGGGCTTATACGGCTGGCGGGACATAACTGAAATCAAGTAGAATCTCGCCCCCTCGCTTGTATATCTCTCCGATGATAGCGCGCTGATCTTCAGAGATTGACATGTTAAAGTCGATTCGTTTACTACCAGGCGCCACTAGTGGAACTCCTAACAGGTTCCCGGAGCAGGCGTAAGCTAAATTTGCGAAGCCTTTCTCAAGGAGACTTTCAAAATCACACCATTGCTCAAGCTCCACCAGGTCATCGCTTTTGGGCGCATGCAAGTAATTGCCTAACCTCTCCCCGATTGAGCGAAGTTCAGGCGTCACAGGAGTATATTTGCAAAGCATGAGCGGATAGCCACCTGAAAGAAGCGTAACTCTCACTTCTTCGGTACATCCTGCAAAAGCTTCCTCCACATTGCGCCCCAAGGCGGCTATTTGCCACCCCTGCTTTTTCTTTTCAGTCACATGCTTCTGATGCTCAAGATACTCTCGCAGCCTAGATTCGATTCCGAATCTCAATTCAAGAGCACTATAAAATAGGTAGGCTGGGTCGCTTTTCCCCTTTCCCAAAAGGGTTCGGCCTCGGCTGAGGTGATTAACTGCACCTCTGAAAAATTTGTCTGCGTCCATCTAATTCACCCAATATCCGTAAATGTTTTTACTTACAAAATGAAGCGTTTCGATCATTGCTGGCTTTGACACTCTAGGCAACCGGCGGGTTTCTCGAATGGCGGGGCCCCAAGAGTGTACCTAGAGTGAGCCTAAGCTCAGAGCACCCTAACGAAAAGCCGGTGTGGTGACCAGGCTCACGGAGATGGTGGCGCTTGGAGCGATCCTTGACCGTATCTGCTTCAACGTTTGCATATGGCGCACGGCTCGACATTTTTGGCCAAGGTATCGCCGAAAGCCTCGTCCAACATCAGCACGCCCAGAATCCTACCCTTCACCTCACCTTGCAGGCTGCCACGATAAACGTTTGGGGTGGAACCAATCGGCTTTAGATGGGCGCCTCAAAACAGAGGACACCCCACCTCTAACACCAGAAATGGTGCTCGCTCCGCAGTCACCCGTTGCGGCGTGCATTTCTGTCCTGGGGACACCTTTGCTCCAGGGCGTGACGGCCTTCACCTTGTCTTGGTTAACTCTGCCCGGCAGCAGAGTTGAAGGGGCACTTTGGGGCCTCTCATCACTTGAGCGAGAGCACGTTCGCTTTTACAAACGCCAGTCTGCCGCCCTGGTTCGTTGTCGGATGCTCAGGTGTCAAAGCGGGAATCCCCGCTCTGGGCCCTAAGCCGGAATCACGGCTTTGTCAAAGCAGGAATTCCTACTTTGAGCGCCCCATACTGCGTTGATGTAGCATCGCCACTATCACACACGAAAGGGGATTCGGCATGGATGAGGACCTGATGCGTCAGATGCGAGAGGCGATCGACAACTTTCCGCCGCGACCAGACCTGGATGCGCTCATCGAGAGCGGTGACATAGTCAAGGTTTCGGGCGGATACCAAGCTCCGACAGAGAAGGGGCGCAAGGCGATTGAGAAGTACGCGGTCGGCATCACGATCAGCAACAAGGGTGAGCCGCCCGTGTATCGCCTCAGAATTCGCCGGAAACGTAAGCAATCGATGTAGCGGCGCGTTTGAACCAGACAGGGCCGGCTCCAGGGTTGAGCGCAGATTCAGGGGTGTCCTCAATACTGAGGACACCCTACATACCCGGGATTCGGGGTATGTAGGGGCTCGACTCGCTTTAAGCCTTGTCCTCTGCCACGATCGAGACCGAGATAATCGCCCCGCCCCAGCGCCGTTCACCGATGCAGATCGGGACGGGGTTTCCGCTGGCGGTGGTGTTTTTGGCGCTGCCGAAAGCGTAGGAAGGTCGATTCTCTGGTGCGGCACTTTGAGAAAGCCCCTGCGCCTGTGGGCTCAAGGCCCCGATGACGCCCTGTGCGATCATTGAGAAACCGAATGCTGCGGTGGCTGTGGCGAGCGATCCAGCGCCGGCACCCAAGAGCCCGGCACCGCCGGCTGCCAAACCGCCAGTGAAGTAGGAGGCGGCTACCACCAGGGCAATCCCAACCACGGTTTGCAGCATCCCGCCGCGTTTGCTGCCGTGAACGATAGGTACAAACCAGAGTTCCCGTGCTCCGCCCAGATCCAGCTCGCCGTCGCCAATGTTCTTGCCATTTTTGAAGATGGCGAAGCGCAGGCCTCGAGCCTCAGCATCGGCCACATCACGGGCGAAGCCTGGATAGTTAGCGTCTAGGGCCTTGACGGCCTCGCGAGCGTCGCCGCGATCGAGCACGAAGTGGTGGTGTTTACCGTATTTTTTGCCAAGGAAGTCGCCTAGGCGGATCTTGGTTTTCGGGACGTAGTGGATCGTGGTCGCGGCCATCACACGGCCTCCTGCGGCATAGCCAGGTGGACGCCTAGGCGCCGGGCAAGCATCTCGCGACACTGCAACGCCTCCAGGCGGATGGAGGCTTCTCGTGCAGGATCAGGGTTCCAGTTGGGCGCATAGCTCGACATGGAAGCGCGAGCGCCGCGCAGGGTGCCACGCAGCAAGTCGGCAGATATCCGCGCCTCCTCCTCGGTGAAGAACACGCCATCGAGCTTGACCCTCTGGCCGGCCTGAACATGGTCGACTTCCCACAACAGATAGCAGGGACCGCCTTTGTCCAGAGTGAAGGTGGCCACGTCACAGGCTCGGGCAAAACGCTCCTGAAAGGTGGATGGAGCTGGTTGAATGGTCATCAGCGGGTGGCCTCCAGGTGTTAACTCGTCGGTGTTAAAGCGTTAACTTTTCGGTGTTAAAGGTGTTAACCCCGTTAACATGGGCCGAGGGGGTAGGAATGGCCTCTAAGCCTCTATTCCCTTGGCTTGCAGCCCCATGCAAGTTCGGCATGGTTGTTAAAGCTGCTTTAACATTTTTTGTTAAAGGGGAAAAAAATCTGTACGTGGGGTCGGAGGCGGTCTAGGTCAGCGGACCTTCCAGACTTTCGACCCGCCCCCCTCAGTAGTCCGGCGCTTTGTACGGCGGCGCCGACCGGATGTGTTCCAGCGCTTCTGCTGCGCTTAGGCCGCTGGCCAACAGTCGATCGATCTCTTTGCTCAACCGCTCACGCTCCTCCATCTGGCGCAACAGGGCGCGGCTGTGGGCGATCTGGTTGAGGGCTCGTTGAACTGGCTTGGGTAGATGGGTATGGCTCATGGTCTTCTCCGGTGTGAATGAAAAGGCCCGCGAGTGCGGGCCAGTGCCGGATCACCCCACAAAGGAAAGAAGGGCTCCGACTGCTGCGGTTAGGAGGTCGTGGCACTCACAGCTAACCCACGCTCGTCGTTACGGTGTCGGAGTGCCGGCCAGCGTGACGAGTCGAGTAGCTGTGGGAGCGAACACAGCCAGGCCAGCGCGCAGCTCTGCCAAGATGGTCACCATGTTGCGGCGGAAGTTGTCACCGTCGTGGCGGCTGGCCTCCACGGTTACTTCCTGACGGTCCAGCAACGCGGCCACGCTGGTATCGAGGATCAGTGCCTCGCCTTGCGGCATGCCGTTGGTGACGACTACCGGTGTGCCCCACAGGCTGGGTGGCGCAGGGTCACGCGGCGTGCCGATCACATACTGGCCGTCACCAGCCTCGGCGCGCTCGCTCTCGATAGCGAACCAGTCACGCGGGTTCATCACGATTACGTTTGGGTTCCAGCCTTCGGCCTTGAGGTCAGTGAGGGCAGCACCGATACGATCAGCCGGCTTACCAGTGGTGATGCCAGCAGCGGTGGCTTGCTTCTTGAACCCGAGGATTTCACCCGCGCCGCCGTCGCCGTTGATGAGTTCGGCTTCCAACTTCTGGCGAACGCCCACGCTCATCAGCGTGTTGAACTGTCCCTCGAGCTGGTCATTGTCCTGCAGCACCTGGAGGCTCGCCGGAATCCAGGTGGCGATGGTGGCGATTTCCGCCCGCTCCATTTTGGTGGGCATCGACCCTTCGGCCTTCTCCTCACCTTCCTCTTTCTGGTAAGCCGCACCGTTGATGTAGCCGTCCAAGCGAACGAACTCGTAGGTGGCGCTGGTGACCGGCACGATCGGCAGCACATCCAGCAAGCTCAGCCGCGGCTGCGGAATGCCACGGATGCCGGCGCCGTCACGCTGCGGGGTAGTCGGGTAGCTGGTCGAGCCGGTGACGCCTTTGTTGGGGTTGGTGATGGCTGCACGCACGCCCACTTTGCAATTGATCTGGCCGGTGGACTTCATACCGTTACGGAAGCCGGCGATGCCATCAGCGGCCACGACCTGGTCAGTCACCGCATTGGAGTCGGTGGAGTCGTCGTTGGCGCCTCGGCGGGCGCTGACATTCACCATCTTCTGCTCGATTTCCAGAAGGCGGGCGCTGAACTCGGTCTGCTTCTCCGTGACCTTAGCGCCGACATCCTTGATGGCCTGGTTCAGTTGGTTCATGTCTTCTTGATACGGGTCTGGCATAGGGTTCTCCGGGGTGTCGAATTGATGTCGTCTACCCTATGCGCGCACGCACACCCCGGTCAGCGGTTAACTTCGACGTCCTCAGTCGGTCTCCGTCGCAAAGCGCACTATGTCGGCTATTTTGTAGAACCGCCGATTGCCACGACGCACGAATGGCAGCGGTGACCGACCCTCAGCAGCCAGGCGGCGGAGGTAGCTAGGGGCATATCCCAGCAGGTCTGCCGTGGCTGGCTCGGGCACCAAGCCTCCAATCAATGGCGTGATGCCGGCCTGAGCCAACCGCTCGGTAACGTCCTGTTCAACGTCCACCATGATTTACATGCTCCTCTGTGATGCATCCTGAATTTCGCTGTAGGCCTTGTGGTCTGTGGCCTGTGGCGAATCTTGTGAAATTGCGTATCTCGGGTATGTCTCGCCTGTGAGTGCGCTCAACCCGAGCCCGTCTAAATGGTCGTGCCAGCGCTCCAGCGCTTGGCGCTTGAGGGCTTCGGCGGTGGTGTGGATGTAGGTCGCGTCCATGTTGCGCAGGGCGTGGTTAACCAGCATCTCGCCCACCAGGTAATCGACGCCCAGGTCCATCCAGCAGGTGCGGGCGACCTTGCGCACATCGTGGCTGGTCCACTGGCGGTCGCTCAGTTCGGCAAATACCTGGCTTGCTACCGTCGCGCTAAGGGGGCCGCGCCGGCTGGCAGGGAACAGGTAGGCGCCGTGATAGCCCTGGGCGGTTTGCTGGGCTTGATAGCGGCTCAACAGTGCACAGGCTTGGCGGGTCAGCGGCAGGGTGTGGTTCTGCTTGGTCTTGGTGTCGTCGGCGGGGATGAACCACTGGCCGGCCTGCAGATCGACGTTGCGCCACAGCGCGCTGCGCGTCTCGCCCAGGCGGGTGCCGTGACACAGCATCATCAGCGCCAGCAGGGCGTCACCGGGCCGGGTATTGCTCCAGCTCGCCAGCTTGGCCAACAGATCGGGCAAGTCTCGCTCCCGCAGCCGTGACGACTTCGGCTTGATCCGCACTCCGACAAAATCCCCAAAGCGCAGCGAGCCCATGGGGTTCTGCTCGATCATCCCGAGCCGATGTGCCTTGCGCATGGCCACCGCCAGCACGTTGAACACCAGGCGCACGAACGACAGGGCATAGCGCTCTTGCAGTGGCCACATGAGCCGCTGATCGAGCGTGGCCTTGCTCACCTCGGCCAGTGGCAAGTCATGCAGCCGTGGCGTTAGGTGGCAGGTGATGGCCGACTTCGCGCCGGCCTTGCGCTTGGCCGACAGATTGCGGTCGCGCAGCATCCGATCCAGGTACCAGTCCAGCAGCTCACCGGTACTGCTCCAGGTGCTGGTCAGCGAGGTAGCCTCGGCGTCTGCGGCGCGGCGCCCTAGGATGGCCGGCAGCGCGGTCAGCATGGCCTTGCTGGTCAAGCTGGGGAAGTCGCCGGCTTTGCCCCACTTGCCCCTGACAACAACGTGCCAGGCGCCCCGGGTGCGGTCGACGGTGGAGAAGCGGAAGCGCAGTTCGGGGTAACGCGGGTCACGCAACTGGCGCACCGGCTGGCCGGCCTGCTTGCGGATCTCGGCGTCGGTGAAGGTGATGTGTTTGGTGGTCATACTTGCTCCTCAAACTGAGGGGGTATTTGCATCGAACGGGGCCAGATGATCCGAATCAGACCAAATGAGCCGATTCGGATCAGGGCGCCACTGTGTCGAAAGCAACACACTGTGGCGTTTTTCTACACAGTGGCGAACGGGGTCGGGCCATCCGATAAGGTGGGAAAATCCCGTGTTTTGCCGAAGCGGGAATTCGCGCCAACCTCGTCGAGCGCTCGCCGATTGCTCGCCTAGGTATCCACTGAGTCTCGTCACGGCCCCACCTCCGCACCTGGCCAGCGCACGCGCACGTCGGCCAGCGCTTCGTCGCGGGTAATTGGCTCGCTGATCATGGTGAATGGCCGGCACCCCGGGACCAGCACCGACCAGTTGCAGCGGCGCTCCAGGCCATCGTTCGCAGCCAGCTCGGCCAGCAGTGCGAGCCGGTGTGCCTTCACGTACTTGCGCACATCGTCGGTCAGCTTTGAGGCGGGGGAGATCCGCACCCGCATACCTTGCTTCTTTGCGGAAAATCCACGTTCCAGCAGGTAGTCGAGCGCAGCCATCACAGGTCCTCCGCGTCATCATCCAGCGATGGAAACGACGCGGCGCCCGGCTGCGGATCTCCTTGCTGATCCTCACACTCGTGCCGATTTTCGTTACTCGTGCCCACGCCAGAGGATGGGCACGAGTGGGATTCTGTGGGCATGAGTGGTTGAAAGGGCGCGAATGAGCCACCCGCTTGGGGCAATGACCAGAACGACTTCACATCCTTTTTGTTGCCGGTTCTGGCGGTGACAACAGACAGCTTTTCTCTGGCCCGGCGAATCTGCTTTTCGGTGTAGCCATTGCGCCTCATCAGGGCTTTCGCTTCATTACTTTCGAGGGGGTTGTCCTTCAAGATTCGGTAGAGGCAGTCGCTGGGATCATCCAGGTCTTGTGCCTCCTCATCACTGGATGCCTCCGCTTCTCCTAGGATTTCCCGGGCGCTACCTTCGATGGCTTCGCCCCAAACCACGCGAGAAGCTTCAATCCCATCTCCGATGTCACATGGCTCGATGGTGTAGGAGACACCTCCCTCGTCAGCGCCGATGTTCGACTTCGCTCGCGCCAGCACGCGTTGGTCGGAGTCTTCCTGCTTGGCGGCTACCAGTACTGTGCGCGCCAGCGCCGAGAACGCTTGCGATCCGATAACTCGATCAGCAGGCGACGAGCCAGCGCCACCCTTGGCAAAGTGGGAAATTCCCACCACGGCGCAAAGGTTCTGCTCGGCGAAGTCCACTACGCCTTGCAGCGCCCGACGCACGTCATTGGCCTTGTGCATGTCGCCTTTCACTGCGCTGACGATGGGGTCGAGCATCAGAAGCGAAACACCGCCAATCTCGCTGGCCGTCTCACGCAAACGGACAATGTCGTTTGCTGGGTCGAATGGATCGGCGTCGCCCCTGGCGTTGGTTAGCCCCTGGATGATGTAGACGCGGCTCATGTCAGCGCCAGCAGCGGTTAAACGGGGAATCAACGTATCCGCTGGATCATCTTCACTCGACCAGATGAGTGCATTACCCGGCTCGCTACAACGGTTGCCATCGGGCCAGCGTCCACCAGTGGTGATGGTGGCGATCAGACCGATCAGCAGCGTGGTCTTCCCGGTACCGCCAGCGCCGGCGAGGATGTGCAGCTTTCCTTTAGCCAGCCATCCAGGCCACAGCCAGCGGATGGGAACGGCCTTGATTGTCGACGCCTTAACCGCATTGACGCGCCATAGGGGGGTTACGTTTTCACGATTGATGGGGCTAAGAGGCTCGGTCCATTCTTGTGCAAAGCGATCTGTAGTCATTTGACCCCCAGGCGCAGCTTGGCGAGGTTGAAGCGCGCCAGGTCGTCACCTTCCAACTTCCCTTGTCGCTGGAGAAGGTGGCCGATTCGATAAACCATGCGCTCATGTTCAATTGCCGTCTTGCTTGGGCCGCGCCGCGGTTGTTTATTGCCCGGAAACAAGTCTCGCAAATCCAGACCGATTGCCGAGACAATCTCTTTTGTTGTGCAGCCGGCCCAGCATTTGAGCAAGACGACACCATCCGAAGTTTCGCTAATTGCCAAACTGGGATGCTTGTCACTGTGCGCGGGGCAGCAGGCTTTCCATTTGTCGGCGCCAGCAGACTTAACTTTGTCTAATCGGATAAGCACTTTATCCAGGCAAGCCGACCCCATCGGCGCATGTGCACCGTTTTGGATGTTCATGGTTATGCTCCGGGTTTGACTTCGGACAAATGGAGAGTTGCTGCTGCGCTTGTGTCAGACAAGTTAGCAACGAGACTGCCTAGGCTTTCGAGAAGCCAGCCTATATCAGTTACTGCTCCAGAGTTCAGGCCGGTGTCGTCGTTCGAGGCTGTACAAGCCAGCAGGTGACCAATGCCGGATATCCCATGCGCGAGTACGGAAACACAGCTTTCAGTTGCCTGCTCTGTCGCTTTCAACTGACCGGGAGTCATGTTCTTCAGCGCTTCGTGGCGTGGCAGCAGATCGTTCCAGTAGCTCATTGAACACCCCCAACTTCGGTCGCGCTGTAGCTATAGCCGATGTGCCGGTGCCGCCAGCAAAAGTTCTGCGAGCCGAGTTTGACGTTATCGAGCTGCGCGTAGAGGTCTTTCGAGATCGGATGCTGCTGACCAAGAGCGGGGATAATCATCGCCGTAAGGATACATTCGAGCTTTTTGAACGCCTCCCTGGCCTGGTTTTGGTGGTGGCATTCGAAATCGGCGAGAACGCCCGGCGCCAGCACTGTTTGCTTCGGACCACGGATCATTGCTCACCTCCTTGGGCTTCCAGGGCGCAGGCTTGATCCATGTGGTGGTTGTAGCGCTTCAAGCGGACGGACAGGGACGAGTTTGCGCGGAGGGCGCTGAGGGCCATCTTGCGGTGGGCAAGGGCGCGAATTTTGGACGGAATGAGGGCGGTCATGGTTGTAGCTCCTTGATTTGAGGAGCTGCCACAGATCGTCGCCAAACGATTTAGGGTGGCAGCTGTACGCAGGTTGGCGAACCGGGAATCAAGGAACCCGGCAGACCCGAAGGTCTCCCGCGCACAGCCACCATAGAGCCGAATGCTGGGCACAAAAAAAGCGCCAGATTCAGTTGGGGCGCTTATGCGCCTTGATTTGTACGGGTCGCCAAACCCGGTCGCTGAATTTGCAACGACAACCGGACGATACAGCGAGCGTTGGATGGGTGCAAGTCTTACTCGTGCCCATTTTTTCCACTTGTGCCCATCCCTGTGAGTGGGCACGAGTGAGAAATATGGGCACGAGTAAGGAGAAAGGGCATCAGTGGAGCCAGGGTAGGTCATCACGCCACCTCCCCGCGGCTGGCGGCAATCTGCTCATCGCACCAGGTGTGAATCTCTGCCTCGATCCACACGACGCACTTCGGGCCGAGCGTGACTTGCTTGGGGAAAGCGCCAGCAGCGATACGGCGGTAAATCTCGGTGCAGGACAGGCCGGTGATCGACTCAACGTCCTGGCGCTTGATGAAGCGGCGAGCGGGTGGGGTGATGTTGGTAGGGATAGCCATCGTCTGCGCCTCCTTGGGCGGTTTCGGTAATCGACGATGGCAATGCTGGCGGAAAATGATTTGAGTGAGTCCTAAGTAGGTTTTCGTAATTCCTACTTAGGTTTTTTCTGGCCCTATTGACTGTCCAAGGCGTCCACCAAAGCACCTAGAACTTTGCGGATGGTCTCGTCATCCACACGAGCGCCCAGTTTCTCGGTGAGTTTCTCGATGCGTTGCGCGGCACCTCTTGCTTGTGGATTGATTTTTGCCTCCTCACACAACGCGGCGATCAATATGAGCAGGGTTTTCCTATGCCTAGGAGATGCCGGTGCCTCGTTTCTTGAGGGTGCAGCGTTAGTGGATGTGGATAGTGCTAGGCTCAGTCGTTCATTTTCTAACTGAAGGGCTTGATATGCAGCCCGAATTTCTTCAATTGTACAATTGTCCGATAGAGGCGTTATGTTCACTTTCGAGTATGCAGACTTTCTGTTATCTCTATACGCTTTTGACCTTAGCCAGATGATCTCTTCAGAGATTTTTACGCTGATGCTTAGCTCTTTGTCGAAATAATCTTGGAAGATATCCCCGGGAGGAAAGTCTCGCTCGTTTAACCAAGCCTCGAAGTCGGTTAAGTCTACGAATGTTTTATCTTCGTCAATACTCTCATCTAGATCTCGCTTGATAAGAGTGGTCGGAAGCCTTCCAATATCTACCCCCTTCTTTAGAATTTCGAGGTATTCGTCGGTGCTGGGTTTTAAAGCGGCGAGCAGAGATTCGTCATAAATGTCGATCCATTCCTGTGGGTCGGCCTCTACTTTGAGGTCGCCACTGGTAAAGACCTCCAATGACATAAGCTCAGCAGCTCGCCTGAGGGACAGCTGGAGGACACCGAAATCTTTGAGTTCCAGTATCTGATTTTTAAGCTGGGCCAGTTCGGCAAAGCTATCGATTTTTCGGTAGCGGTCACTTGCTGTTTCAAGGCTTATCATTCGTAGACCTCCTTATCGCAGTCACATCTGCGCCTGCGCAGAGCGCATCTATCTCATCGGCCCATGCCTGCATCATGACCCGGCGTTGCTCCAGGTAGTGCGCATGGTTATAAGTGTCGCGGATCGAGTCTTGATCGCCATGGGCCAGTTGCCGCTCGATCCAGTCCCGGTTATAGCCTCGGGTGTTCAGGCTGGTGCTCAGCAGATGGCGGAAACCGTGGCCAGTCTGGCGCCCCTCGTAACCCATTGAGGAAAGCGCCTTGTTCACCGTGTTCTCGCTCATTGGTCTGGCCCGGTTGTTGCGCCCAGGAAAGGCGAGGGGATAGGAGCCGGTCAGTTCATGCAGGGCACGCAGCAGAACCACGGCCTGGCGTGGGAGCGGGACGATGTGAGGACGCCGTGCCTTCATCCGTGCTGCAGGGATCGTCCAGGTAGCTGACTTCAGGTCGAACTCGTCCCAGGGCGCCAGCCGCAGCTCACCGGGTCGCACTGCTGTCAGCATTAGCAGGCGAATGGCGATCTTGCTGGTGATATCACACTGGGCCGCGTCCAGTTTCTCCAGCAGATCTGGCAGTTCGCCTTCTGATACGTGCGGATGGTGGCGAGTGCGCGGGGCGTGAGCGGCTACCACGTCCAGATCGGTGGCGGGGTTGCCGGGTACCACGCCCTTGGCCAAGCCGAAACGGAATATCTGGCTCAGCCACTGGCGAACCTTGCGGGCGACGTTGAATGCCTCGCGTCGCTCGATCTTGCGCACCAGGTCGACCAGCTCAGGGCGTTGCACCTCGGCAGCGGGCCGTTTGCCAATCACCGGGAATATGTCCGACTCCAGATACTGCAGCGCTTTCGATGCGGTGGCTGGAGCCCATCGTGGCTGGTTGTAGTCGTACCATTCCCGCGCTAGCACTTCGAGCGTCAGCACCTGGGCGGCGGCAGCGGCCTTTTCCTGCTGTTTATGTGCGCTTGGGTCTATGTCCTGTGCCAGCAACTTTCGCGCGGCATCCCGGCGCTCGCGTGCATGGGCAAGTGTGACGGCGGGGTAGGCGCCCAGGCCCAGCATCTTGGCCTTGCCCTCGAATCGGTAGCGAAGGCGCCAGAGCTTCCCGCCAGCGGTCGTCACCTCAAGGCAAAGGCCCTGGGCGTCAGCGAGGCGATAGAGCTTGTCGCGTGGTTTGGCGGTGCGGATGGCGGTATCTGTGAGCGCCACGGCTATTCCCTTGCAGTGCCGAACCGCGCTGGATTGCGGTCGGTGTGTGAGTAGGATTCTGGACCGAACTCGTCCTACTCACAAATCTACTCACATACTTGCGGGCTTACAAGGGAACCACTGGGAACGATGGGCACAAAAAAACCGGCCAAGTGGCCGGTTTCTCTGGTGTTCCGGGTCTGGTAGGGACCGCTTGGAACTATGTGATGGTGCCCCGAGGGAGACTCGAACTCCCACTCCTTTCGAAAACGGATTTTGAATCCGCCGCGTCTACCAATTCCGCCATCAGGGCAGTGGCGCGCAGTATAGAGAGGTGCCGCTGGTCGGTCAATCGGCTTTCATGGTCAATTTTCACACATTGGGCTAAACTTCCCGGCCCTGCCGAACCGAACATCATCATGCGCGTCGCCGATTTTTCCTTCGAACTCCCCGATTCCCTGATCGCCCGCCACCCATTGGCCGAGCGCCATGGCAGCCGTCTGCTGGTCCTCGATGGGCCGAGCGGCGCGCTCTCGCATCAGCAATTTCCCGACCTGCTGGACTACCTGCGCCCCGGCGACCTGATGGTGTTCAACAACACCCGGGTGATCCCGGCGCGGTTGTTTGGCCAGAAAGCCTCCGGCGGCAAGCTGGAAGTGCTGGTCGAGCGCGTGCTCGACAGCCACCGGGTGCTGGCCCATGTGCGTGCCAGCAAGGCGCCGAAAGAAGGCGCGGTGATCCTCATCGATGGCGGTGGCGAGGCCGAAATGGTCGCGCGCCACGACACGCTGTTCGAGCTGCGCTTCACCGAAGAGGTGCTGCCACTGCTCGACCGCGTTGGCCACATGCCGCTGCCGCCGTACATCGACCGCCCTGACGAGGGCGCCGACCGTGAGCGCTACCAGACCGTGTACGCCCAGCGGGCCGGTGCAGTCGCTGCGCCTACCGCAGGCCTGCACTTCGATGAGGCGCTGCTCGAGAAAATCGCCGCCAAGGGCGTCGAGCGCGCCTTCGTCACCCTGCATGTGGGTGCTGGCACCTTCCAGCCGGTGCGGGTCGACAAGATCGAAGACCACCACATGCATAAAGAGTGGCTCGAAGTGAGCCAGGACGTGGTCGATGCCATCGAGGCCTGCCGCGCCCGTGGCGGCCGGGTGATCGCGGTTGGCACCACCAGCGTGCGCTCGCTGGAAAGCGCCGCGCGCGATGGCGTGCTCAAGGCCTTCAGCGGCGATACCGACATCTTCATCTACCCGGGCCGGCCATTCCATGTGGTCGACGCCCTGGTCACCAACTTCCACCTGCCGGAGTCCACGCTGCTGATGCTGGTCTCGGCCTTCGCCGGCTACCCCGAGACCATGGCCGCCTACGCGGCAGCGGTCGAGCAGGGGTACCGCTTCTTCAGTTACGGTGATGCCATGTTCATCACCCGCAATCCGGCGCCACGCGGCCCCGAGGATCAAGCATGAGTCGCACCTGTCGAATGTCCTTCGAACTGCTGGCCACCGACGGCAAGGCCCGTCGTGGTCGCATCACCTTCCCCCGTGGCACTGTGGAAACCCCGGCGTTCATGCCGGTGGGCACCTACGGCACGGTCAAGGGCATGCTGCCACGTGATATCGAGGCCATTGGCGCCGAGATGATCCTCGGCAACACCTTCCACCTGTGGCTGCGCCCGGGCACCGAGGTGATCAAGAAGCACAACGGCCTGCACGATTTCATGCAGTGGAAAGGCCCGATCCTTACCGACTCCGGTGGTTTCCAGGTGTTCAGCCTGGGCGCCATGCGCAAGATCAAGGAAGAGGGCGTGACCTTCGCCTCGCCGGTCGATGGCTCGAAGGTGTTCATGGGCCCGGAAGAGTCGATGCAGGTTCAGCGTGACCTGGGCTCGGACGTGGTAATGATCTTCGACGAGTGCACCCCGTACCCGGCCGAGCACGATGTGGCGCGCACCTCCATGGAACTGTCGCTGCGCTGGGCCCAGCGCTCGAAGAACGCCCACGCCGACAACACCGCGGCGCTGTTCGGTATCGTTCAGGGCGGCATGTACCAGGACCTGCGCATGCGCTCGCTGGAAGGCCTGGAAACCATCGGTTTCGACGGCCTGGCCATCGGCGGCCTGTCGGTCGGCGAGCCCAAGCACGAAATGATCAAGGTGCTGGACTACCTGCCGGGCCAGATGCCGGCTGACAAACCTCGTTACCTTATGGGGGTAGGCAAACCGGAAGATCTCGTTGAGGGTGTGCGCCGCGGCGTCGACATGTTCGACTGCGTGATGCCGACGCGTAACGCGCGTAACGGTCATCTGTTCGTCGATACAGGGGTGATCAAGATCCGCAATGCGTTCCATCGCCACGATGAATCGCCGCTGGATCCGACCTGTGACTGCTATACCTGCACCCACTTCTCGCGCGCCTATCTCCATCACCTGGACAAGTGCGGCGAAATGCTGAGCAGCATGCTGAATACCATCCACAACTTGCGCCATTACCAGCGCTTGATGGCCGGTTTACGCGAGGCTATTCAACAGGGTAAATTGGCCGCCTTTGTCGACGCCTTCTACGCCAAGCGCGGGCTTCCCGTACCGCCTTTGGACTAACTGTCTGCATCCATTATTAGAAAATTACCTTAGGAGTGCCCAATGAGCTTCTTGATCCCCGCCGCATACGCGGACGCTGCAGCACCTGCCGCTGGCCCAGCCGGTACCGGCTTCGAGTGGATTTTCCTGGTCGGTTTCCTGGTCATCTTCTACCTGATGATCTGGCGCCCGCAGGCCAAGCGTGCCAAAGAGCAGAAGAACCTGCTGGGCAACTTGCAGAAAGGTGACGAAGTTGTCACCAACGGCGGCATCGCCGGCAAGATCGTCAAAGTCACCGATGACTTCGTGGTACTGGAAGTGTCCGACACTGTCGAGCTGAAGTTCCAGAAGGGCGCGATCGCTGCGACCCTGCCAAAAGGTACGCTCAAGGCTATCTGAGTTACCGGTTTTATTTTCCAGTCGGGGCGCGCAACGCGCCCCGCGTCTTGAACGGGCGGCGTGATGCTGAACAAATACCCTCTGTGGAAATATGCACTGATCGTGCTGGTACTGGTGGTCGGTTTCATTTATTCCGCTCCCAACCTGTACCCGGATGACCCGGCGGTGCAGATCAGCGGTGCCAGCTCGGCGCTGCAGGTAAACCAGGCCGACCTCGATCGCGTCAGCAAGGCGCTGGTCGATGCCAAGATCGCCGTCAAGGGCACCAGCCTGGGTGAGAAGGGCAGCGGGCTGATCCGCCTGACCAACCAGGAAGACCAGCTGCCGGCCAAGGATGTCGTGCGCAAGGCACTCGGCGATGATTACGTCGTGGCCCTGAACCTGGCCCAGACCACCCCGCAATGGCTGCGCAACCTGGGGGCAAGCCCGATGAAGCTGGGCCTGGACCTGTCCGGTGGTGTGCACTTCCTGCTGGAAGTGGACATGGACAAGGCCATGAGCGCCCGCATGAAAGTCTACGAAGGCGAGGTCAAGACCTTGCTGCGCAAAGAGCGCATCCGCTACCGCAGCCTGCCTCAGCAGGATGGCGGCATCATGCTGGGCTTCTCTGACGACGCTACCCGCGAACAGGCACGTGCCCTGATCCGCAAGAATTTCAATGATTTCGACCTGACCACCACCGAGCGCAACGAGCTTGCGGTGCTGCGCCTGGCGCTGACCCAGGCGAAAGTCGCCGAGATCCGCGAATACTCGATCAAGCAGAACCTCACCACCGTGCGCAACCGCGTCAACGAGCTGGGCGTGGCCGAGCCGCTGGTACAGCGTCAGGGCGCCAACCGTATCGTGGTCGAGCTGCCAGGCGTGCAGGACACCGCCGAAGCCAAGCGTATCCTCGGTAAAACCGCCAACCTGGAGTTCCGCTTCGGTGCCGAGCCGGGCGCGTCCAAGGCCACTACCGAGGTGTTCGAGTTCCGTGAAGGCGGCCGTTCCGCCCCGGTCGAGCGCGGCCTGATCATCACCGGTGACCAGGTTACCGACGCCCAGGCCAGCTTCGACGAACACGGTCGCCCGCAGGTGAACATCCGCCTGGATGGTCACGGTGGCGAGCTGATGAGCCGTGCTACCCGTAGCAACGTCGGTCGCAGCATGGCGGTGATCTTCATCGAGCAGAAACCGGTCACCCGCTACGTCAAGCAGACCGTCGACGGCGTCGAGAAGGACGTTGCCGTACAAAGCTTCGTCGAAGAGAAGAAAATCATCAGCCTGGCGACCATCCAGTCGCCGCTGGGCAGCCAGTTCCGCATTACCGGCCTGAACGGCCAGGGCGAATCGTCCGAGCTGGCCCTGCTGCTGCGTGCCGGTGGTCTGGCCGCGCCAATGTACTTCGCTGAAGAACGTACCATTGGTCCAAGCCTGGGTGCCGACAACATCACCAAGGGTATCGATGCGTCGCTGTGGGGCATGCTGTTCGTCTCGCTGTTCATCATTGCCATCTATCGCGGCTTCGGCGTGATCGCCACCATCGCCCTGGCGGGCAACATGGTGCTGCTGCTGGCCTTGATGTCGCTGCTGGGCGCCACCCTGACCCTGCCGGGTATTGCCGGTATCGTATTGACCATGGGTATGGCGGTGGACGCCAACGTGCTGATCTTCTCGCGTATCCGCGAAGAGCTGAAAGCCGGCATGTCGGTACAGCGCGCCATCCACGAAGGTTTCAACCGCGCCTACACCGCGATCATCGACGCCAACCTTACCAGCCTGCTGGTCGGCGGCATCCTGTTCGCCATGGGTACCGGCCCGGTCAAGGGCTTTGCGGTTACCATGTCCCTCGGGATTTTCACCTCGATGTTCACCGCCGTCATGGTGACCCGCGCAATGGTCAACCTGACCTGTGGCGGGCGTGACATCAAGAAGCTGTGGGTTTGAGGGAGCTGCGATGAAAACCATCAACTTCATGGGCGTGCGCAACGTTGCGTTCGCCATTACCGTGCTCCTCACCGTGCTGGCGCTGTTCAGCTGGTGGCAGAAGGGCCTGAACTTCGGCCTGGACTTCACCGGCGGTACGCTGATCGAGCTGACCTACGAGCGCCCGGCCGACCTCAAGGCAGTGCGTGCCGAGCTGGTCGATTCCGGCTTCCACGAGGCGGTGGTGCAGAGCTTTGGCGCTACCACCGACCTGCTGGTGCGTATGCCGGGCGATGACCCGCAGCTGGGCAACAAGGTAGCTGCCGCGCTGCAGAAGGCTGGCGGCGACAACCCGGCCACGCTCAAGCGTGTCGAGTTCGTCGGCCCGCAGGTGGGTGAAGAACTGCGCGACCAGGGCGGCATGGGCATGCTCCTGGCCTTGGGCGGCATCCTTATCTACCTGGCCTTCCGCTTCCAGTGGAAGTTCGCCGTGGGCGCGATCATCTCGCTGATCCACGACGTGGTGGTGACCCTCGGTATCCTGTCGTTCTTCCAGATCACCTTCGACCTGACGGTGCTGGCAGCAGTGTTGGCGATCATCGGCTACTCGCTGAACGACACCATCGTCGTATTCGACCGGGTGCGTGAGAACTTCCGCGTCATGCGCAAGGCCTCGCTGATCGAGAACATCAACGTTTCCACCACGCAGACCCTGCTGCGCACCATCGCCACTTCGGTTTCGACCTTGCTGGCCATTGCTGCGCTGCTGTTCTTCGGGGGTGACAACCTGTTCGGCTTCTCGCTGGCCCTGTTCATCGGCGTCATGGCCGGTACCTACTCGTCGATCTACATCGCCAACGTGGTACTGATCTGGCTGAACCTGAACAGTGAAGACCTGATCCCTCCGGTCAAGGCCGAGGGTGTGGATGACCGTCCATAACGGTTAGCCATCGCCGTCTGGCAGCCCGAAAGGCGAGAGTATTGAACTCGCGCCTTTTTTTTTGCTCCAAGGCTGGGAGAAGCGCGGGTTGATACCCGCTGGTACGATCAGGAGGTCCACGTGAACAAATCAATGCTGGTGGGTGCGGTACTGGGTGCTGTCGGTGTGACTGCCGGAGGTGCTGTCGCGACCTACAGCTTGGTCAACAAGGGGCCTGAGTACGCCCAGGTCACCGACGTGCAGCCGATCAAGCAACAGGTGAAAACCCCGCGTGAGGTGTGCAAGGACGTCGCGGTGACGCGTCAGGCGCCGGTCAAGGACCAGCACCAGATCGCCGGTACCGTGGTGGGCGCCCTTGCTGGCGGCCTGCTGGGTAACCAGATTGGTGGTGGTACCGGTAAGAAGATCGCCACCGTAGCCGGTGCGGTCGGTGGTGGTTATGCCGGTAACAAGGTGCAGGAAGGCATGCAGCAGCGTGACACCTACACCACCACGCAAACCCGCTGCAACACGGTCAACGACATCAGTGAAAAGGTGGTGGGCTACAACGTGAAGTACACCATTGGTGACCAGGTGGGGCAGGTTAAGATGGACCGCGAGCCGGGGTCGACCATTCCGGTGGACAAGAATGGCAAGCTGATCCTGAGCGAAGCTGGCCAGTGATTTGTGTTGCCTGTGCTGGCCTCTTCGCGGGTAAACCCGCTCCTACAAGGGTAAGGCGATCGATGTAGGAGCGGGTTTACCCGCGAAGAGGCCGGCACAGGCTATACAAAACTGTCAGGCACAAAAAAGCACCCCGAGGGGTGCTTTTTGTTTGCCGGCAATCCGCGCTTAGCGCTTCATGCTTTCTGGCAGGTGCGGCTGGATAGCGGTCAGTACGGCCTTGAAGCACTTGATGTTGCCTGCAACGATGTGGCCCTTGTCGAGGAAGTCGTGGCCACCGTTGAAGTCGCTCACCAGGCCACCGGCTTCCTGGATCAGCAGCACGCCGGCTGCCATGTCCCACTCGGACAGGCCCGACTCCCAGAAGGCGTCGAAACGGCCGGCGGCCACGTAGGCCAGGTCCAGGCTGGCGGAGCCGGCGCGGCGGATGCCGGCGGTCTGGCCAGTCAGGGCGCGGAACATGCCCAGGTAGTTGTCCATGTCGGCCATCTGGCCGTCACGGAACGGGAAGCCGGTACCCAGCAGGGCGCCTTCCAGGCTGGTGCGCGAGCTGACACGCAGGCGGCGGCCGTTGAGCTGGGCGCCACGGCCACGGCTGGCGGTGAATTCTTCCTGGCGAACCGGGTCGACGATCACGGCGTGCTCAAGGCGACCACGGTATTTGCAGGCGATGCTGACAGCGAAGTGCGGGATGCCGCGCAGGAAGTTGGTGGTGCCGTCCAGCGGGTCGATGATCCACAGGTAATCCTTGCCTTCTTCGCCGCTACCCGCGTGCAGGCCGGTTTCTTCGCCCTGAATGGAGTGGTTCGGGTAGGCCTTGCGCAGGGCGTTGACGATGCTCTGCTCGGCAGCGCGATCGACTTCGGAAACGTAGTCCTTGGCCTCTTTCTCATCGACCTTGATGCTATCCAGGCGTTCGATGGAGCGGAAAATCAGTTCACTGGCGCTGCGAGCGGCGCGCAGGGCGATATTCAGCATAGGCTGCATGGGCGGGTCACCTGGAGATGTTAAAGAAGAAAGCCGATCATTCTAGCAGAAAACTTTGGCGGCAGAAGTGTCACATTTGCTTTCATGGCGTTACGTCTGTCGGTTCTGTAAGATCGAAGGCCCTGATTCCTGCATCTGTGAGCACAACACCTTGCTGCAAAATATTCGTGTTGTTCTGGTCAATACCAGCCACCCCGGCAACATCGGCGGCGCTGCGCGTGCCATGAAAAACATGGGCTTGTCGCGTCTGGTGCTGGTGCAGCCGAAAGAATTCCCCGCCGCGGAGGCCAGTGCCCGTGCCTCGGGCGCCGACGATGTGCTGGATAACGCCCAGGTGGTCGACAGCCTCGAACAGGCATTGGTCGGCTGCAACCTGGTGATGGGCACCAGCGCCCGCGAGCGCAGCATTCCCTGGCCGTTGATCGGTCCGCGCGAGTGTGGCGACAAGGCGGTGGAGCATGCCAACGGCGGCGAAGAAATCGCCCTGGTGTTCGGGCGCGAACACGCCGGCCTGACCAACGAAGAACTGCAGCGATGTCACTTCCACGTGCACATTCCCTCCAACCCCGACTTCAGCTCGCTGAACCTGGCTGCCGCCGTGCAGGTGCTCTCTTATGAAGTGCGCATGGCCTGGCTGGCTGCCGGTGCGGCACCGGGCAAGGTCGAGAAGGTTGACGCCAGCGAGCTGGCGACCATGGACGAAATGGAGCTGTTCTACGACCACCTGGAAAAAACCCTGGTGGGCATCGGCTTCCTCGACCCGGAAAAGCCCAAGCACCTGATGCCGCGCCTGCGCCGGTTGTATGGGCGGGTGGCGGTCGAGCGGACGGAAATGAGCATTTTGCGCGGCATCCTTACCGAGACCCAGAAAGTGGTCCGGGGCGAGCCGCATAAACGGAAGGACTGACAGATGTTTGAACGCCTGCGTGAAGATATTCAAAGCGTATTCCACCGTGACCCGGCTGCGCGCAATGCCTTCGAGGTGCTCACCTGCTACCCCGGCATGCATGCCATCTGGTTGCACCGCCTGGGCAATGCCCTATGGAAGCGCGATTTCAAGTGGCTGGCCCGGCTGGTGTCGAACTTCGGCCGTTGGCTGACCGGTATCGAGATCCATCCGGGGGCCACCATTGGCCGGCGCTTCTTTATTGACCATGGCATGGGCATCGTCATTGGCGAAACCGCCGAGATCGGCGACGACGTCACTCTGTACCAGGGCGTGACCCTGGGCGGCACCAGCTGGAACAAGGGCAAGCGCCACCCCACCCTGGAAAACGGCGTGGTGGTAGGGGCGGGGGCCAAGGTGCTGGGCCCGTTCACCGTCGGTGCCGGGGCCAAGATCGGCTCCAATGCGGTGGTGACCAAGGCGGTGCCGGCGGGCGCCACGGCGGTGGGTATCCCCGGGCGGATCATCGTCAAGAGCGAAGACAGCGAAGTCGAAGCCAAGCGCAAGGCCATGGCCGAGAAGATCGGCTTCGATGCCTACGGTGTCAGTGGCGACATGCCCGACCCGGTGGCGCGTGCCATCGGCCAGATGCTTGACCACCTGCAGGCCGTCGACGAGCGCTTGGAGGGTATGTGTGGGGCGCTGACCAAGATGGGCAGTGACTATTGTGCCAAGGAGCTGCCGGCCTTGCCGGACGATGACTTCACCGAAGTTGCCCAGGTGGCTCAGCGCGACACTCAGTCGCATTGATTGCGCCGCGCTGAAATCATAGTGACATACGGGGCGTGTGATCGCGCCCCTTGTCTGCTACAATCGCGCCCGCCTCCCCGATGCAAACCCGACTAAAGCAGTAGGTCTAATAGTTGACTTAAATGCTCGGGAATCGCATACTCGCACACATCCCGAAACTCCCGTGGTACCCAATAGCCATGCGACTGACTACCAAAGGCCGATACGCCGTGACTGCCATGCTTGACCTGGCGTTGCACGCGCAGCATGGGCCGGTGTCTTTGGCCGACATTTCCGAACGCCAGGGCATTTCCCTCTCTTATCTGGAACAGCTGTTCGCCAAGCTGCGCCGCAGCAGCCTGGTTTCCAGCGTGCGCGGTCCAGGTGGCGGCTACCAGCTGTCGCGGGGCATGGAAACCATCCAGGTGGCCCAGGTCATCGACGCGGTCAACGAGTCGGTCGATGCCACCCGTTGCCAGGGCCTCGGGGACTGCCATGCCGGTGATACCTGCCTGACCCACCACCTGTGGTGCGACCTCAGCCAGCAGATCCATGAATTCCTCAGCGGCATCAGCCTGGCCGACCTCGTCATGCGCCGTGAGGTGCAGGAAGTCGCCCAGCGCCAGGACCTGCGTCGTGTCGCAGGCCGAACCGCCCAGCTGGACAAGATTGAGACGTCTGCCGTCGATTGATCCCGCAGGGACGACGAGCGACGCCACCGCCTGATAGGAGAGACAAATGAAGTTGCCGATCTACCTCGATTACTCCGCGACCACTCCGGTTGACCCACGCGTCGCCCAGAAGATGGCCGAATGCCTGCTGGTTGACGGGAACTTCGGTAACCCGGCTTCGCGCTCCCACGTCTTCGGCTGGAAGGCCGAGGAAGCGGTCGAGAACGGTCGCCGCCAGGTTGCCGAGCTGATCAACGCCGACCCGCGTGAAATCGTCTGGACCAGCGGTGCTACCGAGTCCGACAACCTCGCGCTGAAAGGTGTCGCGCACTTCTATCAGACCAAGGGCAAGCACATCATTACCTCCAAGATCGAGCACAAGGCGGTCCTGGATACCGCTCGCCAGCTGGAGCGTGAAGGTTTCGAAGTCACCTACCTTGAGCCAGGCGAAGACGGCATCGTCACCCCGGCCATGGTCGAAGCCGTACTGCGTGACGACACCATCCTGGTCTCGCTGATGCACGTGAACAACGAAGTCGGCTCGATCAACGACATCGCCGCCATCGGTGAACTGACCCGTTCGCGCGGCGTGCTGTTCCACGTTGACGCCGCCCAGTCGGCCGGCAAGGTCGAAATCGACGTGCAAAAGCTGAAGGTCGACCTGATGTCGTTCTCGGCGCACAAGGTCTACGGCCCGAAAGGCATCGGCGCGCTGTACGTCAGCCGCAAGCCTCGCGTACGCCTGGAAGCCATCATTCACGGCGGTGGCCATGAGCGCGGCATGCGTTCGGGCACCCTGCCGACTCACCAGATCGTCGGCATGGGCGAAGCCTTCGCCATTGCCAAGCAGGAAATGGCCGCGGAAAACGTGCGCATCAAGGCCCTGAGCGACCGCTTCTTCAAGCAGGTCTCCAGCCTTGAAGAGCTGTACGTCAACGGCAGCCAGACTGCCCGCGTACCGCACAACCTGAACCTGAGCTTCAACTACGTCGAAGGCGAATCGCTGCTGATGTCGCTGAAGGACATCGCCGTATCGTCCGGTTCGGCCTGCACCTCCGCGTCGCTCGAGCCGTCGTACGTACTGCGCGCTCTGGGCCGCAACGACGAGCTGGCGCACAGCTCGATCCGCTTCTCCTTCGGTCGCTTCACCAGCGAAGAAGAAGTCGACTACGCCGCGCAGAAAGTCTGCGAGGCCGTCAACAAACTGCGTGAACTGTCGCCGCTGTGGGACATGTACAAAGACGGCGTCGATATCTCCAAGATCGAGTGGGCCGCCCACTAAGCAGTCGCCGGCAAGAGCGGCTCCCCTGATGAGGAAGGAATAGCACCATGGCATACAGTGAAAAGGTCATCGACCACTACGAAAACCCACGCAACGTCGGCAAGATGAATGCCGAGGACCCGGATGTCGGTACCGGCATGGTCGGCGCCCCTGCGTGCGGTGACGTGATGCGTCTGCAAATCAAGGTCAACGAGCAGGGCGTCATCGAAGACGCCAAGTTCAAGACCTACGGCTGCGGTTCGGCCATCGCTTCCAGCTCCCTCGCCACCGAGTGGATGAAGGGCAAGACCCTGGACGAAGCCGAAACCATCAAGAACACCCAGCTGGCCGAAGAACTGGCGCTGCCGCCGGTCAAGATTCACTGCTCGGTACTCGCCGAAGATGCCATCAAGGCAGCTGTACGCGATTACAAGCAGAAGAAAGGCTTGATCTAAGTCGCCTGTTGCAAGGTAAGGAGTCCTGATGGCTATCAGCATGACAGAAGCCGCCGCCAACCACATTCGCCGCTCCCTTGACGGGCGCGGCAAAGGTGAGGGCATTCGCCTGGGCGTGCGCACCACCGGTTGCTCGGGCCTGGCCTACGTGTTGGAGTTCGTCGACGAACTGGCGGACGAAGACACCGTGTTCGAGAACCATGGCGTGAAGGTGATCATCGATCCCAAGAGCCTGGTCTACCTCGACGGTACCGAGCTGGACTTCGTCAAGGAAGGGTTGAACGAAGGCTTCAAGTTCAACAATCCCAACGTGCGCGGTGAATGTGGCTGCGGCGAAAGCTTCAACGTTTGAGGCTGGCTGTGGGTACTCCTTGTCATTACGCATTGTTTGACCTCCAGCCAAGCTTCCGCCTGGATCTCGACAAGCTGGCCACTCGCTATCGCGAACTGGCCCGCGAAGTCCATCCCGACCGCTTTGCCGACGCCTCCGAGCGCGAGCAGCGGGTAGCGCTGGAAAAGTCCGCAGCCCTCAACGACGCCTACCAGACCCTGCGCAGTGCGCCGCGTCGCGCCCGCTACCTGCTGGCCATCAGCGGCCACGAAGTGCCTCAGGAAGTCACGGTCCATGACCCGGACTTCCTGTTGCAGCAGATGCAGTGGCGCGAAGAACTCGAAGAGTTGCAGGACGAAGCCGACCTTGACGGTGTCGGCGTGTTCAAGAAGCGCCTTAAGGTCGCCCAGGACACGCTGAACGAGGACTTTGCCGCCTGCTGGGATGCTCCAGGCGAGCGCGACAAGGCCGAGCGCCTGATGCGCCGCATGCAGTTCCTCGACAAGCTCGCCCAAGAAGTGCGCCAACTGGAAGAGCGCCTCGACGATTAACCCGGTGTCGCCCGTGATGACACCTAAGGTATTCAGATAAGCATGGCCCTACTGCAGATTGCCGAACCCGGTCAAAGCCCTCAGCCGCATCAGCGCCGCCTGGCGGTGGGGATCGACCTGGGTACCACCAACTCTCTGGTCGCTGCATTGCGCAGCGGCCGCAGCGAGCCCCTGCCTGATGCGCAGGGTAACGTCATTCTGCCGTCCGCGGTGCGCTACCTCGACGGGCGCATCGAAGTGGGGCAGGGCGCGCGTGATGCCGCTTCCAGCGACCCGCTGAACACCGTGCTGTCGGTCAAGCGCCTGATGGGGCGCGGCCTGGCCGACGTCAAGCAACTGGGCGAGCAACTGCCGTACCGCTTTGTTGGCGGTGAGTCGCACATGCCGTTCATCGACACCGTGCAGGGCCCGAAAAGCCCGGTACAAGTGTCTGCCGATATCCTCAAGGTGCTGCGTGAACGGGCCGAAGCGACGCTGGGTGGCGAGCTGGTGGGGGCGGTGATCACCGTGCCGGCCTATTTCGACGATGCCCAGCGCCAGGCCACCAAGGACGCTGCGCGCCTGGCAGGCCTGAACGTGCTGCGCCTGCTCAACGAGCCGACTGCGGCTGCCGTGGCCTACGGCCTGGACCAGAACGCCGAAGGCGTGGTGGCCATCTATGACTTGGGCGGCGGTACTTTCGATATCTCCATCCTGCGCCTGACGGCTGGCGTGTTCGAAGTGCTGGCCACCGGTGGCGATACCGCCCTGGGCGGTGATGACTTCGACCACGCCATTGCCGGCTGGATCATCGAGCAGGCCGGGCTGTCGTCCGATCTGGACCCGGCTACCCAGCGCGCATTGCTGCAAACTGCTTGCGCCGCCAAGGAAGCCCTGACCGACGCCGATGTGGTCAGTGTCAGCCATGGCGCCTGGCAAGGCGAGCTGAGCCGTGCCGCTTTCGAAACCATGATCGAGCCAATGGTCGCTCGCAGCCTCAAGGCTTGCCGCCGCGCCGTGCGCGACAGTGGCGTGGAGCTGGAAGAAGTCAGTGCCGTGGTCATGGTCGGTGGTTCAACCCGCGTACCGCGTGTGCGTGAAGCCGTGGGCGCGCTGTTCGGCCGTACCCCGCTGACCTCGATCGACCCCGACCAGGTGGTGGCCATTGGTGCCGCCATCCAGGCCGACACCCTGGCCGGCAACCGCCGCGAAGGTGGCGAACTGCTGCTGCTCGACGTCATCCCGCTGTCGCTTGGCCTTGAGACCATGGGCGGGCTGATGGAGAAGGTGATTCCACGCAACACCACCATTCCGGTGGCCCGTGCACAGGAATTCACCACGTATAAAGATGGCCAGACGGCCATGATGATCCATGTGCTGCAGGGCGAGCGCGAGCTGATCAGCGACTGCCGATCGCTGGCCCGCTTTGAACTGCGCGGCATCCCGGCCATGGTCGCCGGCTCGGCAAAAATCCGCGTTACCTTCCAGGTCGATGCCGACGGCCTGCTCAGCGTCGCCGCTCGCGAGCTGGGTTCAGGCGTGGAAGCCAGTATCCAGGTCAAACCGTCCTACGGCCTGACCGACGGCGAAATCGCCCGCATGCTCAAGGACTCGTTCGAACACGCCGGTTCCGACAAGCATGCCCGCCAGTTGCGCGAGCACCAGGTGGACGGCGAGCGCCTGCTCGAAGCGGTACAGGGCGCCCTGGACGCCGACGGCGAACGCCTGCTTAGCAGTGATGAGCGCGACGCCATCGAATTCCAGATGCAAGAACTACGTGATTTGCTGAAGGGCACCGATGGCGCAGCCATCGAGCAACAGACCAAGCGTCTGTCGCAGGTGACCGACGCATTTGCCGCCCGTCGCCTTGATTCGACGGTCAAAGCCGCACTGGCCGGGCGCAACCTGAATGAGATCGAGGAGTAATCGATGCCGCTGGTGACTTTCCTGCCGCATGAGAAGTTCTGCCCCGAAGGCCTGACCGTGGAAGTGCCTGCCGGGACCAACATCCTGGAGCTGGCCCACGACCATCACATCGAGATGGAAAGCGCCTGTGGTGGTGTCAAGGCCTGTACCACTTGCCACTGCATCGTGCGCAAGGGCTTCGATTCGCTTGAAGAGGCTGACGAGCTGGAAGAGGACATGCTGGACAAGGCCTGGGGCCTGGAGGCGCAATCGCGCCTGGGTTGCCAGGTAGTGGTCGCCGACGAAGACCTGACCATCGAGATCCCCAAGTATTCGCTGAACCACGCTGCCGAAGCACCGCACTGAGGGCCTGTACATGAGTCTGAAATGGGTTGATGTACTTGAAATCGCAATCCAGCTTGCAGAAAGCAAGCCTGAGGTCGATCCTCGTTATGTGAATTTCGTCGACCTGCACCGCTGGGTGCTGGCATTGCCAGAGTTCAGCGACGATCCGTCACGCGGCGGTGAGAAAGTGCTTGAGGCTATCCAGGCTGCCTGGATTGACGAAGCCGACTAAGCGTCACGTGCAGGTTAGGCAATCCCCTGAAACCCGCGTATAATTCGCGGGTTTAATTTTTCGTAACACTCATATTCTGGAGTTTTCCATGGCTGTTCAACGTACTTTCTCGATCATCAAGCCTGACGCAGTTGCCAAAAACGTCATCGGCAAGATCACCACCCGCTTCGAAGAAGCCGGCCTGAAAATCGTTGCCTCGAAAATCAAGCAACTGTCCAAAGCCGAAGCCGAAGGCTTCTACGCTGAGCACAGCGAGCGCGGCTTCTTCGGTGACCTGGTTGCCTTCATGACTTCCGGTCCGGTTGTTGTTCAGGTGCTGGAAGGCGAAAACGCCATCGCCAAGAACCGTGAGCTGATGGGCGCTACCAACCCTAAAGAAGCTGCTGCCGGCACCATCCGTGCTGACTTCGCCGAGTCGATCGACGCCAACGCCGTTCACGGTTCGGACTCCGAAGCTGCTGCTGCTCGCGAAATCGCTTACTTCTTCGCTGCTACCGAGGTAACCACTCGCTAAGCGAAAGCTTACGGGTGAGGGTGAATCCATGACGACATCTACTGGCAAAATCAACCTGTTGGGCCTGACCCAGCCGGAAATGGAACAGTTCTTCGACTCTATCGGGGAGAAGCGCTTCCGTGCCGGCCAGGTGATGAAATGGATTCACCACTTTGGCGTGTCCGACTTTGCGGCCATGACCAACGTAGGCAAGGTCTTGCGCGAAAAGCTCGAGGCCGTTGCCGAGATTCGCCCCCCGGAAGTGGTCAGTGAAGACATTTCCGCCGACGGCACCCGCAAATGGGTGATCCGCGTTGCCTCCGGCAGCTGCGTCGAGACCGTCTACATTCCTACCGACGATCGCGGCACCCTGTGCGTGTCGTCGCAAGCCGGCTGTGCCCTGGACTGCAGCTTCTGCTCCACCGGCAAGCAAGGCTTCAACAGCAACCTCACTGCCGCCGAAGTGATCGGCCAGGTGTGGCTTGCCAACAAATCCTTCGGGACCGTTCCTGCCAAAGTCGACCGCGCGATTACCAACGTGGTGATGATGGGCATGGGCGAGCCCCTGCTGAACTTCGACAACGTCATCGCCGCCATGAAAATCATGATGGATGACCTGGGCTATGGCATTTCCAAGCGTCGCGTCACCCTGTCCACTTCGGGCGTGGTACCGATGATCGACGAACTGGCCAAGCACATCGACGTGTCGCTGGCCCTGTCGCTGCATGCGCCGAACGACGCGCTGCGCAACCAGCTGGTGCCGATCAACAAGAAGTACCCGCTGAAAATGCTGCTGGAATCGTGCATGGGCTACATGGCCACCCTGGGTGGCAAGCGCGTGCTCACCATCGAGTACACCTTGCTCAAGGACGTCAATGACCAGCCGGAGCACGCTGCGCAGATGATCGAACTGCTGCGCGACGTGCCGTGCAAGATCAACCTGATCCCGTTCAACCCGTTCCCGCATTCGGGCTATGAGCGGCCAAGCAACAACGCCATTCGTCGCTTCCAGGACCTGCTGCACCACGGTGGTTTCAACGTCACCACCCGTACCACCCGGGGCGACGACATCGACGCCGCCTGTGGTCAGCTGGTTGGCCAGGTCAACGACCGTACCCGCCGCAGCGAGCGCTACATCGCCGTGCGCCAGCTTTCCGCGGACGTCGAGCTGCAAGACAGCGCCGCCAGCCACTGACCGGGAACTTGCCCATGAGCCTGCGCGCCGCGCTGTCGATCCTTGCGCTTTCGCTGCTGGCCGGCTGCGTGTCGGGCGGCGCGGGCGACCCCCTGGCCAACCGCCAGGGCAGGGCGCAGGCGGGGCAGGCTTATGTGCAGCTTGGCCTGGGTTATTTGCAACAGGGTTTGACCGAGCAGGCGAAGGTGCCACTGGGCAAGGCCCTGGCCCTGAACAGCACCGACGCCGACGCGCACGCCGCCCTGGCCTTGGTGTTCCAGGCCGAAGGCGAGCCGGCACTGGCCGAAGCGCATTTTCGCAAAGCCCTGCAAATTAGCGGCGCAGACACGCGAATTCGCAACAATTACGGCAGTTTCCTTTATGCTCAGGGGCGATTTGCCGAGGCCAAGCAGATGTTTCGCCTGGCCAGTGCCGATACCCTGTATCCTGAGCGCTCGCGCGTGTACGAGAACCTTGGCCTGACCGCCTTGAGGCTCGAGCGCCGCGAGCAGGCGCACGCCTATTTGTTGAAAGCGTTGCAACTCAACCAGCGGCAACCGAAAGCATTGCTGGAAATGGCTGAGTTGTCCTACGAAAACGGGCATTATGTGCCGGCCCGGGACTACTACGATCGTTTCAGCCAGTTGAGCGAACACGATGCCCGTAGCCTGCTGCTGGGTAGCCGCCTTGCCAGGGTGTTCGACGAGCAGGGCGCACTGGCCGAAACGGGCCAGCAATTACAACGACTTTATCCCGGTACGCCGGAATATCAGCAATACCTGTCGGAGCAACGATGAACGCCGCGCATCCCGAAGTAGCCGTAGCGCCTGGCCAGAACCCCGGTGAGCTTTTGCGCCTGGCCCGTGAGAAACGGGACTGGTCTCAAGCCGAGGTGGCCCGCAAGCTCAACCTCACTGTCAGTTCGTTGAACCACGTGGAAACCGGCGCCTTCGACAAGCTGCCCGGGCATACTTTCGCCCGTGGCTACATTCGCGCCTATGCCAAGCTGATGGACCTCGACCAAGCCGCCCTGGTCGATGCCTTCGACCGCTACACCGGCACCCACGCCAAAGGCAGCGAAGTGCATTCGCTGGGTCGTATCGAAGAGCCTGTGCGCCTGTCGCACAACATCCTGCGCGGCGTCAGCCTGTTGTTGCTGGTAGCCGTGGTGGGAGGTGGCTTTGTCTGGTGGCAGGACCAGGGCAGCCTGCGTGGCAAGGACCTGGCCAAGATCGCCCTGGAGCACGTCGAGGTCGAAAGCGCCGACGGCACCACCCAGATTCACCCGCTTGATGAGCCTGAAGACCAAGCCGTTACCGCGGGCCAGCAGCCTGAATCTGCACCGCTGCCGTTGGCACAGGGCGCCCCCGAGCAACCGGCCGCTGCTGGCGAACAGGTAGCGGCGAGCCCGGCACCTGCCGCAGCCGCTACGCCGGCACCTGCCCAGCAGGCACCGGTACAGCCAACTGCCAGCGTACCTGCGGCCACGCCTGCCCCGGTAGCACCGGCTACCCCGGCGCCTGCGGCTGCTGTGCCTGCTGCACCTGCAGCGCCGGTAACCGCCAGCGAGCCTGCCGCAGTGCCGGCCGGCAGCGCCAAGGTCGCCATCCAGTTCACCGCCGATTGCTGGACCCAGGTTTCCGACGGCAACGGCAAGGTGCTGTTCAGCGCCGTCAAGCGCAAGGGGGACAACCTCGAGCTGACCGGCAAGCCGCCGTTCGCGGTACGCCTGGGCTTTGCCCGTGGCGCCCAGGTCAGCTACAACGGCCAGGCCGTCGATGTTGCCCCGTTCACCAGTGGCGAGACTGCTCGCCTGAAGTTGGGACAGTAAGTCATGCACGGCGAATCTCCGATCAAACGTCGCGAATCCCGCAAAATCTGGGTCGGCAATGTGCCGGTGGGCGGTGATGCGCCCATCGCGGTGCAGAGCATGACCAACACCGACACCAACGATGTGGCCGCCACCGTGGGGCAAATCCAGCGCCTGGTCGATGCCGGCGTGGACATCGTGCGGGTATCGGTGCCGGACATGGACGCCGCCGAGGCGTTCGGCAAGATCAAGCAGCTGGTCAGCGTGCCGCTGGTCGCCGACATCCACTTCGACTACAAGATCGCCCTGCGGGTGGCTGAGCTTGGCGTCGACTGCCTGCGCATCAACCCGGGCAACATCGGCCGTGAAGACCGTGTGCGCGCCGTGGTCGATGCCGCCCGCGACCGCGGTATCCCGATTCGTATCGGGGTTAACGCCGGTTCCCTGGAAAAAGACCTGCAGAAGAAGTATGGCGAGCCGACCCCGGCAGCGCTGGTCGAGTCCGCCCTGCGCCATGTCGAGCACCTCGACCGCCTGGACTTCCAGGACTTCAAGGTCAGCGTCAAGGCCTCCGACGTGTTCATGGCCGTCGAAGCCTACCGCCTGTTGGCCAAGCAGATCGTGCAGCCGCTGCACCTGGGCATCACCGAAGCCGGTGGCCTGCGTTCGGGGACGGTGAAATCTGCCGTCGGCCTCGGTATGCTGCTGGCCGAAGGCATTGGCGATACCATCCGTATCTCGCTGGCGGCCGACCCGGTCGAAGAAGTGAAGGTCGGCTACGACATCCTCAAGTCGCTGCACCTGCGTTCGCGTGGCATCAACTTCATCGCCTGCCCGAGCTGCTCGCGGCAGAACTTCGATGTGGTCAAGACCATGAACGAGCTGGAAGGGCGCCTGGAAGACCTGCTGGTGCCGCTGGACGTGGCGGTGATCGGTTGTGTGGTCAACGGCCCGGGTGAAGCCAAGGAAGCCCATGTAGGCCTGACCGGCGGTACGCCGAACCTGATCTACATCGACGGCAAGCCGGCGCAAAAGCTGACCAATGACAACCTGGTCGATGAGCTGGAAAAGCTCATCCGCCAGAAAGCGGCTGAAAAGGCCGAAGCTGACGCGGCGCTGATCGCCCGTGGCTGACACACAGAATTCGTAAGGACTTTTCGTGAGCAAATCGCTGCAAGCCATCCGTGGCATGAACGACATCCTGCCAGAACAGTCGCCGCTGTGGCGCTACTTCGAAGGCACCGTGGCCGGCCTGCTGGACACCTACGGGTACAGCCAGATCCGCACGCCGATCGTCGAGTTCACCGAGCTGTTCAAGCGTTCGATCGGTGAAGTGACCGACATCGTCGAAAAAGAGATGTACACCTTCGAGGACCGCAACGGCGATTCGCTGACCCTGCGCCCTGAAGGCACCGCCGCCTGCGTGCGCGCAGTGCTGGAGCACGGCATCACCGGCAATGGCCAGGTGCAGAAGCTGTGGTACATCGGCCAGATGTTCCGCCACGAGCGCCCGCAGAAGGGCCGCTACCGCCAGTTTCACCAGATTGGCGTGGAAGTGTTCAACCTGGACGGCCCGGACATCGATGCCGAGCTGATCATGCTGACCTGGCGCCTGTGGGGCCTGCTGGGCATCCAGGACGCGGTCAAGCTGGAGCTCAACAGCCTGGGCACCAGCGAAGCCCGTGCCCGCTACCGTGACGCGCTGGTCGAGTTCCTCTCGGCGCGCCTGGAGCAACTGGACGAAGACAGCCAGCGCCGCCTGAAGAGCAACCCGCTGCGCATCCTCGACAGCAAGGACCAGAACACCCAGGCGGTACTGGTCGGCGCGCCGAAACTGGAAGACTACCTGGACGAAGCGTCGCGCGTGCATTTCGAAGGCCTCAAGGCCCGCCTGGACGCTGCCGGCATTCCGTTCGTGATCAACACCAAGCTGGTACGTGGCCTGGACTACTACAGCAAGACCGTGTTCGAGTGGGTGACCGACAAGCTTGGCGCCCAGGGCACCGTGTGTGCCGGTGGCCGCTACGACGGCCTGGTCGAGCAGATGGGCGGCAAGCCGACCACGGGCGTTGGTTTCGCCATGGGTATCGAGCGCCTGATCCTGCTGCTGGAAACCCTGGGTAAAGTACCCGAGTCGATCAGCCGCACCGTCGACGTCTACCTGTGCGCCTTTGGCGAACAGGCCGAGCTGGCTGGCCTGCGCCTGTCCGAAGGCCTGCGCGACCGCTTGCCGGGTTTGCGCCTGGCTGTCAACGCTGGGGGTGGCAGCTTCAAGAGCCAGTTCAAGAAGGCCGACAAGAGCGGCGCACTGTTCGCCCTGATCCTCGGTGACGATGAACTGGCCAAGCAGGAAATCGGCTTCAAGCCCCTGCGTGGCCAGGGCGAACAACAGAACATTGCCTGGGATGCTCTTGTAGGGCACCTGGAAACCGCGATCGCGCAGGCGTAACGCGGTTCAACAACGAATAGGCGAAAAGGAGTATTGGGGTGTCGAGTACCGATGATGATGACCTGGCAGGGGTCAAGGACTGGTGGAACCGCAACGGCAAGCCGCTGCTGACCGGCGCATTGCTGGCTGGCGTGGTGGTGCTGGGCTGGAACACCTGGCACAAGTACCAGAACAACCAGTCGCAAGGCGCCTCGCAGCTGTATCAGGCGTTGCTTGAAACCAGCCTGACGCCGACTGGCCAGCCAGATACCACCAAGGTGGCGGAACTGGCCGGCAAGCTCAAGAGTGATTTCGGTGGTACCGCATACGCCCAGTACGGCAGCCTGTTCGTGGCCAAGGTCGCGGTCGACAGCGGCAAGCTCGACGACGCCGCTGCCGAGCTGAAAAGCGTGCTGGACAAGCCGGCCGATGTGACCCTGGGCGAGATTTCGCGCCAGCGTCTGGCCCGTGTGCTGGCCGCGCAGAACAAGGCCGAGGATGCCCTCAAGCTGCTTGACGGCGATGCCGACAAAGCCTTCCTGGCCAGCCGTGAAGAGTTGAAGGGTGACCTGCTGGTACAGCTGGGTCGCGCTGACGACGCACACAGCGCTTACGAGAAAGCCAAGGCTGCGCTGTCCGATGACGCGGCGGTCGGTGGCCTGCAATTGAAGCTGGATGACCTGGCCAAAGGGGACGCGTAAGTGATCGGTTGGAAACATGCAGCAGTGCTGACCCTGGCCGTACTGGCCGCAGGTTGCAGCAGCAACAGCAAGAAGGAACTGCCTCCGGCCGAGCTCACCAAGTTCACCGAGGAAGTGGTGCTGAAGAAGCAGTGGAGCCGTTCGATCGGTGACGGCCAGGGTGAAACCTACAACACCCTGGTACCGGCCATCGAGAACGACCGTATCTACGCTTCCGACGTCAACGGCGAAGTCTTTGCCCTCGACCGCATCACCGGTGACGTGGTGTGGAAGAAGGACCTGGAGCTGCAGGTTTCCGGCGCGGTTGGCGTAGGCTACGGCCTGGTCATGCTCGGCACCCTCAAGGGCGAAGTGATTGCCCTGGATTCCAGCACCGGTGAAGAGCGCTGGCGCTCCCGGGTGACCAGTGAAGTACTGGCCCCGCCTGCCAACAACGGTGACGTGGTGGTGGTGCAGACCCAGGATGACCGCCTGATTGGCCTGGATGCCGCCACCGGCGATCGCCGCTGGATCTATGAAAACACCCCGGCCGTACTGACCCTGCGTGGTACCGGTGCACCGATCGCTACCAACCGCCTGGCTGTCGCCGGCCTGTCCACCGGCAAGGTGGTGGCGGTGGATATCAACAACGGTGTGCCAGTGTGGGAAAGCCGTGTGGCCATTCCGCAAGGCCGTTCCGAGCTGGACCGTGTGGTCGACATCGATGGTGGCCTGCTGCTGTCCGGTGAAACCCTGTACGTCAGCACCTACCAGGGCCGCGTCGCGGGCCTGGACCTGCAAAGTGGCCGTGTGCTGTGGCAGCGCGATGCCTCCAGTTACGTGGGCGTCGCCCAGGGCTACGGCAACGTGTATGTCAGCGAAGCCTCGGGTACCGTCGAAAGCGTCGACGAGCGCTCTTCCAGCGCCTTGTGGAGCAACGACACCATGGCCCGTCGCCAGTTGTCGGCGCCGGAAGTGTTCTCCAGCTACGTGGCTGTAGGCGACTTTGAAGGTTACCTGCACCTGCTGAGCCAGGTCGATGGCCGCTTTGTTGGCCGTGAGCGTATCGACAGCGATGGCCTGCGCGCCCGCCCACTTGTGGTCGGCGACACCATTTATGTCTTCGGCAACAGCGGCAAGCTCGAGGCACTGACCATCCGCTGAAGCTATGCTTGAAGCCTTGGCGGGCTTCAAGCCGCGGCGTAGGACACGCCGCCCGTACCCCGGCCGCTGCCTTGCAGCGGCCTTTGCATTTTCAAGAATTCGAGAGTGGAGAGCCGATGGTTCCCGTAATTGCCCTGGTGGGCCGCCCGAACGTCGGCAAATCCACCATGTTCAACCGCCTGACCAAGACCCGCGATGCCATCGTCGGTGACCTGTCGGGCCTGACCCGTGACCGCCAGTATGGTGATGCCAGCTGGCAGGGTCGTTCCTTCATCCTGATCGACACCGGCGGTATCACCGGTGACGAAGTGGGCATGGATGAGAAAATGGCCGAGCAGTCGCTGATGGCCATTGAGGAAGCCGACTACGTGCTGTTCCTGGTCGACGCCCGCGCCGGCATGACCGCCGCCGATCAGATGATTGCCGAGCACCTGCGCAAGCGCAACAAGTCGGCGATTCTGGTCGCCAACAAGATCGACAACATCGACCCCGATGTTGCGCGTGCCGAGTTCTCGCCGATGGGCATGGGCAACGCCATTCCGGTGGCGGGCTCCCAAGGCCGTGGTATCAGCGCCCTGATGGAAGCCGTGCTGGGCCACCTGCCGCGTGACGCCGAGGACGAAGCCCTCGACCAGGACGTCGCAGAAGGCGAGGAGGCCGTGCGCATTCCTGGCCCAAGCGAGAAGGATGGCATCAAGATCGCCATCATCGGCCGCCCGAACGTGGGCAAGTCGACCTTGGTCAACCGCATGCTCGGCGAAGAGCGCGTGGTGGTGTACGACGAGCCGGGTACTACCCGTGACAGTATCTACATCCCGTTCGAACGTGACGGCGACAAGTACACCTTCATCGACACCGCCGGTGTGCGCAAGCGCGGCAAGATCCACGAGGAAGTCGAGAAGTTCTCGGTGGTCAAGACGTTGCAGGCGATCAAGGACGCCAACGTCGTCATCTTCGTCATGGACGCCCGTGAAGGGGTGGTCGACCACGACCTGAACCTGCTGGGCTTCGCGCTCGAGGCCGGCCGCGCCATCGTCATTGCCCTGAACAAGTGGGATGGCATGGAGCCGGGTGAGCGCGCTTACGTGAAGACCGAGCTGGAGCGCCGGCTGTTCTTCGTCGACTTCGCTGACATCCACTTCATCTCCGCCTTGCACGGCACCGGCGTGGGCAACCTGTACAAATCGGTGCAGGCCGCGTTCACCTCGGCGGTGACCCGCTGGCCAACCAGCCGCCTGACGCAGATCCTCGAGGATGCTGTCAGCGAGCACCAGCCACCGCTGGTCAACGGCCGCCGCATCAAGCTGCGCTATGCCCACCTCGGTGGTGCCAACCCACCGCTGATCGTGATCCACGGCAACCAGACCGAGAGCATTCCCAAGTCGTACTCGCGTTACCTGGAAAACACCTACCGCCGCGTGCTGAAGCTGGTCGGTACGCCGATCCGCATCGAGTACAAGGGCGGTGAGAACCCGTACGAGGGCAAGAAAAACACCCTTACCGATCGCCAGGTCAACAAGAAACGCCGCTTGATGTCGCACCACAAGAAGGCCGAGAAGAAGCGCCGCGACAAGCGCTGATCAGCGGCAAGCTATAAGCTACAAGCTGCAAGAAAGAGCAGACGGTGATCCATGCCGCTTTTTCTTGTGGCTTGAAGCTTGTAGCTTATAGCTCTCAGTCCCCAGGAAAGAGGGCTCCATGATCCGCAGCAAACTGCCGAATGTCGGCACGACCATCTTCACCACCATGTCCCAGCTCGCCGTGCAGACTGGCGCGCTCAACCTTTCGCAAGGTTTCCCTGACTTCAACGGCCCGCAGGCCCTGCTCGATGCAGTGGGCCGGCATGTGGCTGCCGGGCATAACCAGTATTCGCCTATGACCGGCCTGCCGGCCCTGCGCCAGCAGGTGGCAGCCAAGGTCGAGCGCTTGTACGGGGCCAGGGTGGACGCCGACCAGGAAGTGACCATCACCCCCGGCGCCACCGAGGCGATCTTCTGCGCCATCCAGGCGGTGGTGCAGGCCGGTGAAGAAGTGATCGTCTTCGACCCTTGCTACGACAGCTACGAACCGTCCGTGGAGCTGGCCGGTGGCCGCTGCGTGCATGTGCAACTGAGTGACGGCGACTTCCGTATCGACTGGCAGAAGTTCAGCGATGCGCTGAGCCCGCGCACGCGCATGGTCATCCTCAACTCGCCGCACAACCCCAGTGGTGCGCTGATCACCCGCGAAGACCTTGACCAGTTGGCCCGGCTGATCGCCGACCGCGATATCTACCTGGTCAGCGACGAGGTCTATGAGCACCTGGTCTTTGACGGCGTGCGCCACGCCAGCGTGCTGGCCCACGAGCAGCTGTACCAACGCGCCTTCGTGGTCAGCTCGTTTGGCAAGACCTACCACGTTACCGGCTGGAAGACCGGCTACGTGATCGCCCCGCCAGCGCTGAGCGCCGAGCTGCGCAAGGTGCACCAGTACGTCAACTTCTGCGGGGTGACGCCGTTGCAGTGCGCGCTGGCCGATTTCATGGCCGAGCACCCGGAACATATCGATGAGTTGCCGGCCTTCTACCAGGCCAAACGCGACCTGTTCTGCGGCTTGCTGGAAGGTTCGCGTTTCAGCTTTACCCGCACGGCGGGCACTTATTTCCAGCTGGTGGACTATTCGCATATCCGCCCGGACCTGAACGATGTCGACATGTCGCTGTGGCTGACCCGTGAGCACGGCGTAGCGACCATTCCGGTGTCGGTGTTCTACCAGCAACCCATCCCCGAGCAACGCCTGGTGCGCCTGTGCTTTGCCAAACGAGAGGAGACGCTGCGCCAGGCAGCGGAAAAACTATGCGCGATCTGAGCACACTGCCGAACCTGAAAGTTGCCCTGGTGCAAACCACCCTGGCCTGGCATGACCGCGAGGCCAACTATGCGCACTTCGAGGTGTTGCTGGAGCAGGTGGGCGAAGTGGACCTGGTGATTTTGCCGGAAATGTTCACCACCGGTTTTTCCATGCAGTCGGAAAGCCTGTGCGAGCCGGAGAACGGCCCGACCTACAAATGGCTGAAGGCCCAGGCGAAGAAGTACAACGCGGTGATCACCGGTAGCGTGATTATCCAGGCCGCCGATGGCAGCCATCGCAACCGCCTGCTGTGGGCGCGCCCGGATGGCGAGATCTTGCACTACGACAAGCGCCACCTGTTCCGCATGGCCGGTGAGCACAAGCACTACACCCCCGGCGAGCGCCAGGTGCAGTTCGAGATCAAGGGCTGGCGGGTTCGCCCGCTGATCTGCTACGACCTGCGCTTCCCGGTGTGGAGCCGCGACGCCCAGGACACCGACCTGCTGTTGTACACCGCTAACTGGCCGGCTGCACGGCGTCAGCACTGGAACCGCTTGCTGCCGGCGCGGGGGATCGAGAACCTGTGCTATGTGGCTGCGGTTAACCGGGTGGGGACGGATGGCAAGGGCTTTGCGTACTCGGGTGACAGCCAGGTGCTGGACTTCCAGGGTGAGAGCCTGCTCAGTGCCGGGGAGGCTGACGGGGTGTTTACTGCGGTGTTGAGTGCGGCGGAGCTGGCGGCTTACCGGGCCAAGTTCCCGGCTAATCTGGATGCTGATACCTTCGAGCTCCACTGACAGCCTGTTGCGGCCTCTTCGCGGGTAAACCCGCTCCCACAGGTACTGCACAGGTTTCAGAATCTGTGATTGCCCTGTGGGAGCGGGTTTACCCGCGAAGAGGCCGGTCCCGACTACATCATTTTCCGATCAATACACATCCCGCCGATACCGCCCATCCTCGATCAGTTGCTGCACAGCGGCTTCACCCAACATGCCATTGAGCGCCGCATCCACCCCTGCAGCCATCCCTTGCAGGCTGCCGCAGACATACACGCAGGCGCCGTCCGCCACCCAGCGTTTGAACTCTTCAGCCTGCTGCAGCAACACATCCTGCACATACACCTTCTCGGCCTGATCCCGTGAAAATGCCAGGTCCAGGCGTGCCAGGTCGCCGCTGTCCAGCCAGGCCTGCAGCTCGTCTCCACACAGCAGGTCATGTGCCCGGTTACGCTCGCCGAACAGCAGCCAGTTACGTTGCTCACCGCCATTCACCCGCGCCCGGATCAGGCTACGCAGGCCGGCCAGGCCGGTGCCGTTGCCGATCAGAATCATCGGCGCGGCACTTTCCGGCAGGTGGAAGCCGCTGTTGCGGCGCAGGCGCAGGCTCAGCGTGCCGTTCAACGGCAGGTGCTCGGTCAGCCAGCCGGAGCCCAGGCCGAGGTTGCCATCGGTATGGCGTTCCTGGCGCACGATCAACTCCAGCACACCATCACTGGCAATCGAGGCAATGGAGTATTCGCGGCTGCCGATCGGCACCAATGCATCGACCAACGCTTGCGGCTGTAAGCCGATCAGGTGATCACGACGGGTCGGCAGCTGGCGGCCGGCCAGGGCCTGGGCAAGGGTTTCGCTCAGGCCATTCACCTGTACCTGGGCAGCGGCGTCCAGTGCCATGCCGTTGAGGAACGCGTCGATCCGTGGCTGCCCATTGAGCGGCAGGATCTCTACCAGGTCGCCGGGCTCCCAGCTGGCCGGCGCTTGCGGCTGCAGGCCCAGCAGGTACACCGGCTGGCCCTGGCTGCCGGGGTTAAGCAGTTGGCGGCTTACCAGCGACCAGTTGCCGAAGCTGGGCGGCTGCCAGGCGGTCACGGGCTGGGCACCGGTCAGTTGCGCCAGTTCCTGCTGCCACTGCTGCAAGGCAGCCTGGTCGGCGTTGTCCACTTCCACCGGGCTGAACGCGCTGCTGGCACCGCGCTCGCCCAGCCATGCCTGCAGGCGACGTGCGAAGCCGCAGAAATGCGGGTACTGGCGGTCGCCGAGGGCGAGCAGGGCGTAGTTGAGGTTGTTCAGCGCCCACGGTTGACCGAGCACCTTGCGCTCGAAACCTCGGGCGCTGTCGGGCGCCTCGCCGTCGCCGAAGGTGCTGACCACGAACAGCGCACGGCGGGCCTGGCGCAGGTCGTCTTCACCCAGCTCGGCCAGCGCGCGTACCTGCACCGGCAGGCCGGCGGCCTGCAGTTGGCCGGCGCTCTGCCAGGCCAGTTGCTCGGCAAAGCCGCTCTGGCTGGCAAAGCCGATCAGCCAGCTGTCGCCGCTGCCACCATTGCTGGCAACGTTGCCACGGGCGGCACGCACCTGGCGCTTCTTGCGGCGGCGGTCGAGGTACAGCAGCCAGCCGGTGACGAAGAACAGTGGCATGGTCAGGCTGGCAATGGTGACAATGATGCGCCCCGGCAGGCCGAAGTATTCGCCGACGTGCAGGGCGTAGACGCTCTGCAGCAACTGGGCCTTGAAAGACTTGTCGGTGTAGCGGTCGTGGCTTTTCACCTGGCCGGTGGCCGGGTCCAGCACCAGGGTATTGAAGGCGCGTGGGTGGTCGGCGTTATCGAGCAGGTAGAACAGGTTGGCCGGCTGGCCCCCAACCGGTGGCAGGCGCAGGTTATAGGTGGCTAGGCCAGGGCCGGCAGCGTCCTTGAGGTTGGCCCAGATGGCGTCGTAGTCGACCACCAGTGGCGGGGCGTTCTTGTCGACCTTCTGCGGGCCGTGACGGCCACGGCCTTCGCCGCGCTTCTGTTGCTGGCCAGCTGCCGGTGCGTCTGCCAGCAGCTTGTTCAGGCCTTCACGGTACCACTCGTAAGACCAGAACAGCCCGGTCAGAGCAAACAGCAGGTAGAACAGCAGGCACCAGGTGCCGGCCACGGCGTGCAGGTCCCAGTTGAAGGCGCGGCCTTTCTTGGCCCAGTCGAAGGTTAGCCAGGTGCGCCAGTCCAGCGCCTTGCGCGGCCAGCGCAGGTACAGGCCCGAGAGGCAGAAAAACACCAGCATGAGGGTGCAGGCACCGGTGATCTGCCGGCCGGTATCACCCATGGCCAGGAAACGGTGCAGGGTGAGCATGAGGTTGAAGAAGCCTTGCCCGGCCGCTTCGCCCTTGAGTTCGCCGGTATACGGGTCGGCATAGCGCAGCTGGCCGCGGCGCTCGCCCGGTGGCGGCGTGAAGAAGATGCGTGCGGCGTTGCCTTCGCGTACGTCCACCCACAGCATCGACACCTTGTCGTGCTGCTGGGCTTCGACCCGCTGGACCAGTTCGGCCGGTGGCAGCACGCCTTCGGCGCGTACTTCGACCTTGAGCACATCGGCATTGAATGCGCGTAGCAGTTCTTCCTGGAACGAGTACAGCGCCCCGGTACTGCCCATCAAGGCCAGCACCAGGCCAGCGGTGATGCCAAAGAACCAGTGCAATTGGAACAGCGTCTTCTTCACCACGTCTCTCACCTTGAATTGCTGCCGCTACCTGCGCGGCGTGCATTATGCCTTGATACGCAAAAGCCCCGCTCACGGGAATGAACGGGGCCGGGGTGGGGGGGGTTAGTGGGTTGTGTGTTGCCTGTGCTGGCCTCTTCGCGGCTAAAGCCGCTCCTACAAAGTCTGCGCATAGCCCCTGTAGGAGCGGCTTTAGCCGCGAAAGGGCCGGCACAGGCGCAGCCCATTCAACAGATCAACCCCGTCCCGCCATCAGAAGTGCACGCTGGTGGTCAGCAGTGCCGTCCGCCCGGCCGCCTGGTTGGCGAAGTGGGTGGAGAAGGCCTTGTCGTAGTACACCTCGTTGGTCAGGTTCTGCACGTTCAGCTGCAGGTCGACGTTCTTGGTCAGCTTGTAGGCGGCCATGGCGTCGTAGCGCACATAGCTGTCGACCACAGTGGTGTTGGCCACGCTGCCGTAAACCTCATCCACATAGAACGCACCGCCACCAATGGTCAGCTTCGGCGTAATGGAGTAGGTGGTCCAGAGGCTGGCGCTGTTGTTCGGGGTGTTTGGCAGCTGGTTGCCGTCGTTGGCCTTGCCCAGCGGGCCGCCGTCGATCTGGCGCGCTTGCATGTAGGTGTAGCCGGCAAACACTTGCCACTTGTCGTTGATCTTGCCGCTGGCCGACAGTTCGATACCTTGTACGCGGGTTTCGCCGACGTTTTCGTAGCTGGTGGTGTCCACCTGGACGCGGGCGTTTTCCTTCTCGGTGCGGAACAGCGCGGCGGTCAGCGACAGGCGCTGGTCAAGCAGGTCCCACTTGGTGCCGATTTCGTAGTTGGTGGTTTCTTCCGGCTCCATGTCGCTGCTCAACAGGTTGCCGGAGCGGTCGGTGGTGTTGCCCAGCGGGTTGGCTTCCATACCTTCGCCCAGCATCGCACCTGGCGGGGTGGCGGAGGTGGCGTAGGAGACGTAGATGCTGCCGTTGTCTGCGGGCTTCCATACCAGGCCCAACTGGCCGGTGACGAACTCGCTGGTGTCCTTGCCTTTAGAGGCTACGCCTTTGGCGTCGACCACGGTGGCGCCAGAGGCGTCGTAGGTACGGTATTGGGTGTCGAAGTGGTCGTAGCGCAGGCCCATGTTCAGCAGCCACTCAGGCGACAGTTCGAGGGTGTCGAACACGTAGAGGGCGCGGGTGTTGCTCTTGGTGTCGGTACCGGCGTAGTTGCGGGCAATGCTGCCGTTCCACGGGTCATCCGGGTTCGGGTTGCTCAGCGAGGTGCAGTTGTAGCCGCTGTTGGCGCCGATCAGGCTTGGGTTGCAGCCGGTCGAACCCAGGCCGGTGTTGGTGTCCACGGTGTAGCTCGAACGCTTGCTCTCTTCACGGCTCAATTCGATACCGGTGGAGAAGCTGTTCTTCAGGCCCCCGACGTAGAACTCGCCAAACAGGTCGGTCTGGTTGGTGGTGGTGGCGGTGTTGCCAACACGGGTGTTGGCACGGCGCCAGACGCTGCCGTTGTTGACGTTGCCCTTGCTGTCGTCAGGCTGGGTCAGGATGTAGTCCTGCATGCTGTTGCCGTGACGCAGGGTGTTCTTGATGGTCAGCGCGTCGGTCAGGTCGTGCTCGATGGCAAAAGTGGCGATGTCCACGCGGCTCTTGCGGAAGTCGCGACCGGTCAGGCCGTAGAAGTTGTCGCTGTCGCCACCGTCGTATGGCTTGCTCGGGTGCGCCGAGGTACGGCCGCCGCTGCCATTGGTCGGGAGGGTGTACGGAATGCCCGAGTCCGGCAGGTCGTCGCTTTCCAGGTGGTAGTAGTCGAGGTTGACGCGGGTCGGCGTACCCAGGCCGAAGGCCAGCGACGGGGCGATACCCCAACGGTCGTAGTTGACTTTGTCGCGGCCGGCGACGTTGCTTTCGTGGGTCATCAGGTTCAGGCGGCCTGCAACGGTATCGCTGAACTGGTAGTTGCCGTCGAACGTGTAGCGCTGGGTCTGGTCGCTGCCCCAGGTCCAGGCGCCGTCCAGCGAGTTGCCCAGGTGGGCGCGCTTGCTGACCAGGTTGATGGTACCGCCCGCCGCACCACGGCCGCCGATGGCCGAGTTCGGGCCCTTGGCCACTTCCACCGACTCGATGGCGAAGATTTCGCGGGTTTGCGCGCCAGTGTCACGCACGCCGTCCAGGTAGGTGTCGCCCTGGGCGTCGAAGCCACGGATAAACGGGCGGTCGCCTTGCGGGTTGCCACCTTCACCGGCACCAAAAGTGATGCCTGGAACGGTGCGCAGGGCATCCTGAAGGGTCAGGGCGTTGGTGTCCTTGATCACCTGCTGCGGGATCACGGTGACCGAGCGCGGGGTGTCCACCAGCGGTGCGGTGTACTTCTGCGAGGAGGCCTTCTCGACCTTGTAATCGGTGCTGGCTTGTTCAGCCTTGCCGTTGACGCTGGTAGCGTCGAGGGTGATTGCGCTGTTGGGGGCCGGGTCGGCGGCGTAAACCGACGAGGCACTCAGGGCGACACCGATGGCAGACACGATCAGGCGTGGTGAGCTCACTGCAGATGGTACGTACTGGTGCATTGCTTAGGACCTTCCCCAAGGTATTGAGGCGGCGGATCTTAATGTAAGCAATTGTGACTCACAATTGAGAGTCGTTACCATTCGTTAAGAATTTACAATCTTTACAATTTACCTTTACGGTTTCACACAGCTGAAACGTCTTAAGCGGCGAATGGGGCTTGTGCCACGCAAAAGGGAATCAATATCATTGGCGACTTTACATTTCCTAACGGTGCTGCCGCCATGCTGCTTCACATCCCAGGCCTGTTCGACGCAGATGAACTGGCCCGTATCCGCGAGGCACTGGAGCAGGCCGATTGGGCCGATGGCAAGGTCACGGCCGGCTACCAGTCGGCCAAGGCCAAGCACAACCTGCAGTTGCCGGAGGGCCACGCGCTGGCCAAGGAAATCGGCAGCGCGCTCATCGACCGCCTGTGGAAAACACCGCGCTTCATGTCGGCAGCGTTACCGCACAAGGTGTTCCCGCCGCTGATCAACTGCTACCGCGAGGGCGGCAACTTCGGCTTCCACATCGACAACGCCCTGCGCCAGCCCAAGGGCAGCCCGGAGCGGGTGCGCACCGACCTGTCTTCCACGCTGTTCCTCAGCGACCCGGACAGCTACGACGGCGGCGAGCTGGTGATCCAGGACACTTACGGCGTGCAGCAGGTAAAACTGGCGGCCGGTGACCTGGTGCTGTACCCCGGCACCAGCCTGCACAAGGTCAACCCGGTGACCCGTGGCCAGCGCTATGCCGCGTTCTTCTGGACCCAGAGCCTGGTGCGCGAGGACAGCCAGCGGGCGCTGCTGTTCGAAATGGACAATGCCATCCAGCAACTGACCGCCGATGTGCCGGAGCACCCTTCGTTGCTGCAACTGACCGGCACTTACCACAACTTGCTGCGCCGCTGGGCTGAGGTCTGAGCCGTGTCCTATCAGTTGCGACGTGAAGAAGTGGTGGATGTGGCCGGTTTGCAGGCCATGCTCGAAGAAAGCCCCGGCAAGGCTGCGCAGGCGATCCTGGCTGCGGCGGGGCAAGGCGTGGTCGAGGCCCAGTTGCTGCTGGGGCAGATCCTGCTCGACGGCCGCGGTATCGAAGAGGATGCCAATGTGGCCCGGCGCTGGTTCGGTATTGCCGCGCAGGGTGGCAGTGCCATGGCGCACAACATGCTCGGGCGCTGCCTGGAGCATGGCTGGGGGGGCGAGGTGAGTCTGTCACAGGCCGCCGTTCACTACGCCCGTGCGGCCGATGCCGGGCTGGATTGGGGCCTGTACAACCTCGGCAACCTGCTGGCCACCGGGCGTGGGGTGCCGGCCAACCAGACGCAGGCGCTGATGTGCTACGAGCAGGCGGCGCAGTTGGGCCATGCCAAGTCGATGAACCTGTACGGGCGTTACCTGGAGCAGGGAATTGCCACGGCGCCCAGCCCGGCGCGGGCGGTGCGCTGGTACCGGCGTTCGGCTGAGGCGGGGGATTTTCGCGGGATGTTCAGCCTGGCGCTGGTGCTGGTCGAGCGTGGCCAAGTGGCGGAGGCCGCGCCCTGGCTGGAGCGGGCGCGGGTGGAGGGCAATATGAACTTCCTGCGCGCTGCGTTGGTAACCTTGCAGGGGGCGGGGCCGGTGTTGATGGCGTTTGCTGGGCGCTATGCCGAGGAGATCGAACGGCGCGGGGAGTGAGGGTGCCTGTGCCGGCCTCTTCGCGGGTAAACCCGCTCCTACATTAAAACCAGTCCCCTGTAGGAGCGGGTTTACCCGCGAAGAAGCCAGCACAGGCAGCACACAAATGAAAACGGGGCCTTGCGGCCCCGTTCTGCATTACAGGTAGTAAGCCTTCAGCGGCGGGAACCCGTTGAACTCCACTGCGCTGTAGCTGGTGGTGTAGGCACCGGTCGACAGCCAGTACAGGCGGTCACCGATGGCCAGGTTCAGCGGCAGGCCGTACTTGTAGTTTTCGTACATGATGTCGGCGCTGTCGCAGGTCGGGCCGGCGATGACCACTTCTTCGGCCTCGCCTTTCTTCTCGGTCCAGATCGGGAACTTGATGGCTTCGTCCATGGTTTCGATCAGGCCGGAGAACTTGCCCACATCGGTGTAGATCCAGCGCTCGACGGCGGTGCGCGATTTGCGCGCGACCAGCACCACTTCGCTGACCAGGATACCGGCGTTGGCGATCAGCGAACGGCCTGGCTCGAGGATGATTTCCGGTAGCTCGTCACCGAAATCTTCCTTCAGGAAGCGGATGATCTCTTCGGCGTAGGTTTCCAGGCTGTTGGTACGGGTGATGTAGTTGGCCGGGAAGCCGCCACCCATGTTGATCAGCTTAAGTTCGATGCCGTCTTCTTCCTTCAGGCGCTCGAAGATCACCTTGACCTTGGCGATGGCCGCATCCCACACGCTGATGTCGCGCTGCTGCGAACCGACGTGGAAAGAAATGCCGTAAGGCACCAGGCCCAGGTCGCGGGCGAGGATCAGCAGGTCCATGGCCATGTCAGTCTGGCAGCCGAATTTACGGGACAGTGGCCAGTCGGCAGTGGTCGAACCTTCGGTCAGGATACGCACATAAACTTTCGAGCCCGGGGCGGCCTTGGCGATGTTGCGCAGGTCGGCTTCGGAGTCGGTGGCATACAAGCGCACGCCCTTCTCGTAGAAGTAACGGATGTCCTTGGATTTCTTGATGGTGTTGCCGTAGCTGATACGGTCGGCGCTGACGCCACGGTCCATCACCTTGTCCAGCTCGTAGATCGAGGCGATGTCGAAGCTCGAACCTTTCTCTTTCAGCAGGTCGATGATCTCGACGGCCGGGTTAGCCTTGACCGCGTAGTAGACCTTGGCAAATTCGAAACCGGCGCGCAGGTCGTCATAGGCCTGGCTGATCATCTGGGTGTCGATGAGTACGAACGGGGTTTCCTGCTTGTCCGCGAACGCCTTCATTTTCTGGAAGGTGTCACGCGCGAAATAGTCTTCGACCTGGATCGACATGCTCAGGGACTCCATGGGCAAACAAAAAGATTAAGTGGCTGCAAACTGAACGTCCTCCGTATCCCCACTTTGGTTCGCCTACTCAGTACTTGAGCCGGATGGATCGTTTCCAGCATGGACGTTCGGCGCGCACTTTAGGGCGTGGAGAATGCAGAATCAACAGGCAATCCGGGCGCGATCGGCGTGGATCGACGACCCGCCATTTGAATAACCGACTCGTGTGACCGGCTGATGTTCCCCGCAATGTTTCAAGCGTAAAAAATTGTGGAATAGACCTTGCTGGCCTCTTCGCGGGTGAACCCGCTCCCACAGGCTTTTCACTATCCCTGTGGGAGCGGGTTCACCCGCGAAGGGGCCACAGGTGTTCATATTTATGGCCACAAAATCCTGGTACCCCCGTACATGAAATGACGCATAAATTTTTGTTACCGACTGGCGGATTTGCCAGTTTTGATGAGAAACATTACTATTCGCACCCTTATCTGCCTCCCTGATGACCCCGACCGTGTCCGGACCCAAAGGCTTCCTCGACCATTACCATGAGCTGATCGGCACCTGGACGCGCAAATTGCGCAGTCGTCAGCAGGCCGAGGACCTCACGCACGATGCTTTTGTCCGGGTACTGGAAAACCCGCGCGAGCAGGTCGAGCAGCCGCGCGCGTACCTGCACCAGACTGCGCGCAACATTGCCGTGGACGGTTTCCGCCGCGAGGACCGGCGCCAGGCGCTTGAACTGGAAGCCTTCGATGAGGGCGCGGCCGGCAGCGGCGACCCGGAGGCCTACGTACACGCCCTGGAACTGGCCGACAGCGTCGAGCGGGCGCTGGCCGAGCTGCCACTCAACTGCCGGCAGGTGTTCATCTGGCAGAAGCTCGAGGGCCTGACACAGGCCGAGATTGCCGAGCGCATGGGGTTGAGCAAGAACATGGTCGAAAAGTATATGATCCGCACGCTCCGGCACCTGCGTGAGCAGCTGGAGGTGTCGGCATGACGAGTCAGGAGACCTTTTCGATGAAACAGCACGGTACCGAGACCGTCCGCGAGCAGGCGGCCGCATGGTTCGTCCGCGTGCAGGATGCGCCCAAGGATGCCGGGCTGCAGAAACAGTTGCGGGCCTGGTTGGCCAGCGACGAGCGCCACCGCGAGGAATACGCGCATCTTTGCCGCGTGTGGCAGGCCGCCGACTTCATTCCACGCCAGCGCCTGGAGGCCCTGTGCCAGCCAGACCCGGTACAGCAGTTGCCACGCAGGCGTTTGCTGCGTCAGGCGCGGGCCGCCAGTGTGGCGGTGATGGCGCTGGGCCTGGGCTGGGCGGGCTGGCATTACCAGCAACTGAACCACCAGGGCAGCTTGCACACCGCGTTTAACGAGCGCCGCCAGGTCGAACTGCCAGATGGCTCGCACCTCGAACTTAATGGAGGCACGCAATTGCAGGTCGACTTCAGCACCGGGCAACGGCATATCCGCCTGACTGCCGGTGAAGTGATGTTCAGCGTCGCCCATGACAGCAGCAGGCCTTTCGTGGTCGATACTGCCCAAGGCAGCGTCACCGTCACCGGCACCCGCTTCGATGTGCGCCTGGGCCCGGCCAGCACCCGGGTGGCGGTGGAGCAGGGCTCTGTGCGCGTACAGGGCCAGGGGGCTTCGCTGGCGCAACTCACGGCCGGGCAGGGTTCGCATATAGATGCGCAAGGCCGGGTCGCCGCACCCTATGCGGTCAATACCGGTGCGGTCACTGCCTGGCGTCAGGGCAAGCTGGTGTTCGACAACGCGACCCTCGCCGAAGTCGTGGCCGAAGCCTCGCGCTACCGCAGCCAGCCGTTGCGGGTCGCCCCTGGCAAGGTTGCCCAACTGCGCCTGTCCAGCACCTTCAACACCGACGACACCGACGCCCTGCTGCGCGCCTTGCCGAGCATCCTGCCGGTGGCCATCAAGGCCCATGAAGACGGCTCTCGCGAAATAATTGCGAAATAGATTCAGGTTTTTTTCCGCTCGTTCGTCTTCCTCGCCAGCTGCAACTGCCAAGCATTTCCATTTGCACGCGGTTGGCGTTTATTCCGCATTCCAGGATGTTTCGACGACGTGAACAACAACAAGTCCCTCCCACGCTTCCGCGCCCTGGCGCTGGCCCTGGCGGTCAGTGCCGCGGCCGTCAACAGCCAGGCCGCGCAGGCCGCCAGCACCCTCCAGATCCAGGCTCAGCCGTTGGCATCGGCGTTGAACCAGCTTGGCCAGCAGACCAACCTGCAGCTGTTCTTCAGCCCCGAACTGGTGGCTGGCAAGCAGGCCCCGGCGGTATCGGGCCAGATGGCGCCCGAGCAGGCGCTGCAGCAGCTCCTGCAAGGTAGCGGCCTGACCTACGAGATGTCCCAGGACACCGTGGTGGTCAAGCCGGCCCAGGCCGATGGCACGCTCACCACCGGCAGCCTGGAGCTGGCGCCCACCGACATCAAGGTGGTCGGCGACTGGCTGGGTGATGCCCAGCAGAGCGTGGTGCAGAACCACCCCGGCGCGCGTACCGTGGTACGCCGCGAGGCCATGGTGGAGAAGGGCGCAATGAACGTGCGCGATGTGCTGCGCGGCATTCCGGGCGTGCAGGTGCAGGACTCCAATGGCACCGGTGGCAGCGACCTGTCACTGAACGTTGGCGTGCGTGGCCTGACCTCGCGCCTGTCGCCGCGCTCTACGGTGCTGATCGACGGCATCCCCGCTGCCTTCGCGCCGTATGGCCAGCCGCAGCTGTCGATGGCGCCGATTTCCTCGGGCAACCTCGACAGCATCGACGTAGTGCGTGGCGCAGGCTCTGTGCGCTATGGCCCTCAGAACGTCGGTGGGGTGATCAACTTCGTTACCCGGGCAATCCCGGAGAAAGCCTCGGCGGAACTCTCCACCACCCTGGAAACCTCCCAGCGTGGCGGCTGGAAGCACACCGAGTCGGCCTTCGTTGGCGGCACGGCAGACAACGGCATGGGCGTCGCGCTGCTGTACACCGGGGTGAACGGCAACGGCTACCGTGCAAGCAACAACGGTAACGACATCGACGACGTTATCCTCAAGACCCACTGGGCGCCGACCGATGTCGACGAGTTCTGGCTCAACTTCCACTACTACGACGGCCGTGCCGACATGCCGGGTGGTCTGACCCAGGCCCAGTACGACAGCAACCCGTACCAGTCGCTGCGTGACTACGACTATTTCGCTGGTCGGCGCAAGGACGTGTCGTTCAAGTGGCAACGGCAGCTCGACGATGCCACCCAGTTCGAAGTGCTGACCTACTACACCGACAGTTTCCGCGGCAGCGCCATTGCTGCGCGTGACATGAAGACCTTGTCGTCGTACCCGCGCAACTACCACACCTTCGCCATCGAGCCACGCCTGTCGCGAATCTTCTTCGCCGGCCCGACCACCCAGGAAGTCAGCGTCGGTTACCGCTACCTGAAGGAAGCGATGCGCGAACAGTCGACCCGCCTGGCGCTGATCGACAATGTGCCAACGCCCACTCCGACCTCCGATGGCCACGTGTTCCAGGACCGCAGTGGCGGCACCGAGGCCAGCGCTTATTACATCGACGACAAGATCGACGTAGGCAACTGGACCATTACCCCGGGCATTCGCTTCGAGCACATCAACACCGACTGGCGCGACCGCCCGGTGCTGGATGCCAACAACCGTCCGGTGGCGGAGAAGAACCGCAGCATCACCAGCAACGAGCCGCTGCCTGCGCTGAGCGTGATGTACCACCTCTCCGATGCGTGGAAGGTGTTCGCCAACTACGAGACCTCGTTCGGCAGCCTGCAGTACTTCCAGCTGGGCCAGGGCGGTGCTGGCGACAGTACCGCCAATGGCCTGGAGCCAGAAAAGGCCAAAACCTATGAAATCGGTACGCGTTATGACGATGGCGGTTTTGCTGGCGAGCTGACCGCGTTCTACATCGACTTCGATGACGAATTGCAGTACATCAGCAACGACGTCGGCTGGACCAACCTCGGCGCGACCAAGCACCAGGGTATAGAAGCCTCGGTGCGTTATGACCTGGCTGGGCTGGACCCGCGCCTGGACGGGCTGTCGGTGAGCGGTGGCTACACCTATACCCGCGCAACCTATGAAGGGGACATTCCGGGCTTCAAGGGCCGTGACCTGCCGTTTTACTCACGTCAGGTGGCCACTGCCGGGGTGCGTTACGCGGTCAACCGCTGGACCTGGAACCTGGACGCCTACGCCCAATCCAAGCAGCGTGCGCCGGGGACCGGGATCAATGCCGATGGCAGCTTCAATGGTGACTACATCATCGAGCCGAGTGCGGATGGGCAGTATGGCGATATTCCGGGTTATGTCACCTGGCATGCCCGTGGCGGGTATGAATTCGGGGCAGACATGTCCAACCTGAAGCTGGCGGCGGGGGTGAAGAACCTGTTCGACAAGCAGTACTTCACCCGTTCCAGCGACAACAATGCCGGGATCTATGTGGGAGAGCCGCGGACCTTTTATGTGCAGGCCAGTGTAGGGTTCTGACACCGCGTCGCCTTCTTCGCGGGTGAACCCGCTCCTACAAAAGAACGCGATCCCCTGTAGGAGCGGGTTTACCCGCGAAGGGGCGCAAAGCGCCCCCAGCAATTACGAAACCACCGCCTCAGCCGGCGAAACGATGCTGGTCTTCGCCCCACGCGAGCGCCCCGAACTCAGGTACGCGGCAATCGACTCCTGCGTCACCTCGCCCAGGAACACCTGCTCGGCATCCAGCACCGGCAACCACGCGCGGTTGAACTCGTACATGCGCGACAGCAGGATGCGCAAGTGCTCATCGTGCGAAGCCGTGGCATTGAACTGGCGCAGGAAATCGCCACACGTCCCTTGCTGGCGATGCATATCACGCCGGCGTACATAACCCAGCGCTTTGTTCTGCGCATCGGTCACCACCACGTAGCGGCGGTCATGCTCGTCGAGCAGCTCCAGCGCATCGCCCACCGGCGTCTCCGGGCTTACCGACGGTGCGTTGTCTGCGGCATCTTCGGCGCGTACCAGCAGCAGGCGCTTCAGGGTGCTGTCCTGGCCAACGAAGTTGCTGACGAACTCATCCGCCGGGTGCGCCAGCAAGGTATCCGGGTGGTCCAGCTGCAGCAGCTTGCCGGCACGGAAGATGGCAATCTTGTCGCCCAGCTTGATCGCCTCGTCGATGTCGTGGCTGACCATGATCACGGTCTTGTTCAGCGCCCGCTGCATCTCGAAGAACTCGTTCTGGATCATTTCGCGGTTGATCGGGTCGACCGCACCAAACGGCTCATCCATCAACAGCACCGGCGCTTCTGCGGCCAAGGCGCGAATCACGCCGATACGCTGCTGCTGGCCACCGGACAGCTCGCGCGGGTAGCGCTGCAGGTACTGCTTGGGCTCCAGCTTGATCATGTGCATCAGCTCGCGGGCACGCTCGTGGCATTTCTGCTTGTCCCAGCCGAGCAGGCGCGGCACCACGGTGATGTTTTCCTCGATGGTCATGTTGGGGAACAGGCCAATCTGCTGGATCACGTAGCCGATGTGCCGGCGCAAGGTCACTTCGTCCAGGCCGGTGGTGTCTTCGCCATTGATGAACACCTGGCCGGAGGTTGGCGCGATCAGGCGGTTGATCATTTTCAGCGTGGTGCTTTTGCCGCAGCCCGAAGGACCGAGGAACACGCAGATTTCCCCTTCGTTGACGGTGAGGCTTACCGAGTCGACGGCTTTGACGTCCTTGCCGTTGACGTTGAAGGTTTTGCTGAGGTTCTTCAGTTCGATCATGAGCGCAGTCCTTCTGGAGTCAGGGCACGTTGCAGGGTTTGCAGCAGCAGGTCGGCGATGATCGCCAGCAGGCTGACCAGTACGGCGCCGACCAGCAGCATCGACATGTCGCTGCGGCTGATGGAGGTCAGAATCAGCACGCCAAGGCCGCCGGCGCCGATGGTGGCAGCAATGGTCATGACGCCGATGTTCATCACCACGGCGGTGCGCACGCCGGCGAGGATCACCGGCACGGCGATGGGCAGCTCGACCATGCGCAGGCGCTGGCCAAAGGTCATGCCGATACCGCGTGCGGCTTCACGGATGCCAGGCTCGACGTTGGTCAGGGCCAGGTAGGTGTTGCGCATGATCGGCAGCAGCGAATACAAAAACACTGCGGTAATCGCCGGCAACGGGCCAAGCCCTTGGCCAAACTTCGAATAGAACGGCAGCAACAGGCCGAACAGGGCAATCGAAGGGATGGTCAGCAGCACCGTGGCACTGGCCTGCAGCGGGCCGGCCAAGGCCGGGAAGCGGGTCATGAGGATGCCCAGCGGCACCCCGACCAGAATCGCCAGGCTCACGGCCACGCCAACCAGCATGATGTGCTGCCAGGTCAGTTGCAGCACCTGGGCCCAGTCCAGGTGGTTGAAAGTATCGATCAGGTTCATGGCTGGCCCTCGCTGTTCAATGGGTGCTCACGCAAGAAGGCGGCGGCCACGGCGGTCGGGTTCTGGTGCTCGACATCGACCTTGGCGTTGAGCTGGCGCATGGTTTCGTCGTCCAGTTGCTCGGCCAGCGGCTTGAGCAGACCGGCCAGTTGCGGGTTGGCGTCGAGCACGGCCTTGCGTACCACCGGCGCTGCGGTGTAGTCGGGGAAGTAGTGCTTGTCGTCTTCCAGCAGCTTGAGGTTGAACGCACTCAGGCGGCCGTCGGTGGTGTACACCAGGCCGGCGAATACCTGGTTGTTGCGCATGGCGGTGTAGACCAGCCCGCCATCCATCTGGCGGATATTGCGCCGGTCCAGCGGCAGCTTGTACATCTCGCGCAGGCCGACCAGGCCGTCTGGGCGGTTGGCGAACTCGGTGTCCAGCGCCACCAGGTGGGTGCGCTGGTTTTCGTCACGCAGTACCTGGTTGAGGTCGCTGATGGTGTTGATCTGCGGGTAGGCCTCGGCCACCTGCTTGGGCAAGCCCAGTGCGTAGGTATTGCTGAACTTCGACGGGGTCAGCCAGATCAGGTCTTTTTTCGCATCCAGCGCCTTCACCCGGGCAAAGGTGGCTTCGGCATTGGGCATGCGCTCGGCGATGTGGTTGTACGACACCAGCGACACACCGGTGTATTCCCACATCAGGTCGAGCTGGCCGGTTTCCTGGGCCTGGCGCGCGATGTTGCTGCCAAGGCCGGTGGTGACGCGCACATCGAAGCCGTTGGCACGCAAGTATTGCGCAGTGATTTCGGCGAGCACGGTCTGTTCGGTAAATACCCGTGCGCCGATGCGCACCAGCGGTTTTTCCGCTGCCTGGGCGAATCCTGCGAACAGCAGGGCCGCGCCCAGCAGCAAGGCGATTCTCTTCTTCATACGTTTCCTATCCTTATTGGGCCAGGCCACGTTCCAGCCAGCGCTTGCTGGAGAAACTCACCGCCGTATCCAGCACCAGTGCCAGCAGTGCGGTGCAGGCGGCACCCAGCAGCAGCTGTGGCTGGTTGTTCAGGGCGATGCCGGGGAAGATCAGGCTGCCCAGGCTGTTGGCGCCGATCAGGAACGCCAGCGGCGCGGTACCCACGTTCAACGCCAGGGCCACGCGAACGCCGCCGATGATGATCGGCACGGCGTTGGGCAATTCCACCTGCCAAAGTTGCTGGCGCGGGGTCATGCCGATGCCGGTGGCGGCTTCCTTGAGCGAGGCGGGGACGTTTTTCAGGCCTTCGTAGGTGTTGCGCACGATGGGCAGAAGGGAGGCGAGGAACAGCGCGAAGATCGCAGGCCCGGCGCCGATGCCCAGGATACTCAGGGCGATGGCCAGAACGGCCAGGGGGGGAATGGTGTTGCCAACGTTGAAGAACTGCATGAAGCGCTCGGCTTTGTCGACCCGGTGCGGTCGACTCAGCGCAATGCCGGCAGGGATGCCCACGGCCAGCGCCGCCGCCATCGAAGCCAGCACCAGTACCAGGTGCGCTTGCAGGTAGAACCCAAGATCGTCGCGATAACGCGCGATCGTGTCGATGCCGATCCAGTGGATCAGCAGGGCCAGGATGACGAGCACGGTGGCGCATCCCAACAGCCCTTTACCGTAGCGTTTAGCCACAGGCGGACTCCTTGTGTTGTCGGCGAGCACACTTCTTGGAAGCCGGCCAGTTTTGGCGGCGGGTGGTGTGTTCGCGAGTAGCAGCGTGATGCATGCCGAGGCTGCGATCAGGCCATGAGCCGAACCCCGTCGGGCCCGAAATTGCTGATGAAACCAGTCCCCAACCGAAGCGGGTTGCAGGGGAGTGGACGTCTCCGAGGGCGTAAAGGTTCCCATCTGAGGCGGCATTTGGCCAGCGTTAATCACTAGAGTGGTGGAAAATTGGCGAGAAAAAACAGCGGTTTAATGTGCTGCAGGCGTTGATTTAACTGCTCTGTGGCCTTTTGTCGTGATAAAGCGATTGTTTGATGAATGTGTTGTGGCAGGTCCGGCCCTTTCGCGGGTGAACCCGCTCCTACAAGGACCGCACGGCATTTGCAATCTGTGTAGGAGCGGGTTTACCCGCGAAAGGGCCGGAACAGGCGCCACTCATTCCTCAGGTTTTGGTCCAGGGCCAACTTCAGGTATGATATCGCCCCTTTTAAATCCCCCAGTCAGGCGATTTCCCATGACCAACCAGGCCGCCGAAGTCGCGAAGCGCCGCACTTTCGCAATCATTTCCCACCCCGACGCCGGTAAGACCACCATCACCGAGAAGCTGCTGCTGATGGGCAAGGCCATTGCCGTCGCCGGTACCGTGAAGTCGCGCAAGTCCGACCGCCACGCCACCTCCGACTGGATGGAAATGGAGAAGCAGCGCGGCATCTCCATCACCACTTCGGTGATGCAGTTCCCCTACCGCGAGCACATGATCAACCTGCTCGACACCCCCGGCCACGAAGACTTCTCGGAAGACACCTACCGCACCTTGACCGCGGTGGACTCGGCGCTGATGGTGCTCGACGGCGGTAAAGGGGTAGAGCCGCGGACCATCGCCCTGATGGACGTGTGCCGCCTGCGCGACACGCCAATCGTCAGCTTCATCAACAAACTCGACCGTGACATCCGCGACCCGATCGAACTGCTCGACGAGATCGAAGCCGTGCTGAAGATCAAGGCCGCGCCGATCACCTGGCCGATCGGTTGCTACCGCGACTTCAAGGGTGTGTACCACCTGCAAGGTGATTACATCATCGTCTACACCCCGGGCCATGGCCATGAGCGTACCGAGGTGAAGATCATCGAGAAGCTCGACTCCGATGAAGCCCGTGCCCACCTGGGCGACGAATATGATCGCTTCCTCGAACAGCTTGAGCTGGTACAGGGTGCATGTCATGAGTTCGATCAGGACGAATTCATCAATGGCCAACTGACGCCGGTATTCTTCGGTACTGCACTGGGCAACTTCGGTGTGGACCACGTGCTTGACGCTGTTGTCGATTGGGCTCCGCGCCCGTTGGCGCGGGTCGCTCATGAGCGCACTGTGGAGCCGGTGGAAGAGAAGTTCAGTGGTTTCGTGTTCAAGATCCAGGCGAACATGGACCCGAAACACCGCGACCGTATCGCCTTCATGCGCATTTGCTCGGGCAAATACGAGAAGGGCATGAAAATGCGCCACGTGCGCACCGGCAAAGACCTGCGCATCGGCGATGCGCTGACCTTCTTCTCTTCCGAGCGCGAGCAGCTGGAAGAGGCTTTTGCCGGCGACATCATCGGCCTGCACAACCACGGCACCATCCAGATCGGCGACACCTTCACCGAAGGCGAGGCGCTGGGCTTCACCGGTATCCCGCACTTCGCTCCGGAACTGTTCCGCCGCGTACGCCTTAAGGACCCGCTGAAATCCAAGCAGCTGCGTCAGGGCCTGCAGCAGCTGGCCGAAGAAGGCGCGACCCAGGTGTTCTTCCCCGAGCGCAGCAACGACATCATCCTCGGTGCGGTCGGTGTGCTGCAGTTCGACGTGGTCGCCAGCCGCCTGAAGGAGGAGTACAAGGTCGAGTGCGGCTACGAGCCAATCACCGTGTGGTCGGCACGCTGGATCAGCAGCGACGACAAGAAGAAACTTGAGGAATTCCAGACCAAGGCCATGGAAAACCTGGCCATCGACGGTGGCGGCCACCTGACCTACCTGGCGCCGACCCGGGTCAACCTGGCACTGATGGAAGAGCGCTGGCCGGACATCAAGTTCCGCGCTACCCGCGAGCACCACTAAGAGCAGCTACAAGTTTCAAGCTGCAAGCTACAAGAAAAAGCGGGCTCGGATTGGCCCGCTTTTTTCTTGCCGCTTGCAGCTTGAGGCTTTGCAACTGGCGAATGTCAGTTGCCTGCTTTGACCCCAGTCAGTTAAGAAAGGCGAGGTGTTCGGCGGGCATTCAACATCGCCTGTGAGATCGAGCGCCGCCCGCGCGACGCTTCGCGGGGCAAGCCCGCTCCCACATCTGTTTCGGGCCAGTCCCTCCTGTGAAGTCTCCACTGTCCGCCTTGTGTCCTCTTCAATATCGCAGGGGACGCCGCTGCTCTTCATCAGTGTCCAGTCGTTCATCCAAGAGTGCGCGCGCCAGAGGCACAGGAGTAATTGGCCCGAAACAAATGTGGGAGCGGGCTTGTCCCGCGAAGCGCCGCGCGGGCGGCGCTCGTTCTACCAGGCACTGCATCCCTCAAGGCAAGCACCTCCCCAAGGTCACCGCATGAAGCCTTCCATGAAGTCCGCAAGGTTACTGGCCAGGCGCCGCCTCCACGGCGCGCTGGCGGGGTTGGCGAGGGTCCGGTCCTCGTGGACGAAACTCTGGATGATCGCGTTGTAGCCCAACCAGCGGCAGGGTTCGGGCGGCCAGCTGGCCAGGCTCGAAACGGGGCGGTTGTCGAGTACCCAAGGTTGCGCGGTCAGTTCGTTGTGCTGGTTGAGGATCAGCGCTGCCAGGGTGCGCCCGCCCAGGTTGGTGGCACCAACGCCTTCGCCGCCGTAACCGCCGGCCAGGGCGATGCCGCGCTGGCGGTCGCAGAGCATGTGCGGGCGGAAGCGCCGCGCCATGCCCAGGTTGCCGCCCCACGAGTGGGTGATGCGCACGTGCTTCAGTTGCGGGAACAGCTCGCTGAACAGGTAGCGGCGCAGCTCGATTTCCTGCGCGTCGAGGTTGAAGTTTTCGCGCAGGCGACCCCCGAAGCGGTAGCCACCGCGGGCGCCGAACACCAGGCGGTTGTCGGCGGTGCGCTGGCCATAGGTGACCTGGCGGCTGCTTTCGCTGAAGGCCTGGCCCTGGCTCAGGCCGATCTGCTCCCAGGTGGATTCCGGCAATGGCTCGGTAGCCACCAGCAGGCTTTGTACAGGCAGTTGATGTTTGCCCAGTGGCGGCAGGCTGGCGGCGTAACCTTCGACAGCGGGCACACTCCACTGGCAGCGAATGCGCGCCAGCGGAGTACGTACTTCGCCGGGTTGCCAGTCGATTGCCGGGGTGTTCTCGTAGATCGGTACGCCCAGCGCTTCCACCGCCCGGGCCAGTTCGCGCACCAGCTTGGCCGGCTGGATGGTCGCGGTGTGCGGGCTGTAGATGGCGCCATAGGCATTGCTGACCCGCAGCTGGGCGTCCAGTTGCTCGGGGCGCAGCCAGCGGTAATCGTCCTCGGTCATGCCCTGGCGATACAGGTCGTCGAGGTAGGCGCGCAGGCTGCGCTCCTGTTCGGGGTAGCGTGCGGCGCAGTACAGCACGCCGCCTTTGCGGTAGTCGCAGTCGATGCCTTCGCGCTGCAGCACGCTGTGTACCTCATCGGGGATGCCGTGCAGCAGGTCGATGCTGGCGCGGCGCTGTTGCGGTGACAGGGTGGCGAGCAGGCGGTCTTCGCCGAGCAGGTTGCCCATCAGCCAGCCGCCGTTGCGCCCGGAGGCGCCGAAGCCGGCGATGTTGGCGTCGATGACCGCGATGTTCAGCTGAGGCGCCTGGCGCTTGAGGTAGTAAGCGGTCCACAGGCCGGTATAGCCGGCGCCGATAATGCACACATCGGCGTCGAGGTCGTCGCGCAGGGCCGGGCGGGCGCACAGCGGCTCGTCGAGCTGGTCCATCCACAGGCTGAGCGTGCGCAGGGGTTGCATCGGGTTCGGCTCCACATCCTTCAAGGTCTGTGGGCGATCCTAGTGCCGTCGGCGGGTGGCTGTCTTACGTGCGTGCACGCAGGGAAATTTGCTTCAGGTAGGCCTTGGGCGTGAGCCCGGTGTGTTCACGGAAGCACTTGTAGAACGCCGACAGCGAGTTGAAGCCGGCGTTGAAGGCCAGGTCGTCGATGGGGGCTTCGACGCTGTCGTCATCAAGGCTGGCCATCAGGTGCTGCAGGCGCGCCTGGTTGACGTAGCGGTAGAAGCTGTGCCCCAGCACCTGGTTCAGCAGGTAAGAGATCTGGTTGCGGCTATAGCCACTGGCCGCTGCTACCTGCTGCAGGTCCAGTTCCGGGTCCAGGTACGGGCGCTGGCGCTGGAAGTAGTGCTCCAGGTCCTGGGCCATGGTCGACAGCTGCCGAGGTGACAGGCCAAGGCGGCTGGTGGCCGGGCGGGGCCCGTTGCTGCCCGGCCCGTTGCCGTTCTGACGCACCAGGGTGGCGTATTCGTTGACCCGCCAGATCAGCCCATCCTTGACGGTGATCGCCTCGCTGGACTGGAACGCCACCAGGCCGTCGCCGCCTTGCACCGTGACCTGGTACTGGATGAACGCAGTGCAGCCGTCGACGCGGATGCGGTCACTGTGAACGATGTCTTCGCCGGCCTCATGGGGTAGGGAGGCGCGTACGTAGTCGCGCAGCTCTTGGTAGCCGAGTACGCGGTTCTGGAAAAAGTCGTGGTACTGGATATCGGGGTGGTACAGCGCGATGACGCCGTCGAGGTCGCGGTGCTTCCAGCACAGGTGGTAGCGCAGCACGGTTCTGGCGGTGAGCGGTGTCTGGGCAGTGTCATCGGCAAGCGTCATGACCGAATCATGCCTTGTCGGCTGGGCCCGTTACAAGAATGCAGAACACCTGATGGATTGGCAGCAGTCGCGCATTTTGCACGGTTCTGAATCAGCAGGGCTTTCTAAGGCATTGATTTTAATGGGTGTCATTTTTTGACACAACTGGCACAGCCCCTGCAATGGTCTCTGCGCGAATGGACTTCTCGCCCACAACATAAGGCTCACACATCATGATCACCCCTGCCGATTATCCCGTTGTCGATACGCAAAGCCGCTCAGGTGTTTCCTGGGCGGCAATCTTCGCTGGCGCGGCCGCCGCTGCGTCGGTGTCCCTGATACTTGTGGTATTGGGTGCCGGGTTGGGCTTTGCGGCTACCTCACCTTGGGCTGACGAGGGTGCGAGTGCAAAAGCCCTGGGCGTCTCTACCATCATCTGGTTGCTGGTAACCCAAATCATTGCCTCAGGCCTGGGCGGCTATATTGCCGGGCGCCTGCGGGTGAAATGGGCGAACCTGCATGGCGATGAAGTGTACTTCCGTGATACAGCGCATGGCTTCCTGTCGTGGGCCGTGGCGACGCTGGTAGCGGCGATGCTGGTACTGGGCGCTGCGGGCAATCTGATAGGTGCCGGAGCCAGCGCAGCTTCCCAGGCGGCTACCGTTTCGGTAGCGGCAGGTGGCGCTGCGGCAGCGGGCGACAATAACGATTCAATGGGCTATTTCGTCGATAGCCTGTTCCGTGGCGAAGGGCCGGCGCCGGTCAGCGACGATGCGGCCAACGGTGTAGCCGCGCGCATTCTGGCCAAAGGCGTTGCGGGCAACGGTGCACTGCCGGCGGAAGACCGCGCCTACCTGGCGCAGCTGGTAGCCCAGCGCACGCGTCTGAGCCAGGCCGAAGCCGAAGCCCGTGTCGACCAGGTGATGGCGCAGGTACAACAACTGAAAACCGATGCCAAGCAAGCGGCGGACACGGCTGCCAAGGTGGCTGCCTGGACTGCGCTGTGGACATTCATTGCCCTGCTGTGCGGCGCATTCTTCGCCAGCCTGGCAGCCCTTTACGGTGGCCGTCAGCGCGACCGTGTGCAGTGGCTTGAAGGCGACTATGTAGCCCATCGCACCCTTCAACGTTAAGCGAGGAGAACTGACATGCGCTCGATATTACTGTGGATGATTGGCGTACCGATTCCGGTCATCATCCTGATCGCGCTGTTCATGCATTGATTGAAGGAGGGGCGGCTTTGGCCGCCCTTCACTTTTTGCAGAAGGAGGAGAGCATGCGCTCGATATTGCTGTGGATGATTGGGGTGCCGATTCCGGTGATCATCCTGATCTGGTTGTTTATGCATTGAGACTTTGGGGCCGCTTTGCGGCCCTTCGCGGGTAAACCCGCTCCTACAGGGACCGTACAGATTTCGAATGCTGTGGAGGACCTGTGGGAGCGGGTTTACCCGCGAAGAAGCTCACACCGATCTAGAGAAACTGCTCGGCATAATGACAAGCCACCTGCCGAGTACTCACCTGCCGCAATGCCGGCACCTCCTTCGCACACCGCTCGGTCGCATACGGGCAACGCTTGTGAAACGCACACCCATCCGGCGGGTTCAGTGGGTTCGGTAATTCCCCGGCAATGCGAATCTTCGGCTTTAAAGGATCAGGGTGAATCGCCGGTGTCGCCGACAGCAGCGCCTGGGTATACGGGTGCAGCGGTTTCTCGTAGATGTCCTCCTTCGGCCCCATCTCCACCGGCCGCCCCAGGTACATCACCAGCACATGATCGGCCACATGCCGTACCACCGCCAGGTTGTGCGAAATGAACACGTAGGCGGTGTTGAACTCCTTCTGCAAGTCCATGAACAGGTTCAGCACCTGGGCCTGGATCGACACGTCCAGCGCCGAAGTCGGCTCATCTGCCACCAGCACCTTTGGCTGCAACATCATCGCCCTGGCCAGGGCAATCCGCTGGCGCTGACCGCCGGAGAACATGTGCGGGTAGCGCTGATAGTGTTCAGGCCGCAAGCCGACCTGTTCCATCATCTTCTGCACTTTCTCGCGGCGTTCTGCCTTGCTCAGCGAAGTATTGATCAGCAGCGGCTCGGCCAACTGGTCGCCAATCTTCTGCCGTGGGTTAAGCGAGGCGTAGGGGCTCTGGAACACCATCTGCACGTCGCGGCGCAGTTGCTTGCGCTCGGCCTTGCTGGCGCCTTTTACCTCGGTGCCGGCAATTTGCAACGAGCCGGACGAAGGTTCTTCGATCAGGGTCAGGGCGCGGGCCAGGGTCGACTTGCCGCAGCCGGACTCGCCTACCACGGCCAGGGTCTTGCCGGCCTCCAGTTCGAACGACACGCCATTCAGCGCACGCACCAGCGCATGGCCCTTGAACAGCCCGCGGGAGACTTCGTAATGCCGGGTCAGGTCCCGGGCGGATAGAACGACGGCCATTACGCCACCTCCTGGTTCAGCGGGTAGAAGCAACGCACCAGGCTGTGCGCCTGTGGCTCAAGGGGCGGGCGCTGGCGCCGGCAGTTGTCCTGCACGTAGGGGCAGCGCGGCGACAGCAGGCAGCCGACCGGGCGGTCGTAGCGGCCGGGGACGATGCCGGGCAGGGTGGCCAGGCGTTCGGCGCCGATGCTGTGTTCGGGGATCGCCGCCAACAGCGCTTCGCTGTAAGGGTGGGCGGGGACGTCGAACAGCTCCGGCACTTGGCCCACTTCCACGGCTTCGCCGGCGTACATCACGCACACCCGCTTGGCGGTTTCGGCAACCACGGCGAGGTCGTGAGTGATCAGGATGAGCGCCATGTTGCGCTCTTTCTGCAGGTTCACCAGCAGTTCCATGATCTGCGCCTGGATGGTCACGTCCAGCGCGGTGGTCGGCTCGTCGGCGATCAGCAGCTTGGGTTCGCCGGCAATCGCCATGGCAATGGCCACGCGCTGGCTCATGCCGCCGGACAGTTGGTGCGGGTAGGCATCCAGGCGGCTTTCCGCAGCCGGGATCTCGACTTTTTTCAGCAATTCCAGGGCCCGCTGGCGGGCAGCCTTGCCTTTCAGGCCCAGGTGCTGACGCAGCACTTCTTCTATCTGGTAGCCCACGGTGTAGCTGGGGTTAAGCGCGGTCATCGGGTCCTGGAAGACCATGGCGATGTCCTTGCCCACCACCTTGCGCCGCTGCCGGCCGCTGAGCTTGAGCATGTCGGTGCCGTCGAAGGTAAGGGCGTCGGCGGTGATGCGCCCGGGAGCGTCGATCAGGCCCATCAGGGCCATCATGGTGACCGATTTGCCAGAACCCGACTCGCCGACGATGGCCAGGATCTCGCCGGCCTCCACCGCCAGGTTCAGGCCATCGACCACCGGTACTGCGTTGGCGTCGCCGAAGCGCACATTCAGGTTGTTGATCTGCAACAGTGACATGGCGTTCTCCTCAGGCGGCGTTCTTGAGTTTCGGGTCCAGCGCATCGCGCAGGCCGTCGCCCATCAGGTTGATAGCCAGCACACTGAGCAGAATGGTCAGGCCGGGCAGGCTCACCACCCACCAGGCGCGCTCGATGTAGTCACGGGCCGAGGCCAGCATGGTGCCCCACTCGGGGGTGGGGGGTTGTACGCCGAGGCCGAGGAAGCCCAGCGCGGCGGCGTCGAGGATCGCCGAGGAAAAACTCAGGGTGGCCTGCACGATCAGCGGTGCCATGCAGTTGGGCAGCACGGTGACGAACATCAGCCGTGGCAGCCCGGCACCGGCCAGGCGGGCGGCAGTGACGTAGTCGCGGTTCAGCTCGACCATCACGGCGGCGCGGGTCAGGCGCACGTAGGAGGGCAGCGACACGATGGCGATGGCGATCACCGTGTTGATCAGGCCAGGGCCGAGGATGGCGACGATGGCGACCGCCAGCAGCAGCGACGGCAGGGCCAGCATCACGTCCATCAGGCGCATGATCGATGGGCCGAGCAATTGCGGGAAGAACCCGGCCAGCAGGCCCAGCAGGATACCCGGGATCAGCGACATCACCACCGACGACAGGCCGATCAGCAGCGACAGCCGTGCGCCCTGGATCAACCGCGAAAGCAGGTCGCGGCCGAGTTCGTCGGTGCCGAGGATGAACTGCCAGGTGCCGCCTTCCAGCCACACCGGCGGGGTCAGCAGGAAGTCGCGGTACTGCTCGCTTGGGTCATGCGGGGCCACCCACGGCGCGAACAGCGCGCAGAACACCACCAGGCTCATGAAAGCCAGGCCCATTACCGCGCCTTTGTTGCGCGCGAAGGCTTGCCAGAATTCTTTGTATGGCGAGGGATAGAGCAGGCTCTGGTCCACCGGGCTGGCCGGTGACACGGATTTCGGAATCGGGCTAGTCATGGCAAAGGCCTCAGCGCTGATGACGGATGCGTGGGTTGGCCAGGCCGTAGAGGATGTCCACGACGAAGTTGACCAGGATTACCAGGCAGGCGATCAACAGGATGCCGTTCTGGACCACGGGGTAGTCACGGGCGCCGATGGCTTCGATCAGCCATTTGCCGATGCCCGGCCAGGAGAAGATGGTTTCGGTCAGCACCGCACCGGCCAGCAGCGTGCCGACTTGCAGGCCGAACACGGTCAGTACCGGGATCAGCGCGTTGCGCAGGCCATGCACGAACACCACGCGGGCTGGCGACAGGCCTTTGGCACGGGCGGTGCGGATATAGTCTTCGCGCAGCACTTCAAGCATCGACGAGCGGGTCATGCGCGCGATCACCGCCAGCGGGATGGTGCCGAGCACGATAGCGGGCAGAATCAGGTGCATCACCGCGTCCTTGAATGAGCCTTCCTCATCACTGAGCAGGGTGTCGATAAGCATGAAGCCGGTTTTCGGCTCGATGTCGTAGAGCAGGTCGATGCGCCCGGACACCGGGGTCCAGCCCAGGCTCACCGAGAAGAACATGATCAGGATCAGGCCCCACCAGAAGATCGGCATCGAGTAGCCGGCCAGCGAGATACCCATCACCCCATGGTCGAACAGCGAACCGCGCTTGAGCGCGGCGATCACCCCGGCTAGCAGGCCGACGATGCCGGCGAACAACAGGGCGGCGAAAGCCAGTTCGAGGGTGGCCGGGAACAGGGTGAGGAACTCGGTCCACACGCTTTCGCGGGTACGCAGCGACTCACCAAGGTCGCCCTGGGCCAGCTTGCCGACGTAGTCCAGGTACTGGACCGGCAGTGGCTTGTTCAGGCCCAGGCGCTCCATGGCCTGGGCATGCATTTCGGGGTCGACCCTGCGCTCGCCCATCATCACTTCCACCGGGTCGCCGGGGATCAGGCGTATGAGCGCGAAGGTGAGCAAGGTGATGCCGAAAAAGGTCGGTATCAGCAGGCCAAGGCGCCGGGCAATAAAACTCAACATTGTCGGGGTTACCTCATCAGGCCGTGCGGCCAACAGCGCGCGACGGCAGTGCCGCCGGTCCCTGTGAGGGTTGCCGGCGGTCGTTGTTGTTCTACTTCACCTTGGTGGTGGCGAAGTTGTTTTTGGCCAGAGGGCTGATCACGTAGCCCTCCACGTTGTCACGCATGGCGGTGAACACCTTCGGATGGGCCATGCTGATCCAGGGTTGGTCGTCATCGTACACCTTCAATGCCTCGCTATAGAGCCTTGCGCGTTCGTCGTTGTCGATCACCTCGCGGGCGCGGCTGATCAGCTCCTGGAACTTAGGGTTGCACCAGCGCGCATAGTTCTCGCCGTTCCTGGCCGCCTCGCAACTGAGCAGTGGGGTGAGGAAGTTGTCCGGGTCGGCGTTGTCGCCGGCCCAGCCAGTGGACACCAGGTCGGCTTCGCCTTTCTTGGCGCGGCGCAGCATCTCGGCCCATTCCATCACGCGGATATCCAGCCGCAGGCCGATCTGCTTGAGGTCGGCTTGCAACATCTCGGCAGACAGGCGCGGGTTAGGGTTGGTCATGCCGCCGCCGTTGCGGGTGAACAGGGTGATGACCGTGCCCTCCGGTACGCCAGCCTCCTTGAGCAGGGCACGCGCCTTGTCGAGGTCTCGCGGCGGGTTCTGGTTGGCCTTGTTGTAGCCGATCATGGTCGGCGGGTAGGGGTTGACGCCCACCAGCGCATTGCCTTTGCCAAACAGCTGGTCGACGTGGGTCTGGCGGTCGAAGGCCATGTTGATGGCCTTACGCACGCGCACGTCGCTGAGGTATTTGTGCTGGGTGTTCATGGCGATGTAGCCAGTTACCAGTGCTTCGGTCTCGGCCACCTTGAGCCTGGAATCGGCCTTGATCGACGGCACGTCTTCCGGTTTGGGGTACACGGCGACCTGGCATTCGTTGGCGCGCAGCTTCTGCAGCCGCACATTGCTGTCGGTGGCTATAGCGAACACCAAGGCGTCCGCGGGTGGCTTGCCACGGAAATAGTCCGGGTTGGGTTTGAAGCGGACCTGGGCGTCCTTGTTGTAGCGCTGGAAAATGAACGGGCCGGTGCCGATGGGTTTGCTGTTCAGTTCGGCGGTTTTGCCGGCCTTGAGCAACTGGTCGCCGTATTCGGCGGAGTAGATCGAGGTAAATGCCATGGCCATGTCCCGTAGGAACGGCGCTTCCGGGCGGGTGAGGGTGATCACGACGGTGTGGTCGTCGGCCTTGTCCACCGACTTGAGCAAGCTCCTGAAGGCCATGCTTTCGAAATAGGGGTAACCGACGCTGGTCTTGTCGTGCCACGGGTGGGCCTTGTCGAGCTGGCGGCGCAGGCTCCACAGCACATCGTCGGCGTTGAATTCACGGGTGGGGGAAAAGTAGTCGGTGCTGTGGAATTTCACGCCTTGCCGCAAGTGGAAGGTATACGTCAGCCCGTCTGCCGAGATGTTCCAGCGTTCGGCCAGCGCCGGCTCGATGTCGGTGGTGCCAGGCTTGAAGTCGACCAGGCGGTTGAACAGCGTTTCTGCGGCGGCATCGAAGGTGACCCCGGTGGTGTACTGGACCACGTCGAACCCTTCCGGGCTGGCTTCGGTGCACACTACCAGCGGCTTGGCTGCCAGTTGCGTGGCGCTGCCGAGTACCAGCGCGGCCAGTGCCAGGCGTAGCGGTAGCCGTTTGATGAATGCTCTCTGCATGGGGTGAAGTCTCCCTGCTTGCATGGTTCCAGCGTAGCCGCCACGGCCCGCCGTGAAGCGGACCGTGGCGTCAACGGTCAGAGAATGTTGAATGGAATGGTGGTGACCACACGGAACTCATCCAGGCTGCCATCGCCCTGGGCCTTGCTGGCGCGGTGGGTGGTGTAGGTGGCGCGGATGCTGGTGTCTTTCAGTGGCCCGCTCTGTACCGCGTAGCTGGTGCCGATACCCCACTCGTAGTGGGTTTCGCCATCCAGGCCCTTCACGTCATAGGCCGTGCCACGGTAGTGGGTGCCGTCGATGCCCCAGCCGCGGGCGTTGTACAGGTTGAACTTGAGCCCCGGCACGCCATAGGGCGCCATGTTCAGCACGTAGGAGAGCTTCAGCGACTTCTCGTTGGGGCCGTTGAAGTCCGACAGCAGCGAGTTGGCCAGGTAGATGCCGTTGGTTTCGTGCAGGTAGTCGAAGTACTCGTTGCCGTTGACCTGCTGCCAAGAGGCGCCGAGGGTGTGGGCCTGGTGGGTCAGGTCGAGCGACAGGCTGTAGGTGTCGTTGTCGATCTTGCCCATCTTCTGGCTGCCGGCGTCGACCGTCTTGTAGTAGTTCAGGCCAGTGCTCAGGCTGAGCACTGCGCTGTCGCCGAGCACATGGTTGGCGCCGAAGTAGTACTGGTTCCAGAAGTCGTCGACCTTGGTCGCGTACAGGCTGGTGCTCAGGCTCTTGAGCGGCTGGTAGTTGATGCCGGCGGTGCTGGCGCGGTCTGTTTCCACGCCGGTGGCGCTGTACTCGCTGCGGAACTTGCTGAGGCTTTGTTCGGTACGTGGCGAGACGCGGTCGAAGGTACCCAGGTCGAGGCTGAGGTTGTCGAACTCGGCACTGTGCAAGAACGCGCCCTGGAAGCTGGACGGCAGGGCGCGGTTACCGATGTAGGCGATCATCGGCGTGTCCACTGTCTGGCGGCCGAGGGTGAGGGTGGTGTTGGACACGCGCGCCTTGATGTTACCCAGGCCCAGTTTGCTCCACTGGCCGATGGGGTCGCCATCGCTGTGGGTGAGCGTGCGGTTGTTGGGGCCGGCGATGGCTTCACGGCTTTGTTGCAGGGCGATGGCGTTGTAGCCGGCGGCCTCGACGGCGATGCCCACGGTACCTTCGGTGAAGCCGGAGCTATAGTTGAGGATGGTGCCCTGCACCCAGTTCTCGCGGCTATGGGTGTCGTGGCGGGTGCCGTCGTTCTTGTAGTAGCGCCAAAGCGGGGCGCGTGCGGCGCGTTCGCGGGCGTACCAGTTGCGGGTGCTGCCGGACACGCTCTGGCCGTCGATGAAGCCGCTGGCCTGGGCTTGTTCGCTGATGCCTTTGAGGGTGATGGGGATGAAGTCCTGGCTCTGTGGGTCGGCCTGGGCCACGGTGGAAAAGGCACTGATGGATAAGGCCAGTGCGGTCAAGGTGAATACTCTCAAGGTTGAAGCTCCCTTTCTTTTCTAGTTATGGCCGGCCTTGTGGGCCGGGTGCTTGCTGCGGTGTTGCCAGGGTTGCCGCGGGATCGCCGGGCAAAATTGGGGGAGTTGTGTTGGCTGTGCCGGCCTTTTCGCGGGTAAACCCGCTCCTACAGGGGCCTGCGTAGCCCCTGGCGTGTGGAGATCCTTGTAGGAGCGGGTTTACCCGCGAATAGGCCGCTACCGGTTAACGCTTAATCAACACTCACACCGGAAAAATCATTGCGCCCAAACGGGCTGACCTTGAACTGGGAAACCTTGACGCTAAGCGGCTGGTTCACCGTGGAATGGGCCACCGGGGTAATCGGCACCTGCTGCTTGAGCCGCTGCTGGGCCTGCTGGTACAGGGCGCTGCGTTGCGCCGGGTCGGTGATCTGCTTGGCCTGCTTGACCAGGCTGTCGTACTGCGGGTCGCACCACAGCGAGTAGTTGTTGCTGCCGATGGCGTCGCAGCTGTAGAGCGTGCCCAGCCAGTTGTCCGGGTCGCCGTTGTCTCCGGTCCAGCCGATCAGGGCGATGTCGTGCTCACCGCTTTTCATGCGCTTGATGTATTCGCCCCATTCATAACTGATGATGCGCACCTTGAAGCCGAGCTTGTTCCAGTCGGACTGGAGCATTTCAGCCATCAGCTTGGCGTTGGGGTTGTAAGGGCGTTGCACCGGCATGGCCCACAGGGTGACCTCGGTACCCGGCTTGACCCCGGCCTGCTGCAGTAGCTGTTTGGCCTTTTCCGGGTCGTAGGGCGCGTCCTTGAGGGTTTCGTCATAGGACCACTGGGTCGGTGGCATGGCGTTGACTGCCAGCTGGCCAGAGTCCTGGTACACCGCCTGGATGATGGCTTTCTTGTTCACCGCCATGTCCATCGCCTGGCGCACTTCCAGGCGGTCGAACGGTGGGTGCTGGGTGTTGTAGGCGATGTAGCCGAGGTTGAAGCCTGGTTGCTGCAGCACCTGCAGTTTGCTGTCGGCCTTGAGCGCCGGCAGGTCGGCCGGGCGCGGGTGCAGGGTGACCTGGCATTCGTTGCGGCGCAGCTTCTGGATGCGCACCGAAGGGTCGACGTTGATCGAGAACACCAGGTTGTCGATTTTCACCTGGTCCGGCGCCCAATAGGCCTTGTTGCCCTTGTAGCGGATCTGCGAGTCCTTCTGGTAGCGCTGGAACACGAATGGCCCGGTGCCGATCGGTTGCTGGTTGATGTCGCTGGGGCGACCGCTGGCTAGCAGCTTGCCGGCGTATTCGGCAGAGAGAATCGACGCGAAGCTCATGGCCAGGTTCTGGATGAACGCGGCATCGACCGTGTTCAGGGTGAAGACCACGGTCAGCGGGTCGGCTTTCTCGACCCGGGCGATGTTCTTGTCCAGGCCCATGCTGATGAAGTAGGGGAACTCGGTGGGGTAGGCCTGGCGGAACGGGTGGCCCTTGTCGAGCATGCGGTTGAAGGTGAACAGCACGTCGTCGGCGTTGAAGTTGCGGGTCGGGGTAAAGAATTTGTTGCTGTGAAACTTCACCCCTTCACGCAGGTGGAAGGTGTAGCGCAGGCCGTCTTCGGAAACCTCCCAGCGGCTTGCCAGGGCGGGGTGCACGGCGGTACCGCCACGCTCGAACTCGACCAGGCGGTTGTAGATGGGCTCGGCGGCGTCGTTGTCGGTGGCAGTGGTGTATTGGGCGGTGTCGAAACCGGCGGGGCTGCCTTCGGAGCAGAACACCAGGTTGTTGGCCTGCACGGCTGGAGACTGGCTAAGCAGGCCCAGGGCCAGCAGGGCGGAAAGGTGGGTAGCGTGGCGCATGGCAAATCCTTTTTCATCTGTTTGCACCGCTTCGGGGTACGAATGGCGGCAACAGTTCGCCGACCCCGCAGCGGATGGCCGCAGGACGACATGAAGAGGTGGTGAGAGTGAAGGGCACCCGCCGCTTGACGGGTGCCGGGGTTACCCTATTTGTCCACGCTGACGCCGTAGAAAGAGTTCAGCGCGAACGGGCTGATCTTGAAGTCCTTCACCTTGGCGCTCATGGGCTGGTACACGGTGGAGTGGGCGATCGGGGTGATCGGTACCTGCTCCTTGAGGATGTGCTGTGCCTTCTGGTACAGCTCGGTGCGCTTGGCCTGATCGGAGGTGGCCTTGGCTTGCTTGATCAGGTCGTCGTAGGGCTTGAAGCACCACTTGGAGAAGTTGTTGCCGTCGATGGCATCACAACCGTAGAGGGTGCCCAGCCAGTTGTCCGGGTCACCGTTGTCGCCGCTCCAGCCAATCAGCATGGCGCCCTGTTCGCCGCCTTTGGAGCGTTTGATGTATTCGCCCCATTCGTAGCTGACGATTTTCGCCTTGATGCCGATCTTGGCCCAGTCGGACTGGAGCATTTCAGCCATCAGCTTGGCATTGGGGTTGTAAGGGCGCTGCACCGGCATGGCCCACAGGGTGATTTCGGTGCCGTCCTTGACGCCGGCTTCCTTGAGCAGCTGTTTGGCCTTCTCAGGGTCGAAGGGGGAGTCCTTGATACTGTCGTCATAGGACCACTGGGTTGGCGGCATGGCGTTGACCGCCAGCTGGCCGGCGCCCTGGTAGACCGACTCGATGATCTTCTTCTTGTCCACGGCCATGTCCAGCGCCTGGCGCACCTTCAACTGGGCCATGGGGTTGGGCTCGTTGCTGCCCTTGATCTTGTCCATCACGTTGTACGCAATGTAGCCGAGGTTGAAGCCTGCTTGCTGCGGCATCTGCAGGTTCTTGTCGGCCTTCAGCGGCGCGATGTCGGCCGGGCGCGGGAACAGGGTGACCTGGCACTCGTTCTTCTTCAGCTTCTGCATGCGCACCGAAGCGTCGGTGGTGATGGCGAAGATCAGGTTGTCGATCTTCACGTCAGCGGGCTGCCAGTAGTCCTTGTTGCCCTTGAAGCGGATCTGCGCGTCCTTCTGGTACTTGCTGAACACGAACGGGCCGGTGCCGATCGGCTTCTGGTTGATGTCGGCTGCCTTGCCGCCCTTGAGCAACTGGTCGGCGTATTCGGCGGACTGGATCGAGGCAAAACTCATGGCCAGGTTCTGGATGAACGCGGCGTCGACTTCGTTGAGGGTGAACTTGACCGTGTATTCGTCCAGCTTCTCCAGCTTGGCGATGTTCTTGTCCATGCCCATGTCGGTGAAGTACGGGAACTCGGTGGGGTAGGCCTTGCGGAACGGGTGGTCCTTGTCGAGCATGCGGTTGAAGGTGAACAGTACGTCGTCGGCGTTGAATGTGCGGGTTGGCTTGAAGTAGTCGGTGGTGTGGAACTTTACCCCTTCGCGCAGGTGGAAGGTGTAGGCCTTGCCGTCGTCGGACACTTCCCATTTGGTCGCCAGGCCCGGGATCACCGCAGTGCCGCCGCGCTCGAACTGGGTCAGGCGGTTGAACACGGTCTCGGCGGAGGCGTCGAAGTCGGTGCCGGTGGTGTACTGCCCCGGGTCGAAGCCGGCCGGGCTGCCTTCGGAGCAGAACACCAGGTTTGAGGCGGCTAGTGCCGACGGTGCACCGGTGAGCAAGCCTGCACCTAGCAGGAACGGAATGACTGCGTGTTTGAGCATGGTGGCCTCATTGTTGTCATTTTTCGGATGAGGTGGCCTCGTGAGCCGACCTGCGGATACTTATGCAGGGGGTGTTCCCAATGCAATACACACAAGGATAGTTGGCGCCAGAAAAGTGGTACGAGCGTACATGGATGTCGCATTGGTATAACTTTCAGCGAAGTTAAACGTTTGCGCAGGCAAAATGATGGCTTTTTGCAGGATGTTTCGGGGAGGGGGAATTTGTAGGAAGCACCCTGGTGGTGCGTAGGAAAGGTCTGAAACTGCGTAATTGGGGCTGCTTTGCAGCCCATCGCGACGCAAGGCCGCTCCTACATCAAGCGTGTGCTCAAGTCTGGCGCGGTCCCCTGTAGGAGCGGCCTTGTGTCGCGATAGGGGCGCGAAGCGCCCCCAAGGGCCTCAAGGCATCTGCACTTCGATCAACCCATCCGCATTCATGCTCACTTCACTGGTCCCGGCTTCAATATCCGGCGCCGGTGCCGCTTCATCCCCCGCCATGGCCTTCATCGCCATCGGCGCGCTACGCATGTACGGGCGCGGGTAACCGCTGCTGTTCAGGTTCAGGCTGACCACCTTGTAGCCCTTGCCACCCAGCGCCTCGGTGGCCAGTTGCGCGCGCGCCTTGAAGGCATCCACTGCATCCTTGAGCAGTGCATCTTCGCTGGACTTGCGCGTGGCCGGGGCGATGGAGAAGTCCATGCCACCCATTTTCAGCGCTTGCAGCAGGTCGGCGGTAAGCTGCGACAGGGCCGGGAAGTTGGCGCTTTCTAGGCGCAGTTCGGCACGCTCGCGCCAGCCGGTGATCTTCTGGCCTTTGCTGTCATACACCGGGTAACTGTTGCGGCTGCCCTGGCTGATCTTCACGTCTTTGACCTGGCGCGACTGCTCCACGGCCTTGTTCATGGTTTCGGTGATCTGTTTGGCGAGCTTGCCCGGGTCGGTGTTCTGCGCTTCGCTGTACAGGGTCACGACCATCAGGTCGCGCGCCACTTCCTTGCTGACTTCGGCACGCAGCGATACCTGGTTGTAGCGCGGTTCATCGGCAGCCAGCGCCGGCAGGCTGGCGAGCAGGCCGCAGGACATGAGCAGGGCGGCGCCGCGACGTGGGATTTGCATGGGTTACTCCTTGGCAATAAAAGGCGTGGGCTCTGGTCATCCATGCCACGCATGGGCCATCAGACCGGGAACAGTGTAGTGGGTTCAAAAGTGCCACCATCACTGTGTGACAAAGTGTGGCGCTTTGCCGCATCGCTGCAGCAGGGCGCCCGGCTTCGGTATACTCCAGCCGATTTTTCTGGAGCACTCATCAGGAGAGCTCATGCTCGCTGCCGTACAACCGCTGTCCGCTACCCGCCAGAACCTGTGGCGCCTGACCGTCATCCGGGTCCTGGTCCTGGCTGCCCAGGCCGGCTCGGTGGGCGTTGCCTACTGGACCGAACTGCTGCCGTTACCCTGGCTGTCGCTGGCCGGCACCTTGGCGTTGTCATCGCTGCTGTGCGCCTTCACGGCCCTACGCCTGCGCCTGTCGGTACCGGTCACCGAAATGGAATACGCCCTGCAGCTAGCCTGTGACCTGCTGATCCACAGCGCCTTGCTGTATTACTCCGGTGGTTCGACCAACCCGTTCGTGTCGTACTACCTGGTACCGCTGGCGATTGCTGCGGTAACCCTGCCGTGGCTGTATTCGCTGATCCTTTCCGGTATTGCCCTGACCGCCTACAGCCTGCTGCTGGTGCAGTTCTACCCGCTCGAAGGCCTGCCGATGGCGCGGGACAAGATGCAGGTCTACGGCATGTGGCTGAGTATTGCCCTGGCTGCGGCGGTGATCACCTTCTTTGCTGCGCGCATGGCCGAAGAGTTGCGCCGCCAGGAGCAGCTGCGTTCCGAGCGGCGTGAAGAAAGCCTGCGCGACGAGCAGTTGCTGGCCGTGGCCACCCAGGCCGCCGGCGCCGCCCATGAACTGGGCACGCCGCTGGCGACCATGAGCGTGCTGATCAACGAAATGCGCCAGGACCACACCGACCCGCTGTTACAGGAAGACCTGCAGATCCTTCAGGACCAGGTAAAACTGTGCAAAGAGACCCTGCAGCAGCTGGTGCGCGCAGCCGAAGCCAACCGCCGCCTGGCGATCGTGGAGCAGGATGTGACCGCCTGGCTGGACGAAGCGCTGAACCGCTGGCACCTGATGCGCCCGGAAGCCAGCTACCGCTTCCAGCGCCTGCGCGACGGCAAGGTGCCACGCCTTACCCCGCCGCCCGACCTGACCCAGGCGCTGCTGAACCTGTTGAACAATGCAGCCGATGCCTGCCCCGATGACCTTGAAGTGCGCCTGGACTGGGACGCCCAGGACATCGTCATCAGTATCCGCGACCATGGCCCCGGCGTGCCGCCGGCCATTGCCGAAGCCATCGGCAAACCCTTCATTACCACCAAAGGCAAAGGCTTCGGCCTGGGCCTGTTCTTGAGCAAGGCCAGCGTGACCCGTGCGGGCGGTTCGGTGAAACTCTATAGTCATGAACAGGGTGGCACCCTGACCGAACTGCGCCTGCCCTATGGCAAGCGAGGAGATGAATGATGAGCGATGAAAACCAGGTCGAAAGCGAAGAGCTGCCGCACCTGCTGCTGGTGGATGATGATGCCACCTTTACCCGGGTCATGGCCCGGGCCATGAGCCGCCGCGGTTTCCGCGTGAGCACGGCCAGTTCGGCCGAGGAAGGCTTGATTCTGGCCCAGCAGGATCTGCCGGACTACGCCACGCTGGACCTGAAGATGGACGGCGACTCCGGCCTGGTGCTTTTGCCCAAGCTGCTGGAGCTGGACCCGGAAATGCGCGTGGTGATCCTGACCGGTTACTCGAGCATTGCCACCGCGGTGGAAGCGGTCAAGCGCGGCGCCTGCAACTACCTGTGCAAGCCGGCTGATGCCGATGATGTGCTGGCGGCGCTGCTGTCGGAACACACCGACCTGGATACCCTGGTGCCGGAAAACCCGATGTCGGTTGACCGCCTGCAGTGGGAGCACATCCAGCGCGTGCTGAACGAGCACGAGGGCAACATCTCGGCGACTGCCCGGGCGTTGGGCATGCACCGCCGGACCTTGCAGCGCAAATTGCAGAAGCGGCCGGTTCGGCGCTGATTATCTGCTGGCAATGCCGGCCCTTTCGCGGCGGTTCGACGCCTCGATGAACCCGCTCCCACAGGTATTTCACAGGCCTCAACGCCTGCGCGGTACCTGTGGGAGCGGGTTCACCCGCGAAGAGGCCGGTACTGACAGAAATTTCTCTATAACATTCCGCGATCCCCGCAAATCCCGGCTGTTGGCGTATCATTAGCCGCCTAACGGCAACCCCCTCCAGGATCGCTTGCGCATGCTCGCCCTTCTTATCCAGACACTGAACATCACGGCACCAGTCTTCGCCATGTTGTTCATGGGCATACTGCTCAAACGCATCCGCCTGATCGACGACAACTTCAACCGCGTCGCCTCGCAGCTGGTGTTCAACGTGTGCATGCCGGCGCTGCTGTTCCTTGGCATTTACCACGCTGACCTGGCCGCCGCGGTCAAACCCGGCGTCATCCTCTATTTCATCGTCGCCACCCTGGTCGGCTTCGCCATAGCCTGGGGCTTGGCCATCTGGCGCAGCCCGCTGGCCGACCGCGGCATCTATACCCAGGGCGCGTTTCGCGGCAACAACGGCGTAATCGGCTTGGCCTTGGCTGCCAGCCTGTACGGTGACTACGGTATATCCTTGGGGGCGGTGCTCGCCGGCCTGGTCATCCTTATGTACAACTCGCTGTCGGCGGTGGTGCTGGCGGTGTACAGCCCGGACCTCAAGTCCGACCCGTGGAGCATTTGCAAGAGCATCTTCAGCAACCCGCTGATCATCAGCGTGCTGGTGGCCACGCCAATGGCCTACGGCCAGGTGCCGCTGCCCAACTGGCTGCTGACTTCAGGCGACTACCTGGCGCAGATGACCCTGCCACTGGCGCTGATCTGCATTGGTGGCACATTGTCGCTGGCGGCGCTGCGTGACAGTGGCCGGCTGGCCTTCGATGCCAGCCTGGTGAAGATGGTCTGGTTGCCGCTGGTGGGTACCCTTGGCGCCTGGTTGTGCGGTTTCCGCGGTGCGGAGCTGGGCATCCTGTTCCTGTACATCGGTAGCCCGACCGCAGCAGCCAGCTACGTGATGGCGCGGGCGGCCAATGGCAACCACCAGCTGGCTGCGTCGATCATCGTGATTACCACGCTAATGGCGGCGATCACCACCAACATCGGTATTTTCATCTTGCAGTGGGGCGGATGGATCTAGATCCTTGACTGCAAACAACAGCAACAACACTGCCTCACTGAGCCAAAGGACACTTCATGCAAGACCAGAGCACGCCCGAGCCGTTACAGCGCGGGCTGAAGAATCGCCATATCCAGCTGATCGCGCTGGGCGGGGCCATCGGTACCGGGTTGTTCCTGGGCATTGCCCAGACCATCCAGCTGGCCGGCCCCTCCGTGCTGCTGGGCTACGCTATCGCCGGCCTGATGGCCTTCCTGATCATGCGCCAGCTGGGCGAAATGGTGGTGGAAGAGCCGGTTGCCGGCAGCTTCAGCCACTTTGCCCACCAGTACTGGAGCGAGTTCGCCGGTTTTGTCTCGGGCTGGAACTACTGGGTGGTGTATGTGCTGGTCGGCATGGCCGAGCTGACGGCGGTGGGCATCTACGTGCAGTACTGGTGGCCAGAGTTCCCGACCTGGGCCACCGCGGCGATCTTCTTTGTGGTGATCAACCTGATCAACCTGACCCAGGTGAAGGTCTACGGCGAAATGGAGTTCTGGTTCGCCCTGGTCAAGGTGGTGGCGATCGTCAGCATGATCGGCTTTGGCGCCTGGCTGCTGAGCAGCGGCCACGGCGGCCCGGATGCCAGCGTGGCCAACCTGTGGCAGTACGGCGGCTTCTTCCCTAACGGCGTCAGCGGCCTGGTGATGGCCCTGGCGGTGATCATGTTCTCGTTTGGTGGCCTGGAGCTGGTGGGTATCACCGCTGCAGAGGCTGACAACCCACGCCAGAGCATCCCCAAGGCCACCAACCAGGTGGTGTACCGCATCCTGATCTTCTACATCGGCGCGCTGGCGGTGCTGCTGTCGTTGTACCCCTGGCAGAAGGTCGTACAGGGCGGTAGCCCGTTCGTGATGATTTTCCATGAACTGGACAGCGACCTGGTGGCAACCATCCTCAACATCGTGGTGCTCACTGCTGCGCTGTCGGTGTACAACAGCTGCGTGTACGCCAACAGCCGCATGCTGTTCGGCCTGGCCAGCCAGGGCGATGCGCCACGCCAGTTGCTGAAGGTGAGCCGCAGCGGCGTGCCGCTGACGGCGCTGGGTGTATCGGCGTTCGCCACAGGCCTGTGTGTGGTGATCAACTACCTGATGCCGGGTGAGGCCTTTGGCTTGCTGATGGCGCTGGCGGTGTCGGCGCTGGTGATCAACTGGGCGAGCATCAGCATTACGCACCTGAAGTTCCGCAAGGCCAAGCTGGCCGCCGGGATTACCCCCTTCTACAAGAGCCTGGGGCACCCGCTGACCAACTACCTGTGCCTGGCCTTCATCGTGCTGATCCTGGTGGTGATGTACCTGACCCCGCCGATCCGCATTTCGGTGATGCTGATCCCGGCGTGGATTGCCGTGTTGTGGGTGGCTTTCAGGTTGAAGAAGGCGCGGCAGGCCAAGGGCTGAGTCAGGGTTGTTCTTGAGGGGTATGCCGTTAGGTTTTCGGCGCCTGTGAGATCGAGCGCCGCCCGCGCGGCGCTTCGCGGGGCAAGCCCGCTCCCACATCTGTTCGGGCCAATCAATCCTGTAATTCCATCGCTGTCCGCCTTGTTTGTACGACTCGATATCGAGCCATACGCATAGGTGCGCGCGCAAATGTCATAGGAGTAACTGGCCAGAAACAGATGTGGGAGCGGGCTTGCCCCGCGAAGCGCCGCGCGGGCGGCGCTCGATCTCACAGGCGATGAAAGTGTAAAGGCATGCGCCTGGCGGCCCTGACGCGCTCACCTTACACCCCTCAATGCTGCCGCCGCCATGCCCGCACCGTCGTGTACAACAACACAAACGCAAGCACCGGCAGCACATAAAACAGCATCAACTTTTCCAGCCGGCCAGCCAGCGGCAAGCCCATGGTAAATGCCGCCACGTGCAGGCCGTACGCCAGGTACAAGCACAGGAACACCAGCCCTTCGGCACGGGTGATGCGGTACCCGGAATAGAACACCGGTAGGCTCAGAACAGCAACGCCAAGCATCACTGGCAGGTCAAAAGACAGCGCATTGGGTGAAATCGACAGTGGCTCGGGTGTCACCAGTGCAGTCAGGCCCAGTACGCCCAATAGGTTGAACAGGTTGCTGCCGATCACCGTACCCACGGCAATCTCCCGTTCGCCACGCAGGGCGGCGATCAACGCGGCGGCCAGCTCCGGCAGTGAAGTGCAGATGGCAACCACCGTCAGGCCGATGATGCGCTCGGACAGGCCCAGGTCGGTGGCCACCTCGGTGGCGGCCTCCAGCAGCAAGTGGCCTGCCAGGCTCAGCAGGGCAAAGCCGGCCAGCACCTGCAGCAGCGTGCCAGTCCAGAAGCGCCCGGCGCTGGCCCGGGCGGCATCCGGGGCAGGGTAGGTACGGGCATAGTGGCGCGACTGGTGCCAGAGCATGGCCAGGTAACCGGCCAGGCCAAGCAGCAGCAGTACCCCCTCGACCCGGCCCAGGTGGCCGTTGGCGGACAGCGCATAGACCAGCCCGCTGGCGACGATCAGCAGGGGTATGTCCAGGCGTACCAGTTGGCGTGACACCCGCAAGGGGATGATCAGCGCGGCCAGGCCGAGAATGACCAGTACGTTGAAGATATTGCTGCCGACCACGCTGCCGACCGCCACATCGGGTGCGCCTTGGTAGGCGGCCTGCAGGCTCACGGTCAGTTGTGGCGCAGTGCTGCCGAAGGCCACCAGGCTCAGGCCGATGATCAGCGGGCGTACGTGCAGGCGCTGCGCCAGGCGCAAGGCTGCGCGCACCAGCAGTTCGGCACCGCCGACCAGCAACAGCAGGGCAATGCCCAGTTGCAGCAGGCTAAAGGTGGGGAGGGTGGCCAGGTCGAAAATGGTCGGACTCCTGTCGCGTCAATCGCTAAGCCCTTGTACTCGCACGCGCGCCGTTCCGCTACGGAGCATGCCGATTTTTTCTGCGGCGGCGCGTGACAGGTCAATCAGGCGGCCGCGGGTATGCGGGCCACGGTCGTTGATGCGCACCACTACGCTGCGCTGGTTGGCCATGTTGGTAACCAGGACGCGGCTGCCGAACGGCAGGCTGCGGTGGGCGGCGGTCAGGCCGTGCTGGTTGAACGGTTCGCCGCTGGCGGTGCGTTTGCCGTGGTGGCGTGAGCCGTAATAGGAAGCGGTGCCCGTCTGGTCATAGCCGCGCGGGTCGACGTCATGGCTGGCGCAGCCGGCCAGGAAGGAAAACAGGGCCAGGGTGCCGAGGGATCGTTTTAGCAAGTCAGGTGCTCTCCTGGGGCGGCCATTCGCGGGTAAACCCGCTCCTACAAGTACAGTGCAACCCTGTAGGAGCGGCTTTAGCCGCGAACGAGGGCGAAGCCCTCGCAGCATTACGGGGGTAAAAGAATCACCCTTCGAGCTTGGCTTTGAGCAATTGGTTCACCTGCCCCGGGTTGGCCTTGCCTTTGGAGGCTTTCATGGCCTGGCCGACGAAGAAGCCGAACATTTTGCCACGCTTGGCTTCATCGGCCGCACGGTACTGTTCGACCTGCTCGGCGTTGGCAGCCAGCATTTCGTCGAGCATCTTGTCGATCGCACCGCTATCGGTGACCTGTTTCAGGCCTTTGCTCTCGATGATGCTGTCAGCATCGCCTTCACCGGCAGCCATGGCCTCGAACACGGTCTTGGCGATCTTGCCGCTGATGGTGTTGTCGCGGATGCGCAGCAGCATGCCACCCAGTTGCGCAGCGCTGACCGGCGCCTGGTCGATTTCCACGCCCAGTTTGTTCAGCAGGCTGCCCAGCTCGACCATGACCCAGTTGGCGGCCAGCTTGGCATCGCCACCGGTTTTCACCACTTCTTCAAAGTAATCCGCCTGTTCGCGGCTGGACGCCAGCACGTTGGCGTCGTAGGCCGAGAGGCCGTATTGGCTCTGGAAGCGCTCGACCTTCTGCGGCGGCAGCTCGGGCAGGCCGGCACGGATGGTTGCCAGGTAGCTGTCCTCAATCACCACCGGCAGCAGGTCAGGGTCGGGGAAGTAACGGTAGTCGTTGGCTTCCTCCTTGCTGCGCATGGAACGGGTCTCGTCCTTGTTCGGGTCGTACAGGCGGGTTTCCTGCACCACCTTGCCGCCGTCTTCGATCAGGTCGATCTGGCGCTGGATCTCGCTGTTGATCGCGCGCTCGATGAAGCGGAACGAGTTGACGTTCTTGATCTCGCAGCGGGTGCCGAACTCGGTCTGGCCTTTCGGCCGAATCGACACGTTGCAGTCGCAACGCAGCGAGCCTTCGGCCATGTTGCCGTCGCAGATGCCCAGGTAGCGCACCAGGGCGTGGATCGCCTTGACGTAGGCCACGGCTTCCTTGGCGCTGCGCATGTCAGGCTCGGAGACGATTTCCAGCAGCGGGGTGCCGGCGCGGTTCAAGTCGATACCGGTCGAGCCGCTGAAGTCTTCGTGCAGGCTTTTGCCGGCATCTTCTTCCAGGTGCGCACGGGTAACCCCGATGCGCTTGATGGTGCCGTCTTCCAGGGCGATGTCCAGGTGGCCCTTGCCGACGATCGGCAAGTCCATCTGGCTGATCTGGTAGCCCTTGGGCAGGTCCGGGTAGAAGTAGTTCTTGCGCGCGAACACGTTGCGCTTGCCGATCTCGGCATCGATGGCCAGGCCGAACATGCACGCCATGCGCACGGCTTCCTGGTTCAGCACCGGCAGTACGCCGGGCATGCCAAGGTCAACCAGGCTGGCCTGGGTGTTCGGCTCGGAGCCGAAGGTGGTAGCGCTGCCGGAGAAGATCTTCGACTGGGTGGCGAGCTGAGTGTGGATTTCCAGCCCGATCACAACTTCCCATTGCATGTGTGAACTCCTCAGAAGCCGTTGGGGGCACGGGTGTGCCAGTCGGTCACTTGCTGGTAGCGGTGCGCGACGTTGAGCAGGCGGCCTTCCTGGAAGTACGGCGCCAGCAGCTGCACGCCGACCGGCAGGCCGTCGACGAAGCCGGCTGGCATCGACAGGCCCGGCAGGCCCGCCAGGTTGGCGGTAATGGTGTAGACGTCTTCCAGGTAGGCGGCGACCGGGTCGCTGCTCTTGGCGCCAAGCTTCCAGGCCGGGTTTGGCGTGGTTGGGCCGAGGATCAGGTCGACATCGTTGAAGGCAGCCATGAAGTCGTTCTTGATCAGGCGACGGATCTGCTGCGCCTTCACGTAGTAGGCGTCGTAGTAGCCGGCCGACAGGGCGTAGGTGCCGACCATGATGCGACGCTGCACTTCAACACCGAAACCTTCGCCGCGCGAACGCTTGTACAGGTCGGTGAGGTCTTTCGGTGCTTCGCAGCGATAACCGAAGCGCACGCCGTCAAAGCGCGACAGGTTGGAGGACGCTTCAGCCGGGGCGATCACGTAGTAGGCCGGAATGGCGTGCTGCATGCTCGGCAGGCTGATTTCCTTGACCACGGCACCGAGCTTTTCCAGCTCTTTGACGCTGGCCTGGACCAGCTCGGCAATGCGCGGGTCGAGGCCGGCACCGAAGTATTCCTTCGGCAGGCCAATGCGCAGGCCCTGCAAGGACGCGTTGAGGTTGGCGCTGTAGTCCGGCACCGGTTCTTCGATGCTGGTGGAGTCCTTGGCATCGAAACCGGCCATGCCTTGCAGCAGCAGGGCACAGTCCTCGGCAGTACGGGCCAGTGGGCCACCCTGGTCGAGGCTGGAGGCGTAGGCGATCATGCCCCAGCGCGAAACACGACCGTACGTCGGTTTCAGGCCGGTGAGGTTGGTCAGTGCCGCCGGCTGGCGGATCGAGCCGCCGGTGTCGGTACCGGTGGTGGCCGGCAGCAGGCGCGCAGCCACGGCCGCAGCCGAACCACCCGACGAACCGCCTGGTACGTGCTCGAGGTTCCACGGGTTCTTCACCGCGCCGTAGTGGCTGGATTCGTTGGCCGAACCCATGGCGAATTCGTCCATGTTGGTCTTGCCCAGGGTGACCATGCCGGCTTCGGCCAGCTTGGCGACCACGGTGGCGTCATACGGCGCCTTGAAGTTGTCGAGCATCTTCGAGCCGCAGCTGGTGCGCATGCCGTTGGTGCAGAACAGGTCCTTGTGGGCGATGGGCGCACCCAGCAGCGCGCCGGTCTCGCCGGCGGCGCGACGGGCGTCGGCGGCACGCGCCTGGCCCAGGGCCAGGTCTTCGGTGACGCTGATGAAGCTGTTGATCTGCGGGTCGAGCTGCTTGATGCGCGCCAGCAGGGCGCCGGTCAGCTCTTCGGAGGAAAACGACTTGTCGGCGAGTCCGCGGGCGATCTCGGCCAGGGTCAATTGATGCATGGCAGGCTCTATCCCTTACTCGATGACTTTGGGAACCAGGTACAGACCGCTTTCGGTCGATGGCGCGATCGCCTGGTAGGTGTCGCGCTGGTTGCTTTCGGTGACCTGGTCGGGACGCAGGCGCTGGCTGGCCTCCAGCGGGTGGGCCAGGGGCTCGATGCCAGTGGTATCAACCGCTTGCATCTGGTCGACCAGCCCGAGAATGCTGTTCAGGGCGTCGGTAATGCGTGGCAAATCGCCATCATTCAGGCCCAGGCGGGCCAGATGGGCGATCTTCTCCACGTCGCAGCGTTCAAGCGCCATGAGGATCTCCAAGGGAAACAAAGAACGGAATTTGGGTCCGCAGTGAGGAACATGTCAGCTTTCTGGCGGTCTAACGGCCGCGAATTTCTGCTGGCGTGCTCGGAAAAACAGCCAATTTAACATATTGGCTCCTTGCCCAAAATCCCTGCCATTGTTAGAGTTTGCCGCACTTTTTTACCCACGCTTTCCCCAGGGTCACTTTCCCATGTTCAAGAAACTGCGTGGCATGTTTTCCAGCGATCTTTCCATCGACCTGGGTACTGCCAACACCCTTATTTACGTGCGTGAGCGCGGTATCGTCCTGAATGAGCCCTCGGTTGTTGCCATCCGTACCCATGGCAACCAGAAAAGCGTCGTCGCCGTCGGTACCGAAGCCAAACGCATGCTGGGCCGTACGCCTGGCAACATTGCAGCCATTCGTCCGATGAAGGACGGCGTCATCGCCGACTTCAGCGTCTGCGAAAAAATGTTGCAATATTTTATCAACAAGGTTCACGAGAACAGCTTCCTGCAGCCAAGCCCGCGCGTACTGATCTGCGTGCCGTGCAAATCGACCCAGGTAGAGCGCCGCGCCATTCGCGAGTCGGCCCTGGGTGCTGGTGCCCGTGAAGTGTTCCTGATCGAAGAGCCGATGGCCGCTGCCATTGGTGCCGGCCTGCCGGTCGAAGAAGCCCGCGGTTCGATGGTCGTCGATATCGGCGGCGGTACCACTGAAATCGCCCTGATCTCGCTGAACGGCGTGGTCTATGCCGAATCGGTTCGCGTCGGCGGCGACCGCTTCGATGAAGCCATCGTCACTTACGTGCGTCGCAACTACGGCAGCCTGATCGGCGAATCCACCGCCGAGCGCATCAAGCAGGAAATCGGTACTGCCTACCCGGGCGGCGAAGTCCGTGAAGTCGACGTACGTGGCCGTAACCTGGCCGAAGGCGTACCGCGTGCCTTCACCTTGAACTCCAACGAAGTGCTTGAAGCGCTGCAGGAATCGCTGGCGACCATCGTCCAGGCGGTCAAGAGCGCACTTGAGCAATCGCCGCCAGAGCTGGCCTCGGACATTGCCGAGCGTGGCTTGGTGCTGACCGGTGGTGGCGCGCTGCTGCGTGACCTCGACAAGCTGCTGGCCCAGGAAACCGGCCTGCCGGTGATCGTTGCCGAGGACCCGCTGACCTGTGTCGCCCGTGGCGGCGGTCGCGCCCTGGAGATGATGGACAAGCACGCGATGGACCTGCTCTCCAGCGAGTGATCCCGCTCGCTGTTCACGAGCGCCCGGTTTACAGGTAGTACGCACAGTGCTACCTGTATGTGCCGGGCTGGCGCCCGTTCCGGGCGCCGTATCCATCAATCCGCAACCAGGCTGGTGCGTTGTCCCATGTCCAATGACCTCCTGAGTCGTCCACGAGGAACGGCCCATTAAACCGCTTTTCTCCAAGGGCCCTTCGCTGGGCGTTCGCCTGCTCGTTCTGGTAGTGATGTCGGTCGCGTTGATGGTTGTCGACGCGCGCTTCGACGTGCTCAAGCCCGTGCGCAGCCAGATGGGCCTGGTGCTGATGGAGTCGTACTGGATCACTGACCTGCCGCAGCGCGCCTGGCAGGGCGTGGCCGGCCAGTTCGGTAGCCGCACCGAGCTGATCGCCGAAAACGAGAAGCTCAAGACCGAGGCCCTGCTGTTGCAGGGGCGCCTGCAAAAGCTGGCGGCCCTGACCGAACAGAACGTGCGCCTGCGCGAGTTGCTCAACTCCTCGGCACTGGTCAACGAAAAGGTCGAAGTGGCCGAGCTGATCGGTGTCGACCCGAATCCGTTCACCCACCGCATCCTGATCAACAAGGGCGAGCGTGATGGTGTGTTCCTCGGCCAGCCGGTGCTCGATGCCCGTGGCTTGATGGGCCAGGTGGTCGAGTTGATGCCCTATACCTCGCGGGTGCTGCTGCTGACCGATACCACCCACAGCATTCCGGTACAGGTCAACCGCAACGGCCTGCGCGCTATCGCCAGCGGCACCGGCAACCCGGAGCGCCTGGAATTGCGCCATGTGGCCGATACTGCTGACATCAAGGAAGGCGACCTGCTGGTCAGCTCCGGCATGGGCCAGCGTTTCCCGGCCGGTTACCCGGTGGCCACGGTCAACGAGGTGATCCACGACTCTGGCCAGCCGTTCGCCATCGTTCGCGCCATCCCCACCGCCGCGCTCAACCGCAGCCGCTACATGCTGCTGGTGTTCAGTGACCGGCGTACCCCGGAGCAGCGCGCCACGGAGGCGGCCATCGCCCAGGAAGAGGCTGACCGCAAGGGCGCTGCGACTGTCGGCCAGCCGGCCACCAGTGGCGAGCAGGCAACGCCAGCGACGGCTACACCTGCCGCGCCGGCCACCCCGGCAGCTCCGGTCACCCCGGCTACCCCGGCCGCGCAGCCCGCAGCCCCGGCTGCCGCACCTGCTGCCCCCGTTCCCCCCCGGAGACAATGATGGCTGCATCACGCCGCAACAATGGCTGGGTCATCTGGCTGACTTTCGCCATCGGCCTGCTGCTTAGCGTCTCGCCCATGCCGCAGTTCATGGAAGTGTTCCGGCCCATGTGGCTGGCCTTGCTGGTGTCGTTCTGGACCCTGGCGGTGCCGAACAAGGTCGGCATGACCACGGCGTTCGTGCTGGGCCTGGCCGAGGACGTGCTGTACGGCACGCTGCTGGGGCAGAACGCACTGATCCTTACCCTCATCACTTTCCTGGTGTTGTCGCTGCAGCAGCGCCTGCGCATGTTCCCCATGTGGCAGCAAAGCCTGGTCATCCTGGTGATCTTCGGTATCGCCCAGCTGATCCAGCTGTGGCTCAGCGCCCTGACCGGCAACCGCCTGCCGACCCTGGCGCTGGTCTGGTCAGCGGTGATCAGTGCCTTGCTCTGGCCGTGGATCAGCTTCGCCCTGCGCGACCTGCGCCGCCGCTTGCGTATCAACTGACGGCGATACGCCACTGACAGGGAGATGTCTGCATGAACCCGCTATACCTGGCCTCCGGCTCGCCCCGCCGTCGTGAACTGCTGACCCAGATCGGCGTGCCGTTCAGCCTCGTCAGCGCCCCCATCGATGAAACCCCACTGCCCGGCGAAAGCGCCCCGGCCTACGTCGAGCGCCTGGCGCGGGCCAAGGCGGCTGCCGGCCTGGCCAGCCTGGGCGTGCCCGCGAAGGCCCCGGAGGGGCACGCTGTGGTGCTTGGCGCAGACACTGCGGTGGTGCTCGATGGTCGTATTCTCGGCAAGCCGGAAAACCGCGAAGATGCCCTGGCCATGCTGGCTGACCTGTCAGGCCGTGAGCATCAGGTACTGACGGCAGTTGCCCTTGACGATGGCCAGCGCGTGCACAGCCTGTGTGTCACCAGCAAAGTAAGTTTCCGCGCGATCAGCGCTGACGAAGCGCAACGCTACTGGGCCAGCGGCGAGCCTGCCGACAAGGCCGGCAGCTATGCCATCCAGGGCCTGGGTGCGGTGTTCGTCACCGGCCTTGTCGGCAGTTACTCGGCAGTGGTCGGCTTACCGCTCAGTGAAACGGCCGATTTGCTTGGCCAGTTCGGCATCGCCTGCTGGCAGTCGCTCGCGCATACGCCTGAGGTAACAAACCCGCAGTAGCCAGCATTGCTTACGCCATCCATCATTAGAAAAAACCTTTGACGAGAGCCTGCCATGAGTGAAGAGATCCTGATCAACATCACGCCGATGGAGTCACGCGTGGCGGTGGTGGAAAACGGGGTACTGCAGGAAGTGCACGTCGAGCGCACCCAGCGCCGTGGCATCGTCGGCAATATCTACAAGGGCAAGGTGGTACGTGTGCTGCCAGGCATGCAGGCGGCCTTCGTCGACATTGGCCTGGAGCGTGCAGCGTTCATCCATGCCTCGGAAATCTCCCAGCGCGAAGGTTCGGCGGTGGAGAACATCACGGCACTGGTGCACGAGGGCCAAGCCCTGGTGGTGCAAGTGACCAAGGACCCTATCGGCAGCAAGGGCGCGCGCCTGACCACCCAGCTGTCGATCCCGTCGCGCTACCTGGTGTACATGCCGCGCAGCAGCCATGTCGGCATTTCGCTGAAGATCGAGGATGAAGCCGAGCGCGAGCGCCTCAAGCAGGTGGTCAGCAACTGTATGGAGAGCGAAAACATCAAGGATGCCGGCGGGTTTATCCTGCGTACTGCGGCCGAGGGCGCGCGTGCCGAGGAAATCCTTCAGGACATCCGCTACCTGCGTCGCCTGTGGGAGCAGATCGGCACCCAGATCAAGACCTGCGGTGCACCTACGGTCATTTATGAAGACCTGGGCCTGGCCCTGCGAACCCTGCGCGACCTGGTCAACCCGAAGATCGAGAAAATCCGCATCGACTCGCGGGAAACCTTCCAGAAGACCACGCAGTTCGTCGGCGAACTGATGCCGGAAATCGCCGACCGCCTCGAACATTACCCTGGCGAACGCCCGATCTTCGACCTGTACGGCGTCGAGGACGAGATCCAGCGTGCCCTGGAGCGCAAGGTACCGTTGAAGTCCGGCGGCTACCTGGTGGTGGACCCGGCCGAAGCGATGACCACCATCGACGTCAACACCGGGGCTTTCGTCGGCCACCGCAACCTCGAAGAGACCATCTTCAAGACCAACCTCGAGGCCGCCACTGCCATCGCCCGGCAATTACGACTGCGCAATATCGGCGGCATCATCATCATCGACTTCATCGACATGGAAGATGAAGAGCACCAGCGCCAGGTGCTGCGCACCCTGGAAAAACAGCTGGAGCGCGATCACGCCAAGACCAATATCATCGGCATTACCGAGCTGGGCCTGGTGCAGATGACCCGCAAGCGCACGCGGGAAAGCCTGGAACAGGTGCTGTGCGAGCCATGCCTGGCCTGCCAGGGCCGCGGCAAGCTTAAAACCCCCGAGACCATCTGCTACGAAATTTTCCGCGAAATCCTGCGTGAAGCCCGCGCCTACCAGGCCGAAGGTTATCGTGTGCTGGCCAACCAGAAGGTGGTCGACCGCCTGCTGGATGAAGAGTCGGGCAACGTCGCAGAACTGGAGGCCTTCATCGGTCGAACCATTCGCTTCCAGGTCGAGTCGATGTATTCGCAGGAACAATACGACGTGGTGCTGCTCTGAGGCCTTCTGAAACACGCGGCTGCATCGTCGCGCTGGCAAAACCTGCGCGACGGGCCATCATGGATAAACGACTTGGAGGGCCACGGCCATGGGACGTCTGACCCGCGTTCTTGTCGCCTTGACCCGCTGGGGGTTGGGCATATGTGCCCTGTTGGCGGTATTGGTGGCGCTGTATGTCAGCCTTGGCCGCGAACTGGTGCCGCTGGTCGCCGAGTACCGTGCCGACGTAGAGAGCAAGGCCGAGCAGGCGCTGGGCTTGCCCGTGCATGTTGGTGCGCTGGAAGGCCGCTGGAGCGGGCTGGCGCCGGTGCTGCGAGTGCGCGACCTGCAATTGGGCGAGGGTGCTACGGCGCTGCGCCTGGACGAGGTCATGGTGGTGCCCGATGTCTGGGCCAGCCTTACCGCTCGTGAAGTGCGCCTGGCGCGCATTCAGCTGGGCGGCCTGCAACTGATCCTGCGTCAGAACGAGCAGGGCGCCTGGAACCTTGAAGGGCTGCCGAAGAAAGACGACACGCCGCTGGACCCTGCCGACCTGTTGCAGCGCTTGCGCCAGCTGGGCCGGGTTGATGTGTTCGACAGCCAGATTACCCTGCACCCCTGGCAGCGCGACCCGCTGACCCTGACTTATGTGAGTGCCGGCCTGCAGGCCGGTGCCTCGCGCCAGGCTTTGGACTTGCGGGCAACCCTGCCCGATGGCCAGCCCTTGGCGCTGAACCTGCGCAGCCGTGTATCAGCCAAGGCCTGGCGTGATGGCCAAGTCGAGGCTTACCTGAGCCTGCCGCAAAGTGATTGGTCGCACTGGTTACCGCCCGCTTTGCTGGGGCAATGGCACGCCGAAGCCTTGCGCGCCGGCGGTGAGTTCTGGGTCGACTGGGGCAAAGGGCAGTTGCAGCAGGCCGTGGTCCGGCTCAATGCGCCTGAACTGAAGGGCGCCTACAGTGGGCGCAAGGCGGCCACCCTGAACAACCTGGCCCTGGGCGCCTGGTTCCAGCGTCGGGAGCAAGGTTTCGATGTTGTTGTCGACTCCCTGGCCATGGACATCGGCAAGTCCCGTTGGGAATCGCACCTGCAGCTGCAGCAACGCACTGGCCAGAGCGACGCCGAGGAAAGCTGGAAGGTGCAGGCCGATCGGCTCCACCTGACGCCGCTGACCCCGTTGATCGACGCCCTGGCGCCGTTGCCGGAAAACGTCATGGCCGTGGTCGATGGCCTCAATGTGACGGGTGCACTGCGCAATGTGCGGCTGGAGGCCCGGCCCAAGGCGGAAGGTGACCAGCGCCTGCAGTTTGAAGCCAACCTGGAAAAGGTCGGTTTCGATGCCTATCACAGTGCCCCGGCAGCCGGTAACGTCAGTGGCAGCATCAGTGGCGACCTGGGCCACGGCGAGCTGCGCCTGGATACCGATGCGTTCATGTTGCACCTGTACCCGATCTTCGCCAAACCCTGGCATTACCAGAAGGCTAATGCACGGCTGACCTGGGCACTGGACAAGGAGGGCTTCACCTTGGTCGCGCCCTACCTCAAGGTACTGGGCGAAGAGGGCAAGATCGCCGGTGACTTCCTGATCCGCCTGTTGTTCAAGGAAGGCCGCGAAGACTACATGGACCTGCGCGTCGGCCTGACCGACGGCGATGGTCGCTACACCGCCAAGTACTTGCCCGAAGTACTCAGCCCGGCGCTCGACGAGTGGCTGCGCAGTGCCATCGTCAAAGGTGCGGTGGACGAAGGCTATTTCCAGTACCAGGGCTCGCTGAACCATGGCGCTGCGCCAGAGGCGCGCAGCATCAGCCTGTTCTTCAAGGTGCATGACGCTGCGCTGGACTTCCAGCCTGGCTGGCCGCAGGTACAGCATGTGGATGGCGATGTGTTCATCGAAGACAGTGGCGTGCGCATCAAGGCCCAGCGCGGCGTGCTGCTGGACACCAAGGTCAGCGATGTGAAGGTCGACATCCCGCATGTCGACGAGGGCCAGCACAGCCACCTGTTCCTTGATGGCAGCTTCGACGGCAGCCTGGGTGATGGCCTGAAGATTCTCAAGGAGGCGCCAATCGGCACGGGTGAGATCTTCGCCGGCTGGGAGGGCGAGGGGCCGCTGAAGGGCAAGGTCAAGCTCGATATTCCGCTGGAACATGGGCAGCGACCGAAAGTGCAGGTGGACTTCGCCACCCGCGATGCGCGTTTGAAGGTCGCCCCGCCAAGCCTTGAGTTGAGCCGCCTGAAGGGTGATTTCAGCTTCGACTTCGACAAGGGCCTGAGCGGCAAAGCCATCAGCCTGCAGGCCTTTGGCAAACCGGTTACGGCGCAAATCACTGCTGAAGGCCAGGCTGGGCAAATGCAGACCCGCATCGACGCCAATGGCCAGGTATCACTCAAGGCGTTGACCGAGTGGCTGCAGTTCAGCCAGGCCCTGCCGGCTTCCGGTGACCTGCCGTACCAGTTGCAGCTGAGCCTGGGTAGCCGGGACAACCGCCTGAGCGTCACTTCCAGCCTCAAGGGCTTGGCCATCGACCTGCCTGCGCCGTTCGGCAAGGCTGCCGCAGAAACCCGCGACAGCCGTTTCAGCATGAGCCTGCAGGGGCCGGAGCGGCGTTTCGATGCGGGTTACAGCGACCTGGCCCGCTTTGCCTACGCGGCCCCGGCCGACAAGTTGCTGCAGGGGCGTGGCGAGTTGCTGCTGGGTACAGGGGACGCTCAGGTGCCAGCCGGTCAGGGCCTGCGGGTACGTGGGCGTCTGGACACGCTGGACCTGGCCCCGTGGCAAGAACAGGCGGAACGCCTGGGCGGTAACGACCCAGGCGGAAGTGCCCGGCAGAACCTGCAGAGCGTCGACCTGAGCATCGGCCAGTTGAAAGCCTTTGGCATGGACCTGAACCAGGCTGTGGTGCGGCTGGCCCGAGGCGGCCCGGCTTGGGACCTGCGCCTCGACAGCAAGGAAGTCATCGGCAATGCGCGGGTGCCGGATGCCAAGGGCGCGCCAATGGTCGTGCGCATGCAGACCCTGCGCCTGCCGGCGCCCAGCCCGGCCGAAAAACAGGCCGAGGAACGGGCGGAGGATGGCCCAGACCCACTGGCCTCGTTCGATCCGCGCAAGGTTCCGGCACTGGACCTGAGCATCGACAAGCTGTACCGCGGTGACGACCTGTTCGGCAGTGCCTCGATCAAGCTGCGGCCTACCGCACGGGGTGTTACCGCCAGCGATATCGACCTCGACTTCAAAGGCCTACGCATTGACGGTGGCGGAGGCTGGGAAGGCGAAGTGGGCAACACCAGCAGTTGGTACAAGGGGCGCCTGGACGGCAAGAACCTGGGCGACGTGCTCAAGGCCTGGGGTTTTGCTCCGACCGTGACCAGCCGTGACTTCCGCCTGGACGTGGACGGGCGCTGGCCGGGTTCGCCGGCTGCGGTGAGCCTGACGCGCTTCTCGGGCAGCATGAACGCGGCGCTGCGCACTGGCCAGTTTGTCGAGGTCGAGGGCGGTGCCCAGGCGTTGCGGGTATTTGGCCTGCTCAACTTCAACTCGATTGGCCGGCGCCTGCGTCTGGACTTTTCCGACCTGTTCGACAAGGGCCTGGCCTATGACCGGGTCAAGGGCCTGCTGGTGGCGAGCAGCGGGGTCTACGTGACCCGTGAGCCGATCAGCGTAACCGGCCCGTCGAGCAACTTCGAGCTGGATGGCACCCTTGACCTGGTCCGTGACCGGGTCGATGCCAACCTGCAGGTCAGCCTGCCGGTCACCAACAACCTGCCGTTGGCGGCGCTGATCGTGGGTGCGCCGGCGGTGGGTGGGGCGCTGTTCCTGGTCGACCGGCTGATCGGTGACCGCGTGTCGCGCTTTGCCAGCGTGCATTACCGTGTCGAAGGTCCAGTGAAAGAGCCTAGAATCACATTTGTGAAACCTTTCGAAAAATCCCGTTAGGAGCGCCCATGAAGGCAGCGGTTATCCAGATGGTCAGCCAGGACGATGTGCTGGCCAACCTGCAGCGTGCCGGTGCCCTGTTGCATCAGGCTGCCTTGGGCGGCGCGAGGCTGGCGGTACTGCCGGAAAACTTTGCCGCCATGGGCCGCAAGGACGCTGCGGCGATCGGCCGTGCCGAAGCCTTGGGTGAAGGGCCGATCCTGCCCTGGTTGAAACGCACCGCCCGCGACCTCAAGTTATGGATAGTCGCCGGTACCTTGCCCTTGCCACCGGTCGGCCAGCCTGACGCCAAGGTCCATGCCTGTTCGCTGCTGATCGACGAACACGGCGAGGTGGCGGCACGTTATGACAAGCTGCACCTGTTCGACGTGGACGTTACCGACAACCGCGGTCGCTACCGTGAGTCGGATGACTATGCCCATGGCGCGCAGGTGGTGGTAGCGGATACGCCGGTCGGGCGGCTGGGCTTGAGCGTGTGTTACGACCTGCGCTTTCCCGAGCTTTACAGCGCACTGCGTGCAGCCGGCGCGGAACTGATCACCGCACCGGCTGCCTTTACTGCAGTGACCGGGGCGGCACATTGGGAGGTGCTGGTGCGCGCCCGGGCCATCGAAACCCAGTGCTACCTGCTGGCGGCGGCGCAGGGCGGCACCCACCCAGGCCCACGGGAGACCCATGGCCATGCGGCGATCGTCGACCCTTGGGGGCGTATCGTCGCAGAACAGGCGCGAGGCGAAGCGGTATTGCTCGCCGAGCGCGACATTGATGAACAGGCGTCCATCCGGGCGCGCATGCCGGTGGTATCGCACCGGCGCTTTTTCTCGCAGGGCGCGTTGCGGCCTGCGCACACCTCGGAGTGACTATGAGCCAGATGTTATCCACCGTCAGTGAGCAGCTCCTGGCCCCAGGCGGCTTGACCCTGGACAGCCTGCAGAGCGTGCTGGGTGAGTTGGCCGGCCCTGGTATCGATGCTGCCGACCTGTATTTCCAGGGGCAGATCTCGGAAACCTGGGCACTTGAAGACGGCATTGTCAAAGAGGGCAGTTTCAACCTCGACCAAGGCGTCGGCGTGCGTGCCCAGTCCGGTGAAAAAACCGGCTTCGCCTACAGCAATGCGATCAACCTCGAAGCGCTGACTTCGGCAGCCCGCGCTGCCCGTTCGATTTCCCGTGCCGGACAGAACGGCACGGTGCAGGCCTTCCGCAGCCAGGAAGTGACCGCGCTGTACGCCGCGGACAACCCGCTCGATGTGCTCAGCCGTGCCGAAAAGGTCGAACTGCTCAAGCGTGTCGATGCGGCCACCCGTGCGCTCGACCCACGTATCCAGCAGGTCAGCGTGAGCATGGCCGGCGTCTGGGAGCGCATCCTGATTGCTGCCGCCGATGGCAGCCTGGCCGCCGATGTGCGCCCTCTGGTGCGCTTCAATGTCAGCGTCATCGTCGAGCAGAACGGCCGCCGCGAGCGCGGCGGGCAGGGCGGTGGCGGGCGTACCGACTACCGCTTCTTCACCGAAGAGCGGGTCATGGGCTATGCCCGCGAAGCATTGCGCCAGGCACTGGTGAACCTGGAAGCCGTCCCGGCACCGGCCGGTACCTTGCCGGTGGTACTGGGTTCGGGCTGGTCGGGTGTGCTGCTGCACGAGGCCGTCGGCCATGGCCTGGAAGGTGACTTCAACCGCAAGGGCAGCTCGGCGTTCAGTGGCCGCATTGGCGAAAAAGTGGCATCGAGCCTGTGCACCATTGTCGACGATGGCACCCTCGAAGGCCGCCGTGGCTCGCTGAGCGTGGACGACGAAGGCACCCCGACCGAGTGCACCACGCTGATCGAGAACGGCGTGCTCAAGGGCTACATGCAGGACAAGCTGAACGCGCGCCTGATGGGCATGGCAGTCACCGGCAACGGCCGCCGCGAATCCTACGCGCACCTGCCGATGCCACGCATGACCAATACCTACATGCGTGCCGGTGAAAGCGACCCGGAGGAAATCATCCGTTCGGTGAAAAAAGGCATCTACTGCGCCAACCTCGGCGGTGGCCAGGTGGATATCACCAGCGGCAAGTTCGTGTTCTCGACCAGTGAGGCCTACCTGATCGAAGACGGCAAGATTACCGCGCCAGTGAAGGGCGCGACCCTGATCGGCAATGGTCCGGAGGCGATGAGCCGGGTGTCGATGGTCGGTAACGACCTGGCACTGGACAGCGGGGTAGGGACGTGTGGCAAGGACGGGCAGTCAGTGCCGGTCGGGGTCGGGCAGCCTACCTTGAAGCTGGATGCGATTACCGTGGGTGGTACCGGGGCTTGATGACCTTGGGGACCATTGTGGGAGCGGGCTTGTCCCGCGAACACCGGCGAAGCCGGTGCCAGCTGGCACCGCATCGCCTGCTTCGCGGGACAAGCCCGCTCCCACAGCAGGCCCCCTTAGCAGAACTCAGCGCAAGCCGCGCTGCAGCTCGTCGAGGTCGCGAATGTACTTGAACACCTTGCGCGCGGCGGCCGGCGGTTTGTTCCGCGCCTTTTCGTGCTGGGCATGGCGTATCAGCGAGCGCAGTTGCTGGCGGTCGGTGTCGGGGTACTCGTTGACGAAGCGCTCGAGGTCTTCGTCGGTGCCGTCGATCAACCGGTCGCGCCAGCGTTCCAGGCCGTGGAAGCGTTCGTTGTACTGGCGGGTCGAGCTGTCCATCTGCTCGAGCAAGGCGTGGATAGCATCCAGGTCCTGTACCCGCATCAGCTTGCCGACAAACGACATGTGGCGTTTGCGGGCACCATGAGCGGTGTGCTTGCTGGCCTCGGCCAGGGCCTTGCGCAGCTCGTCGGTCAACGGCAGGCGCGCCAGGGTGTCGGCCTTGAGCGTGGTAAGGCGCTCGCCGAGTTCGACCAGCGCATGCAGCTCGCGCTTGATCTGGGTTTTGCTTTTTTCGCCGTCGAAGGCGTCGTCGTTTGAATCAACCATGGTGGCAGTCCGCTTGGGTTTTTATGAAAAGTCGCCGAGCGGCGATCAGGCAAGGCGAAAACAGGCGAGGAAGCGGAGTTTACAAATTGTAAATGAGCATTCCGAGCCTGTTTTCAACGCAGCATGATCGTCGCGCAGGCACTTTTCGTACAAAGCATAGAAATCGCCGCCATGATAACCAGCCGGGGGCCGCTTGTCCGGCCCGGTCGTAGAATGACCCTCGCCGAACGCAGAATTTGAGTGGAGAGAACCATGAGTGCAGTCCAGAGCGTAGGTCCGAAAGACCTGCCAGCATTGCAGGAGCAGGTCGAGGCAATCATCGCCGAGGCGCGCCGCCAAGGGGCCAGTGCCTGCGAAGTGGCAGTATCGCTGGAGCAGGGCCTGTCCACCACAGTACGCCAGCGCGAGGTCGAAACGGTCGAGTTCAACCGCGACCAAGGCTTCGGTATCACCCTCTATGCTGGCCAGCGCAAAGGCTCGGCCAGCACCTCGGCCAGTGGCCCGGAAGCGATCCGCGAAACCGTCGCCGCTGCGCTGGCGATTGCCAAGCATACGTCGGAAGACGAATGCTCCGGCCTAGCCGACGCGGCGCTGATGGCCCGTGAGATCCCGGACCTGGACCTGTACCACGACTGGGACATCGAGCCCGAAAAGGCCATCGAGATGGCCTTGGCCTGCGAGGCGGCGGCGTTCGACGCCGACCCGCGCATCCTCAACGCTGACGGCACTACCCTCAACACCCACCAAGGCTGTCGCGTGTATGGCAACAGCCACGGTTTCATCGGTGGCTACGCCTCGACCCGGCACAGCCTGAGCTGCGTGATGATCGCCGAAGGTGACGGGCAGATGCAGCGTGATTACTGGTATGACGTGAACCGCCAGGGCAACCTGCTGGCCGACCCGCGCAGCATTGGCGTGCGGGCTGCCCAGCGTGCCGCCAGCCGCCTTGGCGCACGCCCGGTGCCGACGTGCGAGGTGCCGGTGCTGTTCTCGGCCGAGCTGGCCGGCGGCCTGTTCGGCAGCTTCCTGTCGGCCATCTCCGGTGGCAACCTGTACCGCAAGTCGTCGTTCCTTGAGGGCACCATTGGCCAGCGCCTTTTCCCTTCCTGGCTGACCCTCGACGAGCGCCCGCACATTCCGCGCGCGCTGGGCAGCGCCGCGTTCGACGGTGATGGCCTGGCCACCTACGCCAAACCGTTCGTCGACAAAGGCGAGCTGGTGTCGTACCTGCTGGGGACGTATTCGGGGCGCAAGCTTGGGCTACCGAGCACGGCCAACTCGGGCGGTGTGCACAACCTGTTCGTCAGCCATGGTGTTGAAGACCAGGCTGCACTGATCCGCCGCATGGGCCGTGGGCTGCTGGTGACCGAGCTGATGGGGCATGGCCTGAACATGGTGACCGGGGATTACTCCCGTGGTGCGGCAGGGTTCTGGGTCGAGAATGGCGAGATCCAGCACGCGGTGCAGGAAGTGACCATTGCCGGCAATATGAAAGACATGTTCCAGCAGATTGTGGCGATTGGCAGCGATCTTGAAACCCGCAGCAATATCCATACAGGCTCGGTGCTGATCGAGCGGATGACGGTGGCGGGTAGCTGACTGTTAGCCTGCTCTGGCCTCTTCGCGGCGGTTCGACGCCTCGATAAACCCGCTCCTACAAGGACCGCGTCAGCATTGAAGGCTGTCCAGTCCTTTGTAGGAGCGGGTTTATCGAAGCGTCGAACCGCCGCGAATGGGCCAGTGCAGGCAACAGAGAATTCTCAGTGAAACAAACAACCCGGCCCCCACGCCGGGTTTTTTATTCATCACCTTTTTCTTGAAGTGATTCTGTTTATCACTTAATAATGAATATCATTATCCAGTAACCCGGCGATGATGTTCATGAAACCCGTCCTCCGCGAACTGCCCTACCTGGAAAACTGGCGCTGGCTCAGCCGGCGCATCCGCTGCGCGCTCGAACCCGACGAGCCGCGCCTGATCGAGCATTACCTGGCCGAAGGCCGCTATCTGGTGTGCTGTACCGAAACTTCGCCATGGACTGTGGCGCTGACCGCCTTCCGCCTGCTGCTGGATACCGCCTGCGACCGCATGCTGCCCTGGCATTGGCGCTGCCTATGCCTGGACCAGGCCTGGCGGCCGCTGCTGGACTTGCGCAACCTCGACCGCCAGGAACAGAACCAGCGATGGCAGACCTACGCCCTGCAGTTGGCCAATTGCCGACTGCTGCCGTCGATTTCCCCCGATGAACTGATGCAAGGATTTGATGATGAGTGATACCCGTATCGAGCGTGACAGCATGGGTGAGCTGCAGGTGCCGGCCCAGGCCCTGTACGGCGCCCAGACCCAGCGCGCGGTCGACAACTTCCCGATCAGCGGCCAGCGCATGCCGGCCCAGTTCATTCGCGCCTTGCTGCTGGCCAAGGCCGCTGCGGCCAAGGCCAACGTCGAGCTGGAGCAGCTGTCTGCCGCGCAGGGCCAGGCCATCGCCAAGGCCGTCGAGCAACTGCTGGCCGAGGATTTCATCCAGCACTTCCCGGTGGATGTGTTCCAGACCGGCTCCGGCACCAGCTCGAACATGAACGCCAACGAGGTGATCGCCACCCTGGCCAGCCGTGTACTGGGCGAGGCGGTCAACGCCAATGACCACGTCAACTGTGGTCAGAGCAGCAACGACATTATCCCGACCACCATTCACGTCAGTGCCGCGTTGGCCTTGCACGAGCAACTGCTGCCGGCGCTGAGCCACCTGGTGCAGGTGATCGAGACCAAATCGGCGCAGGTGCACCAGTACGTGAAGACCGGCCGTACCCACCTGATGGATGCCATGCCGGTGCGCATGAGCCAGGTGCTGGATGGCTGGGCAGCGCAGGTCAACGGTGCCAAGGCACACATCGAAGCCACCCTGCCCAGCCTGCAGGCGCTGGCCCAGGGCGGTACTGCCGTGGGTACCGGCATCAATGCCCACCCACAGTTCGCTGCCGGCTTCGCCCGCCAGCTCAGCGGCCTGACCAAGGTCGAGTTCACGCCAGGGCAGAACCTGTTCGCCCTGATTGGCTCGCAGGACACTGCCGTGGCCCTGTCTGGGCAGCTCAAGACCACCGCCGTGGCGCTGATGAAAATCGCCAACGACTTGCGCTGGATGAACTCCGGCCCGCTGGCTGGCCTGGGTGAAATCGAGCTGCAAGGGCTGCAGCCAGGCTCCTCGATCATGCCCGGCAAGGTCAACCCGGTGATCCCGGAGGCTACTGCCATGGTCGCCGCCCAGGTAATCGGCAACGACACTACCATCGCAATTGCGGGCCAGTCCGGCAACTTCGAGCTGAACGTGATGCTGCCGGTGATCGCCCGCAACCTGCTGGAAAGCATCGAGCTGATGGCCAACGTCAGCCGCCTGCTGGCCGACAAGGCCATCGCCAGCTTCAAGGTCAACGAGGGCAAGCTCAAGGAAGCCCTGGCGCGCAACCCGATCCTGGTCACTGCGCTGAACCCGATCATCGGCTACCTGAAGGCCGCCGAAATCGCCAAGACCGCCTACAAGCAAGGCCGCCCGGTCATCGATGTGGCGCTGGAGCACACCGACCTGTCGCGTGACCAGCTGGAAGCCCTCTTGGACCCGGAAAAACTCACCGCCGGCGGTATCTGACCCTGTGTCACCGCGAAGGAGGCCACCATGCAGCACTGGAAACGCACCACGGAAACCGCCAACCGCCTGTTCGAACAGGGCGAGCTGGTCGACGCCCGGGAACACTACCTGCAAGCCCTGGCGCTGGCACAGGTGCTGTTCGAGCGCTGGCATGACGTCGACGAAGCGGTGGCTGCATTCGTCATCGCCCACCACAACCTGGCCGACCTGCACCTTCGCCTGAACCAGCCGCAGGAAAGCGCGGATTACCTTTGCGCCGCGCATCAGCGGCTGCTACAGGCCAGCCAGGAGGCGCGCTTGCCGCAGGCGCTGCGTGACGCCTCCTTGCGCCACAGTGGGCGAACCTACACCGAACTGCTCAGTTTCATCGCCGAGTACGGCCAGTACCCGCGTACCGAACGCCTGCTCAACCGCCACAGTGCCGGGGCCAGCGAGCTCGCTGCCCAGCCGGACGTGGCACCTAGAACCCAAGCCTACGGAATTCACTGACATGCCCCATACCTTGCCTGCATTGCCTTACGCTTATGACGCGCTGGAGCCGCACATCGACGCCCAGACCATGGAAATTCACCACACCAAGCACCACCAGACCTACGTCAACGGCCTCAATGCTGCCGTCGAAGGCACCGAATGGGCCGAGTGGCCGGTGGAAAAACTGGTCGGCGCCGTCAAACAGCTGCCGGAAAACCTGCGTGGCGCAGTGACCAACCACGGCGGCGGGCACGCCAACCACAGCCTGTTCTGGACCGTGATGTCGCCGCAGGGTGGCGGTGAGCCTGTCGGCCAGCTGGCACAAGCTGTGACTGCGCAATTGGGCGGTTTCGAGGCGTTCAAGGACGCCTTCACCAAGGCTGCACTGACGCGTTTCGGCAGCGGTTGGGCCTGGCTCAGCGTGACCCCGCAGAAAACCCTGGTGGTGGAGAGCAGTGGCAACCAGGACAGCCCGCTGATGCATGGCAACACGCCGATCCTCGGCCTGGACGTGTGGGAGCATGCTTACTACCTGAAGTATCAGAACCGCCGTCCGGAATACATTGGTGCCTTCTACAACGTCATTGACTGGGCGGAAGTGGAACGCCGTTACCTCGAAGCCCTGAAGTGAGTCGGACCGGTATGCGCTCAGAGGTGATGTCTGTCAGCAGTGTGCGCCTGTTCCGTCTGGCGCTTGGGACTTTGCTGTTGCTGGCTGGCAGCGCGTTACTGGCGGCCCGTGGCCTCGCCTGGCTGGACCTGGAACCGCGCATGCTGCGCGCCCTGGAGGGCGGCGCGTTATGCGCACTGGGCACGGCGCTGGGCGCAGTACCGGTACTGGTGATTCGCAACATGCCGGTGGCGTTGGCTGATACCCTGCTGGGTTTCGGCGCCGGGGTGATGCTGGCGGCGACCGCATTTTCCCTGATCATCCCGGGGCTGGATGCAGCCCAGTCCATCGGCTTCAGCCCATGGGGCGCGGGTGGCCTGATCAGTTTCGGCCTGATGTTCGGTGCACTGTGCCTGTTCCTGGTCGACCTCAAGGTCTCCGGCGCCTCACCGGAAGCCCTGGTTGGCAGCGAGAACCAGCCGGTGATTGCCGCGCGCATCTGGCTGTTCGTCATTGCCATCATTGCCCACAACATCCCCGAAGGCATGGCCATCGGCGTGTCGGCCGGTGGTGGCATGGCCGACGCCGACAGCCTGGCCATGGGTATCGCCTTGCAGGATGTTCCCGAGGGGCTGGTGATTGCGCTGGTGCTGGCGGGGGCGGGCATGCCGCGCTTCAAGGCCTTCCTGATCGGCGCGGCTTCAGGCCTGGTCGAGCCGGTGGCTGCGGTCATTTGTGCCTGGCTGGTGAATGTTGCCGAGCTCTTGCTGCCGCTGGGCCTGGCCTGTGCGGCGGGGGCGATGCTGCTGGTGGTAACCCAGGAAATCATCCCCGAATCGCGCAGCAACGGCCATCACCGCCTGGCCAGCCTGGGGCTGTGTATCGGCTTTTGCCTGATGATGGTGATGGATACGGCGATGTCCTGATTTTTGTGCTGCTGTTCGCCGAGATATTTTTTGCGCCTGTGAGATCGAGCGCCGCCCGCGCGGCGCTTCGCGGCTAAAGCCGCTCCTACGTTTGTTTCGGGCCAGTTCATCCTGTGCCAGGCGCGCGCGACCGCCTTGTTTGTACGGCGCGATATCGAGCCATGCGCCAAGGCGTTCGCGCGCAAATCCCACAGGCATAATTGGCCCGAAACAAATGTAGGAGCGGCTTTAGCCGCGAAGCGCCGCGCGGGCGGCGCTCGATCTCACAGGCGCTGAAAAAGTCATGTCGGGCCCGGCAGCTTACTCGCCTTCGTCGAAGAAGTTGTTGATCAGCTCGACCAGCGCATCCATGGCATCGGTGTCCTGTTCACCTTCGGTATGCAGGTGCACCTGGGTGCCTTTGCCCGCTGCCAGCATCATCACCGCCATGATGCTCTTGCCATCCACCAATTTGTCCGGCGCGCGGCCAACCCGCACCTGGCAGGGGAAGCGGCCGGCTACGCCGACGAACTTGGCTGCCGCCCGGGCATGCAGGCCCAGCTTGTTGATGATGGTGATTTCGCGGGCGGGCATGGTGGGGCGGATCCTTGGGCTAGAGGTCGCGGTGGCGAACCTGGACGTTTTTCAGGGACTGTTGCAGCAACTGGCCGAGGCGTTCGGTGATGTACACCGAGCGGTGGTGGCCACCGGTGCAGCCAATGGCAATGGTGACGTAGGCGCGGTTGCTGGCGGCGAAGCGGGGTAGCCACTTGAGCAGGTAGCTGGAAATGTCGTTGAACATGTCTTCGACATCCGGCTGCGTGGCCAGGTAGTCGATCACCGGCTGTTCCAGGCCGGAGTGTTCACGCAGTTCGGGCTTCCAGTACGGGTTGGGCAGGCAGCGCACATCGAACACCAGGTCGGCATCGACCGGCATCCCGCGCTTGAAACCGAACGACTCGACCAGAAACGCCGTGCCAGGCTCGGGCTTGTTGAGCAGGCGCAACTTGATCGAATCACGCAGTTGGTAAAGGTTCAGGCTGGTGGTGTCGATTTTCAGGTCTGCCAGGTCGGCGATCGGCCCCAGCAGCTCGCTTTCCACACGAATGGCCTCTGCCAGCGAGCGGTCGGCATTGGTCAGGGGGTGGCGGCGGCGGGTTTCCGAAAAACGCTTGAGCAGGGTGTCTTCATCGGCATCCAGGTACAGCACGTCGCACTTGATGTGGCGGGCGCGGGCCTCCGAGAGCAGCTCGGGGAAGCGCGACAGGTGGCTGGGCAGGTTGCGTGCGTCGATCGACACGGCCACCTTGGGTTGCAGCAGCTCGGTGTTGATCAGTGCATTTTCCGCGAGCTGCGGCAGCAGCCCGGCGGGCAGGTTGTCGATGCAGTAGAAACCATTGTCTTCCAGGACATCGAGGGCGGTGCTCTTGCCGGAGCCGGACCGGCCGCTAACGATGATCAGGTGCATGTTCAGTGCTCGTTCTGTACGTCCAGGACTACCTGGAACAGGGCCTCGTTGCTAGTGGCCGCACGCAGGCGATCACGGACGTCCTTGCGATCGAGCATGCTGGCAATCTGGCGCAGCAGTTCCAGGTGGGCATCGGTGGCGGCTTCAGGTACCAGCAGGACGAACAACAGGTCCACCGGCGCGCCATCGATGGCATCGTAATCGATGGGGGCTTCCAGGTGCAGCAGGGCGCTGACTGGAGCGGAGCAGCCTTCAAGCCGGCAGTGCGGAATGGCGATTCCATTGCCAAAACCGGTCGACCCGAGTTTTTCCCGGGCGACCAGTTTTTCGAAGACGTCTTGCATCTCCAGTTCCGGCACTTGTTCGGCGATGACGGTGGCGACCTTTTCAAGGGCGCGCTTCTTGCTGCCGCCCGGCACGTTCACGAGGGAACGGCCGGGGGTCAGGATGGTTTCAAGTCGGATCATGGATGAGTGGGATCAGCGGGCAGCTGCACCTTGCAGCAGGCTTTGCTGTTTTTCCTTGTGTTTTTTCAGTTGGCGGTCGAGCTTGTCGGCCAAGGCGTCGATCGCTGCATACATGTCTTCGTGTTCGGCGTTGGCTACCACTTCGCCGCCGGGAATCTGCAGGGTCGCCTCGACCTTCTGTTGCAGCTTCTCGACCTTCATGATGACCTGCACGTTGGTGATCTTGTCGAAGTGACTCTCCACGCGGGCGAGCTTTTCAAGCACGTAATCGCGCAGTGGCTGGGTGACTTCTACATGCTGTCCACTGATATTGACTTGCATACAGCTTCTCCTTTGTTGCCCGTGCATAAAGAGGCAGGTCTTGCACCTGCCCCACAAACGCTGTGGCACATCTCAGGGGCTACATCAGTCGCTTGCGCTCGCTCGACGGTGCGATGCCGAGGGACTCGCGGTACTTGGCGACGGTGCGACGGGCTACCTGGATGCCTTGTGCCTCCAGTAAACCAGCGATCTTGCTGTCACTCAATGGCTTTTTCTGATTTTCCGCTGCAACCAGTTTCTTGATGATCGCGCGGATCGCCGTAGACGAGCATTCTCCGCCTTCGGAGGTGCTGACGTGGCTGGAGAAAAAGTATTTCAGTTCGTAGATGCCACGCGGCGTGTGCATGTATTTCTGCGTGGTTACCCGCGAAATGGTCGACTCGTGCATGCCTACCGCTTCGGCAATGTCATGCAGTACCAGCGGCTTCATCGCTTCGTCCCCGTGGTCGAGGAAACCGCGCTGGTGCTCGACGATCTGCGTAGCGACCTTCATCAGGGTTTCGTTACGGCTTTGCAGGCTCTTGATGAACCAGCGCGCTTCCTGCAGCTGGTTGCGCATGAAGGTGTTGTCGGCGCTGGTGTCGGCGCGACGCACGAAACCGGCGTACTGCGGGTTGACGCGCAGGCGCGGGATGGCTTCCTGGTTCAGCTCCACCAGCCAGCGCTCGCTGTCCTTGCGCACGATGACGTCAGGCACCACGTACTCGGGTTCGCTGGATTCGATCTGCGAGCCGGGCCGCGGGTTGAGGCTTTGCACCAGTTCGATGACCTGGCGCAGCTCGTCTTCCTTGATTTTCATGCGGCGCATCAGCTGGCTGTAGTCGCGGCTGCCGAGCAAATCGATGAAATCACTGACCAGGCGCTTGGCCTCGGCCATCCACGGGGTGCTGGCGGGCAGCTGGCGCAGTTGCAGCAGCAGGCATTCGCCGAGGGTGCGGGCACCGACACCGGCCGGTTCGAACTGCTGGATGCGGTGCAGCACCGCCTCGACCTCGTCCAGCTCGATATCCAGCTCCGGGTCGAAGCCGGCGCAGATCTCCTCAAGGGTGTCTTCGAGGTAGCCCTGGCCGTTGATGCTGTCGATCAGGGTGACGGCGATCAGGCGGTCGGTGTCGGACATCGGCGCCAGGTTCAGCTGCCACAGCAGATGGCTTTGCAGGCTTTCGCCGGCCGATGTGCGGGTGGTGAAATCCCACTCGTCGTCATCGTTGCTCGGCAGGCTGCTGGCGCTGGTCTGGTAGATGTCTTCCCAGGCGGTATCGACCGGAAGCTCGTTGGGGATGCGCTCGCTCCATTCACCGTCTTCCAGGTTGTCGGCACTGGCAGTGCTTTCCTGGAAGCTGTTGTCCTGGACTTCGGCGGCCGGCTTGTTCTCGGCGTTGTCCGCCATCGGGTCGCTGTTATCGAAGTCGTCGCCGTCTTCCTGACGTTCGAGCATCGGGTTCGACTCCAGCGCTTCCTGGATTTCCTGTTGGAGATCCAGGGTGGAAAGCTGGAGCAGGCGGATGGCCTGTTGCAACTGCGGTGTCATCGTCAGTTGCTGGCCCATTTTTAGGACGAGCGATGGTTTCATGGCTGGGGCTTAATACCTTGTTCGCCGGCGCGCATGCGCCATCCACTACACGAGGGCGCCGGGGCGCCAGATCAAGCAAGTTTTATGCCTTAAATTGTAGCGTTTGCCTAGAGTACGTAACAACTTTACCCCTGGTTTCAGGGCTTTTAGCCAGTGCTCCAGGCGCGTGCCGGGTCAGAGCCGGAACTCGTGACCCAGGTAAACCTCTTTGACCAGTTCGTTAGCCAGGATGGTTTCGGCGTCACCTTCGGCGATCAGCCGGCCATCGTTGACGATGTAAGCGGTTTCGCAGATGTCCAGGGTCTCTCGCACGTTGTGGTCGGTGATCAGTACGCCGATACCCTTGGCCTTGAGGTGGTGGATGATCTGCTTGATGTCACCGACCGAGATCGGGTCGACACCGGCGAACGGTTCGTCCAGCAGGATGAACTTGGGGGCGGTCGCCAGGGCGCGGGCAATCTCGACGCGGCGGCGTTCGCCACCGGACAGGCTCATGCCAAGGTTGTCGCGGATATGGCTGATGTGGAACTCCTGCAGCAGGCTTTCCAGTTCCTTGCGTCGGCCGTCGCGGTCGAGCTCCTTGCGGGTCTCGAGGATGGCCATGATGTTGTCGGCCACCGACAGCTTGCGAAAGATCGAGGCTTCCTGCGGCAGGTAGCCGATGCCAGCGCGGGCGCGGCCGTGCATGGGCTGGTGACTGACGTCGAGGTTGTCGATCAGTACGCGACCCTGCTCGGCCTGGACCAGGCCGACGATCATGTAGAAGCAGGTGGTCTTGCCGGCACCGTTGGGGCCAAGCAAACCGACGATCTGGCCACTGTCGATCGACAGGCTGACATCACGCACGACCTGGCGCCCCTTGTAGCTTTTGGCCAGGTGCTGGGCTTTGAGGGTTGCCATTTACTCGGCCTTCTTCTTGGGCTGGATCACCATGTCGATACGCTGACGTGGCTGGGTCACGTTGCCACCGCGGCCGGCGGTTGCCACCTGCGACTTGGTGTTGTAGACGATCTTCTCGCCTTCGGTGGTGTTGCCCTCGTTCTCGACCTTGGCGCGGTCGGTGAGGATCACGGTGTCTTTCTGCGCTTGGTACTGGATAGTCACGGCCCAGCCTTTCATCTTGTCGGGCTTGGCGGCGCTCTGCTGCTGCTCGAAGTAGGCCAGGTTACCAACCGAGGTGACCACGTCGATGTCGCCGTTGGCGGCGCGCGTCATGGTCACGGTGTTGCCTTTGATCATCATCGAGCCTTGGGTGATGATGACGTCACCGGTATAGGTCGCGACACCCTGCTTGTCGTCCAGATGCGCGTTGTCGGCCTGGATGCGGATCGGCTGGTCACGGTCATTCGGCAGGGCGAAGGCGCTCGCGCTTCCCAGTGCTGCGCTCAGGCTGAGCAAAAGGGGGAGGGTTTTAACGAGCCTCATACTGTCCTCTTACGTTAGAGAGCAAGTCCATCTTGCCTTCTTTCAAATACGCTTTCATGCCCTTGCCCGTGGTTGTGCCACCGGCGCCGTCGATTCTAACGGCTTGCTCGGTCTGCGCATATTGCTTCTGCGGGAATACGGTCATGCGTGAGCTGGTGATAATGGTATCGCGCTGCTTTTCGTCGGTGCGGGCAACGCGTACCTGGTTGATCAGTTCGACCTCGCTGCCGTCCGGGCTTACCTCGGCGCGCTCGCTCTGGACGTGCCAGGGGTACTCGGTGCCGCGGTACATGTGCAAGTTCGGCGTGGTGACCAGGGTTACTTCAGTGGCCTTCAGGTGCTCGACCTTGTCAGCGGTCATTTCGTACTGCAGCTTGCCGTCCGGCAAGAACTGCACGCTATGCGCGTTGATCGCATAGTAGTCGATTGCGCTCTCATCGACCTGCGCCACAGGCTGGTCGAGGAAGCTCTCCGGGCTGACATTCCAGTAGCCGATGGCTGCGAGCACGGCGGCGGTGACCGCCAGCAGCGCGATATTGCGGACTTTCTTGCTGAGCATGGGCAGCCTTACAGGTAGTTGGCGTTGGCAGAATCCAGGGTGCCCTGGGCCTGCATGATCAGTTCGCAGAATTCGCGGGCAGCACCTTCACCGCCCCGTGCCTGGGTCACGCCATGGGCGTGCTGGCGAACGAAGGGCGCGGCATTGGCCACTGCCATGCCCAGGCCGACCCGGCGAATCACCGGCAGGTCGGGCAGGTCGTCACCCAGGTAGGCGACCTGTTCATAGCTTAGGCCGAGTTCGGCGAGCAGGCCGTCAAGCACCACCAATTTGTCTTCGCGGCCCTGGTAAAGGTGCGGGATGCCGAGGTTTCTGGCCCGGCGTTCAACCACCGGGGTCTTGCGCCCACTGATGATCGCGGTGGTCACGCCCGATGCCATGAGCATCTTGATTCCCTGGCCATCGAGGGTGTTGAAGGTCTTGAACTCGCTGCCGTCTTCAAGGAAGTACAGGCGGCCATCAGTCAGGACACCGTCGACATCGAACACCGCCAGTTTGATGGCCTTGCCACGTTGCATGAGGTTCTGGCTCATCACATTACTCCGGCACGCAACAGGTCGTGCATGTTCAGGGCGCCGGTTGGCCGGTCTTCCTGGTCGACGACCACCAGTGCGTTGATCTTGTGGTCTTCCATGATTTTCAGTGCCTCGGCAGCGAGCATCTCGGCGCGGGCAGTCTTGCCGTGTACGGTCATCACCTGGTCGATCAGCGTGGTGTGCACGTCGATGTTGCGGTCCAGGCTGCGGCGCAGGTCGCCGTCGGTGAAAATTCCGGCCAGCTTGCCATTCGGTTCGAGGATGGCGGTCATGCCCAGGCCCTTGCGTGACATTTCCAGCAGTGCGTCCTTGAGCAGCGTGCCGCGCAATACCTTGGGCAGCTCGTCGCCGGCATGCATCACATGCTCGACCTTCAGCAGCAGGCGCCGCCCAAGTGCACCGCCCGGGTGCGAAAAGGCGAAGTCTTCGGCCGTGAAACCGCGGGCTTCGAGCAGGGCAATGGCCAGCGCGTCACCCAGCACCAGGGCAGCCGTGGTCGAGGAGGTGGGGGCAAGGTTCAGCGGGCAAGCCTCCTGTGCGACCCGGGCATCGAGGTTGACCTCTGCCGCCTGGGCCAGGGTGGAATCCGGGTTGCCGGTGAGGCTGATGAGCGTAATGCCCAGGCGCTTGATCAGCGGCAGCAACGTGACGATCTCGGCCGTACTGCCCGAGTTGGACAGCGCCAGGATGATATCGTTGCGGGTGATCATGCCCATGTCGCCATGGCTGGCTTCGGCCGGGTGCACGAAAAATGCCGGTGTGCCGGTGCTGGCCAGGGTGGCGGCGATCTTGTTGCCGATATGCCCGGACTTGCCCATGCCGAGCACGACCACCCGGCCCTGGCTGGCCAGGATCAGTTTGCAGGCTTTGACAAAATGCTTGTCGATGCGCGCCAGCAGGCCCTCGACGGCCTCGAGTTCCAGGCGCACGGTGCGCTGCGCGGATTGAATCAGCTCGCTGGATTGGCTCATGTCGATAAAGCAGTGCCTGATGAAAAGGCGGCGATTATAGCCGCAATGAAAGAAACCCTCACCATTTCCATTAGCCCCGCAATGCCCCACAGCCTGTCTCAGAGCTGAACGAAGCCTGCATGGCCTTGGGGCGGCGTGCTGAGCGGTGCTATAGTTCGCCGCTATTCGGCCTGCCTGGGGCGTGTGTGCCTTCCGGATGGAGGCCGGCGTCCATATGGACGAGGCTGCATTAGCAAGGAGTCTAGATGAGTGTGGATAGCGCCTACGCGGTCGAGTTGAAGGGGGTAACCTTCAAACGCGGTTCGCGCAGCATTTTCAGCAACGTCGACATTCGCATCCCGCGCGGCAAGGTCACCGGCATCATGGGGCCATCGGGTTGCGGCAAGACCACGTTGCTCCGCCTGATGGGTGCGCAGTTGCGCCCCGCCAGCGGTGAGGTATGGGTTGCCGGTCAGAACCTGCCGACGCTGTCGCGCAGTGACCTGTTCGATGCCCGCAAGCAGATGGGGGTGCTGTTCCAGAGCGGCGCGCTGTTCACCGACCTCGATGTGTTCGAGAACGTCGCGTTCCCGCTGCGCGTGCATACCCAGCTGTCGGACGAAATGATCCGTGACATCGTGTTGATGAAGCTGCAGGCCGTGGGCCTGCGCGGTGCCATCGACCTGATGCCCGACGAGCTGTCCGGTGGCATGAAGCGCCGCGTGGCGCTGGCCCGGGCAATTGCCCTGGACCCACAGATCCTCATGTACGACGAACCGTTCGTCGGCCAGGACCCGATCGCCATGGGGGTACTGGTGCGACTTATCCGTCTGCTCAACGATGCCCTGGGTATCACCAGTATCGTGGTTTCCCATGACCTGGCAGAAACCGCCAGCATCGCCGACTACATCTACGTGGTAGGTGACGGCCAGGTGCTGGGCCAGGGCACGCCCGATGAGCTGATGGGTTCGGACAACCCGCGGATTCGCCAGTTCATGAAGGGCGACCCGGATGGCCCGGTTCCCTTCCACTTTCCCGCGCCTGATTACCGCGCCGACCTGCTGGGGGCGCGTTGATGCGCAGAAAATCCTTACTCGAACGTGTCCGCCTGCTGGGCCGTTCGGCCATCGACGTGCTGGCGGTGCTGGGGCGTTCCTGCCTGTTTCTGTTCCATGCGCTGGTCGGTCGCGGTGGCATTGGCGGCGGCTTCCAGCTGCTGACCAAGCAGCTCTACTCGGTAGGTGTGCTGTCGCTGGCAATCGTTGTCGTGTCCGGGGTGTTTATCGGCATGGTGCTGGCGCTGCAGGGCTACAGCATCCTGACCAAGTACGGTTCCGAACAGGCGGTAGGGCAGATGGTTGCCCTGACCCTGCTGCGTGAGCTTGGCCCGGTGGTGACGGCGTTGCTGTTTGCCGGCCGTGCCGGTTCTGCGCTGACTGCCGAAATCGGCAACATGAAATCCACCGAGCAGCTGTCGAGCCTTGAAATGATCGGCGTCGACCCGCTCAAGTACATCGTTGCGCCACGCCTGTGGGCCGGTTTCATCTCGCTGCCGCTGCTGGCGCTGATCTTCAGCGTGGTCGGTATCTGGGGGGGCTCGTGGGTCGCAGTGGACTGGCTGGGCGTTTACGAAGGCTCGTTCTGGGCCAACATGCAGAACAGTGTTTCTTTCACTGACGACGTGCTCAATGGGCTGATCAAGAGCCTGGTGTTCGCTTTCGTCTCGACCTGGATCGCCGTATTCCAGGGGTACGACTGTGAGCCCACCTCAGAAGGGATCAGCCGTGCCACCACCAAGACCGTGGTCTATGCCTCGTTGGCAGTGCTGGGTCTGGACTTTATTCTGACCGCCTTGATGTTTGGAGATTTCTGATGCAAAACCGCACCCTGGAAATCGGTGTCGGCCTGTTCCTCCTGGCCGGGATCCTGGCGCTGCTGCTGCTGGCCCTGCGTGTCAGCGGGCTGTCGGCCAGCCCGAGCAGCGATACCTATAAAGTTTATGCCTACTTCGACAATATTGCCGGTTTGACGGTCAGAGCTAAAGTGACCATGGCCGGTGTAACCATCGGCAAGGTCACCGCCATCGATCTGGACCGTGATTCCTACACCGGTCGGGTGACGTTGCAGCTGGACAAGTCGGTGGACAACCTGCCGACCGATTCCACGGCCTCGATCCTGACCGCCGGTCTGCTTGGCGAGAAGTACATCGGCATCAGCGTGGGCGGTGAAGAAGAGGTGCTCAAGGAGGGTGCGACCATCCATGACACCCAGTCGGCACTGGTGCTGGAAGATCTGATTGGCAAGTTCCTGCTCAACTCCGTTGGCAAGGAACCGAAAGAAGCACAACCGGCTAATTAAGGAGTTTCCATGATTTCGATCCTGCGACGTGGCCTGCTGGTTCTGCTGGCGGCTTTCCCCCTGATGGCACTGGCGGCGCAGTCGCCGCACGACGTGGTGCAGAGCACCACCACCGAGCTGCTGGGTGAGCTCAAGGCGAACAAGGAGCAGTACAAAGCCAACCCGCAAGCGTTCTACGATACCCTTGACCGGATTCTCGCGCCGGTGGTCGATGCCGACGGTATTTCCAGAAGCATCATGACCGTCAAGTACTCGCGCAAGGCCACGCCCGAGCAGATGCAGCGCTTCCAGGAAAACTTCAAGCGCAGCCTGTTCCAGTTCTACGGTAACGCGCTGCTGGAGTACAACAACCAGGGTATCGTTGTAGACCCGGCCAAGGCCGATGACGGCAAGCGGGCCTCCGTAGGCATGAAGGTCACCGGCAATAATGGCGCCGTGTATCCGGTGCAGTACACCCTTGAAAACCTGGGTGGCGAATGGAAAGTGCGTAACGTGATCGTCAACGGCATCAACATCGGCAAGCTGTTCCGCGACCAGTTCGCTGATGCCATGCAGCGCAACGGCAACGACCTGGACAAGACCATCGACGGCTGGGCCGGCGAAGTGGCCAAGGCCAAGCAGGCTGCCGACAGCTCGCCAGAGAAGACCGTCAAATGAGTGAGGCCGCCGTGAGCATGGCCGAGCCGGGCGTACTGCGCCTGGCTGGCGTGCTGGACTACCGCAGCGGCCCGGCCCTGCGCAAACAGGGCAAGGCGCTGATCGACAGTTCGCGTGAGCCGCGCCTGGTGCTTGATTGCTCGGCGGTTGAGAAGTCGTCGAGTGTCGGCCTGTCGCTATTGCTTGCGTACATTCGTGATGGTCAAGCCACCGGCAAGGCATGCGAAGTACGCGGGATGCCCGACGACATGCGGGAAATTGCCGAGGTCTACGACCTCGATGAAGTGCTGGCAACCTGATGGCCCGGCACGGATGATGGCCCCTCGGTCAGCGAAGCCCTCGTTGGGCTTCGCAGGCGAGGGGCTTTTTTGTATGATGGCCGACCCGTGCGCATCGGGCGCCGATTGAGGTTGAGCATGCAGGCCGTAGAAGTTAAAAGCTTCCTTGAAGAGAAATTGCCGGGTTCCCGGGTCGAAGTTGAAGGCGAAGGCTGCAACTTCCAGTTGAACGTGATCAGCGATGAGTTGGCTGGCCTGAGCCCGGTCAAACGTCAGCAGGCAATCTATGCTCACCTGAATCCGTGGATCGCCAATGGCAGCATCCATGCGGTAACCATGAAATTTTTCAGCAGCGCAGCCTGGGCTGAGCGCACCTGAGCCAACGTGGCGGCGAGACTCCAATGGACAAACTGATTATTACTGGCGGCCCTCGTCTTGATGGCGAGATCCGCATTTCGGGCGCGAAAAACGCAGCCCTGCCGATTCTGGCGGCGACCCTGCTGGCCGATGGCCCGGTCACCGTGGGCAACCTGCCGCACCTGCACGACATCACCACCATGATCGAGCTGTTCGGGCGCATGGGCATCGAGCCTGTGATCGATGAAAAGCTGGCGGTGGAAATCGACCCTCGCACCATCAAGACCCTGGTCGCGCCTTACGAGCTGGTCAAGACCATGCGCGCCTCGATCCTGGTGCTGGGCCCGATGGTTGCCCGTTTCGGCGAGGCCGAAGTGGCCCTGCCTGGCGGTTGCGCCATTGGTTCGCGCCCGGTCGACCTGCACATCCGTGGCCTCGAAGCCATGGGCGCGAAGATCGAAGTCGAAGGCGGTTACATCAAGGCCAAGGCGCCTGAAGGTGGCCTGCGCGGTGCGCACTTCTTCTTCGATACCGTCAGCGTGACCGGTACCGAGAACATCATGATGGCCGCTGCCCTGGCCAAAGGCCGCAGCGTGCTGCAGAACGCTGCGCGTGAGCCGGAAGTGGTCGACCTGGCCAACTTCATCAACGCCATGGGCGGTAAGGTTCAGGGTGCTGGCACCGACACCATTACCATCGACGGCGTCGAGCGCCTGGCTTCGGCCACCTACCGCGTGATGCCGGACCGTATCGAAACCGGTACCTACCTGGTTGCTGCTGCCGTGACCGGTGGCCGCGTCAAGGTCAAGGACACCGACCCGACCATCCTTGAAGCCGTACTGGAAAAACTCAAGGAAGCCGGTGCCGACATCACCACCGGTGAAGACTGGATCGAACTGGACATGCACGGCAAGCGGCCAAAAGCCGTCAACCTGCGTACCGCGCCGTACCCGGCATTCCCGACCGACATGCAGGCGCAGTTCATCTCGCTGAACGCCATTGCCGAAGGCACGGGCGCAGTCATCGAGACCATCTTCGAAAACCGCTTCATGCACGTTTACGAAATGCACCGCATGGGCGCGCAGATTCAGGTCGAAGGCAATACCGCCATCGTCACCGGCGTCCCGGCGCTCAAAGGTGCTCCGGTCATGGCCACCGACCTGCGCGCTTCTGCCAGCCTGGTGCTGTCGGCACTGGTTGCCGAAGGCGATACCCTGATCGATCGCATTTACCACATCGACCGTGGCTACGAGTGCATCGAAGAGAAACTGCAGATGCTCGGCGCGAAAATCCGCCGCGTACCGGGCTAATGGCCCACGGGTGCATGGATGGACCCTTCGAATTGAATGCGGCCAGGTCGATGACCTGGCCGGCAGTAGCCGCTTAAGGACCGACGTTCCAATGTTGACCATCGCGCTTTCCAAAGGCCGTATTCTCGACGATACCTTGCCGTTGCTGGCCGAGGCCGGCATCGTGCCGACCGAGAACCCGGACAAGAGCCGCAAACTGATCATCCCTACCACGCAGGAAGACGTGCGCCTGCTGATCGTGCGTGCCACCGACGTGCCGACCTATGTCGAGCATGGTGCCGCCGACCTGGGTGTGGCCGGCAAGGACGTGCTGATGGAGTACGGCGGCCAAGGCCTGTACGAGCCGCTGGACCTGCAGATTGCCCAGTGCAAGCTGATGACCGCGGGTGCGGTCGGTGCAGCCGAACCCAAGGGCCGCCTGCGCGTGGCTACCAAGTTCGTCAACGTAGCCAAACGCTATTACGCTGAACAAGGCCGCCAGGTCGACATCATCAAGCTGTACGGCTCGATGGAGCTGGCACCGCTGATCAACCTCGCCGACAAGATCATCGACGTGGTCGACACCGGCAATACCCTGCGTGCCAACGGCCTGGAACCCCAGGAACTGATCGCCACGATCAGCTCGCGCCTGGTGGTCAACAAGGCCTCCATGAAAATGCAGCACGCCCGCATCCAGAGCCTGATCGACACGCTGCGCCAAGCGGTCGAATCGCGACACCGCGGCTGACTCTCTACCGACTGCGCGCGGCCTTCGCTGTCGCGCCCGTCTATCCGCGTCATAGCCACTTTTCTCGGGTGCCCGCGCGGATGGACTGGTAGCCTTGGGCGCCTGAGCATTCGCTAATAATCGAGGCCCTCGCCATGACCGTGTCCACTGCAATTGCCCGTCTCAACGCTGCTGATCCGGATTTCGCCCGACATCTGGACCATCTGCTGAGCTGGGAAAGTGTGTCCGATGACGCGGTCAACCAGCGCGTGCTCGACATCATCAAGGCCGTGCGCGAGCGTGGCGATGCAGCACTGGTAGAATTCACCCAGCGTTTCGACGGTGTCGATGCCAAGTCGATTGACGACCTGATCCTCAACCGCGAGCGCCTGGAGCTGGCGCTGACCCGCATTACCCCGGTCCAGCGTGAAGCCCTGGAAAAGGCCGCCAACCGTGTGCGCATCTACCACGAGCGGCAGAAGCAGGATTCCTGGCAGTACACCGAGGCCGATGGCACGGTATTGGGCCAGAAAGTCACTCCGCTGGACCGTGCCGGCCTGTATGTACCCGGCGGCAAGGCATCGTACCCGTCCTCGGTCCTGATGAACGCCATCCCGGCCAAGGTTGCCGGCGTGACTGAAGTGGTGATGGTGGTGCCGACCCCGCGTGGCGAGGTCAACGAGCTGGTGCTGGCGGCTGCCTGCATCGCCGGTGTCGACCGTGTATTCACCGTCGGCGGTGCCCAGGCCGTGGCGGCACTGGCTTATGGCACTGAAAGCGTGCCACAGGTGGACAAGATCGTCGGTCCCGGCAACATCTATGTGGCCACCGCCAAACGCCATGTATTCGGCCAGGTCGGCATCGACATGATCGCCGGCCCGTCGGAAATCCTCGTGGTGTGCGACGGCCAGACCGACCCGGACTGGATCGCCATGGACCTGTTCTCCCAGGCCGAGCACGACGAAGACGCCCAGGCGATCCTGGTCAGCCCGGATGCCGCCTTCCTCGACCGCGTTGCCGCCAGCATTAACAAGCTGCTGCCGACCATGGAGCGTGCCGAGATCATCGAGAAGTCGATCAACGGCCGTGGCGCACTGATTCAGGTGCGCGACATGCAGCAGGCCATCGAAGTGGCCAACCGCATCGCCCCGGAGCACCTGGAGCTGTCGGTGGCCGACCCGCAGGCCTGGTTGCCGCAGATTCGCCACGCCGGCGCGATCTTCATGGGGCGCCACACCAGCGAAGCGCTGGGTGACTACTGCGCTGGCCCTAACCACGTGCTGCCGACCTCCGGCACCGCGCGTTTCTCGTCGCCGCTGGGGGTGTATGACTTCCAGAAGCGTTCGTCGATCATTTTCTGCTCCGAACTGGGCGCGTCCGAACTGGGCCACACGGCTTCGGTCCTGGCCCGTGGCGAGTCGCTGACTGCCCACGCCCGTAGCGCTGAATACCGTATCCTGACCCAAGAGAAGGGGAACTGAGCATGAGTCGTTTCTGGAGCCCCTTCGTCAAGGACCTGGTGCCTTACGTGCCGGGCGAGCAGCCGAAACTGGCCCGCCTGGTCAAGCTGAACACCAACGAAAACCCTTATGGCCCATCGCCCAAGGCGCTGGAAGCCATGCGCGCCGAGCTCAACGACAACCTGCGCCTTTACCCGGACCCGAACGGTGACCGGTTAAAGCAGGCCGTTGCCGAGTACTACGGCGTAACCCCAGCGCAAGTGTTTGTCGGCAACGGTTCGGACGAGGTGCTGGCGCACATCTTCCACGGCCTGTTCCAGCACGATGCCCCGCTGTTGTTCCCGGATATCAGCTACAGCTTCTATCCGGTCTATTGCGGGCTGTACGGCATTGCCTTCGAGCAGGTGGCGCTGGACGAGCAGTTCCAGATTCGCATTGAGGATTACAGCAAGCCCAACGCCGGCATCATCTTCCCCAACCCCAACGCGCCGACGGGCTGCCTGATGCCGTTGCAGGCGGTGGAGCAGTTGCTGCAGGCCAACCGTGATTCGGTGGTGGTGGTGGATGAAGCCTACATTGATTTCGGTGGCGAAACGGCCATCAGCCTGGTGGACCGCTACGACAACCTGCTGGTTACCCAGACCTTGTCGAAGTCGCGCTCGCTGGCAGGCCTGCGCGTTGGCCTGGCAGTCGGCCACCCCGACCTGATCGAGGCGCTGGAGCGGATCAAGAACAGCTTCAACTCCTACCCGCTGGACCGCGCAGCGATTGTCGGTGCAGCAGTTGCGTTCGAAGACCGTGCGTACTTCGAGGACACTTGCCGCAAGGTGATCGACAGCCGCGAGGCGTTGGTTGGCCAGTTGCAGGCCAAGGGCTTTGAAGTGTTGCCATCGGCAGCCAACTTCATCTTCGCCCGCCACCCGCAACAGGACGCCGCCGAACTGGCAGCGCGCCTGCGCGAGCAGGGCGTGATCGTGCGCCACTTCAAGCAGGCACGCATTGCCCAGTTCCTGCGCATCACCATCGGCACGCCGGAGATGAACCAGGCGCTGCTGGATGCGCTGAACTGACCCACAACGCTATTTGCTGTTACGCGGTCCTTGTAGGAGCGGCCTTGTGTCGCGAGCGGGCCGCGCAGCGGCCCCAGTATTTCAGCGTTAAGGCAAAAATGGCTGGGGCCGCTTTGCGGCCCGATCCGACCGGTCCGGCGCCCCGGCAAGGCCGCTCCTACAAAAAGCGCATTCCGCTTAGTAACTGCTTTCCTCTATGACAAACGCCTTGGCCGCCGGCCTGTTGCGCACCGCTGTCGGCGTACCCTCAAGCATCAGCACATAATCATTCTGCTGCGCCATCCCGTCCGGATCTGTCCATTGCCCGTCCCTGGCGGCAACCTGGGCAACCACATGCCCGTTTTTCAGTATCGTCAGGTAACCCTTGGCCTCGCTGTTCCAGCGCAGCCGCCCTTTGCTTTCATCGACCCGCGCCTTGCGCACGCCGGTATCACCTAGCAAGGGTGTACCATCCAGCAGCCAGTCCGGCTGCAGCTTGAGGCCCATGTGGCGCAGGATGGTGGGGGCCACCGAGGTCTGTGCGGGGAGCCCGTACAGGTTGTCCGGCCCCGGCATTTCCGCCGGAATGCTCGGCTTGGTCAGCTCCTCATTCATTGGCTTGTTGCTGGCAATGAAAATGGTTTTTTCCTGCTCCGAAGCACTGCCATGGCCCTTGCCCCAATAGTCGCGGCCATGATCGGTGCTGACGATCACCAGCCAGTCCTCCAGCGGAAACATACGGCCTCTTTGCTCCACTTTGTCCAGCAGCCGACCGATCTCGCTGTCGGCCTTGCGCAAGGCCTGCTGATAGCGATTGTTGCCGCCCTCGCCATAACCCTGCTGGTGGCCGACCTGATCAGGTTCGTCGAGTTGAATGAAGGTGAAGTCAGCGGGCGTGTTGCCAAGGATCTGCAATGTGCGCTCAACCACCTGATCATCGGACAAGCCACTCTCGCGTACGTCGGCACCATGGGCGTCCTCCAGCAGATAGGCCGTGTTGATGGGGGGCCAGTTGACGATGCTGGAGAGGTAGGCATTGGGCAGGGCCAGGCGCAGGCGTTTGAACAGGCTGGGAAACGTCGGGTTGGCACGCAGCGACTCGGCGTCGGAAACAACGCCATGTTTGTCGCTCCATACACCTGTCAGCAAGGTGACCCAGCCGGGGGCGCTTAATGTGGCTTGCTCACTGGCTTTACCGTTGATACCGCCCGCGTAGGCTTTGCCATAGTACAGCCGCTGTTTCAGGTGGGTGGCGTCGCCCAGTGTCAGGTATTGCTCCAACTGCACCCCGTCCAGGCCAATGAACAAGGCCTTGGGCCGGCTTGGTGGTTGAGCGGGATCACACCCCGGCAGCAGGGCCAGGAACAGCAGTAACAACAGGCTCACTAGTCGCATGTAGAGGCATCCTTGAAGTACGCCACGAGGGTTGCAACAAAGCGAGTTGCCAACAACTGGCAGAAATGACAGGTGGTTTACGGCGCCGCTTACCATCCGGTAAGCTGCATTAATTCATCGGATGATTGGTTGAGTCGAATGAGTACAGAGCTGACCAGGCGTTCCTTGGTCGAATTGGCGGTTGAGCGCATGCGCGAGCGTATCGTGCTGGGCGATTGGCAGGTCGGCCAGCGCCTGCCCACCGAACCGGAACTGGCCCTGCAGCTGGGCATTAGCCGCAACACCGTGCGCGAGGCCATGCGTGTACTGGCTTTCAGCGGCCTGGTAGAGATACGCCAAGGTGATGGCAGCTACCTGCGTACCGCCCAGGACCCGCTGCAAGCGGTGCAGGCAATGTCCCGCTGTACCGCCGAGCAGGCCCGTGAAACCCGCCACATTCTTGAGACCGAGGCCATTGGCCTGGCCGCGCTGCGGCGTACCGAAATTGACCTGCAAGGGCTGCGAGATGCCCTGGCCGGCAGTGCCGGGCATTTTCATGGGGATGTCGACACCTATGTAACGTGCGACCTGGTGTTTCACCAGCGGCTGGTCGATGCCGCGCACAACCCTGCGCTCAGCGAGCTGTACCGTTATTTCTCTGGCGTGGTGGCGGCGGCGCTGCAGCACAACATGGCGACGGTGCCACGCTGTCAGGCTACGTTCGATCTGCACGGGCAGATCCTCGACGCCATCGAGCAACGTGACGCGGAGCGGGCCAAACGCCTGAGCCGTACCCTCATCGAATCCTGAACCCGAGAAGGCCATGGCTGAATCCATCACCCGTAATACCCCGTCGCACCAGCGGGACCTCGATGAGTTGCTGATCGACGCCGAAGCTGACGACGAGCAAGTGCAGCAACAGCCCGTGCAACTGCGCCGGCCCTGGTTGCTGTTGCTCGGCCTGGTACTGGTGGCACTGAACCTGCGCCCGGCGCTGTCGAGCATGGCGCCGGTGCTGGGCCAGGTATCCGATGGCCTGGGGCTCAATGCCTCGCAGGCCGGCTTGCTGACCACCTTGCCGGTGTTGTGCCTGGGGCTGTTTGCGCCACTGGCGCCGCTGCTGGCACGGCGTTTTGGCAGCGAACGGGTGATCGTCGGCATCCTCGTCACGCTGGCACTGGGCATTGTGGTGCGCAGCAGCTTTGGCGTTGCCGGGGTGTTCCTTGGCAGCCTGATGGCGGGGGCCAGTATCGGCATTATCGGTGTGTTGTTGCCGGGTATCGTCAAGCGCGACTTCCCCCAGCACGCTGGCACGCTGACCGGCGTGTACACCATGGCCCTGTGCCTGGGCGCAGCGATGGCGGCGGGTGCCACCGTACCGTTGGCCAGGTATTTCGATGAAAGCTGGGCACTGGGCCTGGGTTTCTGGGTGCTACCGGCCGTGCTGGCCATGCTGGTGTGGCTGCCGCAAGCCCGACAAGGGCATGGCCTGCACAAGGTGGCTTACCGCGTGCGCGGCTTGTGGCGTGACCCGCTGGCCTGGCAGGTGACGCTGTACATGGGGCTGCAGTCGTCACTGGCCTACATTGTATTTGGCTGGTTGCCTTCGATCCTGATCGGGCGTGGCCTGAGCCCGACCGAGGCGGGTCTGGTGCTGTCGGGATCGGTGATCGTGCAATTGGTCAGCTCGCTCAGCGCGCCGTGGCTGGCCACCCGCGGCAAGGACCAACGCCTGGCGATCGTGGTGGTCATGCTGATCACCCTGGCAGGGCTGTTTGGCTGCCTGTATGCACCGCTTTCCGGGCTGTGGGGCTGGGCGGTGGTGCTGGGCTTGGGGCAGGGCGGCACCTTTGCCCTGGCGCTGACCTTGATAGTGCTGCGCTCGAAGGACGCGCATGTGGCAGCGAACCTGTCGAGCATGGCCCAAGGGGTGGGTTATACCCTGGCGTCGATGGGGCCGTTTGCGGTGGGCCTTGTGCATGACCTGACCGGGGGCTGGGCGGCGGTGGGCTGGATTTTTGCCGTGCTGGGGATTGGCGCCATCGTGTTCGGGCTGGGTGCCGGGCGGGCATTGCATGTTCAGGTGAGCAGCGAAAAAGTCTGAGGGTGTTTCTTCGCAGTGCCGGCCTCTTCGCGGGCACGCCCGCTCCCACAGGAAAACCACAGGTCCGAAGCTTGTATAAATCCTGTGGGAGCGGGTTCACCCGCGAAGAGGCCGGTACTGGCATATGCACCCAGGGCAGATTATCGTGCTGCTTTCGACCCCAGGACGGACCAGCCCCCATGAGCGACTGCAACCGCGACTTGATCACACGCTTCTATCAGGCCTTCCAGCGCCTGGACGCCGAGGCGATGATCGCCTGCTACAGCGACGATATCGTTTTCAGTGACCCGGTGTTCGGCATCCTGCGCGGCCGGGACGCGGGCGACATGTGGCGGATGCTCACTACCCGTGCCAAGGATTTCACCCTGTCGTTCGACAATGTCCGCGCCGATGAGCGCGGTGGCGCTGCGCACTGGGTGGCGACCTACCTGTTCAGCCAGACCGGCCGGGTGGTGGTCAACGACATCCAGGCGCGCTTCGTCATTCGTGATGGGCTGATCTGCCAGCACGACGACACCTTCGACCTGTGGCGCTGGTCGCGACAGGCGTTGGGCGTGCCTGGTGTATTGCTGGGCTGGTCGCCGCTGGTGCAGAACAAGGTGCGCTCGCAGGCATTCAAGGGACTACGTGCGTTTCAGCAGGCCCGAGGTGAGTGAAATCGTCGAAGTGGTTGTCGGCAAGCCTTGGTACGTCTATCTGGTAAGGGCGGCCAATGGTTCGTTGTATTGCGGCATCAGCGATGACCCGCAGCGGCGTTTTGTGGCGCATCAGAAAGGGCAGGGCGCGCGTTACTTCAAGACCAGCCCGGCGCAGGCGCTGGTGTATGTGGAGCAGTGGCCGGACAAGGGCGAGGCTTTGCGCCAGGAGCGGTTGGTAAAACGGCTGCGCAAGTCGGCGAAGGAGGCGCTGGTGGCGTCTTACCTGGTCGGCTCGGCTTGAGGTTGCCGGGGCCGCTTTGCGGCCCTTTCGCGACACAAGGCCGCTCCTACAGGGAATCGCGATGCCTGTAGGAGCGGCCTTGCCGGGGCGCCGGACCGGTCGGATGGGCTGCAAAGCAGCCCCCAGGGCCATTAGTCCTTGCGCCGCTTCAACTGGTCCACCAAGGTGGTCGGCAGCCCTTTGATGATCAAGGTCCCGGCTTCCTCGTCATATTCCACCTTGTCCCCCAGCAGGTGCGCCTCGAAGCTGATCGACAGCCCCTCGGCACGCCCGGTGAAGCGGCGGAACTGGTTCAGGGTGCGTTTGTCCGCCGGGATTTCCGGCGACAGGCCGTAGTCCTTGTTGCGGATGTGGTCGTAGAACGCCTTGGGCCGGTCCTCGTCGATCAAGCTGGACAATTCTTCCAGCGTCACCGGTTCGCCCAGCTTGGTCTGGGTGGTGGCGTATTCGACCAGGGTCTGGGTCTTTTCGCGGGCCGACTCTTCCGGCAAGTCCTCGCTCTCTACGAAGTCGCTGAAGGCTTTGAGCAGGGTGCGGGTTTCACCCGGGCCATCAACGCCTTCCTGGCAGCCGATGAAGTCGCGGAAATAATCCGAAACCTTCTTGCCGTTCTTGCCCTTGATGAACGAAATGTACTGCTTGGAGTTCTGGTTGTTCTTCCACTCCGACAGGTTGATGCGCGCCGCCAGGTGCAACTGGCCAAGGTCGAGGTGGCGGGAAGGGGTGACGTCGAGTTCGGCATTCACTGCCACGCCTTCGCTGTGGTGCAGCAGGGCGATCGCCAGGTACTCCGTCATGCCTTGCTGGTAGTGGGCAAACAGGATGTGGCCGCCGGTGGACAGGTTGGACTCTTCCATCAGCTTCTGCAGGTGCTCGACGGCAATGCGGCTGAAGGCAGTGAAGTCCTTCTCGGCATCCAGGTACTGCTTCAGCCAGCCGCTCAGCGGGTAGGCACCCGACTCGCCGTGGAAAAAGCCCCAGGCCTTGCCTTGCTTGGCGTTATAGCTGTCGTTGAGGTCGGCCAGCAGGTTTTCGATGGCGTCGGAAGCGGCCAGTTCGCAGTCACGGGCATGCAGTACGGCGGGGCTGCCATCGGGCTTTTTGTCGATCAGGTGAACGATGCAATGTCGGATTGGCATGGAATTCTCGGCGAGCTGCAAAAGTCGTCCAGTTTAACCCAGACACCAGGTGATGCAGTGGCCGTATGTTGGCAGAAATGCCGGTTGTTTGTTTTTTGTTCAGTTTTGTGCGTTTTAAGCTAAAACCCCCGAAAAACCTGCATTAAATCGAAGTGCGCAGCGGATATTTATCCATTCCTGTGGTAGCTTTGCGCGGTCTTGTGCCCCTCGTGTGGCGCATTGCTGGCAGCTTGCTGTCGTCGTGTCGAACCAAACGCCGATTTACGTATCTACATACGCGATTGGCGCGGCCCTCCACTTCAAGGGGCTGGCCCGATAACGTCGTAGTTCGCTGCATAACCATCGAATTTGATAGGGAAGGAACACCACCATGGCATTGACCAAAGACCAACTGATTGCCGACATCGCCGAATCGATCGCCGCGCCAAAAGCCACCGCCAAGAACGCTCTGGAGCAACTGGGCCAGATCGTTGCCGACCAACTGGAAAACGGCGCTGAAATCACCCTGCCAGGCATCGGCAAGCTGAAAGTCTCCGAGCGTCCTGCCCGTACCGGCCGCAACCCTTCGACTGGCGCTGCCATCGAAATCGCTGCCAAGAAAGTCGTCAAGTTCGTTCCAGCCAAAGTGCTGACCGACGCCATCAACAAGTAATTGTTGAAGCTTTGACGAAACCGCGCCCGGCTTGCCCGGGCGCGGTTTTTTCATGCCTGTGATTTACGCTGGGCGTGCCAGGCCTGGCGCGCTGCATCGTCGTGGAAGCTCCAGGCGACCATGCGGCTCTGCTTCTGCCCCTGGCCCATTTCGATGATGCGCACGGCCTTGGCGCCGGCCTTGTTCAGCGCGGCTTCAATCCCCGGCAGGTTGCTGGCCTTGGACACCAGGCTGGTAAACCACAGTACTTGCTCGGCGTAGTGCACGCTTTCGCCGACCAGTTGAGTGACAAAGCGGATTTCGCCGCCCTCGCACCACAGTTCGTTGTTCTGGCCACCAAAATTCAGCACCGGCAGCTTGCGCTTGGGGTCCTGCTTGCCAAGGTTCTTCCATTTGCGCTGGCTGCCGCGTGTGGCTTCGTCGCGTGAGGCATGGAAGGGCGGGTTGCACAGGGTCAGGTCGAAGCGTTCGCCCTCCTGCAGCAGCCCACTGAGGATGTGTGCCCGGTTGGCCTGCTGGCGCAGGGTGATGGCCTTGCCCAGGCCGTTGGCCTGGACGATCGCCTTGGCCGAGGCCAGGGCTACCGGGTCGATGTCCGAGCCAAGGAAGCGCCAGCGGTAGTCGCTGTGGCCCAACAGCGGATAGATGCAGTTGGCGCCCACGCCGATGTCCAGCGCACGCACCTGGGCGCCCTTGGGAACTTCGCCGGCATTGTCTGTTGCCAGCAGGTCGGCGGCTACGTGGATGTAGTCGGCGCGGCCGGGAATGGGCGGGCACAGGTAGTCGGCGGGAATGTCCCAGTGCTGGATGCCGTATTGGGCCTTGAGCAGGGCACGGTTGAACACCCGCACGGCTTCGGGGTTGGCGAAGTCGATGCTGGGTTTGCCGTGGGGGTTGGTGATAGTGAAGCGCGCCAGGTCAGGGTGGGCCTTGATCAGGCTGGGGAAGTCGTAGCGGCCCTGGTGGCGGTTGCGCGGGTGCAGGGTGGGTTTGTCGGTCATGGTCGAATCCGGTGTTGCAGGCCTTGGGGCTGCTTTGCAGCCCTATCGCGACACAAGGCCGCTCCTACAGGATAGCGGCGCCTGTCAAACCGGCGCCGTCCCTGTAGGAGCGGCCTTGTGTCGCGATAGGGCCGCACAGCGGCCCCTGCGGTCTAGCAGATTGTTACAGCGCTGCAATCCGCGCATGTTGCTCGGTGAAGTTGGCCAGGGCCTGTTCGGACTCGGCCAGCTTGGCGCGTTCCTTCTCGATCACCGCAGGCGGGGCCTTGTCGACGAAGGCAGCATTGGACAGCTTGCCACCCACACGTGCGACTTCACCCTGCAAGCGCTGGATTTCCTTGTGCAGGCGCGCCAGCTCGGCATCCTTGTCGATCAACCCGGCCATAGGCACCAGCACTTGCAGGTCACCGACCAGGGCGGTGGCCGACAGTGGCGCTTCGTCGGCGTCGCTCAGGACGGTGAACGATTCGACCTTGGCCAGCTTCTTCAGCAGGGCTTCGTTTTCCTGCAGGCGGCGCTGGTCATCGGCGTTGGCGTTCTTCAGGAACAGCGGCAGCGGCTTGCCCGGGCCGATGTTCATCTCGGCGCGGATGTTGCGCAGGCCGACCATCAGCTCTTTCAGCCACTCGATGTCACCTTCGGCAGCGGCGTCGATGCGCGCCTCAACGGCCACCGGCCACGGCTGCAGCATGATGGTCTTGCCCTCGATACCGGCCAGCGGCGCGATGCGCTGCCAGATTTCTTCGGTGATGAACGGCATGAACGGGTGCGCCAGGCGCAGTGCCACTTCCAGCACGCGTACCAGAGTGCGGCGGGTGCCACGGGCGCGCTCGACCGGGGCGTTTTCGTCCCACAGTACCGGCTTGGACAGCTCCAGGTACCAGTCGCAGTACTGGTTCCAGATGAACTCGTACAGCGCCTGGCTGGCCAGGTCGAAGCGGAACTGCTCCAGCTGGCGGGTTACTTCGGCTTCGGTGCGCTGCAGCTGCGAAATGATCCAGCGGTCAGCCAGCGACAGCTCGTAGGCTTCGCCGTTCTGGCCGCAGTCCTCGCCCTTGTCCAGCACGTAGCGGGCAGCGTTCCAGATCTTGTTGCAGAAGTTGCGGTAGCCTTCTACGCGGCCCATGTCGAACTTGATGTCGCGGCCGGTCGAGGCCAACGAGCAGAAGGTGAAGCGCAGGGCGTCGGTGCCGTAGCTGGCGATACCTTCGGGGAACTCGGCCTTGGTCTGCTTGGCGATCTTTTCGGCAAGCTTGGGCTGCATCATGCCGCTGGTGCGTTTTTCCAGCAGGGCGTCGAGGGTGATGCCGTCGACGATGTCCAGCGGGTCGAGCACGTTGCCCTTGGACTTGGACATCTTCTGGCCCTGGCCGTCACGCACCAGGCCGTGCACGTACACGGTCTTGAACGGTACCTGCGGGGTGCCGTCCTCGTTCTTGATCAGGTGCATGGTCAGCATGATCATGCGCGCAACCCAGAAGAAGATGATGTCGAAGCCCGTCACCAGTACGTCGGTGGAGTGGAACTTCTTGAGGAATTCGGTCTGCTCCGGCCAGCCCAGGGTGGAGAAGGTCCACAAGCCCGAACTGAACCAGGTGTCGAGCACGTCGTCGTCCTGGCGCAGGACCACGTCGGCACCCAGCTTGTGCTTGGCGCGCACTTCTTCCTCGTTGCGGCCAACATAGACCTGGCCGGCCTCGTCGTACCACGCCGGAATGCGGTGGCCCCACCACAGCTGGCGGCTGATGCACCAGTCCTGGATGTCGCGCATCCAGGAGAAGTACATGTTTTCGTACTGCTTGGGCACGAACTGGATGCGACCGTCTTCCACGGCGGCAATGGCAGGTTCTGCCAGCGGCTTGGTGGAGACGTACCACTGGTCGGTCAGCCACGGCTCGATGATGGTGCCGGAGCGGTCGCCCTTCGGCACTTTCAGCGCGTGGTCGTCGATGCTGACCAGCAAGCCCTGGGCGTCCAGGTCGGCAACGATCTGCTTGCGCGCGACAAAGCGGTCGAGGTTGGCGTACTGGGCCGGCAGCTGGGTGTCGACCTGCTCGTTGACGCTGCCGTCGAGGTTGAAGGCCTGGGCGCTGGCCAGTACGAAGGCGTTCTTGTCGAAGATGTTCAGCAGCGGCAGATTGTGGCGCTTGCCGACTTCGTAGTCGTTGAAGTCGTGGGCCGGGGTGATCTTCACGCAGCCGGTACCGAACGCTGGGTCGCAGTAGTCGTCGGCGATGATCGGGATGCGGCGGCCGACCAGCGGCAGTTCGACGAACTTGCCAATCAACGCCTGGTAGCGCTCGTCGTTCGGGTTGACCGCAACGGCGGCGTCACCCAGCAGGGTTTCCGGGCGGGTGGTGGCAACTACCAGGTAGTCCTGGCCTTCGGCGGTCTTGGCGCCGTCGGCCAGCGGGTAGCGCAGGTTCCACAAGTGGCCCTTCTCGTCGTGGTTCTCCACTTCGAGGTCGGAAATGGCCGTGTGCAGCTTGGTGTCCCAGTTGACCAGGCGCTTGCCGCGGTAGATCAGGCCGTCCTCATGCAGGCGCACGAAGGCTTCCTTGACCGCTTCGGACAAGCCGTCATCCATGGTGAAGCGCTCGCGGCTCCAGTCTACCGACGAGCCCAGGCGGCGGATCTGGCGGCTGATGTTGCCACCCGACTGATCCTTCCATTCCCAGACTTTTTCCAGGAACTGTTCGCGGCCCAGGTCATGGCGGTTCTGGCCCTTGGCTTCGAGCTGGCGTTCCACCAGCATCTGCGTGGCGATACCGGCGTGGTCGGTACCTGGCTGCCACAGGGTGTCGCGGCCTTGCATGCGGCGGAAACGGATCAGGGCGTCCATGATCGCGTTGTTGAACCCGTGGCCCATGTGCAGGCTGCCGGTCACGTTCGGCGGCGGGATCATGATGGTGTAGGACTCGCCTGCACCTTGTGGGGCGAAATAGTTCTCGGACTCCCAGGTGTTGTACCAGGAAGTTTCGATAGCGTGCGGCTGGTAGGTCTTATCCATGCGCGGCGGGACCCTGTGCATTTATTCGGGAAAGCCGAAAAGTATAACGAAGGCACAGGGTTTAGGCGACAGGCCGGGGGCTGCTTTGCAGCCCTTTCGCGACACAAGGCCGCTCCTACAGGACTATGCGATCCCTGTAGGAGCGGCCTTGTGTCGCGAAAGGGCCGCGTAGCGGCCCCGGGGGTTTACTCCGAACGCTTGATCAACCGCTCGATCCGCGCATCCAGGCGGCGCTTGATCTCGTTCTCGATATGCGGGGTAAAGTCGTTGATCACGTCCTGCATGATCATCTGCGCCGCAGCGCGCAGTTCGCTTTCCAGGTGCAGCAGGGTGTCCTGGCGGCGCGTCTGCGGGTCTTCCTCGGGCTCGACCGCTGCGGGTCGCGCAGCAGGCGCAGGGTTGCCGGCGGGCTCGTCGAGCAATAACGGGATCTGCTCCACCGTTTCGGTCAGCAGCGGTGGTTGCAGGTCGGCGTCGCCCAGCAACTGGCGGATCGACTCAAGGTCGTCGAGCAGATGGGCGGAGTCGGGCAGGGGAGAGTGCTTGTCCATCGTCGTCAAAGTCGCTGTAAGCGGTGGTCTTGCAGAGCATAGCCCTGTTCGCGGTAGAAACGGAATCGCTCTCGGGCCGATTGGCGAATGCCGGGCTCCTCGACGACAATTTCCGCCACCCGTTCGAACTGGCCGACAAAGCCCGGCACACCGGCACCCAGGTTGATCAGCAGGTCATGGTGGTCACCGGCATTGTCAGCCAGGCCCAGGGCCACGCCAGCATCGGCGTGCACCTCGGCCAGGTCGTGGGGTACGAAGGCTTCGCCCTTGAAGCGCCACAGGCGCAGGTCCAGCTCGTCGCGCTGCTCGGCGTCCTGGCAATGCAGATAGACCCGGTGGCCGAGGCGCCAGGCCTTCTCGCACAGCTTGCAGGCGAAATCGAGCCGCGCCGACAACGAGTCGGTTGGCAGTATGTAGAAGTCGACTTTGCTCATGATCGGTATCGCCGGCCGGCGGTGCGCAAGGCACCACCGGCATCACGGCGTCAGGCGCTGGCGCGGTCCAGCAGGTACTGGGTTAGCAGCGGGACCGGGCGACCAGTGGCGCCCTTGTCCTTGCCACCGCTGATCCAGGCGGTACCGGCGATGTCCATGTGCGCCCAGTTGTAGGCCTTGGCGAAGCGCGACAGGAAGCAACCGGCGGTAATGGTGCCGGCTTTTGGCCCACCGATGTTGCCCATGTCGGCAAACGGGCTGTCCAACTGCTCCTGGTACTCATCGAACAGCGGCAGCTGCCAGGCGCGGTCGTCAGCGCGCTTGCCGGCGTCGAGCAACTGGCCGACCAGGTCGTCGTTGTTGCCCATCAGGCCGGTGGTGTGGCTGCCCAAGGCGACGATGCAGGCGCCGGTCAGGGTGGCGATGTCGATCACGGCCTGTGGCTTGAAGCGCTCGGCGTAGGTCAGGGTGTCGCACAGCACCAGGCGGCCTTCGGCGTCGGTGTTGAGGATTTCCACGGTCTGGCCGCTCATGGTGGTGACGATGTCACCCGGGCGGGTGGCGCCGCCGCTCGGCATGTTCTCGGCACAGGCCAGCAGGCACACCAGGTTGATCGGCAGTTGCAGCTCGAGCACGGCACGCAGGGTGCCCAGCACGCTGGCGGCACCGCACATGTCGTACTTCATTTCGTCCATGCCGGCGCCAGGCTTGAGGCTGATGCCGCCGGTGTCGAAGGTGATGCCCTTGCCAACCAGCACGAATGGCTTGTCAGCCTTCTTGCCGCCCTGGTAGTTGAGCACGATCAGGCGTGGCGGCTGGTCGCTGCCCTGGCCCACGGCGTAGAACGCGCCCATGCCCAGGTCCTTGATCTTTTTCTCGTCCAGTACTTCAACCTTCAGCGCCTTGTGAGCCTTGCCCAGGTCTTTGGCCTGCTCGGCGAGGAAGCTTGGGTGGCACACGTTTGGCGGCAGGTTGCCGAGGTCGCGGGTAAAGGCCATGCCGGTGGCGATGGCGCTGGCGTGCTTGACCGCACGCTCGACTTCGGCCTGGCTGGCCTGGTCCACCAGCAGGGTGACTTTTTTCAGGGCGCGCGGCTCTGCCTTCTGGCTCTTGTAACGGTCGAACACATATTCGCCGTCCTGCAAGGTTTCGGCCAGCAGGCGGTATTTGCCGTAATGGGCATCGCGGTTGCTGACACCAATATCGTCCAGGGCCAGCACGGCGTCTGCGCCATTCAGGCCCTTGAGCACGCCGGCGACGCTGGCGACCAGCTTGCGCCAGGCGCGGTCGCCCAGGGCCTCATCCTTGCCGCTGCCTACCAGCAGCACGCGCTCGGCCTTCAGGCCCGGGAGGTTTTGCAGCAGCAGGGTCTGGCCTGGCTTGCCGGCCAGGTCGCCGCGCTTGAGTACCGCGCTGATGGCGCCTTCGCTGGCCTGGTCGACGGCCTTGGCAACGGCGCCAAGTTTGCGGCTTTCACCTACCGGAATGACCAGAGTGGCGGTTTTTACGGATGCAGCAGCTACGCTTTTTACAACCAGTTCCATGTCAGGATCCCCGAATGATCGATACGTATGGCGCTGTGTGCTCCAGCGCTCTGGACGGGCCTGGCCGCGTCGACGCGTGCCAGCGGAAAAGCAGCCAGTTTGAGCCTGCGGCAAGCGTGCTGACAACCCCGTTGTGCACCTTCATGCGCGGCCAAGTGACAGGGGCAGTCAATCACAGGATAATGCGCGCACTTTACATGGAGGTTCGCCTTTGGCGAACCGGCATTGGTCTTGGATGTACTAAGTCATTGTTTGGCGCCATTTCATGGCAGTCCGCCCTGACAACCCAGGAGTGTCTGGTTTGATCGTCTTTCGTTATCTGTCCCGCGAGGTCCTGGTGACCTTGAGCGCCGTCAGCGCCGTGCTGCTGGTGATCATCATGAGCGGGCGCTTCATCAAGTACCTGGCCCAGGCCGCCCAGGGCGTGCTCGACCCGGGGGTATTGTTCCTTATCATGGGCTTTCGCCTGCCGGGCTTCCTGCAGCTGATCCTGCCCTTGGGGCTGTTCCTCGGCATTCTCCTGGCTTACGGGCGCCTTTACCTGGAAAGCGAGATGACCGTGCTGTCGGCCACCGGCATGAGCCAGCAGCGCCTGCTGGGCCTGACCATGGTCCCGGCGGCACTGGTTGCCCTAATGGTGGCCTGGCTGAGCCTGAGCCTGGCACCACTGGGCGTTGCCCAAGTGCAGCAGATCATCGCCCAGCAGGACACCCTGACCGAGTTCGACACGCTGGTGCCGGGCCGCTTCCAGACCTTGCGTGACGGTTCGCGGGTGACCTACACCGAGCAGCTGTCGGACGACCGCGTCAAGCTCGGTGGTGTGTTCATCTCCGAAAAACGCTTCAACCAGGATAAAACCAAGGACCGTGCCCCGTCGGTGCTGGTCGCCGAGAAGGGCCATCAGGAAATCCAGGCCGATGGCAATCGGTACCTGGTGCTGGAAAACGGCTACCGCTACGACGGTAACCCCGGCCAGGCCGATTACCGTGCGATCAAGTACGACACCTATGGCGTGCTGCTGCCCAAGCCGGAAGTCGCCGAGGAAGTCACCGAGCGTGAAGCCATCCCGACCCTCGACCTGTTCGGCAAGACCGACCTGCGCGAGCGCGCCGAGCTGCAATGGCGGCTGTCGCTGCCCATCCTGGTGTTCGTGGTGACGCTGCTGGCGGTGCCATTGTCCCGGGTCAACCCGCGCCAGGGCCGCTTCCTCAAGCTGCTGCCCGCAATTCTTCTGTACATGGCTTACCTGACAATGCTGATTTCCGTACGCGGCGCCCTCGAGAAGGGCAAGCTGCCGATTGCCTTGGGCATGTGGTGGGTCCATGGCCTGTTCCTGCTGATCGGCCTTGGCCTGATGTACTGGGAGCCATTGCGCCTCAAGCGCGCCGCCCGCCGTGCGGAGGTGGCCCATGGCTAAGCTCGATCGCTACATCGGCCAGAGCGTGCTGCTGGCCATCCTGGCCGTGCTGGGGATCATCCTCGGCCTGGCTTCGCTGTTCGCCTTCATCGACGAGATGAGCGACCTGAGTGACACCTACACGGTGATGGAAGCAGGCAACTACGTGCTGCTGACCGCACCGCGGCGCCTGTACGACATGCTGCCGATGGCCGCGCTGATCGGCTGCCTGATTGGCCTGGGCAGCCTGGCCAGCAGCAGTGAACTGACCATCATGCGTGCCGCCGGGGTTTCTATCGGCCGCATTGTCTGGGCAGTGATGAAACCGATGCTGGTACTGATGCTGGTTGGCCTGCTGATCGGCGAGTACGTGGCTCCGGTGACCGAGAACAAGGCCCAGGCCGACCGTTCCCTGGCCCAGGGCGGTGGTGAGGCGCAGAGCTCCAAGCGTGGTATGTGGCACCGCCAGGGCGAGGAGTTCGTGCACATCAACGCCGTGCAGCCCAACGGCCTGCTGCTGGGGGTAACCCGCTACCGCTTCGACAGCGAGCGCAAAATCCAGACATCCAGCTTTGCTCGCCGTGCCCAGTACAATGACGATCACTGGTTGCTCAGCGATGTCAGCACCACCTTCTTCCGCGGTGACCACACCGAGGTGGTGAAGGCCCCAAGCGAGCGCTGGGATGTATCGCTGACCCCGCAGTTGCTCAATACCGTGATCCTGGCGCCGGAGTCGCTGTCGATCACCGGCCTGTGGGACTACATCCACTACCTGTCTGACCAAGGCCTGAACAATGCCCGTTACTGGCTGGCGTTCTGGACCAAGGTACTGCAACCGATGGTTACTGCGGCGCTGGTGCTGATGGCGATTTCATTCATCTTTGGTCCGCTGCGTTCGGTGACCCTTGGCCAGCGCGTGTTCACCGGTGTGCTGGTGGGCTTCGTTTTCCGTATCGGGCAGGACCTGCTCGGGCCTTCGAGCCAGGTGTTCGGCTTCCCGCCGTTGCTGGCGGTGGTGATCCCGGCGGGTATCTGTGCCTTGGCCGGTGTGTGGTTGTTGCGCCGGGCAGGTTGATGACCTGCGCTGCACAAGAAAGCCGACCTCAGGGTCGGCTTTTTCATGGGTAGTGACCTGTGAGGGCCTCTTCGCGGGTAAACCCGCTCCTACAAGGGGCGCGCCGCTCTTGAGGCATGTGCTGAACCTTGTAGGAGCGGGTTCACCCGCGAAGAGGCCCCCAAAGGCAACACAAATCCCTGCCTTATTTCTTCTGCTTCGGCACCCGCACCAACTGGCTTTCCGAATAAATGTCATGCCAGCCACGCTTGCGTTTGTCGATCAGCACCCAGAAGAACCCCAGCCCAAAACACAGCCACGACGCAATCGACACCACAAAGCGCAGCAGCGCCTGCCACAGGCTGATGGCCGAGCCATCGGCGTTCTGCACCCGCACGCCCCACACTTGCATGCCCAGGGTCTGCCCGCCATGGGTCCAGAACTTGGCAAAGAAGCCGAACAAGGCAAACAGCAATACCGTCGACAGTAGCGGGTCGCCGTCCAGTGCGCCGACCTCGGTCAGCTCGCGCATGCGTGCTTCGCCGATGATCGCCATCTGGATCATCTTGTACGCGCCGGCGGTCACGATCAGCAGTGCAGTACAAAGCAGGAAGTCGTAGAACATGGCGGCCAGCCGTCGGCCCAGGCCAGCGGGGGGGAAGTCACCCTGAGGATTAAGGTAAGGCTTGGGCATCGCTTGGGCAGCTCCAGAGGGAGAAAAGGCTCATTCTATGGAATTGCAAGCAAAAAAAAGCCCCTGCGCGTCAACGCAGGGGCTCTTTTTTAGAAGTATCAGGCTTCTGGCTGGACTTCGTCAGCCTGCATGCCTTTTTGGCCTTGTACAGCGACGAAGGTCACTTTCTGGCCTTCTTTCAGGCTCTTGAAGCCGTTGCCTTGGATGGCGCGGAAGTGCACGAACAGATCCGGACCGCTTTCTGGGGTGATGAAGCCGTAACCTTTTTCGTCATTGAACCACTTGACGGTACCGTTCTGACGCTCAGCCATTGTCTTATTTCCTATGAAGCTTAAATTGTGATGACAGTTACTTTCGCACTTTTTTGTAAGCGAAAGATTACTGGGCTGTTTTGCAGGAAAGTAAGAGACGTCGAACGGGTTGTAGCAAATCTCGGCTACTGGCCCAGGTCACGAACTGTTGCGACCCATGCAAACACAGTGCAGTGAATGTACGCCAACTCCTGAGCGAAAAACAAGCCCTTGGTCGTATGGAAAATCGGCCGTTTGCCGATAACCGACCGCTTTGTCGGAAACGGCATGGCGCCTGGCCTGGCGCTATGTTCAAAAGTTATTGGGCAGGTTCGAAAACGAATATGGAGCGCCTGCCCTTAACCTTCATAAAGCTGTTTCAACCACGGTAGTAACGTTGTGCCACAAAAGGCATTTTGCTGACTTTCAAGGCAACCTTTTTGCCGCGCACCACGGCAAACAGCGCGGTGTCGACTGCGGCATGTTCACTATCGATATAACCCATTGCAACCGGTGCGCCGAGTGTCGGGCCAAAACCACCACTGCACACTTTGCCGACCGGTTTATCGTTGGCATCGACAATGTCCGCGCCTTCACGCACGGGCGTGCGCTCTTGCGGCAACAGGCCGACACGTTTGCGCGCGACACCGTCGCGCTGGTGAGCAAAGATTGCCTCGGCGCCCGGGAAGCCGGCCGCACGTTCGCCGTCGGCGCGGCGCACCTTGGAAATTGCCCACAGCAGGCTGGCTTCGACCGGCGTGGTCTCGCTGTTCATGTCGTGGCCATACAGGCACAGGCCCGCTTCCAGGCGCAGCGAATCGCGAGCGCCCAGGCCAATCGGCTGTACCTCGGGCTCGGCCAGCAGGCGGCGGGCCAGGGCGTCGGCGGCGTGGGCCGGTACCGAGATCTCGTAGCCATCTTCGCCGGTGTAGCCCGAGCGGCTGACGAAGCAGTCTTCACCCAGCAGTTTCACCGGGCGGAACTGCATGAAGGTCATGCTTGCCACTTCCGGGGCCAGGCGCTCCAGCACCTTGACCGCAGCCGGGCCTTGCAGGGCCAGCAGGGCACGTTCCTCGAACAGCGGCTGCACTTCACAGCGGCTACCGATGTGCGTTTGCAGGTGAGCCAGGTCCTGGTCCTTGCAGGCGGCGTTGACCACCAGAAATAGCGTGTCGTCGCCCAGGTTGGCGACCATCAGGTCATCAAGGATGCCGCCTTGCTCGTTGGTGAACATGGCATAGCGCTGCATGCCCACCGGCAAGTCGATGATGTCCACCGGCACCAGGCTTTCCAGAGCCTTGGCCGCATCTGCGCCGCGCAGCGTGATCTGGCCCATGTGCGAGACATCGAACAGGCCGGCCTGCTCGCGGGTGTGCAGGTGTTCCTTGAGCACGCCCAGCGGGTACTGTACCGGCATGTCGTAGCCGGCGAACGGCACCATGCGCGCACCCAGTTCCAGGTGCAGGGCATGCAGTGGGGTCTTGAGCAGTGTTTCGGACATCGGTGACTCCTTGCTGTTGTTGTAGGGTCAACATTCGATGATGTTGACGGCCAGGCCGCCACGGGCGGTCTCTTTGTATTTGCTTTTCATGTCGGCGCCGGTCTGGCGCATGGTGCGGATGACCTTGTCGAGCGACACAAAGTGTTGCCCGTCGCCGCGCAAGGCCATACGAACCGCGTTGATCGCCTTCACCGAACCCATGGCGTTGCGCTCGATGCAGGGCACCTGGACCAGCCCGCCGATCGGGTCGCAGGTCAGGCCCAGGTTGTGTTCCATACCGATTTCAGCGGCGTTCTCCACCTGTTGCACGCTACCGCCCATCACTTCGCACAGCGCCCCGGCGGCCATCGAGCAGGCCACGCCAACCTCGCCCTGGCAGCCCACCTCGGCGCCAGAGATGGAGGCGTTTTCCTTGTACAGGATGCCGATGGCGGCGGCGGTGAGCAGAAAGCGCACCACCCCGTCCTCGCTGGCGCCCGGTACGAAGCGCATGTAGTAGTGCAACACCGCCGGGACGATACCTGCGGCGCCGTTGGTGGGTGCGGTAACCACCCGCCCGCCGTAGGCGTTTTCCTCGTTTACCGCCAGGGCGTAGAGGTTGACCCAGTCGAGCACCGATAGCGCATCACGCAGGCTGGCTTCCGGGTGGCGGCTCAGCTGGCGATACAGGGCCGGTGCCCGGCGCTTGACCTTGAGCCCGCCAGGCAGGATGCCTTCATGCTGGCAGCCGGCTTCGACGCAATCCTGCATCACTTGCCAGATGCGCAGCAGCCCGGCGCGGGTTTCGGCTTCCGGGCGCCAGGCCGCCTCGTTGGCCAGCATCACCTGGCTCACCGACAGGTTTTGCGCGGTGCAGTGGCCGAGCAGTTCCTTGGCGGTCTTGAACGGGTAGGCCAGCACGGTGCTGTCCTCGACGATGCGGTCGTGGCCGGCGGCGTCCTCATCGACCACAAAGCCTCCACCCACCGAGTAGTACTCGCGGCTACGGATTTGCAGGCCGGCGTCGTCGAAGGCGCGGAAGATCATGCCGTTGGGGTGGAAGTCCAGCGGCTTGCGGATCATCGCCAGGTGCTGCTTTTCGATAAAGGCAATGCTGTGCTCGCCGAGCAAATTGATGCGGCCGCTGTCGCGGATGGCCTGCAGGCGGGCGGGGATGCTGTCGGTCTCGATGAGGTCGGGGTGTTCGCCTTCAAGGCCCAGTAGCACGGCCTTGTCACTGCCGTGGCCCTTGCCGGTGGCGCCCAGCGAGCCATACAGCTCGGCCTTGACGCTGGCAGTGCGCGCCAGCAGGCCGTCACGCCGCAGGCCTTCGGCAAACCGGGCCGCGGCACGCATCGGGCCGACCGTGTGTGAACTGGAGGGGCCGATGCCGATCTTGAACAGGTCGAAGACGCTCAGTGACATGGTGGTTCCTCCTGAGGATTTTGGGGCTGCTGCGCAGCCCAATCGCGACACAAGGCCGCTCCCACAAAGAGCGGCGCGGTCCCTGTGGGAGCGGCCTTGTGTCGCGATTGGGCCGCAAAGCGGCCCCAGCTACCTAAAGGCCGGATCAGGCGTCCTGATAGCTCTCGATCGACGGGCAGGCGCACACCAGGTTGCGGTCGCCGAACACGTTGTCGACCCGGCCGACCGGCGGCCAGTACTTGCCTTCCACCAGGCTCGGCAGCGGGTACACCGCCTGCTCGCGGCTGTAGCCGTGGGCCCATTCGCCCACCAGCTCGGCCGCCGTGTGCGGGGCATTTTTCAGCGGGTTGTCGTCCTTGTCCAGGCTACCGTTCTCGACCGCGCGGATTTCTTCGCGGATCTGGATCATCGCGTTGCAGAAGCGGTCCAGTTCTTCCTTGGACTCACTTTCGGTCGGTTCGATCATCAGCGTGCCGGCCACCGGGAAGGACATGGTCGGGGCATGGAAGCCGAAGTCGATCAGGCGCTTGGCCACGTCGTCGACGCTGATGCCGCTGGTGTCCTTCAGCGGGCGCAGGTCGAGGATGCACTCGTGGGCCACCAGGCCATTGCCACCGGTATACAGGACAGGATAGTGCTCTTCCAGGCGGCGGGCGATGTAGTTTGCGTTGAGGATCGCCATCTGCGAGGCACGCTTGAGGCCGGCACCGCCCATCATGCGGATGTACATCCAGGTAATCGGCAGGATGCTGGCGCTACCGAACGGCGCAGCGCACACCGCGCCCTGGGTGTTTTCCAGCTGCGCATGGCCTGGCAGGAACGGCGCCAGGTGCGACTTGACGCCAATCGGGCCGACGCCCGGGCCACCACCGCCGTGCGGAATGCAGAAGGTCTTGTGCAGGTTCAGGTGGGAAACGTCGCCGCCGAACTTGCCCGGGGCGCACAAGCCGACCATGGCGTTCATGTTGGCACCGTCGATGTACACCTGGCCACCGTTGTCGTGAATGATCGCGCAGATTTCGCCGATCGCTTCCTCGAACACGCCGTGGGTCGACGGGTAGGTGATCATGATCGCGGCCAGGCGCTCACGGTGCTCGATGGCCTTGGCGCGCAGGTCCTCGACATCGACGTTGCCGCGGGCGTCACAGGCGGTGACCACCACGCGCATGCCGGCCATGTTCGCGGTGGCCGGGTTGGTGCCGTGGGCCGACGACGGGATCAGGCAGATGTCACGGTGGCCTTCGCCACGGCTGCGGTGGTACGCGCGGATGGCCAGCAGGCCTGCGTACTCGCCCTGCGAGCCGGCGTTGGGTTGCAGCGACACGGCGTCATAGCCGGTAGCAGCGCAAAGCATGGCTTCCAGCTCGGTGGTCATCTGCAGGTAGCCCTGGCTCTGCTCGGCCGGGGCGAACGGGTGCAGGTTGCCGAACTCGGCCCAGGTGACCGGGATCATTTCGCTGGCAGCGTTCAGCTTCATGGTGCACGAGCCAAGCGGGATCATGCTGCGGTCCAGCGCCAAGTCCTTGTCGGCCAGGCGGCGCAGGTAGCGCATCAGCTCGGTTTCGCTGTGGTAGCGGTTGAACACCGGGTGTTCGAGGATGGCCGACTGGCGCAGCAGGGCGGCAGGCAGGCGTGAGCCGGTGCTGGCGGCCAGGGCGGCAAAATCAGGTTGAACCTGGTCAGCGCCAAACAGCTGCCAGAGGGCTTCGACGTCAGCCTGAGTGCTGGTTTCGTCGAGCGACAGGCCCAGGTGAGCGGCGTCGATCTGGCGCAGGTTGATACGCTGGCTGCGAGCCTTGTCGTGCAGGCTGGCAGTGGCGTTGCCGGTAACCAGGGTCAGGGTGTCGAAGGCGGTTTCACCGACCACTTCCAGGCCGAGGGTTTTCAACCCGGCAGCGAGAATCGCTGTCAGCGCGTGGGTGCGTTCGGCAATGCGCTTGAGGCCGGCCGGGCCGTGGTAGACGGCGAACATGCTGGCGATGTTGGCCAGCAGCACTTGGGCGGTGCAGATGTTGCTGGTGGCCTTTTCGCGGCGGATGTGCTGCTCACGCGTTTGCATGGCCAGGCGCAGGGCCGTCTTGCCAAAGCGGTCGATCGATACGCCGACCAGGCGGCCAGGCATGTCGCGCTTGAACGCGTCACGGGTGGCGAAGTACGCCGCGTGCGGGCCGCCGAAGCCCAGTGGCACGCCAAAGCGCTGGGCGCTGCCGATGGCCACGTCGGCCTCGAATTCGCCCGGTGGGGTCAGCAGGGTCAGGGCCAGCAGGTCGGCAGCCACGGCCACCAGCGCGTTGGCGGCATGGAAGCGCTGTACCACTTCGCGGTAGTCGAACACGTCACCGTTGCTGGCTGGGTATTGCAGCAGCGCGCCGAAGAAGGCGCTGACATCACCCAGTTCGCGCTCGTCACCGACCACCACTTCGATACCCAGCGGCTCGGCACGGGTACGCAGCACGTCGAGGGTTTGCGGGTGGCAATGTACCGAGGCGAAGAAGGCGTGGCTGGCCTTGTTCTTCGACAGGCGCTTGCAGAAGGTCATGGCCTCGGCGGCAGCGGTCGCTTCGTCGAGCAGCGAGGCGTTGGCGATCGGCAGGCCGGTCAGGTCGCTGATCAGGGTCTGGAAGTTCAGCAGTGCTTCAAGGCGGCCTTGGGAAATTTCAGGCTGGTACGGGGTGTAGGCGGTGTACCAGGCCGGGTTTTCCAGCAGGTTGCGCAGGATCGGCGCCGGGGTGTGGGTGTTGTAGTAACCCTGGCCGATGTAGCTCTTGAACAGCTGGTTCTTGCCGGCGATGGCCTTGAGTGCGGCCAGTGCATCGGCTTCACTCTGGCCGTCGTGTGAACCGAGCACGCTGGTGCCTTTGATGCTGTCGGGGATGACCGCAGCGGTCATGGCTTCCAGCGAGTCAAAGCCGAGGGCGGCGAGCATAGCCTGCTCGTCAGCGGCGCGCGGGCCGATGTGGCGGGCGATGAATTCGTTGGCGGTGCCGAGGTTGATGGTCATGGCGGGGTTCCTCAGGCGTCGTCGTTGGCTTTGAGCAGGCGGTCGTAGGCGTCCTGATCGAGCAGGGCGCTGACGGCGGCGGCATCGGCTGGCTTGAAGCGGAAGAACCAGCCTTCGCCCATCGGGTCTTCGTTGACCAGTTCCGGGCTGTCTTCAAGCTGTGCGTTGACCTCGACCACTTCGCCGGTCAGCGGCATGTACACGCCACTGGCGGCTTTTACCGACTCGACGGTGGATGCTTCGCTGCCTTTCTCATACTGCTGCAACTCTGGCAGCTGCACGAAAACCACGTCGCCAAGGGCATTCTGGGCGTAGGCGGTAATGCCCACGGTGACGCTGCCATCGGCTTCGACGCGCAGCCATTCGTGATCTTCAGTGAAACGCAACTCGCTCATGGGGAATCCTCGGGAAGCAGGGCGTTGGGCGCGGTGGCTCCGCGCTCTTGGGGTTAGGATTCCCTTAGCAAAAAAGCGGCCAATCTATAAAAAGTCTGTTAAATCAAACATTTAAGGATTTGGCGTAATCACTTGGTCATGCTTTTGGAATGAAATCGCTACAACGGGAGGAATATGGAAAAGGGTTTGGGGATCAAACCCTTGCGTAAACGCACTGGAATGGTTTTGTATTGATTTCGGTACGGTGTATTTAAATCATTACATTGCCTGCGCTGGCCCTATCGCCGGCAAGCCAGCTCACACAGGAATTATGCAATGCTGAAGGTTGCACTCATCCTGTGGGAACTGGCTTGCCGGCGATGGGCCAGTGCAGGAGAAAATCGCTTAACCCGCGACAAACATCGGTAATGCCAGGTACAACTTGATCACGATGACATTGATGATATCGATGAAGAATGCCCCCACCATCGGCACCACCAGGAAGGCGATATGCGAGGCGCCGTAGCGCTGGGTCACCGCCTGCATGTTGGCGATCGCGGTGGGCGTAGCGCCCAGGCCAAAGCCACAGTGCCCGGCAGCCAGCACCGCTGCATCATAGTTCCGGCCCATGACCCGGAACGTTACGAAGATCGCAAACAGTGCCATGACCAACGTCTGTGCGCCGAGCAATACAAAGAATGGCAAGGCGAGTGCCGCCAGGTCCCACAGTTTCAGCGACATCAAGGCAATAGCCAGGAACAATGACAAACTGACGTTGCCCAGTACCGAGACTTCGCGCTCGAACACATGATAAAAGCCGAAGGCCGAGAGCCCGTTGCGCAGCAATACACCGACGAACAACACACAAACGAATGTTGGCAGTTCGAATGCGGTGCCCTTCAACACGCCATTGAGTAACGAGCCAGCGAGCAAACTGACCGCGATCAGCGCCAGTGTTTCGACAAATGAAAACGAGGTGATCAGGCGCTCTTTGTCGGGGCGCTCGAAGCCCTTGGGCAGTTGCGGAACTTCTTCTTCAAGGCCGAGTGTTTTGACCCGCTTGATCAGCAGCCGCGCGACGGGGCCGCCAATCAGGCCACCCAGTACCAGGCCGAAGGTGGCAGAAGCCATTGCCAGTTCGGAGGCCGAGGCCAGGCCAAACTTCTCGCTGAACGTTGCTCCCCAGGCCGCCCCGGTGCCGTGGCCGCCGGACAAAGTGATCGAGCCGGCCAGCAGGCCCATCAACGGGTCGAGCCCCAGTGCCGTGGCCAGGCCGATGCCCATGCCGTTCTGTACCAGCAGCAGGCCGGTGACCACCAGCAGGAACACGCTGACTACGCGGCCGCCCTTTTTCAGGCTGGCGAAGTCCGCGCTCAAGCCGATGGTGGCGAAGAACGCTAGCATCAAGGGGGTTTGCAGCGAGGTATCAAACTGCACGTGTACCTCGAAACTGCGCATCGCCAGCAGTGCCAAGGCGACTACCAGGCCGCCGGCAACCGGTTCTGGAATGTTGTAAGTGCGCAAGAAACCAATGCGTGCGACCAGGCCGCGTCCTAGTAACAGCACTAAAGAGGCGGCTACAAGTGTCCCGTAAAAATCGAGTTCAAACATCAGGTGCTCTCGTTATATCCAGTAGCGAACCACCCTCCGTTCTGCGGCGGATAAGTGGGGTGACAGGTGGGATTACACTGTCACCATTCTACGAGGCATGCGTGGGCGAGTATCTTTCACTGGTGTAGGAAAAGCCCGAATAACAACCGGGCTTTTACAACAGCTATTAGCCTTTACCCGGTATTCCGTATTTACGCAGGCGCTGGGCAATGGCGGTGTGCGATGTTTGCAGGCGCCCGGCCAGTTGCCTTGTCGACGGGTAGCTGGCATACAAGCGCTGCAACAACTCGCGCTCGAAGTCGCCCACGGCCTGTTCCAGGCTGGCTACTTCGCCCTCTTGCCCACGGGCCATCGAGGTGCCGGCAATGTCCAGGTCGTCGATGTCCACCAGGTTGCCTTCACAGATGGCGGCCGCGCGGAAAATCACGTTCTGCAATTGGCGCACATTGCCCGGCCATGGGTTGGCCAGCAATGCCGAATGGGTGGCCGGCGTCAACCGGCAGGCTGGGCGCTGGATCTGCGTGCAGGCCTGCTGCATGAAGAAATGCGCCAGCATCAGGATGTCCTGGCCACGGTCGCGTAGCGGCGGTACCTGCAGGTTGAGCACGTTGAGGCGATAGAACAGGTCTTCGCGGAAGCTGCCTTCGGCAACCATGCGCTCCAGGTCGCGGTGGGTGGCGCTGATGATGCGCACATCCACCTTCACTTCGCGGTCGCCGCCTACCCGGCGGAAGCTGCCATCGCTGAGAAAACGCAGCAGCTTGGCCTGCAGGTACGGCGACATTTCGCCAATTTCATCCAGGAACACCGTGCCCTGGTTGGCCAATTCCATCAGCCCGGGCTTGCCACCGCGTTGCGCACCGGTGAAGGCACCTGGGGCATAGCCGAACAGCTCGCTCTCGGCCAGGCTCTCAGGCAATGCCGCACAGTTCAGGGCCAGGAACGGTGCCGAGTGACGGCTGCTGATGGCATGGCAGGCACGGGCCACCAGCTCTTTGCCGGTGCCGGTTTCACCATGCACCAGCAGCGGCGCGTCCAGTGCTGCCACGCGCAGGGCGCGGGCCTTGAGGGTGCGGATGGCCGGCGACTCGCCGAGCAAGGCATCGAAACCTTCGGCGTGGTCGTGGTGTAGGGCGGACAGGCGTTCACCCATGCGGGTCGGCGGGTACAGCGTCAGCAGGCCACCGGCGTTGGTGATCGGCATGGCGTCCAGCAACAGGCTCTGGCCGTTCAGCTGCATCTCGCGCATCGGCAGGTGAAAATTGCTGTCCAGCAGCGCTTGCAGCAGCGCCGGGTCGTCGAACAGCTCGCCTACCGAGCGCCCGGCCGATTCGCGGCCGCACAGTTCAATCAGCGCCGGGTTGGCCAGCAGTACCTTGCCAGCGCTGTCCACCGCCAGTACCGGGTCGCTCATGGCGGCCAGCAGGGCATCGAGCTGCAGGTGACGGCGCTGGCCGGGGAGGATGTCGACCACGTCCACCGACTGCACGCCATGCACTTCGAACAGCGCGTCGTGCAGCTCTTCAAGTACGGCGGGGCTTAGGGTGGGGGCGTCGATGTAGACGTTCGGCGGGACCATCTCCACGGCGTCCAGGTTGAGGTTGCGGGCACCGAGCAAGGCGAGGACTTCCTGGGTGATGCCGACGCGGTCGATGAAGCTGACGTGGATGCGCATGAGGGACGGTGAAGTGGTGGCCGGGGAGGGCGGTAGTATGCCTTAACATCGCCGGGGCCGCTGTGCGGCCCATCGCGACGCAAGGCCGCTCCTACACTGAGCCTGTGGGAGCGGCCTTGTGCCGCGAATGGGCTGCAAAGCAGCCCTTGAATCTAAACTACTCCAGATGCTCAGGCTTGATCGGGTCGCCCGACTTCACATCAAGCTTGTCACGGATGTCCGCAAACATATGGTCATAAAGCTTGTGCGGCGAACTCAGGCTCTCGAACTTTTTCGGCGGTGCCAGGTACGACTGGGCCTTGCGGGTCAGCTGCATGAGAAAGCTGGGCAGTACCTGGTCCTTGGCCAGGAAGAACTTTTCCTCCACCGGCTTGCCCTCGATGCTGCCATGCATGTTGAACTGGATACCTCTACCTTCCTTGGGGTCCGACACTGCTTCGTATTCGATGTTCAGGTCATAGCTGTGGTCGTTCTTGTTCAGCGCAGTGCGCTCGATGTGTACATGACCGGGGTGGTACTGGGCCATGGCAAGCTCCTTTGGAAGGGTTTAAAACAGCGGGCCGCACAGGCCCGCCCACTGCATTCAACGGTAGCTGATCCCCGGCTTCGCGGTAGAAACCCGTGTGCCGGCGGTGCCTTTGACGATCTCTTCAATGTTCTCCAGTGAACTGATCACTGCCACTTTGCCGGTGTTGCGAGCGAAATCGCTGGCCGCCTGCACTTTCGGCCCCATCGAGCCGGCAGCAAAGCCTAGCCTTTCGAGTTCGTCGGGGTGCGCCTGGGCGATGGCTTTCTGGGTCGGTTTGCCCCAGTCAATGTACGCCGCATCGACGTCGGTGGCGATTATCAGAAGGTCGGCATCCAGTTGCTCTGCGAGCAAGGCCGAGCACAGGTCCTTGTCGATGACCGCCTCGATGCCCTTGAGCTTGCGGTTTTCGTCGTACAGGGTGGGGATGCCGCCGCCGCCGGCGCAAATGACGATGCTGTTCTTTTCCAGCAGCCATTTGATCGGGCGGATTTCAAAGATGCGCTTGGGTTTCGGGCTGGCCACCACGCGGCGATACTTGTCGCCGTCAGGCTTGACCACCCAACCCTTTTCCTTGGCCAGGCGTTCGGCCTCGTCCTTGGCATAGACCGGGCCGATGAACTTGGTCGGGTCCTTGAAGGCCGGGTCGTTGGCGTCCACTTCGACCTGGGTCAGCAGGGTAGCGAACGGGACTTCGAAGTCCAGCAGGTTGCCCAGTTCCTGTTCGATCATGTAGCCGATCATGCCTTCTGTCTCAGCGCCCAGCACGTCCAGCGGGTAGGCTTCGTCGGGCTTGTAGGACAGGCCCTGCAGCGACAGCAGGCCAACCTGCGGGCCGTTGCCGTGGGCGATGACCAGCTCGTTGCCGGGGTGGATCTTGGCAATCTGTTCGGTGGCGGTGCGGATATTGGCGCGCTGGTTGTCAGCGGTCATGGGCTCGCCGCGACGTAGCAGGGCGTTGCCGCCCAATGCAACAACGATACGCATGGGGAATGTCCTTTAACGAAAGAAGGGGGAGCGTTGCTCTCAGGCCGCGCCGCTCCCTGTGTAGGAGCGGGTTTACCCGCGAATGCGTCGGCAGCACCAGCATCTCAACCAGGGCTGACGCCTTCGCGGGTGAACCCGCTCCTACACAGGGGAGCGGGGGGGGGCCGCGCTATCGGGTCAGCCCTTACAAGTCAGCCAGAGTCGAAACCAGGATCGCCTTGATCGTGTGCATGCGGTTTTCCGCTTGCTCGAAGGCGATGCAGGCCGGCGACTCGAACACGTCGTCGGTCACTTCGATGCCATTGGCCAGGTCCGGGTACTGTTCGGCGATCTGCTTGCCGACCTTGGTATCGGAGTTGTGGAACGCCGGCAGGCAGTGCATGAACTTGGTCCGTGGGTTGCCGGTGGACTTCATCAGCTGCGCATTCACCTGGTAAGGCTTCAGCTGCTTGATGCGCTCGCCCCAGGCTTCGATCGGCTCACCCATCGATACCCACACGTCGGTGTGCACGAAGTCCACGCCCTTGACCGCGGCAACCGGGTCTTCGGTGAGGGTGATGCGCGCGCCGCTTTCTTCCGCGTATTGCTTGCAGCGCTCGACCAGGTCGTCATGTGGCCACAGTGCCTTGGGTGCGGCGATGCGTACGTCCATGCCCAGCTTGGCGCCGATCAGCAGCAGCGAGTTGCCCATGTTGTTGCGGGCGTCGCCCAGGTAGGCATAGCTGATGTCGTGCAGCGGTTTATCGCTGTGTTCACGCATGGTCAGCACGTCGGCGATCATCTGGGTCGGGTGGTATTCGTCGGTCAGGCCGTTGAACACCGGCACCCCGGCAAACTTGGCCAGCTCTTCGACGATTTCCTGCTTGAAGCCACGGTATTCGATGGCGTCGTACATGCGCCCGAGCACGCGGGCGGTGTCCTTCATGCTTTCCTTGTGGCCGATCTGCGAAGAATTCGGGTCGATGTAGGTGACGTTGGCGCCCTGGTCATAGGCGGCCACTTCGAAGGCGCAGCGGGTACGGGTGGAGGTTTTTTCGAAGATCAGGGCAATGTTGTTGCCCTTCAGGTGCTGTTGTTCGGTGCCGGTGTACTTGGCGCGCTTGAGGTCGCGGGACAGGTCCAGCAGGTAGCGCAACTCGCGGGTGGTGTGATGTTCCAGGCTCAGCAGGTTGCGGTTGTGAATGTTGAACGCCATGACATGTTCTCCTTGAGTTCGGTAGTGTCCCGGCCGCCGCCTCGTGGGCCCGGCCGGGTGCAATGGTCGTTAGTAATCGATTGGGTCGCGCACGATCGGGCAGGTCATGCAGTGGCCGCCGCCACGGCCCCGGCCCAGTTCGCCGGCGCTGATGGTGATGACTTCGATGCCGGCCTTGCGCAGCAGGGTATTGGTGTAGGTGTTGCGGTCGTAGCCGATGACCACCCCCGGCTCGATGGCCACCACGTTGTTACCGTCATCCCACTGTTCGCGCTCGGCGGCGAAGCTGTTGCCGCCGGTCTCGACGACGCGCAGCTTGACCCCAAGCTGCTCACCGACCACTTCGATGAACGACTTGTTGATGCGGCGCACGTCCATGCCGTAGGGCTTGCCTTCGTCCGGGCGGATGATGAACGGCACAATCTCTTTCACCACTTCCGGGAAGACCGTGACCAGGTCGCGGTCGCAGAAGCTGAACACGGTGTCCAGGTGCATGGCCGCGCGGGACTTCGGCAGGCCGGCAACGATCACTTCCTTGACCGCGCCCTTGGCGAACAGGTTCTGCGCCAGCTGGCCGATGGCCTGGCGCGAGGTACGCTCGCCCATGCCGATCAGTACGATGCCATTGCCGATCGGCATCACGTCACCGCCTTCAAGCGTGGCGTTGCCGTGCTCCTTGTCCGGGTCGCCGTACCACACCTGGAAGTCGGCGCCGGTGAACTCCTTGTGGAACTTGTAGATGGCGGTGGTCAGCAGGGTTTCCTGGCGACGTGCCGGCCAGTACATCGGGTTCAGCGTGACGCCGCCGTAGATCCAGCAAGTGGTGTCGCGGGTGAACTGGGTATTGGGCAGCGGCGGCAGGATGAAGCTGGAGTGGCCCAGGTAGTCGTTGTACATCTTGACCACATCGGCGCCTTCGCTCTGTGGCAGGTCCTGGCCGGCCACACCGCCGATCAGGAACTCGGCCAGGTGGCGCGGATCAAGGCCTTCGAGCCAGCTGCGCACTTCATTGGTCAGGCCGACACCCACGGTGTCGGGGGTGATCTTGCGATCAAGGATCCACTTCAGGGCTTCTGGTTGCTGGACGATGTCGGTCAGCAGGTTGTGCATCTCCAGCACATCCACACCGCGCTCGCGCATCTTGGTGACAAAGTCGAAGTGGTCACGCTTGGCCTGGTCGACCCAGATCACATCGTCGAACAGCAGTTCGTCACAGTTGCTCGGCGTCAGGCGCTTGTGCGCCAGGCCCGGGGCGCAAACCATCACCTTGCGCAGTTTGCCGGCTTCGGAGTGGACACCGTACTTCTGTTTTTCAGCGGACATGGTTTCATTCCTCCAATTGAACGAAGACGTGGGTCAAAGGGTCAGGAAGCCGTCGTACAGGCCAAAGGCTGCCACCAGGGCGCCAATGACCACGGCTGCGAAGATCAGTTTTTCCACGTTGGTGAAGACAGGTTGGCCAACCTCACGCTTGGCCTTGGCGAACAGGATCGCGCCAGGTGCGTAGAGCAGGGCCGAGAGCAGCAGGTATTTCACGCCGCCGGCGTACAGCAGCCAGATGGCGTACAACAGGGCGATACCGCCGATGATCAGGTCTTTCTTGCGTTCGGCCAGGGCCTGTTCGTAGGTTTCGCTGCGCCATGCCAGCAGGAAGGCGTAGGCCGCCGACCACAGGTAAGGCACCAGGATCATCGAGGTGGCAAGGTAGATCAGCGACAGGTAGGTGCTGTTGGAGAACAGCGTGATCACCAGGAAGATCTGCACCATGGCGTTGGTCAGCCACAGGGCGTTGGCCGGTACCTGGTTGGCGTTCTCGCGGCGCAGGAACTCCGGCATGGTGTGGTCCTTGGCGGCGGCGAACATGATCTCGGCGCACAGCAGTACCCACGACAGAAGGGCCCCGAGCAGCGAGATGATCAGGCCGACGCTGATCAGCACCGCCCCCCAATGGCCGACCACATGCTCCAGCACGGCGGCCATCGACGGGTTCTGCAGCTTGGCCAGTTCCGGTTGGGTCATGATGCCCAGCGACAGCACGTTGACCAGTACCAGGAACAGCAGCACGGTGACGAAGCCGATGACCGTGGCCTTGCCCACGTCAGAGCGTTTTTCCGCCCGTGACGAGAAGATACTCGCGCCCTCGATGCCGATGAACACCCACACGGTGACCAGCATCATGTTGCGCACCTGGTTCATCACGCTGCCAAGCTCGGGTGTGCCTACCGCCCAGATGTCGGCGGTGAAGATGTCGAGCTTGAAGGCGAACAGGCAGATCAGGGCGAACAGCACCAGTGGTACCACCTTGGCCACGGTGGTGACCAGGTTGATGAACGCCGCTTCCTTGATACCGCGCAGCACCAGGAAGTGCACCGCCCACAGCAGCACCGACGCACCAATAATGGCGGCGGGGGTGTTGCCTTCGCCGAAGATCGGGAAGAAGTAACCCAAGGTGCTGAACAGCAGCACGAAGTAGCCGACGTTGCCCAGCCAGGCACTGATCCAGTACCCCCAGGCTGAGGAGAAGCCCATGTAGTCGCCAAAACCGGCCTTGGCGTAGGCATATACCCCGCCGTCCAGGTCCGGCTTGCGGTTGGCAAGGGTCTGGAACACGAAGGCCAGGGTCAGCATACCGACCGCCGTAATGGCCCAGCCGATCAGCACTGCGCCAACCCCCGCGCTGGCGGCCATGTTTTGCGGCAGCGAGAAGATCCCGCCACCAATCATCGAACCGACTACGAGTGCAACTAACGCGCCGAGCTTTAGTTTTCCGGATGAATCAGACATTTAACAACTCCTGCCAGGAGAAAGTTGACGACAGAATAAATCCGACGCCTGGGCCAGCGACTGACTTGCGTCAGTTTATGGCTACGTGAAGTAGGAAAATTCCTCCACGTGAGCTCCTGGAGAGTGCCGACAGCTCTGCTGCAGGCCTTGCACGCTGGCACCTCCATGTCCTTCTAGAGCAAACGCTCTGTTCGGCCTGCGATGCTTGAAGCTAGCCGCTTTTGCCGCTTTCGCAAATTTTTCACAAGAATTTTCAGTTTTAACGGGAACTTTTCTAGTGGCTGTCGAGCTGCTAATTTTTAAGGAAGTCTGCATAGACAAAACAGTTATGAGTGCTATAGCTTCAATGGCTGTAACTCTTATAAGTCGCAGCATTTATATGGCCCGCAAGGCTGTTTCAAAGGCATGACTGCGGGCAAAAAATTGGGGGATGCATGAGCGAACCGGGACAGAAGCTGCGCCTGGGCGCGCTGATCGCGCTGGTGGTCGGCTCGATGATTGGTGGCGGGATCTTCTCCTTGCCGCAGAACATGGCGGCGCGCGCTGATGTCGGTGCGGTGCTGATCGGTTGGGCCATTACTGCAGTCGGCATGTTGGCGCTGGCGTTCGTATTCCAGACCCTGGCCAACCGCAAGCCGGAGCTGGACTCGGGGGTGTATGCCTATGCCAAGGCCGGTTTTGGCGAGTACATGGGGTTTTCCTCGGCCTGGGGCTACTGGATCAGCGCCTGGCTGGGCAACGTCGGTTACTTTGTGTTGCTGTTCAGCACCCTGGGCTTCTATTTCCCGGTTTTTGGCGAGGGGAACACGCCAATCGCCATCGGCTGTGCCTCGCTGTTGCTGTGGGCCGTGCACTTTCTGGTACTGCGTGGCATCAAGGAGGCGGCGTTCATCAACCAGGTGACCACTGTGGCCAAGGTGGTGCCGCTGCTGATTTTCGTGGTCATTGCCGCATTTGCCTTTCGCGCCGATATCTTCACCCGCGATATCTGGGGCCTGAGCAACCCACAGTTCGGTAGCGTGCTGGAGCAGGTGCGCAACATGATGCTGGTGACCGTATTCGTGTTCATCGGCATCGAGGGCGCCAGCGTGTACTCCGGGCGTGCCCAGCGCCGCTCGGACGTGGGCAAGGCCACCGTCATCGGCTTTCTTGGCGTGCTGGCGCTGCTGGTGCTGGTCAACGTGCTGTCGCTGGGGGTAATGACCCAGCCCGAACTGGCCGGGCTGCAGAACCCGTCACTGGCCTCGGTGCTGGAGCATATCGTCGGCCCGTGGGGCGCCTTGCTGATCAGCCTGGGGCTGGCAGTTTCGTTGCTCGGCGCCCTGCTGTCGTGGGCGCTGCTGTGTGCCGAGATTCTCTACGCCACGGCCCGCGACAAGACCATGCCGCGCTTTCTGGCCAAGGAAAACGCCAACCAGGTGCCAGCCAATGCCCTGTGGCTGACCAACTGTATGATCCAGGGCTTCCTGCTGATTACGCTGTTCTCGGCCGGCACTTACACCAGCCTGATCTACCTGGCGTCGTCGATGATCCTGGTGCCCTACCTGTGGTCGGCGGCCTATGCGGTGCTGCTGGCCGTACGTGGCGAGAGCTATGCCGGGCAGCCGGGCCTGCGGCGCAAGGACCTGCTGGTGGCAGTGGTCGCCTTGCTGTACGCCATCTGGCTGTTGTACGCCGGTGGGCTCAAGTACCTGCTGTTGTCTGCGCTGTTATATGCCCCGGGGGTAATCCTGTTTGCCAGGGCCAAGCACGAGCAGGGGCAAACGCTGTTCACCACCTGGGAAAAGCTGATTTTTGCCGCTGTGCTGGCCGGGGCGGCGTTGGCAGCCTACGCCCTGTACTCAGGGCTGCTGAGCTTGTGACGGTGCAGGGCAGGCGTGCTCCGGGCGCGACCAGATCCACAGGTTGCCCAGAGTCATGCCGGCGATGGCCAGGAACACGGGCCAGTGGTGTTCCAGGAAGGTCAGCATCAGGCCTGCGCACAGCAGCATGCTGAGGGTGGCGCTGACCTTTGCTCGACGCTGGATCACCTTGCCATTGCGCCAGTTGTACAGGATCGGCCCAAACAGCCGGTGGTTTTCCAGCCAGGCCGAGAGGCGCGGCGAACTGCGGGTTGCCGCCCAAGCGGCCAGCAGGATGAATTCGGTGGTCGGCAGGCCAGGGATAACGATCGCGACCAAACCCACCCCCAGGCTCACGTAAGCCAGTATTCCATACAGCAGGCGGGCGAGTTTCGAGCGGGCGGGTCGGGTCATGGTCTCACTGCATAAAACGGTGCGGCCACCGGAAGGGTGGCCGGCTATGGCGTATCAAACCAGCGCGGCATCTGCAGCATAGGCGTGCTTGAGCAGCTCGGTGAAGCGTTCGAAGGCGGCAACTGCACCGCGCTCGGCAGCGGCTTCCTCTTCGGCCGACAGCTCCAGGCCATCAAGGATGCGGGTGAACTGCTTCCAGCCTTCGGCACGGCCACCGGCCGGTTCGCCCAGGTGACGGGCACCGAAGCTGTCGGACAGTTCCAGCGCCACGGCACGCTTGATCAGAAACGCAGCGCCCAGTTTGGAGCCTTCGGAGACGAAGATCCAGCCCATTGCCTCGCCCAGGCCTGGTTTGCCCAGCGCACCTGGCACGGCGGCCGGTACTTCGGCGTCGAGGTCGGCGAGGTCCAGGCGGGCCTGCTCGGCCCGGCAGCGCTCGGCCAGGTCGGGAACGATCGCGATCAGTTGCGGATCGTTGTAGAGCGCCTGCAGTTCGGACTGGAACAGGTACTGAGCGACAACGAAGCGGGCGAAGCTTTCGCGGCTGTCGAACGGCTTGTGGGATTTGACCAGGGCATCCAGCTCGGCGTGCGGGGCGTGGGTGATCTGGTTCAGGCGCTGGGAGCGCAGGGCTGGGCGGTCGGTCATGGGGCAGTCCTTGGAAAAAAGGGGCGTCTAGGTACAAGACGAAACAGCGGGGGCGGGACAGTAAAAAAACTGGGTATTTACAGGTTGGTTGTTGCAGCGCCTGGGAGATCGAGCGCCGCAGCGTTCGCCTTGACACATTCAGCGCCTGCGAAATCGAGCGCCGCCCGCGCGGCGCTTCGCGGCTAAAGCCGCTCCTACATTTGTTTCGGGCCAGTCCATCCTGTGCCAGCCGCGCGCGACCGCCTTGTTTGTACGACACGATATCGAGCCATGCGCCAAGGCGTCCGCGCGCGAATCCCACAGGCATAACTGGCCCGAAACAAACGTAGGAGCGGCTTTAGCCGCGAAGCGCCGCGCGGGCGGCGCTCGATCTCACAGGCGGTGCAAATCCAGAACGGTCAGATATCCCACACCACATTGATACCGAAGTTGCGCCCCGGCATGCTCAGGCGGTCGATGTTGGCTGGCTGGGTCACAGCCGCTTCACCCTGGCCGTCGTAGCTGCGTACCGAGTCCCACTGCCAGTACTTCTTGTCGGTGAGGTTGTACAGGCCAGCGTTGATGGTGACGTCGTCGGTAACCTTGTAGAAGCCGGTAAGGTCCAGCACGCCGTAGCCCGGGGTGCGGAACTTCGAGGTCGAGCCGTCGGGCGAATAGAAGGTGCTGTCGTCGACACGGGTCTTGCGTTTGACCAGCGTCCAGCTCAGCAGGCCGCCGTAATTCTGCTGCTCGTAGCCCAGGCCGAATACGCCCTTCAGCGGGTTGACGGTGTTCAGCGGTTCGCCGGTATCGTCGTTGCGGCCATAGGTGTAGGCAATCGAACCCTGGGTGTACAGGCCCTGCGGCGCACCGAAGTGATCGAGGTTAAGGCGGCCTTTGACCTCGGCGCCCTTGATGGTGGCGTGCTTGATGTTGTTGGCCTGGAAGGTTTGCTCCAGGTTGGCACCCTGCACGGCGTCTTCGTCGATGAAGTCGCGGTACTTGTTGTAGAACACCGCCACGTCGAAGTTGCCGGCGTCAAAGTTGCCACGCAGGCCGGTTTCGTAGCTTTTGCTCTTCTCCGGCTCAAGGTTCGGGTTGCCTTCCACGCGGTAGCCTTGCTCGATGTTCTCGAAGCGGCCATACATCGCCTTGGCTGTCGGGGTGCGGAAACCTTCGGCGTATTGGCCGTACCAGGTGTAGTTGTCATTGAAGGCATAGGTCAGGCCGAACTTGGGCGAAACGCGGTGCCACTTCTTGTCCGAGTCGTCCTGCGAGGTGGGCGCCGTGCCGGTGGACTCCAGGCCACGCAGGAATTCTTCGGTGAACTTCGGTTCCATGCGCGTGTAGTCGTAGCGGGCGCCGGGCATGAAGGTCCAGTTGTTCCAGCGGATCTCGTCCTGGACGAACAGGCTGTAGGTATTCACGGTCGGGTCCGGGAAGTCGCTGACCAGGGCCTGACCGTCAGCCGGGCGCTCGGCGCCGGCGGCAGAGCAACCGGAGCCCAGGGCCAGGCAGGTGCCGGTGCCGCTGCGCGAACCGGTGACCTTCTCGTGCTTGAGCGTGGTGCCGTAGGTCAGCAGGTGGTCGGTGGCACCGATGCTGAAGGCCTTGTCCAGCTGGGCGTCGAATACCCACTGGCGGTCCTTGTAGGTGGTGTCGCGGGTACGCAGCACTTGGCGGCCAGGCGGCGCATAGACTTCTTCGGTGTGCTGGTCGGTCTTGGCGATCTGGTAGTTCAGGCTCCACTTCACATGGTCGGCGACCAGCGAATCGAGGCCGAACTCATGGTTGATACCGTAACGCTCGCGGGTGATGGTGTCGTTACCGGTACGGGCCTTGTAGTAACCCATGCCACCAAAGCCAGGAATGAACGGCCCACCCACCGCGCTGAGGATATTCTGGTCACGGTCATCCTTGTAGTGCTCGTAGGTAAAACCCAGGCGCGCGTCGTTTGCGTAGTCCCAGCCGAGCTTGGCCAACACGTTGGTGGTGCGTGCGTCCATCGGGTTGGCTTCGGTACGCGACAGGCCATCACCACTGTGGTGGCCGTGGGTTTCGGTCTCGTGGCCGTTGCGCTGGCTCAGGTGCAGCAGGCCATCGAAGTCGCCCTCGCGACCGGCGACGGTGGCCGAGGTCAGCCAGCTTTCGTCAGCCGAGCTGTAGCCGGTCTTCAGGCGTGCACCGACATCCTTGCCGGGCTTGATGACGTCGTCCGGGTCGAGGGTGAAGTAGCTCACCGCGCCGCCGATGGCGTTGCTGCCGTACAGCACCGAGGCCGGGCCGCGGAGGATTTCCACGCGCTTGATGATTTCCGGGTCGACATAGTTGCGCTGGGTTTGCGCATAAGGGCCGTAGAAGAAGCTGTCGGGGATCGACACGCCGTCGACCTGGGTAAGGATCCGCTCGCCGTCGATACCGCGGATGTTGTAGCCGTTCAGGCCGCTGCGCTGGCCGGTGCCGGATACCGACACGCCTGGCTCGTAGCGCACCAGGTCCTGGATGTTGTTGACGTTCTGCCGGTCCAGTTGCTCGCGGGTCTGCACGCTGACGGTGCTGGGTACCTGGCTGACGTCCTGGGCGCTACGGGTGGCGCTGACGGTTACCTGTTGCAGCGCGATCACGTTGCTGCCGGTCTGGCGCTCGAGGACCACATTGCCGTTGCTGATCTTGCGAAAGCTCAGGCCAGTGCCGTGCAGCAGGCGCTTGAGTGCGGCATCTGGCGGCAGCGAGCCCTGTACCCCTGGCGACGCCACGCCGTCGGCCAGTTCGGCACTGAAGCCGACCTGCCAGCCGGTGACCTGGCTGAAGGCGTTGATTGCCGACACCAGCGGCTGCTGGCCGATGCTGAAGCGGTAATCGCCCATGCGTGGGCTGCTGGCCTGGGCCGGTTCGGCGGCCAGCGCCGGCAGGCTGCAGGCGCCGCTGGCGAGCAGGGCCAGGGTCAGAAGAGACAGTTGCCCTGTACGGCGGGAAAGGGGGGACGAGCGGGTAGGACCTGTGGACATCGGAAGCGCTCCCAGACGCGCGAACTGTTATAAGTGATGGCTGTTCTCGTTTTCAAACAAGAATCAGTTGCATTGGCTATAACGAGACGGGTGGGAGGGCGTGACCGCGTAAAAATAGTTTGGAAGATTATTGCAGGCAGTCTGCGAACCCTGTGGGAGCGGCTTTAGCCGCGAAGAATCCAGCGCTGTGCATGGCACCGGCTTTGCCGGTGTTCGCGGCTTAAGCCGCTCCTACAACGATGTGTGTGGCTGATGCGGTCAGTTCAGGATCACCAGCGCCGGGTACTCATGCAGCTGTGCCGAGGTGATGTGGGCCAGCGCACGCAGGGTTTCCAGCGGCTGGTCAAGGCGGTAGTTGCCGGTGACGGCAACATCTTGCAATTGCGCATTGCGGTTGATGATCCAGCCCGGGTAGTAACGCCGCACCTCGGCCAGCACCTGGCTCAGCGGGCAGTTCTCGAACACCAGGCGGCCGTCGATCCAGGCCAGGTCTTTGTGCATGTCGGGGCGCTGGCGCTGGCCAAAGCCCTGTGGGCCGACGCTGATGCTGTCGCCAGCGCTCAGGCGAATGCGCTGGTCGCGCGCGCCCTGCAGGTCGACATCGCCGCGCTGCACCCGCACCTGTGCTTCGCCGTCGAGGTAGCGCACGGCAAAGTCGGTGTCGCGTACCTGCGCACGCAATGGCCCAGCCTCTACCTCCAGCGGCAACAGCGCGCCAGCGGAAACCTGGAAGTACGCCTCGCCCTGCAGCAAGCGGGCGACCTGGCGGCCGTCACGACGGTCGCTGGCAAACGCCGAGTTGGTGTTGAGCAGTACTTTTGCGCCGTCCTCCAGCTGCAGGCGCTGGCGCTCACCGACCACGGTCAGGTGGTCGGCCTGCAGGCGCGTGGGCAAGTTGCCGACGGTGAACAGCCCAACCAGCAGCACAGCTGCAGTGGCCAGGGGTTTCCAGTGGCTGCGCAGGCGCCCGCGCCACGAGCGGCGCTGCTGTCGGTGCAGTTGCGTGGCCACCTGGTGCAGCGGCGTACCGTTCCACAGCGCTTCGGCCTCGACGTAGGCCTCGGCGTTTTCCGGTGCGGCGCTCAACCACGCTTCAAATGCCTGGGTGTCTTCGGCATCGGCACATTGCAGGCGCACCAGCCAGTCCAGCGCCTCGTCCATGGCACGAGCACGGGCGCTGGGCCCGGCAGGTGACGGGCGAGGGGCAGGGCGGTCGGTCACGGTGAATCCTTGAGTGGGTTTTTGCGAATGATCAAGGCTCGGGCAGGGTGTGGCAAGCGCTTTGCGCTACCGCTCGCCTGTTCGCGGCTCACTTGAGGCGATCGGCTACACCCAGGCAGATGGCCATGATCAGTTTCAGTTCCTTCTGTACCGTGCTGGCCGAAACATTCAGTTGTTCGGCAATTTCCAGGTAGGTGGCGCCATGCAGGCGGCTGAGGATGAAGATGCGCTGCTGGCGCTCGCTCAACTGGTTGAGGCTGACGCTGAGGTGCCTGAGCAACTGTTCGGCATGGGCAGCATCCTCGCTGCTGCTGGCGGGCGCGGCCACGCTGTGCAGCACCTCGTCGGGCACGTCGTCGACCAGCATGCGCGCCTGTACCCGGCGCGCGCGCAGGTGGTCGAGCGCGAGGTTGCGCGCCGTCTGGAACACAAACGGCTCGATATGCTCGATCGGCCGCTCGCCCAGGGCACGGGACACCCGCAGGTAGGTTTCCTGCAGCAGGTCTTCGGCCGTGCTGGGGTTGCCGACCATGCGCTGCAGGGTGCGCAGCAGGGTAAGGCGCTGAACGAGGAAGACAGAGTTGAACCGGGACTGACTCACGGGGGGACCTGGCCGACGAAAGGTTAATGATAATGCTTATCATCCATATCGAAGGTCAAGTGTGGAAATGTTAGGAAAAGGTAAAGATTGTGAGCCTGCAGGCCCTGCGCGGTCACTGTAGGAGCGGCCTTGCGTCGCGATGGGCTGCAAAGCAGCCCCAGAAATCTATGCCCAAAGGCTGAAATCCAGGGGCCGCTTTGCGGCCCATCGCGACGCAAGGCCGCTCCTACAAGGGAGCGTGCCAAGGCTTAGCGCGCGCTGCACAGCGCCAAACAGTTATCCAGCATCCGGTTGCTGAACCCCCACTCGTTGTCATACCACGCCAGCACCTTGAGCATGCGCCCATTGGCCCGGGTATGGTTGGCATCGAAGATCGACGACAGCGGGTTGTGGTTGAAATCGCAGGAAACCAATGGCAAGGCGTTGTAGCCCAATACCTTGGAATGCTTGCTGGCCTCGAGGAACAGTTGGTTGACCTGCTCGGTCGTGGCCTCGCGCTTGAGGTTGACGGTGAGGTCCATCAGCGACACGTTGATCACCGGCACACGCACCGCCATGCCGGTCAGCTTGCCGGCCAGCTCCGGCAGCACCAGGCCCACGGCTTCGGCCGCACCGGTCTTGCTCGGGATCATCGACTGGGTGGCCGAACGCGCGCGGTACGGGTCGCCGTGGTACACGTCGGTCAACACCTGGTCGTTGGTGTAGGCGTGAATGGTGGTCATCAGGCCCTGCTCGATACCGAACTCGCGGTGCAGCACCTGGGCAATCGGCGCCAGGCAGTTGGTGGTGCAGGAGGCGTTGGAAATGACCTGGTGGGAAGCCCGCAGGATGTCATGGTTGACCCCGTACACCACCGTGGCATCGACACCCTTGCCCGGCGCCGAGACAATCACCTTGCTCGCCCCGGCGGCCAGGTGGGCGGCAGCCTTGGCGCGCTCGGTGAACAACCCGGTGCACTCGAACACCACGTCGATGGCTTCGGCCTTCCAAGGCAGTTCGGCCGGGTTGCGAATGGCACTGACCGCGATGCGGTCACCATTGACCGTGATGCTTTCGTGGTCGGCCTCTACCGTGGCGTCGAAGGCGCCGTGCACGCTGTCGTACTTGAGCAGGTGGGCATTCATGGCGCTGTCGCCCAGGTCGTTGATGGCGACGACCTGCAGGTCCTGGCGGTAGCCTTGGGTATACAGTGCGCGCAGGACGTTGCGCCCGATGCGGCCGAATCCATTGATGGCGATACGTAGGGTCATGGCAGTACCTCTGGCAGTCCGAGTGAAACCTGTGGCACAAAGGAGCTTCACTGAAACGGTTTTGTTGTTGGAATTACAAGATTATTCACTGGCAGATAGAAAACAAGCCTTTTTAGTGGCAGTATTTTGTTTAAACATACAACGAGTGGTTGGGCGATGTGCCTCCGCCGATGCAGCGGGCTCCTTACCTTGAGCCTAGGCCGCAATCGTTTGGAGGGGAAATGCCCGTAAACCGCCCTTACAATTAGCCTGGAGTCCAGTACATGCATCCGCGCATCCTTGAGGTCACCCAGCGGCTGATCGAACGCAGCCGTGCCACCCGCGAACGCTATCTGCAGCTGATTCGCGGCGCGGCCAGTGACGGGCCTATGCGTGCCAGCCTGCAGTGCGCCAACTTCGCCCACGGCGTGGCCGGTTGCGGCAGCGACGACAAGCAGGCCCTGCGCCTGATGAACGCGGCCAACGTGGCCATCGTCTCGGCCTACAACGACATGCTGTCGGCCCATCAGCCGTACCTGCACTTCCCTGAGCAGATCAAGCAGGCGCTGCGCGAGGTCGGTTCGGTCGGCCAGTTCGCCGGTGGCGTGCCGGCCATGTGCGATGGTGTGACCCAAGGCGAGCCCGGCATGGAGCTGGCCATCGCAAGCCGCGAAGTCATCGCCATGTCCACTGCGGTAGCGCTGTCGCACAACATGTTCGACGCCGCGCTGATGCTGGGCATCTGCGACAAGATCGTCCCCGGCCTGATGATGGGGGCGCTGCGCTTCGGCCATTTGCCGACCATCTTCGTCCCGGGTGGGCCGATGGTTTCCGGCATTTCCAACAAGCAGAAGGCCGACGTGCGCCAACGCTATGCCGAAGGCAAAGCCAGCCGCGAAGAGCTGCTGGAATCGGAAATGAAGTCTTACCACAGCCCTGGCACCTGCACGTTCTACGGCACCGCCAACACCAACCAGCTGGTGATGGAAGTCATGGGCCTGCACTTGCCGGGCGCCTCGTTCGTCAACCCGTATACCCCACTGCGCGACGCGCTCACCGCCGAGGCCGCGCAGCAGGTCACGCGCATGACCAAGGCCAGCGGCAGCTTCATGCCACTGGGCGAAATCGTCGACGAGAAGGCCCTGGTCAACTCCATCGTCGCCTTGCACGCCACCGGTGGCTCGACCAACCACACCCTGCACATCCCGGCGATTGCACAGGCGGCGGGTATCCAGCTGACTTGGCAAGACATGGCCGACCTCTCCGAAGTGGTGCCGACCCTGTCGCACGTCTACCCCAATGGCAAGGCCGACATCAACCACTTCCAGGCGGCTGGCGGCATGGCCTTCCTGATCCGCGAGCTGCTCGACGCGGGGCTGCTGCACGAAGACGTCAACACCGTCGCCGGCCATGGCCTGCGCCGCTACACCCAGGAACCGTTCCTCGACAATGGCAAGCTGGTGTGGCGCGAAGGGCCGCAGCACAGCCTGGACGAAAGCATCCTGCGCCCGGTGGCGCGGCCGTTCTCGGCCGAAGGCGGCCTGCGGGTGATGGAAGGCAACCTCGGCCGTGGCGTGATGAAAGTGTCGGCCGTCGCCGCCGAGCACCAGGTGGTCGAGGCCCCGGCGCGGGTGTTCCACGATCAGCAGTCGCTGGCCGATGCGTTCAAGGCCGGTGAGCTGGAGTGCGATTTTGTCGCCGTGGTGCGTTTCCAGGGGCCACGTTGCAACGGGATGCCGGAACTGCACAAGCTCACGCCGTTCCTCGGCGTGTTGCAGGACCGTGGCTTCAAGGTGGCGCTGGTGACCGACGGGCGCATGTCCGGTGCCTCGGGCAAGATCCCGGCGGCCATCCACGTTTGCCCAGAAGCTTATGACGGCGGCCCGCTGGCGCGGGTGCGCGATGGTGATATCGTGCGGGTCGATGGTGTCGAAGGCACGCTGCGGGTGATGGTGTCGGCCGAAGAACTGGCCAGCCGAGATCTGCCGCCGGCGCCCCAGGGCAACGACCTGGGCTGCGGGCGCGAGCTGTTCGGCTTCATGCGCATGGCGTTCAGCCCGGCAGAGCAGGGCGCCAGTGCCTTTACCTCGGCCCTGGAGAAGCTCAAATGAAGGACCTGCTGGTTGGCGACATCGGCGGCACCAATGCCCGTTTTGCGTTGTGGCGTGACAACCAGCTGCATGAGGTAAAAGTCTTCGCCACCGCGGACTACACCAGCCCGGAGCAGGCCATCGAGGCCTACCTGCATGGCCAGGGTATCGCCCGTGGCGGCCTGGCGGCGGTGTGCCTGGCGGTGGCCGGGCCGGTCGATGGCGATGAGTTTCGCTTTACCAACAACCACTGGCGCCTGAGCCGTAGTGCTTTCTGCAAGACCTTGCAGGTCGAGCGGCTGTTACTGATCAACGACTTCACCGCCATGGCGCTGGGCATGACCCGCCTGCGCGAGGGTGAGTTCCGCGAAGTGTGCCCCGGCCAGGCCGACCCGGCGCGACCGGCGCTGGTCATCGGGCCAGGTACCGGCCTGGGCGTGGGCTCGCTGTTGCGCCTTGGCGAGCAGCACTGGCAGGCTTTGCCAGGGGAGGGCGGGCATGTCGACCTGCCCGTGGGCAATGCCCGCGAAGCGGCGATTCACCAGCAGATTCACGGGCAGATCGGCCATGTCAGTGCCGAGACCGTGCTCAGTGGCGGCGGCCTGGTGCGGCTGTACCAGGCGATGTGCGCGCTGGACGGTGACATACCTCGGCACACTTCCCCGGCGCAGATCACCGATGCTGCGCTGGGCGGCGAGCCGCGGGCGCTGGCGGTGGTTGAGCAGTTCTGCCGGTTTCTCGGCCGAGTCGCTGGTAACAATGTGCTCACGCTGGGCGCGCGGGGCGGGGTCTATATTGTCGGCGGGGTGATCCCGCGCTTTGCCGAGCTGTTCCTGCGCAGCGGGTTTGCCGCAAGCTTTGCCGACAAGGGTTGCATGAGTGGCTATTTCGCTGGCGTGCCGGTGTGGCTGGTGACGGCGGAGTTTTCCGGGTTGCTGGGGGCCGGGGTGGCTTTGCAGCAGGCTTTGGATCACGGATAGCTGACAAGGGGCCGCTGCGCGGCCCATCGCGACACAAGGCCGCTCCTACAGGGGACCGCAGATATTTCTGGCATTGCGCGGTCCCTGTAGGAGCGGCCTTGGCGGGGCGCCGGACCGGTCGGACGGGGCGCGAAGCGGCCCCAATAACAGGCAACCAAGACCTGTAATCAACAAGAGGAAGGACCACCTTGAGCACTGCCGGCAAATCGATCCTGATGGTCGACGACGACCAGGAAATCCGCGAACTGCTGCAAACCTACCTGAGCCGCTCCGGCTTCCAGGTGCATGCCGAGGCCGATGGCGCCGGCTTTCGCCGCGCGCTGGAAAGCACCCCCTGTGACCTGGTCATTCTCGACGTCATGCTCCCCGACGAAGACGGTTTCAGCCTGTGCCGCTGGATCCGCCAGCACCCGCGCCAGGCCCGCGTGCCAATCATCATGCTCACCGCCAGCTCCGACGAAGCCGACCGGGTCATCGGCCTGGAACTGGGCGCCGACGATTACCTGGGCAAACCCTTCAGCCCGCGCGAGCTGCAAGCGCGGATCAAGGCCCTGCTGCGCCGCGCCGAGTTTGGTCAGGCGGCGCCGGGCAGTGCCGTGCTGGCCTTCGATGACTGGCGCCTGGATACGGTCAGCCACCGGCTGTTTCATCGTGATGGTGAGGAAGTGATCCTCTCTGGCGCCGACTTTGCCCTGCTCAAGCTGTTCCTCGACCACCCGCAACAGATCCTCGACCGCGACACCATCGGCAACGCTACCCGTGGCCGCGAGCCGATGCCGCTGGACCGTATCGTCGACATGGCGGTCAGCCGCCTGCGCCAGCGCCTGCGTGATACCGACAAGCCTCCCCGGCTGATCCGCACCGTGCGCGGCAGTGGCTACCTGCTGGCGGCACATGTCTGCTGTGCGCCCTGAGCGGCGCTGGCGCCTGCTGCCGCGCTCGCTGCTGCCGCGCTCGCTGCTGGGGCGCATGCTGCTGCTGACCCTGCTGGTCGTGCTGCTGGCCCAAGGCTTGTCCAGCATCATCTGGGTGTCGCAATTGCGCGCCAGTCAATTGCAAGGCCTGCGTGCCAGTGCCAGCAGCCTGGCCCATTCGATGAGCGCCAGCGTCAGTTACTTCCGCTCGCTGCCTGTGGGCTATCGGCCGTTGGTGCTCGACCAGTTGCGCAGCATGGGCGGCACGCGGTTTTTCGTGTCGCTCAACGCCACGCCGCTGGACATGCAGGCACTGCCCGTCACCCCGCGCAAGCAGGCGGTGATCGATGTGTTCCAGCAGGTATTGCACGAGCGGCTGGGTTCACAGATGGAAATTTCCGTGGAGTTTGTCGGGCCAGACGACCTGCGCATCTTCAACAGCGGCCTCAAGCTCGACGAGTTGCCACGTTCATGGGCGCATTACTCGCTGACCCTGGAACCGCTGAAACCACCGGTACTGGTGACGCAGATCCGCCTGGGGAAGGGCGAGTGGCTGTACATTGCCTCGCTGTTGCCCGAGCCGTACACCAGCCTGGAAACCGAACGCCTGCCGCGCCAGCAGATCGGTTTCATCGTGCTGACCACGGCCTTGTTGCTGTTGTTCATCGGCTTGCTGGTGCACTGGCAAAGCTGGCCACTCAAACGCCTGGCGCGGGCCGCGCGGGAGATGTCACTGGGTGCCGATGTGGCGCCCGTGGCCGAAGGTGGCGGCAGCGAAGTGGTCGAGGTCAGCCGGGCATTCAACAGCATGCGCGAGCGCATCAGCCGCTACCTCACCGAACGCAGCCAGCTGTTCAGCGCTATTTCCCATGACCTGCGTACGCCGATCACCCGCTTGCGCCTGCGTGTCGAACTGCTGGAGGACGAGCGCCTGCAGGCCAAGTTCAGCCAGGACCTCGACGAGCTGGAGCTGCTGGTCAAAGGCGCGTTGCAGTGCGTGAAGGACACCGACATCCACGAGAACATCGAGCCGGTCGACCTCAACCAGGTGCTGGAAATCCTGGCCGAACCTTACCTGGGCGATGGCCGCATCACGGTCGACGGCCGGGCTCTGGCGCCATACCCAGGCAAGCCGTTGGCGCTGCGGCGCTGCATCGGCAACCTGATCGACAACGCCATCAAGTATGGCGAGCGGGCACGGTTGCGCATCATCGACGGGGTCGAGGGCTTTGTGCTGCAAGTGGACGACCAGGGGCCGGGGGTGCCGCAGCAGCAGCTGGAGCAGGTGTTCGAGCCGCATTTCCGTCTGGCCGGGCAGCAGCAGGGGTACGGTCTGGGGTTGGGGATTGCGCGCAACATTGCCCATAGCCATGGCGGTGAGGTGAGCTTGCTGAACCTGCGTGAGGGCGGGTTACGGGTGACCTTGTACCTGCCGCGGGGTATGGACTGATTTTCTGTGTTGCCTGTTGGGGCCTCTTCGCGGGTAAACCCGCTCCTACAACGACCGTGTAAGCAATGCACTGTACATGTAGGAGCGGGTTTACCCGCGAAGAGGCCAGCACAGGCATCCGAAATGTCACTGCCCAGTGACAATCCCACCGTCCTTCGTGACATCCCCCCAAACCCCGCTGGCTAGAATTCGCAAACGACTGGCAAGGATCAAGCTGGCCCATGAACACCCTCAACCTGCCCCCTACCAGCTGGCTCAATGCCCCGGCCCACAGCGACTGGCGCCAGGCGCAGGACGCCAGCTACGGCGGCTGGTTCGCCCACCCCGGTGGCCAGCAAGACAGTGGCAAGGCCGCCTACCTGCACGCCTTCGTCGCCCTTGCCGCCAGCTCGGCCGTGGTGGCCGGCGCAGCCGCTGCCCACGCCTTGCTGGCAGACGCCATCCAGGTGATCGAAACGCACTTCTGGAGCGAAGCCGAAGGCGCCCTTCGGGAAAGCTTTTCCCGCGCCTGGCAACTGCCTGAGCCGTACCGAGGCGCCATCAGCAACATGCACGCGACCGAGGCCTTCCTGGCCCTGGCAGATGTCACCGGCAACAGCCTGTGGTTGGAGCAGTGGTACCGCAACTGCTGGGGCTTCATCGCCAACCACTTCATCGACCCTGTCGCTGGCAGCTGGCACCACGAACTCGATGCCCACACTCGGCCAGCCGGGACCCTCTGGCCGGGCAAACCCGACCTGTATCACGCCTATCAGGCGCTGCTGCTGCCAGGCTTGCCGCTTGCTCTCAGCCTGGCCAGCAACCTGGCCGGCAATGTAACCAGATGATGACATTCACGCATCGCTTCGTTACCTGGCGAAGCGGGCTCGCTGTTTAGACTCCATGCTACGCAAGCGATCGACTTGCACGGCATAACAACAAGAAAGGTGCTTCGATGAATTCCACGCTCCGTCTCGCTGCCGCTATATCCTTGGCCTCTTTACTCCCGCTCGGCGCCCAGGCTGCCGAATCCAAAGGCAGTGTCGAAGTGGTGCACTGGTGGACTTCCGGCGGTGAAAAAGCGGCGGTCGATGTGCTCAAGGCACAGGTCGAAAAAGACGGTTTCACCTGGAAGGACGGCGCCGTTGCCGGTGGTGGCGGTGCCACGGCCATGACCGTACTCAAGAGCCGCGCCGTCGCTGGCAACCCGCCAGGTGTGGCGCAGATCAAAGGCCCGGACATCCAGGACTGGGCGGCCACCGGCCTGCTCGACGCCGATGTGCTCAAGGATGTGGCCAAGCAAGAAAAATGGGACTCGCTGCTCGACAAGAAGGTCGCTGACACCGTGAAGTACGACGGTGACTACGTCGCCGTTCCGGTGAATATCCACCGCATCAACTGGCTGTGGATCAACCCCGGAGTCTTCAAGAAGGCCGGCATCGACAAGGCGCCCACCACACTCGACGAATTCTACGCCGCTGCCGACAAGCTCAAGGCCGCCGGCTTCATCCCGCTGGCCCACGGTGGCCAGCCGTGGCAGGACAGCACTGTGTTCGAAAGCGTGGTGCTGGCGGTGATGGGCGCCGATGGCTACAAAAAGGCCATGGTCGACCTCGACAGCGCGACCCTGACCGGCCCACAGATGGTCAAGGCGTTGACCGAGCTGAAAAAGGTTGCCACCTACATGGACCCGGATGGCAAAGGCCAGGACTGGAACCTGGAAGCGGCCAAGGTCATCAACGGCAAGGCCGGCATGCAGATCATGGGCGACTGGGCCAAGAGCGAGTGGACCCTGGCGAAGAAAACTGCCGGCAAGGATTACCAGTGCGTGCCATTCCCCGGTACCGACAAGGCCTTCCTGTACAACATTGACTCGCTGGTGGTGTTCAAGCAGAACAATGCCGGCACCTCTGCCGGTCAGCAGGACATCGCGCGCAAGGTGCTGGGCGAAGACTTCCAGAAGGTCTTCAGCACGAATAAAGGCTCGATCCCGGTGCGCAACGACATGCTTGCCGACATGGGCAAGTACGGCTTCGACGCCTGCGCGCAAACCTCCGCCAAGGACTTCCTCGCCGACGCCAAAACCGGCGGCCTGCAGCCGAGCATGGCGCACAACATGGCCACCACGCTGGCCGTGCAGGGTGCGTTCTTCGATGTGGTGACCAACTACATCAACGACCCCAAGGCCGACCCGGCCGATGCGGCGAAGAAGCTGGCAGCGGCGATCAAGGCTGCCCAGTAAGGGCTGACGCAATCCCGTTGTAGGAGCGGCCTTGCGTCGCGATGGGCTGCGCAGCAGCCCCAAAACCTGCGCACTCGATCTTTCAGGTAGGTGTTGATCTTGAGTCCTTGGGGCTGCTTTGCAGCCCTTCGCGACGCAAGGCCGCTCCTACAGGGAGTGCGACGCCTTTGAGGTGAACCATGACCACAACCACCGCCCAACTGCGGGCCTCCCCCCTGGACGCACTACAGCGCTGGCTACCCAAACTGGTGCTGGCGCCGAGCATGTTCATTGTCCTGGTGGGCTTCTACGGCTACATCCTCTGGACCTTTGTGCTGTCCTTCACCACCTCGACCTTCCTGCCCACCTACAAATGGGCCGGCCTGGCGCAGTACGCCCGGCTGTTCGACAACGACCGCTGGTGGGTCGCCAGCAAGAACCTGTTGCTGTTCGGCGGCCTGTTCATCGCCATCAGCCTGGCCATCGGCGTTCTGCTGGCGGTATTGCTCGACCAGCGCATTCGCCGCGAGGGCTTTATCCGCACCATTTACCTATACCCCATGGCGCTGTCGATGATCGTTACCGGCACCGCCTGGAAGTGGCTGCTTAACCCTGGCATGGGCCTGGACAAGCTGCTGCGTGACTGGGGCTGGGAGGGCTTTCGCCTGGACTGGCTGATCGACCCCGACCGGGTGGTGTACTGCCTGGTGATCGCCGCCGTGTGGCAGGCATCGGGTTTCATCATGGCGATGTTCCTTGCCGGCCTGCGCGGCGTCGATCAGTCGATTATCCGGGCCGCGCAGATCGACGGCGCCAGCCTGCCGCGCATCTACTGGACGGTCGTGCTGCCCAGCCTGCGACCGGTGTTCTTCAGCGCACTGATGATCCTCTCGCACATCGCCATCAAGAGCTTCGACCTGGTCGCGGCGATGACCGCCGGTGGCCCGGGCTACTCGTCTGACCTGCCAGCCATGTTCATGTATTCGTTCACCTTCAGCCGCGGCCAGATGGGCATGGGCTCGGCCAGCGCCATCCTCATGCTCGGGGCAATCCTGGCGATCCTCGTGCCGTACCTGTACTCGGAGCTGCGGAGCAAACGCCATGCATAGCCCTGTCGACAAGGCGCCGCTGAGCGCAAGCCGCATCGCCATCCACGCGGTATTGCTGATCGCCGTGCTGCTGTACCTGGTGCCGCTGGTGGTGATGCTGCTGACCAGCTTCAAGTCCCCGGAAGACATCAGCAGCGGTAACCTGCTGAGCTGGCCGACAGTGATCACCGGCATCGGTTGGGTCAAGGCCTGGGGCACGGTCAGCGGGTATTTCTGGAACTCGATCATGATCACCGTGCCCGCAGTGCTGATCTCTACCGCCATCGGTGCGCTGAACGGCTATGTGCTGTCGATGTGGCGCTTTCGCGGTTCGCAGCTGTTCTTCGGCCTGCTGCTGTTCGGTTGCTTCCTGCCGTTCCAGACCGTATTGCTGCCGGCCTCCTTCACCCTCGGCAAGCTCGGCCTGGCCAGCACCACCAGCGGCCTGGTGCTGGTGCACGTGGTGTATGGCCTGGCCTTCACCACGCTGTTCTTCCGCAACTTCTACGTGAGCATTCCCGACGCGCTGGTCAAGGCGGCGCGCCTGGACGGGGCGGGGTTTTTCACCATCTTCCGCCGCATCATCCTGCCGATGTCGACGCCGATCATCATGGTTTGCCTGATCTGGCAATTCACCCAGATCTGGAACGACTTTCTATTCGGCGTGGTGTTCTCCAGCGGCGACTCGCAACCGATCACCGTGGCCTTGAACAACCTGGTCAACACCAGCACCGGGGCCAAGGAATACAACGTCGACATGGCGGCGGCGATGATCGCCGGCCTGCCAACCCTGCTGGTCTACGTGGTGGCAGGCAAATATTTCGTGCGCGGGCTGACCGCCGGCGCGGTCAAGGGGTAAGTCATGGCAACGCTCGAACTGCGCAATGTGAACAAGACCTACGGCAGTGGCCTGCCAGATACCCTCAAGGACATCCAGTTGTCGATCAGGGACGGCGAGTTCCTGATCCTGGTCGGCCCGTCGGGCTGCGGCAAATCCACGCTGATGAACTGCATCGCCGGCCTGGAGCAGATCACCGGCGGGGCGATCCTCATCGACCAGCAAGACGTCAGTGGCATGAGCCCCAAGGACCGTGACATTGCCATGGTGTTCCAGTCGTACGCGCTGTACCCGACCATGAGCGTGCGCGAGAACATCGAGTTTGGCCTGAAAATCCGCAAGCTGCCCCAGGCCGCCATCGACGAAGAGGTCGCACGGGTGGCCAAGCTGCTGCAGATCGAGCACCTGCTGGCGCGCAAACCGGCGCAGCTGTCTGGTGGCCAGCAGCAGCGGGTGGCCATGGGCCGGGCGCTGGCGCGGCGACCGAAGATCTACTTGTTCGACGAGCCGCTGTCCAACCTGGATGCCAAGCTGCGGGTCGAGATGCGCACCGAAATGAAACTGATGCACCAACGGCTGAAGACCACCACCGTGTACGTCACCCATGACCAGATCGAAGCCATGACCCTGGGCGACAAGGTGGCTGTGATGAAGGACGGCATCATTCAGCAGTTCGGCACGCCGCAACAGATCTACAACGACCCGGCCAACCAGTTTGTCGCCAGCTTCATTGGTTCACCGCCGATGAACTTCATCCCGGTGCACCTGACCAAAGAAGACGGTCGCGTGTTGGCGCTGCTCGACAGCGGCCAGGCGCGCTGCGAGCTGCCATTGGGGCTTGCTACCGAGGAACTGGATGGCCGCGAGATCATCCTTGGCATTCGCCCCGAGCAGGTTGCCCTGGGGGCAGGGGAGGGCAACGGCCTGCCAGGCATTCGCGCCGAAGTGCAGGTGACCGAGCCCACCGGGCCGGACCTGCTGGTGTTCGTCACGCTCAACCAGACCAAGGTGTGCTGTCGCCTGGCGCCGGATGTGGCGTGCCAGGTGGGTGACAGTCTCAACCTGCAGTTCGACCCGGCGCGGGTACTGCTGTTCGACGCCAACAGCGGCCAGCGCCTGCACCTGGCCAGCACTGCCGCAGCCGTAAAGGACAACGTGGCTCACTTCAAAGGCCGCTAACTCGTCTACACCATCAATAAGAAAAAAGAGGACGCAAAGGGATGGAACAGCGCAAACGCATCAGGACATTAGGCTCGCTGGCCTTGCTTGCCATCGTTGGCAGCAACGGCGCACAGGCTGCCGAGGCCTTTTCCAGTGAATCGAAATGGATGACCGGCGACTGGGGCGGCACCCGTACCGAGCTGCTGGACAAGGGCTATGACTTCACCCTCGATTACGTAGGCGAGGTGGCCGGCAACCTGCACGGCGGCTACAACGACGACAAGACCGCCCGCTACAGCGACCAGTTCGCCCTCGGCGCGCACCTGGACCTGCAGAAGATTTTTGGCTGGCATGACGCCGAGTTCAAGCTGGCGATCACCGAGCGCAGCGGCCGCAACCTGTCCAACGACCGCATCAGCGACCCGCGTGCCGGGCAGTTCAGCTCGGTACAGGAAGTGTGGGGCCGTGGCCAGACCTGGCGCCTGACCCAGATGTGGATCAAGCAGAAATACTTCGACGGCGCGCTGGATGTGAAATTTGGCCGCTTTGGTGAGGGCGAGGACTTCAACAGCTTCCCGTGCGACTTCCAGAACCTGGCCTTCTGTGGCTCGCAGGTGGGTAACTGGGTCGGCGGCATCTGGTACAACTGGCCGGTCAGCCAGTGGGCGCTGCGGGTGAAATACAACATCAACCCGGAATTCTTCGTGCAGGTCGGCGCTTTCGAGCAGAACCCGTCCAACCTGGAAACCGGCAACGGCTTCAAGCTCAGTGGCAGTGGCACCAAGGGGGCGATCCTGCCGGTGGAGGCGGTGTGGTCACCCAAGGTCAACGGCCTGCCGGGCGAGTACCGCCTGGGCTATTACTACAGCACCGCCAAGGCCGACGATGTGTTCGACGACGTCAACGGCAACCCACAGGCGCTAAGCGGCGAGGCCTTCAAGTCGCACTCCAGCAAGCATGGCTGGTGGGTGGTGGCGCAACAGCAGGTCACCGCCCACGCGGGGGACGTCAACCGTGGCCTGAGCCTGTTCGCCAACTTCACCGTGCACGACAAGGCCACCAACGTGGTCGACAATTACCAGCAGGTGGGGCTGGTCTACAAGGGCGCCTTCGATGCCCGGCCCAAGGACGACATCGGTTTTGGCGTGGCACGTATTCATGTGAATGACGACGTGAAGAAACGCGCCGAGCTGCTCAATGCCCAGAGCGGCATCAACGATTACGACAACCCCGGCTTCGTGCCGCTGCAGCGTACCGAGTACAACGCCGAGCTCTACTACGGCTTCCACGTCACCAACTGGCTGACCGTACGGCCCAACCTGCAGTACATCAAGAGCCCCGGCGGGGTGGACCAGGTGGACAACGCGCTGGTCGCAGGCTTGAAGATTCAGTCGTCATTCTGAGGGCATTTGTTGTAAATTTACGCCAATCCATTTTCGGCTCCCGGCAACCACTGGCCTGCAGTGGTTGTCAGGGATAGGCCGAGACAGCGCTATCTCAAAAAACAAGAGCTCTGAACCATGCCCGAACATCCGCTCCATCGCTTCTTCACCTCGCAGCGGCCACGGCCGACATTCGAGTGGGAGCGTTACCAGCAGCGCGATGTGCTGATCATCGATCACCCCCGTTGCCAGGCGGTGCTCAGCCGCCAGGGCGCGCAGCTGTTGCACTTTCAGCCAGCGGGCGAGCGGCCCTGGCTGTGGTGTGCCGAGCAGTGGCCGCAGGTGGGCGCGATCCGCGGTGGTGTACCCGTGTGCTGGCCCTGGTATGGCCGCCACCCCAGCGAAGACCTGTGGCCGGCTCATGGTTGGGCACGTTTGCTGGACTGGAAACTGGTAGACAGCCGCGAGGACGAGGAGGGCGTGACGCTGAAGTGGCGGCTGGACCTGTGCGACTGGCAAGTCGACCTGCATGCCCGGCTGGGCAGTCGCATGGAGCTGAGCCTGAGCACCGAGCATCAAGACAGCGAACCTTGCCAACTGAGCCATGCCCTGCTGGCCTACTGGCGCATCAGTGACGTGTCCGAGATAGCGCTATCCGGGCTTGAGGACATCGAAGGTTACGACCGCCTGAACCGCCAGGCCTGCCGTGAAGATGGCGCCCTGAAGCTCAAGGGCGGCTGCCAGAAGGTCTACCCCGGCACGCCGCGCGTGCAACTGCAGGACCCGGCGTGGCAGCGCGAGCTGTGCATCGATACCGGGGACAGCGACGATACCGTGGTGTGGCACCCGGGCAATCGCCCACTGATGGGCGTGAGCGGCCGCGAAACGCAGGGGTTTGTCTGCGTCGAAGCCGCCAGCGGCAGCGGTGAGGGCCTTAGCCTGGCGCCTGGGCAGCGTGCGCACCTGCGCTTGCAGGCGCACCGGCTCAGCTGAGTTCGTCGTCCTCGATCGGGTAGCGGCTGGCGTTGAGGCTTTCCTTGATCTTGCGCAGGTGTGGCTGGAAGTCCACGCCGCGGCGCAGGGTCATGCCGGTGGCCAGCACGTCGAGCACGGTCAGCTGGATGATCCGCGACGTCATCGGCATGTAGATGTCGGTGTCTTCCGGCAGCGGAATGTGCAGGCTCAGGCTGCAGGCGTTGGCCAGCGGCGAGCCGGCGGCGGTCAGGCCCAGCACCGAGGCGCCGTTTTCGCGGGCCAGGCGTGCCACTTCGACCAGTTCGCGGGTGCGCCCGGTGTAGGAAATGATCACGAACAGGTCGCCGGTGTGGGCCACCGAGGCCAGCATACGTTGCATGAGTACGTCGGCATGGGCCGACACCGCCAGGTTGAAGCGGAAGAACTTGTGCTGCGCATCCAGGGCTACCGGGGCCGAGGCGCCGAGGCCGAAGAAGTGGATCTGCCGCGCCTGGATCATCATGTCCACGGCGCGGCTGACCTGCGCCGGGTCGAGTTGCTGGCAGGCGCTGTCGAGCGAGGCGATGGCACTGGCGAAGATCTTCTGAGTATAGGCCGCCGGGTCATCGTCGGCCTCTACCGCACGGCTGACATAGGCGGCGCCGCTGGCCAGGCTTTGTGCCAGTTGCAGCTTCAGTTCCGGGTAGCCGCTGACGCCGAACGAGCGGCAGAAACGGTTGACGGTCGGCTCGCTGACCTTGGCCGCCTGGGCCAGCGCTGCGATGCTGAAACGGGTGGCTTGTTGCGGGTTGAGCAGGATGACTTCGGCGACTTTGCGTTCGGCCTTGTTCAGCTCGTCGAGGCGGCCCTGGATCTGTTCCAGGAGGTTTCGCACGCGGTCCATGGGTGTGTCCTTGGGTCGGGAAGACAGCCGGCTGTGGGAGCAGCAGGCTTTTTGCACGGTCGTCTATCGTACTGTCGGTGCGGTTGGCGTACCACTTGTCTGTAACACTTGCGTGTAATGTTGTGGTTTTTACTACATTATCCCTTGAAAACCGTATGTGAAAGCGGTATTCCTAGACCAACTTTAGGAAAGAACCAACATCATGGCTGCTATCAGTGTCGAACCTTGCACCTTTGCCCTGTTTGGCGCCCTCGGCGACCTGGCATTGCGCAAGCTGTTTCCTGCGCTCTACCAGCTCGACCGGGCCAATTTGTTGCATCCAGACACCCGCCTGCTGGCGCTGGCGCGCGAAGCTGGCAGCGCGCAGGCGCACCTGGACCACATCGAAGCCCATTTGCGCCGCCATGTGCCCGAAGCTGATATCGAACCCGCCGCACTGGGCCGCTTCCTCGCCCGGCTGAGCTATCAGCACTTGGACTTCCTGCAGCCCGAGGGGTATCAGGCGCTGGCCGAGCAACTGCCAGGCGAACTGCCGTTGATTGCCTACTTCGCCACGGCGGCAGCGGTGTACGGGGCCATCTGCGAGAACCTCGACAAGGCCGGCCTGGCTGCGCGCACCCGGGTGGTGCTGGAAAAACCCATTGGCCACGACCTGGAGTCGTCGCGCCGGGTCAACGATGCCGTGGCGCGGTTCTTTCCGGAAAACCGGGTTTACCGCATCGACCACTACCTGGGCAAGGAAACGGTGCAGAACCTGATTGCCCTGCGCTTTGCCAACAGCCTGTTCGAAACCCAGTGGAACCAGAATTCCATCTCCCACGTGGAGATTACTGTCGCGGAAAAAGTCGGCATCGAGGGCCGTTGGGGTTATTTCGACAAGGCCGGCCAGCTGCGCGACATGATCCAGAACCACCTGCTGCAGCTGCTGTGCCTGATTGCCATGGACCCGCCCAGCGAACTGTCCGCCGATGCCATCCGCGACGAGAAGGTAAAGGTACTGAAGGCCCTGGCACCGATCACCGGTGACGGGTTGAGCACCCGCGTGGTGCGTGGCCAGTACATTGCCGGCTACAGCGACGGCAAGGCGGTGCCAGGCTACCTGGAAGAAGACAACGCCAACGCCCAGAGCGACACCGAAACCTTTGTTGCCCTGCGCGCCGACATTCGTAACTGGCGCTGGTCGGGCGTGCCGTTCTACCTGCGCACCGGCAAGCGCATGCCGCAAAAGCTTTCGCAGATCGTCATCCACTTCAAGGAAACGCCGCATTACATTTTCGCCCCGGAACAGCGTTTGCAGATCGGTAACAAGCTGATCATCCGCCTGCAACCGGACGAAGGCATTTCTTTACGGGTGATGACCAAGGAGCAGGGCCTGGACAAGGGCATGCAATTGCGCAGCGGCCCGTTGCAGCTGAATTTTTCCGACACCTGGCGCAGTGCGCGGATTCCGGATGCCTATGAGCGTTTGCTGCTCGAAGTGATGCGGGGCAACCAGAACCTGTTCGTGCGCAAGGACGAAATCGAGTATGCCTGGAAGTGGTGCGACCAGTTGATCGCCGGCTGGCGTAATGCAGGCGATGCGCCCAAGCCATACGCAGCGGGGTCTTGGGGGCCAATGAGCTCGATTGCACTGATCACACGCGATGGGAGGGCGTGGTATGGGGATATCTGAACTGAAACTGCCGGCGGCGGTAAAGGTACACGCGCTGGCAGATGCCAAGGCGCTGGCCGCCATTCAAGCCCACGATGTGGCCGAACGCCTGCGTTCGGCGATCGCTGCCAGGGGCCAGGCCTGCCTGGTGCTGTCCGGTGGCCGCAGCCCGGTGCCGTTTCTGGAAAAACTGGCCAGCGAGCACCTGGACTGGGCCCAGGTCACGGTCAGCCTTGCCGATGAACGCTGGGTGCCGGTAGAACACGCCGACAGCAACGCCGGCCTGCTGGCCCGACACCTGCTGAAGGGCGAGGCGGCCAAGGCGCGCTTCGTTGGCCTGTACCAGCAGGCGGAGAGCCTCGATGCCGCTGCGCTCAAGGCCGATCAGGTCCTCGCTGCGCTGCCGCCAATCGACGTGCTGGTGCTGGGCATGGGGGACGATGGCCATACCGCCTCGTTGTTCCCGGCCAGCCCTAACCTGGAAGCGGGCCTGGACCTGGCCAACCCGCGCCGCTGCCTGCCGTTGCTGGCGCCGAGCGTGCCGCACCAACGTTTATCGATGACCCGCTCGCTGCTGGCCAGCGCCGCCTTTATCGCGCTGTCCGTGCAAGGCCAGGGCAAACTCGCTACCCTGCGCGCCGCGCTGGCTGGCAACGACCTTACTGAAATGCCGATTCGCGCTTTTCTTCACGACCCCCTGGACATCTACTGGTGCCCATGAGCCAAGGATCCACAGTCATGACCACCCTCGAACGCCCACAGCCAAAGCTCTCGATGGCCGACAAAGCCGCGCGGATCGACGCCATTTGCGAAAAGGCGCGCATCCTGCCGGTAATCACCATCGCCCGTGAGGAAGACATCCTGCCACTGGCTGATGCCCTGGCCGCAGGCGGCATCCGTACCCTGGAAGTGACCTTGCGCTCGCAGTATGGCCTGAAGGCCATTCAAGTACTGCGCGAGCAGCGTCCGGAGCTGTGCGTCGGCGCCGGTACCGTGCTTGATCGCCGCATGTTTGCTGCCGTTGAAGCAGCGGGTGCGCAGTTTGTCGTTACCCCGGGTATTACCCAGGACATTCTCGAAGCCGGTGTGGACAGCGCAATCCCACTGCTGCCGGGTATCAGCACCCCGTCCGAAATCATGATGGGCTACGCCCTGGGCTACCGCCGCTTCAAGCTGTTCCCGGCGGAGATCAGCGGTGGCGTGGCGGCGATCAAAGCTTTTGGCGGGCCGTTCGGTGATATCCGTTTCTGCCCTACGGGCGGCGTGAACCCGGCCAACGTGCGCAATTACATGGCCTTGCCCAATGTGATGTGCGTGGGGGGGACCTGGATGCTCGACAGCAGCTGGATCAAGAACGGCGAATGGGCGCGGATTGAAGCGTGCAGTGCCGAAGCGATGGCGCTGCTGGACGCCAACTGAATTTGTTGCGTGCTTTACGGCTTATTGGGGGCGCTTGGTCGGCGCCCCTTTTTTTTGCCTTAGGTTTCTGCAATGCCTGTGCGGGCCTCTTCGCGGGTGAACCCGCTCCTACAACGGGCTGCGTTCCCATGTAGGAGCAGGTTTACCCGCGAAGAGGCCCGCACAGGCACGCCACAGCCATCGAATCCTGCGGCGGTCCCCTTGTAGGAGCGGGTTTACCCGCGAAGAGGCCGGCACAGGCACGCCACAGCCATCGAATCCTGCGGCGGTCCCCTTGTAGGAGCGGGTTCACCCGCGAAGAGGCCCGCACAGGCACGCCACAGCCATCGAATCCTGCGGCGATCCCCTTGTAGGAGCGGGTTTACCCGCGAAGAGGCCGGCACAGGCCAAAAAAAAGCCCGCATCAAACGATGCGAGCTTCTTCATTCATCACGCCAAGGCTCAGGCCGCCTTGGCTTCCTGCTGGCTCAGCGAGCGGTTCAGCGCGCTGAACAGGGCCTTGAAGCTGGCGGTAGTGATGTTTTCATCGATACCCACACCATGCACCGGGCGGCCACCGGCCACGCGCAGTTCAATGTAGGCCGCAGCTTTGGCGTTGGTACCGGCGCCAATCGCGTGCTCGTTGTAGTCCATGATTTCTACCGCAATCGGCAGGCCGGCAACCAGTGCTTCCAGGGCGCCGTTGCCCTTGCCGCGCCAGTGCAAGGTGGTTTCGCCTTCACCGGCAACTTCCACTTCCACGGCGCTGTGGCCGTTTTCTTCTTGCAGGCGGTGGCTGACCAGCGCATACGGCGCGTTGGCCTGGAGGTATTCCTTGTGCAACAGGCTGTAGATCTGCTGGGCAGTCATTTCCAGGCCCAGGCGGTCGGTTTCACCCTGTACCACCTGGCTGAACTCGATCTGCATGCGGCGTGGCAGGCTGATGCCGTATTCCTGCTCGAGCAGGTAAGTGATGCCGCCTTTGCCCGACTGGCTGTTGACGCGGATCACCGCCTCGTAGCTGCGGCCAATGTCGGCCGGGTCGATCGGCAGGTACGGCACTTCCCACAACTCGCCTTCCTGCTGCTTGGCGAAGCCCTTGCGGATGGCGTCCTGGTGCGAGCCGGAGAACGCGGTGTGGACCAGGTCGCCGACATACGGGTGACGCGGGTGCACCGGCAGCTGGTTGCACTCTTCGACCACCTTGCGCACACCGTCGATGTCGGAGAAGTCCAGCAACGGGTCGATGCCCTGGGTGTAAAGGTTCAGGGCCAAGGTCACCAGGTCGACGTTACCGGTGCGCTCACCATTGCCGAACAGGCAGCCTTCGGCGCGGTCGGCACCGGCCATCAGGCCCAGTTCGGTGGCAGCGATGCCGGTGCCACGGTCGTTGTGGCAGTGCAGGCTGATGATCACGCTGTCGCGGCGGCTGACGTTGCGGCAGAACCACTCGATCTGGTCGGCGTAGATGTTTGGGGTCGACACTTCGACGGTGGCCGGCAGGTTGAGGATGATCTTGTGCTCGGGCGTCGGGTTCCACACTTCGATGACCGCGTCACAGACTTCCTTGGCGAACTCCATCTCGGTGGCGCTGAAGGTTTCTGGCGAGTACTGGAAGGTCCAGTGGGTTTCCGGCTGCTGGGCCGCGTACTTGACGAACAGCTTGGCCGCATTAACCGCAATGTCCTTCACGCCTTGCTTGTCCTGGTTGAAGACAATGCGGCGGAACGACGGGCTGGTGGCGTTGTACAGGTGGACGATGGCCTTTTTCGCCCCGCGCAGCGATTCGAAGGTGCGGGCGATCAGGTCTTCACGGGCCTGGGTGAGCACCTGGATGGTGGTGTCGTCCGGGATGTGGCCGTCCTCGATCAAGGTGCGTACGAAGTCGAAGTCGGTTTGCGAAGCGGACGGGAACGACGCTTCGATTTCCTTCACGCCAACCTGCACCAAGGTCTTCCAGAAGCGCAGCTTCTTCTCCGAATCCATCGGCTCGATCAGCGACTGGTTACCATCACGCAGGTCAGAGCTGCACCAGATAGGCGCTTCGGTGATGGTCTTCGACGGCCAGGTACGGTCAGGCAGGTCGATGGTCGGGAAAGCGCGGTACTTCTTCGAAGGGTCTTTGAGCATGGACATGGAAGCAATCCTTTTGTGTGCGGCCGAGATCGGGCCTGCCGAGCAGTAACGAGATGAAGGGGCGAGGCGACGCGATTCAGCCTGGTAGTCGGGCGCTGACCAGGCAGAGGCTGCGATGTTGTCGGAGCAGGATGAGGGTGCTGAAGGTTTTCATGCCTTCAAACTTAACCAGTGGGGTGGGGGATGGCAAGCGTTCGGGAAAAATTGAGAGGAATGCTTAAAAAAAGATGATGCGCGAGATTTTATGGCTGGAATTCTCCAGGGCGTTATTTATTTTTGCGCGGTAGTTTTCGATGGCGCAACACAATGGAAGTGACATTGGCAGTGCGGGCCTCTTCGCGGGTGAACCCGCTCCCACAGGGATCGCGCTGTACCTGTGGGAGCGGGTTTACCCGCGAAGAGGCCAGCAATGGCAACACAAATCTCAGGGCTGAAACGCCCCAATGAAAATCGCCGGATCCACTCGCGCATCATTCAGGCTGACATTCCAATGCATGTGCGGCCCGGTAGCCCGCCCTGTAGACCCCACGCGCCCGACCACCTCGCCACGACGCAACTGCTGCCCCACCTGCACATCGATCTTCGACATGTGGCAGAACATGCTGATAAAGCCCTGCCCATGGTCGACGAACACCGTGCGGCCATTGAAGAAGTAATCACCTACCAGAATCACCTTGCCATTGGCCGGGGTCTTGATCGGCGTACCCGCCGGCACGGCGAAGTCCAGCCCGGCGTGCGGGTTGCGCTCTTCGCCATTGAAGAAGCGGCGTACGCCGAACTTGCTCGACAGCGGGCCATTCACCGGCTTGTCGAGGATCAGGTTGCTCGGCAGGCCCGGGCTGAAGCTGCGGTAGGCCTTGATCTGCTCGGCCAGCTCGCCGTCGATGCGTTTAAGGTCGGCCGGGTTCGGGTTGACCTGGCGGGTGTTCTTCAGGGTGATGCGCTGCTCGGGATATTTCTTGCTGCCAACCGCGAAGGTTAGGGTGCGACCGCCCTGGCTCAGCACGGCGGTACCGGGCTTCTGGGTCAGCGGGATGCCGACGATGGCCAGCCAGTTGTCCTGCTCCTTCACCACCAATACCGGCTTGCCATCGAAGCGGGCACTGGGTGCGCTGGCAGCAGGGCCGAGGTCGACCACCGCCACGCCACCGGGCACCGGCTTGTTCAGCGTGCGGGTGATGTAGCTGGCCTGGGCGCCACCGGCCAGCAGCAACAGGGATAGGGCAAGCAGGGGCGCGAGCAGGCGGGGCATGTGTCAGTCCAGTAGTGAGAGGGTGACCGGGGTCAGGTGGTTGTCTTCAACGCGTACCAGCAGCTCGCCTTCGTTGAGGCGGGCGGTCAGGCGCTGGCCGTTGCGGGTCTGGTCGGCGCTGCGAATGGCCTGGCCCTGTTCGTCGAGCAGGATGCTGTATCCGCGGGCGAGGGTGGCCAGCGGGCTGACCACCTGCAGCGTCTGCAACTGGGCCTGGAAGCGCTGGCGACGGTCCTTGAGCACTTCGCGCATCGCCCGTGGCAGGCGCTCGGCCAGGCTGTCCAGGCGCTGGCTCAGCAGTTTCAGGTTGCGCCCCGGGTGCTGCGCGGCCAGCCGCGTTTCCACTCGTGCCAGGCGCTCGCGGCGCTGGTTGAGGTTAAGCATGAACGCGCGGCGCAGGCGCATGTCCAGGTCGTCCAGGCGCTGGGCCTGTTGGCGCAGGCGCTCGCCCGGGTGGCGCAGGCGCCGGGTCAGCGACTCCAGGCGCAGGCGGTCGTGGGTCAGGCGGTTCTGCATGCGCAGCAGCAGGCGCCGCTGCAGGCCGTCCAGGCGTTGCTGCAGGCCGCTGTTGTCGGGGGCCAGCAGTTCGGCGGCGGCTGATGGCGTGGGGGCGCGCACGTCGGCAACGAAGTCGCTGATCGACACATCGGTTTCATGGCCCACGGCGCTGACAATCGGCGTGACGCAGGCCGCCACGGCGCGCGCCACCGCTTCTTCGTTGAAGCACCACAGGTCTTCCAGCGAGCCGCCACCACGGGCCAGGATCAGCGCATCGAAACCGAGGCTGTCGGCCAGGCGAATGGCCCGCACGATCTGCGCGATGGCTTCGCGGCCCTGTACTGCAGTGGGGATCAGGTTCAGCTCCACCTGCGGGGCACGGCGGCCGAATACGCTGATGATGTCGCGGATCACTGCGCCGGTGGGCGAGGTGATGACGCCAATGCGCTGCGGGTGGGCGGGCAGCGGCTTCTTGCGTTCGGCGCTGAACAGCCCCTCGGCACCGAGCTTTTCCTTCAGTGCCTCAAAGGCCAGGCGCAGCGCGCCATCGCCGGCCGGCTCGACGGTGTCGAGGATCAGCTGGTAGTCGCCACGCCCCTCGAACAACGAAACCTTGCCACGCACCCGCACCGCCAGGCCGTCGCGCAGGGCCTGACGCACCCGCGTGGCGTTCTGCCGGAACAGCGCACAACGCACCTGGGCGCCGCTGTCCTTAAGGGTGAAGTACATGTGGCCGGACGCCGGGCGGGCGAGGTTGGAAATCTCGCCTTCCACCCACACGCTGCGGAACACGTCTTCCAGCAGCACGCGGGCGCGGCCGTTGAGTTGGCTGACGGTAAGGACCTCACGGTCCAGGCCGAGTCGTTCGAAAGGGTCTCTGATCATGCTCGGCATCATCGCAGCTGCGGGTGGCGAGCTACAAGTAATAGAAAATGCTATTGCCAGGTCAGACGTGCTGCCAGCGCTGACCTGGTCTGCTGGCCATTGGCTCAGAACGAGAAATGTCTGGTCCTGGAAAAGTTGGCTCGTAATGCTCTAGCCTGCTCTGAAGCAGGCATTACCTCCGTAGCAATTGGGGTACTAGTGGGACCAGGCATTAGCACAGCGGCTGGGAGGTCGGTAAACGAATTGCTTTGACTGCTTGCCAGGCTTTCCATCGACGCATACGGGGTCGCTTCGGCGCTCCCGGCGACCGGTGGACGGGGCTGCACACGCTCTCTCAATTCGCGTAGCAGTGTATTAGCTTGCTCAGCTTGCGCCATTTGATGTGCTGCTCCGGCTGTTTCTTGCTGCACGGCAAGGAACTCGAAATCCGAAGTTAGGCTGCGTCGTCTGGGGCGCATTGTCTGATGTGGAAGCGCATTGACAGCGCGGCCCTTCAATGGCGCCAAATGACCAGAGGGGTCGGCAAAGTTAATGGGGTCCCCTGCACAGTATCCATAGCTGTTGATTCCCCCTTTGCCAAAGGGACTCACACTATCAGGTGAATAGAAACGCATCATGCCCGGATTGTAGGCGCGATAGCCATTCCCAAGTATGTAGCCGTTCAATACCTGATCCTGGTATTCGCCATTGAAGCCCAGCAAGGCAGAAAAACGGCCTTGCACGGTGCGAAATCCATAAGGCGAATAGGGAAGTGTGCGTTCAATTGCACGGTGCCCCAAAGGGCCGGTTGGTATGAGGTTTTGCATAGTGGAACTCCACCTTGAATCAAAGGTGTATTTCAACTAGCCACAGGGCCAGGGTCTACTGTCAAAAATGACAGTTGATGTGGCCATGCTGGTCACTACAGCATCGCAAGAGCGAAATGCCGCACCATCTGCCCCGCATCCCGCCGGCAAGCCAGCGCTACGGTACTCTCACAGCCCCCCTCCAGCGCCACGAAGCTGACCGAAGCCGGCGCAATCTCGCGCATGCACGCCGGTAGCAACGCCACCCCAAACCCCGCCTGAATCAGCTGCAACTGCGTGGTCTTGCGCGACAGCACCTGCGCCGCGCGCGGAAAAAAACCTGCCTCCATACACAACGAAGCCGACAGGTAACTCAGCCCGCCACGATCCCGATGCGGAATGGAAATGAAGCGCTCTTCGCGCAATTGTTCCAGCTTCACCTGTGCCGCTTCAACCAGCGGATGCCCGGTTGCAACCGCCAGCAGCAATGGCTCGCTGAACAGTTCATGCAGTACCACGCCCTCATGCTGGCGCAACACCGGCAAACGCAGCAGGCCGATATCCAGCCGTCCGCCAGCAATATCCTCCAGCTGCGCCTCCGACGACTGTTGGGCAATTTCCAGTGAAACCCCAGGGTTGTCGCGCAAGTAACCGCCCAGGCGAGCCAGCAACGGGCCGGTCAGTGGCACGGTACTGGAATGGTTCAGGCGCAGGCTGCCCTGCAACCCTTCGCCAATGTCGCGGGTAACCCGCTCTGCTTGCGCCAGGTCGGCCAGCAAGCGCCGCGCCCGCTGCAAAAAGGCCTGCCCGGCCAGCGTCAAGCGTGGCAGGCGTGCAGTGCGCTCGAACAGCGGCGTGCCCAGTTGTTGCTCCAGCTCCTTGATCTGCCGGCTCAGTGCCGACTGGGCGACGTACAGCCGCTCGGCGGCGCCGCTGAAGCTGCCGCACTCGGCGATTTCCACGAAGTAACGCAACTGGCGGATCGACGTCATGTCATGCCTTTTCGAGATGGCTGTGGCGATAAAGCCATATTAGTCGGCATGGCTCGCTGATGGCTAACCTTTAGCTGTCTCCCCAGGAATTGCCGTCATGCTTGCCCAATTGTCGTTGTCCGGCCTTGACTGGCTGCCCATCCTGCTCGGCGTCGGTGTCGCCTATATCGTCTTTGGCATTGCCGGTTTCGGCACCGCGCTGGTGGCTGGCCCGGTGCTGATTCATTTCATGCCGTTGTCGCGGATCATTCCGCTACTGGTGCTGCTCGACTTCGTCGCGGCCTTCGGCAACCTGCTGCCATCACGCCGCGATGTGGTGCGTGGCGAGTTGCTGCGGCTGTTACCGTTCATGGCCGTAGGTTGCACGTTGGGCGTGGTGTTCCTGTTGCAACTGAAGTCCGACGTGTTGCTGCTGTTGATGGGCTTGTTTGTCACGGCCTACGCGCTGTACGGCCTGGCAGTCAGGGTGCGGCCGGCACATCTGTCCGGCTTCTGGGCCATGCCGATGGGGACGGCGGGCGGGCTGTTCGGTGCGCTGTTTGGCAGTGGCGGCTTCCTTTATGCGCTGTACCTGAGTGCACGCCTGGAGGCGAAGGAGCAGGTGCGCGCCACCCAGAGCGCGCTGATCAGTTGCAGCACGGTCGTGCGCCTGACGCTGTTCCTGATCGCGGGGGTATATGCCGACCAAAGCCTGTTGCTGCTCGCGGCCTGCTTGCTGCCGGTAATGTTCGCCGGCCTTTGGGTAGGGCGCCGGCTGACTCACCGGCTGTCCCGCGAAGCCTTCGTGCGCCTGGTCACCTGGCTGGTGCTGGCCAGTGGCGTGGCGCTGATCGGTCGCTACCTCGGCGCCTGAGCGGTAGAATTGCACCATTACCGCAGTTTTGCAGGCTAGTCCCGTTCATGAACACCCAGAGCATCATCGTTCCCAAGCTGTCTACCGTGCCAGTGCACGAAGCCCGCGCTCGCGCGATCCTGCGCTGGCTGGTGCGCGAGAAAGTGGTCGAGGAACAACTGACCACCTGCGGCCGTACCGGCAACCGCATGGGCCATGCCCTGGCCGCCGGCGCGCGCAAAATGGCCCTGCACCCAGACAAGCTACCCTTCGGTGCGCCGGTCAACGGCCTGGAAGTCATGCTCAAGCGCTGCATCTACACCCCCACCGACGGTTTTCTCGAAGAGGCCGGCTGCCCCGAGTGCCGGCGCGAGGTGGGCGAGCCGCTGTTCGAAAGCCTGGAAGAATGGATGCCGGCGGTGAGCGACAACTTCACCTGCCCGCTGTGCGGCTTCGAAGATGACATCAATGGCTTCATTTACCTGCAGCCATGTGCCTTTTCCAACCTGGGGTTCATCTTCAACAACTGGGGCGAGGCCGGGTTTACCCAGGCCTTCCTCGACAGCTTTGCCGACTGGCTCGACCAGCCGGTGACCGTGGTGCAGGTAAAACTGCCACAAGGCTGACCGAAGGCCCTTATTTTGCATTGAGCGGCGCGCCGTGGATGAGTATAATGGCGCGCTTCCATTTTTCCCGCCCGGGAGCCCCCGCGATGCTGCGTATCAGCCAAGAAGCCCTGACCTTCGACGATATCCTCCTTGTACCTGGCTACTCCGAGGTACTGCCCAATGAAGTCAGTCTCAAGACCCGTTTGACTCGTGGCATCGAGCTGAACATTCCGCTGGTTTCCGCTGCCATGGATACCGTGACCGAAGCGCGTCTGGCCATTGCAATGGCCCAGGAAGGCGGTATCGGCATCATCCACAAGAACATGACCATCGAACAGCAGGCCGGCGAAGTCCGCAAGGTCAAGAAGTTCGAGGCTGGCGTGGTCAAGGACCCGATCACCATCGACGCCGACGCCACCGTGCGCGACCTGTTCGAGCTGACCCGCCTGAACAACATTTCCGGCGTTCCGGTGCTGGCGAACGGCGACCTGGTCGGCATCGTCACCTCCCGTGACGTGCGCTTCGAAAACCGCCTGGACGCCAAGGTCCGTGACGTGATGACGCCAAAAGAGCGCCTGGTCACCGTCCGCGAAGGCGCCGACAAGAACGAAGTGCGCGAGCTGCTGCACAAGCACCGTCTGGAAAAAGTCCTGATCGTTGACGACAAGTTCAGCCTCAAGGGCATGATGACCGTCAAGGACATCGAAAAGGCCAAGGCCTACCCGCTGGCCAGCAAGGACGACCAAGGCCGTCTGCGCGTCGGCGCTGCCGTCGGCACCGGCAAGGACACAGGCGAGCGCGTTGCTGCTCTGGTGGCTGCCGGTGTTGACGTGGTGGTGGTCGACACTGCCCACGGTCACTCCAAAGGCGTGATCGACCGCGTGCGCTGGGTTAAAGAAACCTACCCGCAAGTGCAGGTAATCGGCGGCAACATCGCCACCGGCGCCGCCGCCAAGGCCCTGGCCGAAGCTGGCGCGGACGCAGTCAAGGTCGGTATCGGCCCGGGCTCGATCTGCACCACCCGTATCGTTGCCGGTGTCGGCGTGCCGCAAATCAGCGCCATTGCCAACGTTGCCGCAGCACTTGAAGGCACTGGCGTGCCACTGATCGCCGACGGCGGCATCCGCTTCTCCGGTGACCTGTCCAAGGCCATCGTTGCCGGTGCTTCCTGCGTGATGATGGGTTCGATGTTCGCCGGTACCGAAGAGGCCCCGGGTGAAGTCGAGCTGTTCCAGGGTCGTTCCTACAAGGCCTACCGCGGCATGGGCTCGCTGGGTGCCATGGCGCAGGCGCAAGGCTCGTCCGACCGTTACTTCCAGGACTCCTCGGCTGGCGCCGAGAAGCTGGTACCGGAAGGCATCGAAGGCCGTGTTCCTTACAAAGGCGCCCTGGCCGCGATCATCCACCAGCTGATGGGCGGCCTGCGTTCGTCCATGGGCTACACCGGCAGCGCAACCATCGAAGAGATGCGCACCAAGCCGGAATTCGTGCGCATCACCGGTGCCGGCATGGCCGAGTCCCACGTGCATGACGTGCAGATCACCAAAGAAGCCCCTAACTACCGCGTCGGCTAACGCCTCCAGCGGTAAGCGACAAGCTTCAAGCTACAAGCGGTAGTTGCGCTGCAGCAACTACCGCGTTCTCCCCGATCAACTTGCAGCTTGCGGCTTGACGCTTGTAACTGCATCAGAGATTGAGTCATGGCCCTCGACATTCACGCTCACCGTATCCTGATCCTCGATTTCGGTTCCCAGTACACCCAGCTGATCGCCCGCCGCGTGCGCGAAATCGGCGTGTACTGCGAACTGCACCCGTTCGACATGGACGACGAAGCGATCCGCGAATTCAACCCGCGCGGCATCATCCTCGCTGGCGGCCCCGAGTCGGTCCACGAAGCCAACAGCCCGCGCGCACCGCAGGCCGTGTTCGACCTGAACGTACCGCTGCTGGGCATCTGCTACGGCATGCAGACCATGGCCGAGCAACTGGGCGGCAAGGTCGCAGGTTCCGACCTGCGTGAGTTCGGTTATGCCCGCGTGGACGTGGTCGGCAAAAGCCGCCTGCTCGACGGCATCGAAGACCACGTAGACGACGACGGTGTACTGGGCCTGGACGTGTGGATGAGCCACGGCGACAAGGTTACCCAGATGCCGGGCGACTTCCACGTACTGGCCAGCACCCCAAGCTGCCCGATCGCCGGCATGTTCGACGATGCCCGCGGCTACTACGGCGTGCAGTTCCACCCGGAAGTCACCCACACCAAGCAGGGCGGTCGCATCCTGTCCCGCTTCGTACAGGACATCTGTGGCTGTGAAGCCCTGTGGACCCCGTCCAACATCGTCGAAGACGCCATCGCCCAGGTGCGTGAGCAAGTTGGCTCGGCCAACGTCCTGCTGGGCCTGTCCGGCGGCGTTGACAGCTCGGTGGTTGCCGCGCTGCTGCACCGCGCCATTGGCGACCAGCTGACCTGCGTATTCGTTGACAACGGCTTGCTGCGCCTGCACGAAGGTGACCAGGTGATGGCCATGTTCAAAGAGAACATGGGCGTCAAAGTGATCCGCGCTGACGCTGAAAAGCAGTTCCTCGACAACCTGGAAGGCGAAGCCGACCCAGAGAAGAAGCGCAAGATCATCGGCCGCACCTTCATCGACATCTTCGATGCCGAAGCCAGCAAGCTGGACAACATCCAGTTCCTTGCCCAGGGCACTATCTACCCGGACGTGATCGAGTCGGCTGGCGCCAAGAGCGGCAAGGCCCACGTGATCAAGTCGCACCACAACGTCGGTGGCCTGCCGGAGGAAATGAACCTCAAGCTGGTCGAGCCACTGCGTGAACTGTTCAAGGACGAAGTGCGCAAGATCGGCCTGGAGCTGGGCCTGCCGTATGACATGGTCTACCGCCACCCGTTCCCGGGCCCGGGCCTGGGCGTGCGCATCCTGGGTGAAGTGAAGAAGGAATACGCCGACATCCTGCGTCGCGCCGACCACATCTTCATCGAAGAGCTGCGCAAGGCTGACTGGTACCATAAGACCAGCCAGGCCTTCGTGGTGTTCCAGCCGGTCAAGTCGGTTGGCGTTGTTGGCGACGGCCGTCGCTACGCCTGGGTCGTGGCCCTGCGTGCCGTCGAGACCGTGGACTTCATGACCGCGCGTTGGGCACACCTGCCGTACGAGCTGCTGGAAACCGTCAGCGGGCGTATCATCAACGAAATCGACGGTATCTCGCGCGTTACCTACGACGTGTCGAGCAAGCCGCCGGCCACCATCGAGTGGGAATGATCCGGCATACGGCTGTCGCCAGTGTCAGATGACGAGGGATACACAAAGGCCCGCTTAATCGCGGGCCTTTGTCATTCTGCAGTCTGCGCCGCCGGGCGCACCATCACAGCGAGTAAAACGGGTCGCTTTCAGGCGCCTGGTCGTGCAACGCTTGGGCGAGGTCCTGGATGTGTTCGGACCACGCCACTGTCTTTACCCATTCCTCGGGCATGCCGGATACCCCGTACAACGCTCCGGCCAGTTGCCCAGCCACGGCTGCCACACTGTCGGCGTCGTCTGCCAGGTTTGCCGCCAGAAGCACTGCGTCCCTGAAATTGTCGGTATTCCAAACCGCCCATAGCGCAGCTTCCAAGGTATCGATGACATACCCTGAGGAGCGGATTTGGTCGCGTGTTTTGTCCTTGTACTCGCCAGCATTGATGATGGTGGCACGGGGTTGCAGCGGGCGGACCCTAGGGCTGCACATTTCATCCTTGTCCGCGCCGTTTAGTGCGAGATGCAGCTGCGCGCCCAGCAGTTCGCAACAACTCACTGCTTCGGGCGCCCGATGGGTGGCCCGGCTCTGGCTTTGGGCTTCGCGCCACGTGGATGGCAGAATGTGGCGCCTGAATATGGCGGTGGGGGCGAGCCGGATGATCGAGCCGTTGCCGGCCGTATTCGGCTCTGTGTTGCCTATCCAGTCCAGGCCTTGCCGTAGCCACCCTTCCAGGGCAAGGCGTGTAGCATTGCCGATGTCGAAACAGACACCGTTTGCGCTGTTTTCCCCACGCTTGTACCACCTGCACAAGCGGTCGAGATAGTCTGCATGGTCAAATCGCATGCAAGCCAGGTACGAGTCCGCCAGGCAAAGCGCCATGCTCGTATCATCGGTCCACTCACCTGGCTTGAGCCTGAACGGCCCGCCGCCGACCATGTCATCGACATGCTTGGCATCACGGGGCAGAAACTCCAGCGTGGTGCCTACGGCATCGCCAATGGCCAACCCCAGTAATGCACCCTTGGCTCTGTCGAGCGATTGATCGGGGGTTAATGTGCAGGCGCGCGAACTTTGCCATTGCGGGTGCACGTAGGTGCGGCCTGCTGACTCGCGTGGGGTGGGCGCTGGCAACAAGTGGTTGTACCGGTAGGCATACTCGGTAACTTCGAGGGTGGGGCTGTGCAGGTCGATCATAGAACTTCTTCTAATAAGAGATGAGTCGTGGGGCCTTGCTCGATCCGGTTCAGTACCCTGAAAGAGGTTCCTGGCGGGTACAGTACTTCCGCCTCGGGAATTTGCGTAAGGAAACTGATGTCCTTGCCGGATACACCTCGTACGACCATCTGGGTATTGCCGTTGAACGGTGTTGTCGCGGATGAGCTGAAGAATGCCATGTCGGTCTCCACCGAGCCCATTTGCATCCGATTGAGCACATGCTGCGGAAGGTCCGTTCCGCGGAAGGTTTCAATGCCTTCATAGCGAGGCAAGCGTGCCAGGCCTTCGGTTGCGTGCTCGGCAAAGGCCTTGATACCAGGCGTTGCAGTACCTTCGCGCAGCGCCTGGTTATACGCCTTGTACACATCGTTGGTAGAGTAGCCGTAAAGTGCACCTATCTGATCATCGCTGAGCAGTTTCGAAAGCTCCGGGGCCCGAATATCTGCCCGGGCGCGGCCTTCCGCAATCCACCGCTCTGCCATGTCCTTGCCCACTGCCTCTCGCAGGCTCATGAGCTTCTTGGGCGCCGCTGCAATGGTTTTTTCAGTGGCTTGCGTTGCTGGCGGAAGCTCTGGCTCCGCTTTCTGCAGCGGTGTCGCGGCCTTCATCTGCAACTCAGGTTCAGCCAGCAGCCTGCTTTCGTTCTTCGCCAGCCAGTTGGCCAACTGCTTGTTGGAAATTTCGGCCTGAAGCTTGGCACTACGGCTGGCGATGCTTTCCACGCTGCTTATCACGCCGGCTTTCATCTGCCCGCGGGTCAGGTAGGTCACAATTGCCATCAGCAAAAGCATCACCAGCTGCTCTTGCCCACGGGCCAGTTGCCTTGCAGCGTGTTCGGTACGCTCTCGAACCAGCGCCGCCGAGCCGCCCGAAGGGTCGAGACCGGAGGGTTTCAAGCCGTCTTCGGCAGTCCACGCGGTAGCAAGCCCCTCTTGCATGGAGGCCAGGCAGGCGGGAAGCCCTTGATAGAAATACTCCGCGATGGCGGCCAGGCCCAGCGCCATCAGGATCAGGTTGCCGACCTGCAGGCCGATACCGCTGCCTGCGACCACCCCAGGTGCCGCACCGACGCCAAAGGCGAGAGAACCCACGGCGCCGCCGATAGCGCCGCCTAGCGCGACGCTGCCGCCGAGAATCATCACCACTTCCTGCACGAGCTTGAGCAGTACGGGCAAAATCTGGTCGATGTTGATGGATGCCCATTTACGGGACAGATTTGACTGCATCATGGGATAGGACAAAGCCATCGCCTGCCGGACATTGTCGATCCGGTGCCCGCCTACAGCGCCATAGGCCTGGCTGGCGCCATCGCTTACACGGCGGGTGAAGCCGTCCCAGCCGTCATGGACATTGCGCAAGCCGCTGCTGACGCTCTGATTCAGTGCGCTGAACTTCTGGTCCAGGTTGCGTTCGATGTCGCCCCAGCTGGGGACGTGAGCTGATAAGTCCATTTACCATTGCATTCCTTTAGAGAAGGCAGGTGAGTGTGCTGGCGGCAGGCGATTCATTTCCGTGCAGCGCCCTGGCAGTCAAGCCAACCGCCAAGCGAGCTGGCGATTGCATTGCGAGGCATTTTCTCATCTGAGGTGCCTCTGGCAATGGTGTCAATCTGATCTCATTCTTGTCGATTGGTTCTGTCACGCCTGTCGTATGGCCAACACGGTAGCCAAAGCGAGCAATGGCTGGATACTTCACTTAATATTTCGCATTTGCAGGTGTATCGTATTCGCCCTTCATCGTCAGCCACTGCTGGCAGCTTGATTGCGCAGAACATGAGGTACCCGCACCGATGTCCTTCACCCGTCGACAAATGCTCAAAGGCCTGACTGGCCTGGTTGTGGTTGGCCTGGGCGCCGGGGGCGCGGCGCGCTACTGGCTGGGCAAGGTCGAAGATGACAACGCCGGGCATGATTACGAGCTGATTGCCGCGCCCCTGGACGTCGAGCTGGTGCCGGGCTTCAAGACCGAGGCCTGGGCCTTCGGCCCATCGGCACCGGGCACCGAGTTGCGCGTGCGCCAGGGCACCTGGCTGCGGGTGCGCTTCATCAACCACCTGCCGGTGGAGACCACCATTCACTGGCACGGCATTCGCTTGCCGCTGGAAATGGACGGCGTGCCTTATGTGTCGCAGTTGCCGGTCAAGCCGGGCGAGTACTTCGACTACAAGTTCCGCGTGCCGGATGCCGGCAGCTACTGGTACCACCCGCATGTCAGCAGCTCCGAAGAGCTGGGCCGCGGCCTGGTCGGCCCGCTGATTGTCGAGGAGCGCGAGCCGACCGGCTTCCGGCATGAGCGCACGTTGAGCCTGAAGAACTGGCACGTGGATGAGCAGGGCGCCTGGCTGCCGTTCAGCATCCCGCGCGAGGCCGCACGCAACGGCACCGCCGGACGCTTGATCACCATCAATGGCCAGGCCGACTCGGTCACCGAGCTGCCGGCCGGCCAGGTGGTGCGCATGCGCCTGCTGAACCTGGACAACACCTGGACCTACCGCATCAACCTCAAAGGCAACTGCGAGGCGAAAATCTATGCCCTCGACGGCAACCCGGTGACGCCACGGCCGTTGGACGATGACTACTGGCTTGGCCCCGGCATGCGCATCTGCCTGGCCATCCGCATTCCCGAGGCGGGCCTGGAGATTTCCCTGCGCGACGGCTTCGTGCGCCTGGGCACCCTGCGTTCGGTGGCCAGCAACGATGCGCCGAGCGACTGGCCACCCGCGCTGCCACCCAACCCGATCGCTGAGCCGGACCTGGAGAATGCCGAAAAGCTCAACTTCAATTTCGAGTGGGCGGCCAGCGTCTCGGTCACCCCTGACGAGAGCAAGCCATCAAGCATGTGGCAGATCAACGGCCAGGCCTGGGATATCACTGACAAGACCTGCGCCGACCGGCCGATTGCCACGCTGAAGAAGGGCAAGAGCTACATCTTCGAGCTGAAGAACATGACCCAGTACCAGCACCCGATCCACCTGCATGGCATGAGTTTCAAGGTGATCGCCTCCAACCGTCATGACATCAAGGAACCGTGGTTTACCGACACCTACCTGCTCGGCAAGAACGAACGCGCCCAGGTGGCGCTGGTGGCGGATAACCCGGGTACCTGGATGTTCCACTGCCACGTCATCGACCACATGGAAACCGGCCTGATGGCCGCGATTGCGGTGGTCTGATGCGCCCGCAGATCATCGATCGCAGCCGCGATCAGGAATTCATGCGCCTGGCCCTGGCCCTGGCTGCCGAAGGTGCGGCGCTGGGTGAGGTGCCGGTGGGGGCGGTGCTGGTGCAACACGGGCAGGTGATCGGCCAGGGCTTCAACCGGCCGATCATCGACAGCGACCCGAGTGCGCATGCCGAGATGGTGGCGATCCGCGCGGCGGCCAAGGCGGCCAGCAACTACCGTTTGCCTGGCAGCACCCTGTACGTGACCCTGGAGCCGTGCAGCATGTGTGCAGGGCTGATCGTGCATTCGCGGGTGATGCGCGTGGTGTATGGCGCGCTGGAGCCCAAGGCGGGGATCGTGCAGAGCCAGGGGCAGTTCTTTGGCCAGGGTTTCCTCAACCATCGGGTGATGGTGGAGGGCGGGGTGCTGGCGGAGGAGTGTGGGCAGATTCTGAGTGACTTCTTCAAGGCGCGTCGGGCCAAGGGCTAATCTGTGCCGGCCTCTTCGCGGGTAAACCCGCTCCCACAGGTTAAATACAGGCCTGAGAGGTGTGATATTCCTGTGGGAGCGGGTTCATCGTGGCGACGAACCGCCGCGAAGAGGCCAGAGCAGGCTCACATCGGCGGCGACTGATCCGCCGGCTTGTCCTTGTTCACCCCAGGCACATGCAGGTTGCCCTCGGCCACCTGGCCTTCAAGCTGCGGCTGGGTCACCCAGGTAAGAATGTCGTAATAACGGCGGATGTTGGCCACGAAGTGCACCGGCTCGCCGCCGCGGGCATAACCGTACTTGGTCTGCCGGTACCACTGCTTCTGCGACAGGCGCGGCAGCATCTTCTTCACGTCCAGCCACTTGTTCGGGTTGAGCTTCTCGCGCTTGGCCAGGGTGCGGGCATCTTCCAGGTGGCCACTACCGACGTTGTAGGCCGCCAGGGCGAACCAAGTGCGGTCTGGCTCCTGGATGCTGTCGTCGAGCTCTTCCTTGATCTTCATGAAGTACTTGGCGCCGCCCTGGATGCTCTGCTTCGGGTCCAGGCGGTTGGACACGCCCATGGCCTGGGCGGTGCGCTGGGTCAGCATCATCAGGCCTCGCACGCCGGTCTTCGAGGTCACTTCCGGCTGCCACATCGACTCCTGGTAGCCGATGGCGGCCAGCAAGCGCCAGTCCACTTGCTCGACCTTGGCGTAGCTCTTGAAGTGCTTCTCGTACTTGGGCAGGCGCTGCTGCAAGTGCTGGGCGAAGGTGTAGGCGCCGACATAACCCAATACGTCGACATGGCCGTAGTAGCGGTCCTTCAGCCGCTGCAGGGTGCCGTTCTTCTGCGCCTTGTCGAGAAATTCGTTGATTTCGTTGAGCAGGCTGTTGTCTTCGCCCGCCGCCACCGCCCAGCGCTGGTCACGGGTGTCGCCGACGTCGAAGGCCACCCGCACGTTGGGGAAGTACACCTGGTTCATCGCCAGCTCGTTGGAGTCGACCAGGGTCAGGTCGATCTGGCCTTCGTCGACCATGCGCAGCAGGTCGACCACCTCGACGGCGTCGGATTCTTCATATTCCAGGCCCGGGTTCTGCTTTTTCAGCTCGGCCAGCAGGTCGGCGTGGCTGCTGCCCTTGAGTACCATGATTTTCTTGCCGACCAGGCCTTTGGCGTTGGTCGGGCGAGGGCGGCCGTTGCGGTAGATGACCTGAGGGGTCACTTCCAGGTACGGGTGCGAGTACTTGACCTGGGCCTTGCGCCGCTCGCTGCTGACCAGGCCAGCGGCGGCCAGCACCGGGCCGGAGGGCTTGCCGAGCGAGTCGTACAGCTCGTCGAGGTTGTCGGCGGTTTCGATCTGCAGCTTTACGCCAAGATCGTCGGCAAAATGCTGCACCAGCTCGTATTCGAAGCCAGTTTCGCCGTTGCGGTCCTGGAAGTAGGTGGCCGGGCTGTTGCGGGTGATCACGCGCAGCACGCCGTCCTCCTTCACGCGCTCGAGGGTGCTGGGTTTTTCAACGCAGGCACCGAGCAGCAGAAAGAGTCCGGTTGCGAGGAGCCATTTGGCGCAACGCTGGCGCAAAGCAGTGTGGGCGAACATAGGTTGCAGTATACGCAAAGGACCGGCCCAACCATATCTCGACAACTGTTAGGTTGTCTGGTAGCGGGTTGTGGGGTATGGGGTGGGTAGATAGGGGTGGGGACAGGTGGGGATTGCATCAAGGCCGCCAGGTGCCTGCCACAACATCTTCAGTGTCTGTGAGATCGAGCGCCGAAGCGTTCGCCTTGACACATTCAGCGCCTATGAAATCGAGCGCCGCCCGCGCGGCGCTTCGCGGCTAAAGCCGCTCCTACATTTGTTTCGGGCCAATCCGTCCTGTGCCTGGCGCGCGCGACCGCCTTGTTTGTACGACGCGATATCGAGCCATGCGCCAAGGCGTTCGCGCGCAAATCTCACAGGAATAATTGGCCCGAAACGAATGTAGGAGCGGCTTTAGCCGCGAAGCGCCGCGCGGGCGGCGCTCGATCTCATAGGCGCTGAATGTGTCAAGGCGAACGCTTCGGCGCTCGATCTCACAGGCGCTGAATCTCTAAAGGCAGGCACCCTGCAACCATCAAAAAATCTGACCCCAAAGTCCGGTTCCGCCGCCCGGCAGCCATGGCGTAGAGCGGGTGCCGAAAGCCATCGAATTAGGCTAGAATGCACGGCCTCTAAGCACACCCCTTCCTGAGGCTGTCCCGACGATGTTGATCCTGCGCGGCGCTCCTGCCCTTTCTGCCTTTCGCCACGGTAAATTACTCGAGCAACTGAGCCAGAAAGTCCCCGCTGTTACTGGTTTGTATGCCGAATTTGCCCACTTCGCCGACGTTGAAGGCGAGCTGACCGCCGACCAGCAGCAGGTGCTGGGCCGTCTGCTCAAATACGGCCCGAGCGTGCCGGTACAGGAGCCGACCGGCCGCCTGTTCCTGGTCGTGCCGCGCCTGGGCACCATTTCGCCGTGGGCCAGCAAGGCCAGCGACATCGCCCACAACTGCGGCCTGCAGTCGATCCAGCGCCTGGAGCGCGGTATCGCCTACTACGTGGCCGGTACCCTGAGCGACGCTGACGCCGCCCTGGTTGCCGCCGAACTGCACGACCGCATGACCCAGCGCGTGCTTGGCCAGCTGGAACAGGCCGCTGACCTGTTCAGCCACGCCCAGCCCAAGCCGATGACCTCGGTCGACATCCTGGCCGGCGGCCGTGAAGCCCTGGCCAAGGCCAACATCGACCTGGGCCTGGCCCTGGCCGAAGATGAGATCGACTACCTGGTCAACGCCTTCCAGGGTCTCAAACGCAACCCGAACGACATCGAACTGATGATGTTCGCCCAGGCCAACTCCGAGCACTGCCGCCACAAGATCTTCAACGCCAGTTGGGACATCGACGGCCAGGCTCAGGAAAAGAGCCTGTTCGGCATGATCAAGAACACCTACCAGATGCACAACGAAGGTGTGCTGTCTGCGTACAAGGACAACGCCTCGGTGATTGTCGGCAACGTTGCCGGCCGCTTCTTCCCGAACCCTGAAACCCGCCAGTACGGCGCGGTGCAGGAGCCGGTGCATATCCTGATGAAGGTGGAGACGCACAACCACCCGACCGCCATCGCCCCGTTCTCCGGCGCCTCCACCGGCTCCGGCGGCGAAATCCGCGACGAAGGCGCGACCGGCCGTGGCGCCAAGCCAAAGGCCGGCCTGACCGGTTTCACCGTGTCCAACCTGCGTATCCCGGGCTTCGAGCAGCCATGGGAAAAGGCCTACGGCAAGCCTGAGCGCATCGTCGACGCCCTCGACATCATGATCGAGGGCCCGCTGGGCGGCGCCGCGTTCAACAACGAATTCGGTCGCCCGGCGCTGACCGGTTACTTCCGTACCTTCGAGCAGGCCATCAACACCCCGCACGGTGAAGAAGTGCGCGGCTACCACAAGCCGATCATGCTTGCTGGCGGCATGGGCAACATCCGTGAAGACCACGTGCAGAAGGGCGAGATCACTGTCGGCGCCAAGCTGATCGTGCTCGGCGGCCCGGCCATGCTGATCGGCCTGGGCGGCGGCGCCGCTTCGTCGGTAGCCACCGGTGCCAGCTCGGCAGACCTGGACTTCGCCTCGGTACAGCGCGAAAACCCGGAAATGGAGCGCCGTTGCCAGGAAGTCATCGACCGCTGCTGGCAGCTGGGCGACGCCAACCCGATCGCCTTCATTCACGACGTCGGCGCCGGTGGTATCTCCAACGCGTTCCCTGAGCTGGTCAACGACGGTGGCCGTGGTGGCCGCTTCGAACTGCGCAATGTGCCCAACGACGAGCCGGGCATGGCCCCGCACGAAATCTGGAGCAACGAATCGCAGGAGCGTTACGTGCTGGCTGTCAGCGCCGTCGACTTCGAGCGCTTCCAGGCCATCTGCGAGCGCGAGCGCTGCCCGTTCGCCGTCGTGGGTGAGGCAACCGAAGAGCCGCACTTGACCGTAAGCGACAGCCACTTCGGCAACACCCCGGTCGACATGCCACTCGACGTGCTGCTAGGCAAGCCGCCACGCATGCACCGTTCGGTGACCCGCGAAGCCGAGCTGGGCGATGATTTCGACCCAAGCCAGCTGGACCTGGACAACGCCGTGCAGCGCGTGCTGAACCACCCGGCAGTGGCCAGCAAGAGCTTCCTGATCACCATCGGTGACCGCACCATCACCGGCCTGGTTGCCCGCGACCAGATGGTCGGCCCGTGGCAGGTCCCGGTCGCCGACTGCGCCGTTACCGCCACCAGCTTCGACGTCTACACCGGCGAAGCCATGGCCATGGGCGAGCGTACCCCGCTGGCACTGCTGGACGCCCCGGCGTCCGGCCGCATGGCCATCGGCGAAACCCTGACCAACCTGGCGGCTTCGCGCATCGGCAAACTGTCCGACATCAAACTGTCGGCCAACTGGATGTCCGCTGCCGGTCACCCGGGTGAAGACGCGCGCCTGTACGACACCGTCAAGGCTGTGGGCATGGAGCTGTGCCCGGAGCTGGGCATTACCATTCCGGTCGGCAAAGACTCCATGTCGATGAAGACCAAGTGGAGCGACGAGGGCGTCGAGAAGAGCGTGACCTCGCCGATGTCGCTGATCATCACCGGCTTTGCCCCGGTCACCGACATTCGCAAGACCCTGACCCCGCAACTGCGCATGGACAAGGGCGAGACCGACCTGATCCTGATCGACCTGGGCCGTGGCAAGAACCGCATGGGCGCCTCGATCCTGGCCCAGACCTACGGCAAGATCGCTGCCCAGGCGCCGGACGTCGACGACGCCGAAGACCTGAAAGCGTTCTTCGCAGTTATCCAGGGCCTGAACGAAGATGGCCACCTGCTGGCCTACCACGACCGTTCCGACGGCGGCCTGCTGACCACCGTGCTGGAAATGGCCTTCGCTGGCCACTGCGGCCTCGACCTGCAACTCGACCCGCTGACCGACAGCAAGGCCGATGTGGCTGCCATCCTGTTCAACGAAGAGTTGGGTGCAGTCATCCAGGTGCGTCAGGATGCCACCCCGGACGTACTGGCACAGTTCAGCGCCGCAGGCCTGGGCGAAGAGTGCGTCGCGGTGATCGGCAAGCCGGTCAACAACGCTGAAGTGTCCATCAGCCTGAACGGCGAAGTGCTGTTCGACGACGACCGTCGCATGCTGCAGCGCCAGTGGGCCGAGACCAGCTACCAGGTTCAGCGCCTGCGTGACAACGCCGACTGCGCCGACCAGGAATTCGACCTGCTGCTCGAGGAAGACAACCCAGGCCTGTCGGTGAAGCTGGGCTTCGACGTCAACGACGACATCGCTGCCCCGTACATCAAGAAGGGCGTGCGCCCGCAGGTGGCCATCTTGCGCGAGCAGGGCGTCAACGGCCAGGTCGAGATGGCGGCTGCCTTCGACCGCGCCGGCTTCGCTGCCATCGACGTGCACATGAGCGACATCCTCGCTGGCCGTGTCGACTTCGAAGCCTTCAAGGGCCTGGTCGCCTGCGGTGGCTTCTCCTACGGTGACGTGCTGGGTGCCGGTGAAGGCTGGGCCAAATCGGCGCTGTTCAACAGCCGCGCCCGCGACGCCTTCCAGGCCTTCTTCGAGCGTACCGACAGCTTCGCCCTGGGCGTGTGCAACGGTTGCCAGATGATGTCCAACCTGCACGAGCTGATCCCGGGCACCGAGCACTGGCCGCACTTCGTGCGTAACCGCTCGGAGCAGTTCGAGGCCCGCGTGGCCATGGTCGAAGTGCAGAAGTCCAACTCGGTCTTCCTGCAGGGCATGGCCGGTTCGCGCATGCCGATCGCCATCGCCCACGGTGAAGGCCATGCCGAGTTCGCCAGCGAAGAAGCACTGCTGGCAGCGGACCTGTCCGGTTGCGTGGCCCTGCGCTACGTCGACAACCACGGCAAGGTCACCGAAGCCTACCCGGCCAACCCGAACGGCTCGCCGCGCGGTATCACCGGCCTGACCAGCCGTGACGGCCGTGTGACCATCATGATGCCGCACCCGGAGCGTATGTTCCGCGCCGTGCAGAACTCCTGGCGCCCGGACGAGTGGCAGGAAGATGCTGCACTGATGCGTATGTTCCGCAACGCACGGGTGTGGGTGAACTAAGGCGTGTACAAGCTCGCCTTCTTCGTCCCCGCCAGCCATGTCGACGTGGTCAAGGCCGCTGTGTTCGCCGCTGGTGGCGGGCGCATCGGTGACTATGACCACTGCGCCTGGCAAACCCTGGGCCAGGGCCAGTTCCGCCCGCTGGACGGCAGCCAGCCGTTCCTCGGGCAAACCGGGCAGGTCGAGGTGGTGGAAGAGTGGAAGGTGGAGCTGGTAGTGGCTGACGAGCTGGTAGCCCAGGTCGTCGCTGCGCTCAAGCAGAGCCACCCGTACGAGACGCCAGCCTATGAAGTCTGGCGGCTCGCCGAGTTCTAAGGCTATTCGCGGGTAAACCCGCTCCTACAGGTATTGCACCGCTCTCAAGCATTGTGCAGTACCTGTAGGAGCGGGTTTACCCGCGAAGAGGCCCTACAACCCAGCCACAATCTCCTTGCCCGGCCCCGGCCGCTTCAACATCCCACACGCCAGCAACCCCACCTCGAACAGCACCCACATCGGCACCGCCAGCATCGTTTGCGAAAACACATCCGGCGGCGTCAATATCATCCCCACCACAAAGCACCCGACGATCACGTAGGGCCTGCTGCGCCGCAACGTGGCTACATCAGCCAACCCCACCCAAACCACGATAAACGTCGCCACCGGGATTTCGAACGCCAGCCCGAACGCCAAAAACAGCGCCAGTATAAAGTCCAGGTACTGGCTGATGTCGGTCATCATCGCCACGCCGTCCGGCGTCACGCTGGCAAAGAAGCCGAACATCATCGGGAACACCAAAAAGAACGCGAAGGCCATGCCGGCATAGAACAGCACAATGCTCGACACTAAGAGCGGCAAGGCAATGCGCCGTTCACGGCGGTACAGCCCCGGCGCCAGAAAACCCCAGGCCTGGTGCAGCAACAGCGGCATGGCGACGAACACGGCGCACATTGCGGTCAGCTTGAACGGGGTAAGGAACGGCGAGGTGACGCTGGTGGCGATCATGCTCGCGCCTTCCGGCAAGAAGCGCCGCAGCGGCTCGGAAATCAGCGTGTACAGCGTCTGGGCAAACGGGAACAGGCCGGCGAATACCAGCGCCACCAAGCCCAGGCAACGCACCAGGCGCTTGCGCAGGTCGCGCAGGTGTTCGGTCAGCGGCATGTTCGCTGCCGGGTCCATGGTAATACTCATGAGGCGTTTTCCTTGGGCTCGGGGACCGTGGCCGCATCATTGGCCGGTTCTGCGTGCAGGCTGATGCCCTGGCGAATCTCCTGCTCCAGGCGCTGCAACGGTGCGCTGTCGAGGTTGGGCATTTCGATTTCGCGCTCAACCTGTGTGCGCAAGGCATGCATGGCCCGGCGCGCCTGGCCCAGGCCACGGCCGAGGGTGCGCGCTGCCACCGGCAGGCGCTCCGGGCCCAGCACCAGCAATGCGACGATGCCGACCAGCAGCAACTCGCTGAAACCTACCTCGAACATCAGGCCTGACGGTCCGCTTGTGGCTGCTGCGTAGCCTGGCCGGTCAGCGGAGCATCCTGTTGCACCTGCGCGTGGCCAGGTGCGTTGGCGTCAGTGTCGCCGCCCATGGACTTGCGAAAGCCCTGAATTGCCTCGCCCACATCGCTACCCAGGCCTTTGAGGCGCTTGGTACCAAACAGCAGGAATACGATCAGCAGTACGATCACCAGTTGCCAGATTCCAATGCCACCCATTGCGACCACTCCTGTAAGGTCATGAAAAGGAAGGGCAATCCTGCCTCGCCCAGATGACGTGAACATGACGGACGGGGCATTGCCATCTACCTGCAACACACCGCGTGTTGACTGGCGTCTTTATTGCGCGAGCGAGGCACGCACGGATGGCTGGCAGGCAACAGCAGGGCGCGGCCCTGCTGATGGTGATGGTGGTGCTGGCAATGCTGGCGGCGGGCATGGCCTGGCTGGTAGAAGACGGCCGGCGCCAGGTCGATGAAGTGCGCCTGCTACACCAGCGGGTACAGGCGCGGGCTATGGAGCAAGCCGGCCTGGCCTATGCCAAGCAGGCCCTGCGTGACCCCGCCTGGCGGCTGAGCCCGCTGTTCTGGCAAGCGCTGCGCGGGCAGCCACTGAATTACGACTTTGGCGCCGGCCAGGCGCAGTTGCGGGTGCGCGACCAGCACACCTGCTTCAACGTCAATGCACTGCTCGGCGCAGATGGCGAGCGTGCCGAGCACCAGTTGCGCTACCTGTTGGGCGACGACATGGCTGCCGAACGCCTGGTCGACGCCTTGGCTGACTGGCTCGATGCGGACAGCGATGCGCGCCTGCAGGGCGCCGAAAGCGCCCAGTACCTACGCCAGCAGCCACCAAGGCTGGCGGCCAACCAGCCGATGCTCGACACCAGCGAGTTGAACCTGTTGCTGGAGCAGGATGCCAGCCGCCAGGCGCGTTACCCGATGCTGTGTGCGTTGCCGCAGACCACCGGCTGGCGGCTAAATGCCAATGCCCTGGGGCTGGAGCATCTGCCGCTGCTGGAGGCGCTGTACGAGGGGCGATATCCACGGTCCTTGCTCAGCCGCATCATCAGTGGCCGGCCGGCGTCGGGGTACGTGGATGCGGGCGCATTGCGCCAGGCGCTGGGGGCGGTGGATGACGAAACGTTCGAACGGTTGAGCGAAGGCTTGCTGCTCAACAGCGGGTATTTTCTGTTGCAGCTGTCGTTCGCGGAGGAGGGGCGGGTGATACGCAGCGAGTTCCAGGTGGAGGCGCTGGGGGTGGTGCAATGGCATGCCAGGGTACCGGCGCAGCAAGTGCGGGTGCGCAGCCGCGAGCCAATAACCTGGTAAAGCTTGAGGTAGCCGGGGCTGCTTTGCAGCCCATCGCGACACAAGGCCGCTCCAGGGGTATGCGATCCCTTGTAGGAGCGGCCTTGCGTCGCGATTGGGCCGCAAAGCGGCCCCCGTGCACAGGTCAATCAGACGGTCCCAATCTCCCCGCCATCAATCCGCTGAATCACCACCGTCGAAGCCCGCGGCCGCACCGTGGCCCCTGCCGGCGTCACATCGGTAGCCTTGTCGGTATATGGCCAGTTCCCCGGGTGCTGGATGTTGACGAACAGCGTCTTGTTGTCCGGGGTAAAGCTGATGCCGGTCACTTCGCAGTCATTCGGGCCGACAAAAAAGCGCCGCAGGTCCACCTGGTTCTGCGCGTTCACCGGCACCTGCTTGCCGCTGGCATCCACCAGGTCGGTAGGGATTACCGCCAGCAACTGGTCGTTGGTGTAGTCGGTCAAGGTGGTCTCGCCGTTGTCGGTCTCGAACCACAGCACACCACGGCTATCGAAGCTCATGCCATCCGGGCTGGCGAACTGGTTCAGTTCGGTCAGGCCGGAACGGTTGATGTCGGCGGTACCGGCAGCGTTGGCGCCGAACACGAAGATGTCCCAGGTGAAGCTCAGCTGGTCGTCGCTGTCGTGCCAGCGAATGATGTGGCCATGGCGGTTCGGGCCACGCGGGTTGGCGGCATCGACCTTTTCCGGGGTACGCGCACTGTTGTTGGTCAGGGTCAGGTACACATCACCGTTCAGCGGGTTGACCGTGGTCCATTCCGGGCGGTCCATCGGCGTGGCGCCCACGGCATCGCCAGCACCCCGGGTGTTGAGGATGATGCCCGGCAGGTCGCCGTACAGCGCACCCAGGGTGCTACCGCCGGTAGTGGCGGTGGCCACGTCCAACAGCAGCCATACGCCGGTACCGTCGGCGTTGAAGCGGGCCACGTACAGTTTGCCCTGGTCGAGGTACTTGGCACCGGTGGCCAGGCGGTCGGCCGGGGTGGCGTCGGCGGCATCCCACACGGCGGTGGACACCCACTTGTACAAGTACTCGTTGTTCGAGTCGTCACCCATGTACCACACCAGCGGCTTGCCGGGGACCGGCAGGCCCGGGGCGCAACCTTCGTGGCGGAAGCGCCCCAGCGCAGTGCGCTTGGTGGCCAGGGTGCTGCTGTTGTACGGGTCGATCTCGACGATGTAGCCGTAGGTGCTGGCTTCGTTGCGGTAATCGTCGGTGGCGCTGGCGCCCTTCACAGTCACGTCGAAGCGGGCGAACTCGTCGGCTACTTCGGTGCTGTCACCGGCAGCGCTTTCCCACTTGTACTGGCCGCTGGAAGTGCCCACGCCGATGCGGCGCTGGTCTTCAGGGCGGGTGCCCTTGTTGACGAAGATCCCCGGCCAGTTCTCTTCGCAGGTCAGGTAGGTGCCCCACGGGGTGTAGCCGTTGCCGCAGTTGTTGTTGGTGCCACGGCAGTGGGTGCCGGCGGTGGAGTACTTGGTCTTGACGTGGTCGGTGCCACGCAGCGGGCCAGTGATTTCCATGCGCGAAGCGGTGGTGAAGCGGCGGTTCAGCGGGTCGTTGTCGACCACCTGCCAGCGGCCGTTGACTTTCTGCAGGCGCACCACGCCAGCGCCGTGGGCGTTGATTTCCTTGCGCACTTCTTCAACCGGGCGCTTGCCGTTGACATCGGTGGTCGGGCCGGCCGGGTGCAGGGCAGCGGCGTCGATGTATTCGAAGTTGATCGCCAGCAGGCCGTCTTCCGAGCTGCCGTTGATCGGGAAGAAGTGCATGCCGTCATGGTGCATGCCCATGGCGTTGGCCTGGTCGGTCGAGGTGTTGCTGCCGTCGGATTTCCACGGGTTGCCGTTGCTGTTCAGCGGCGTACCCCAAGGTGCCAGTACATAGGCGCTGTAGCCGGCGGCAACCACGCAGGCGTCGGTGCGCGAGCCAGGGATGGACTGGAAGCCCAGCGCCAGTTTCGGCACTTCCGGTTCGGTGACTGGCGGCTCGGTTACCGGTGGCTCGGTGACCGGATCATCGTGATCGGACCCACCGCCGTCGAAGCAGCCTGTCAGGCCGGTACCGGCGATCATGGCGATGGCGGCGCCCAAGCTGCCGCGCATCACGCTGCGGCGGCTCAGGTAGGCGTCCATGACCGTGGCCATCGGCAGGTTGCCGCTTGGGTTGCGGTCCAGGTTGTCGCCGGTATCTCGACTCATCAGGGTGTCCTTATGTTGGCTGAGTTGGAAGAAACCGCGACTTTAAGGCGCAAGTGTGATGATTCCTTGGCAGAAATGTTAACGAGCTTTTAAAACTGCCGGTTCTTAGATTTGTGCCAGACAGATCAATTTGGAATTGCTGTCGGATTTCTGCCATCAAACTGTAATGCCAACGCCGCAACATCCGGGGCCCTGAATGAGTGTGGAAAAGGATGGCGGGTGCGATGGCGAGCAGTGTGCACAGGCGCGAAGTGATTGGCTGGATGGGCGTCGGGGCCTTGGCGCCGCTGCTTGGCGCCTGCTCCGCATTCCCCGGCCAGCCAGGTGGCAATGCCAGCCTCGACCTGCTGTACGTGGCCGACACCCTCGATGCCCGCCAGCCTGGCCAGGCCGTGGTGCCGGCAACCCGCCTGGGGCCGGTCAGCCACCTAGGCCGCGCGCCGTGGATGACCGGCAGCAGTGCCAGCATTGCCTATCCGCAACTGGCGCCGCTGCTTGACGCCAGCCAGGCTGCTGCTGCCCAACTGGGCGGCTATGCGGTGCTGGCGGCACTGCTGGAGCAACTGCGTGGCGAGGCCGGTGCCGGCAACAGCCTGACCCTGGAAAACGGCCAGGGCTGGAACGGCAGTGGCCTGGCCTACCTGACCCAGGGCGAAAGCGGTGTGCAGGGCAGCCAGTTGCTGGGCATCGAAGCGCGGGTCAGCAGCGATGAACGCGTGCTGTGGCCGCAACGCAGCCCGGGCCTCTACCGTCAGGCCAGCGCCATTACCCTGGGCGCCGGCCTGGCGGAACAACAGCGCCAGGCATTGGGTCTGGGAAGCCTGCATATCTTCGAGCGTGGTGGCGCGCGGATTGCGCTGGTCGGCGTGACCGACCCCTACGCGCAAGATCAGAAAGCCTCTCTCAAACAGTGGTACCAGTCGCTACAGCCGGTGTTCGAGCAGGCCCGGCGTGAAGCCGACCTGGTGGTGGCCATGGCCGATGTCGGCACAGGGCCCGGGTTGTGGCTGGCTGAACGGGTGCCGCAAATCGATGTGCTGCTGTGCGCCCGTGGCCAGGACCTGTGGCCGGCGCCGGTCGAGGTCACCCAGGCCAGCGGCCGCCGTGTACCGGTACTGTTCGCGGGTTGCCGCGGCAGTGGCGCCTTCCGCCTGCGCTGCCAGCGGGTGGCCGGGCTGTGGCAGTTTGACGGGCGTTTTTTCCCCGCTTTCGAGCAACAACTGGCACCTGCGGCGCAGCTACGTGTCGCGCCGCTACAGGCACAACTGCGCCAGCAGCGGGCCGGTCACGCCGCCTGGCTCGACCAACCTTTGGCCCGCGCACCCCAGGCCTTGTGGCGCCGCGACACCCGCGGCGGCAGCTGGGACCGCCTGCTGCATCAAGCCTTGGCCGACGACAGCAGCATGCCTGTGCTGCTGCCTGGCCTGCGCTATGACTACCCGCTGCCGGCGGGGGCCTCCATTACCCGCGAGCACCTGATCAGCCTTACCGGTGGTTACCCGGCGCCAGTGGTCGAGGCCCCGGCCCGGCAGGTTGAACAAGTGCTGGAGAACGCCGCCGAGCAACTGTTTGGCGACCCGCTGCTGCTGGACAACAGCCAGGACCTGCCACGCTGGCAGGGCCAGGCCTGGCGCGTCAGCTACAGCCCGCAAGGCAAGCGCATCGCCGGGCTGGAACCGGTGCAGGGCCTGTGCCGCACTTTCGGCCTGCAATTCGAGGCCCAGGCCGGCGAGCCGCTGTGGCAACGGCTGGAAGCCTGGCTCGGCCGGCAGAAAACCGACTGGCAGCTGGCGCCGTTGCAACTGCCAGAGGTGCGTTACGTGCAGGGCCACCCGGGCTGGCACCCACGGCAGCTGGCGTCGTGAGGCTCGCCTCGCGCTTGCTCACCGGCGCTGGCCTGACCCTGGCCGGCTGGCTCGCTGCCCAGTGTGTGCTGCAACTCAGCCGCCAGCCACAGCCCGCCACCGCGCCTGCCGCTGCCGACAGCCCGCTGCCCGGGTTGATGGTCGGCCACTGGCAAGCGCCCAACGACGACGGCGCCATCGCCATTACCCGCCTGCCGCTGCAATACCTGGGCGGCCTCAGGGCCCAGCCGCTGGCCTCCAGCGTGGTGGTGCTGCGCTATGGCGAACAGGTGCGCACCCTGGCCCGTGGCCAGCGCCTGGCGCCCGGGATCGTGCTGCAGGACATCGACAGCGATGGCCTGATCTTCAACAACCAGGGGCGGCGTGAGCGCCTGCCCTGGCCGTCACGCCCTGCCGTGACCGGCTTCAAGCGGCAAGGATGAACGATGCCTGTTAGATACTGCGTGGCGGTTGCCTTGAGCCTGGCCTTGTCCATGGCCAGCGCCGAAGAACCGGTGTTCGATGAAAACGGGACGCCGATGTATGAGGTGAACTTTGTCGACACCGAACTGGGCGAGTTCATCGACAGCGTGTCGCGCATCACCGGCACGACCTTCATCGTCGACCCGCGGGTCAAGGGCAAGGTCACCGTGCGCACTGTCGACCTGCACGACGCCGACGCCATCTACGACATCTTCCTGGCCCAGTTGCGCGCCCAGGGCTATGCCACCGTCGACCTGCCCAACGGCAGCGTAAAGATCGTTCCCGACCAGGCCGCTCGCCTGGAGCCGGTGCCGGTGGAGACGGCCGGCCAGCAGGGCGAGGGCAGCGACAGCGTGGCTACCCGAGTATTCAGTGTGCGAAATGCTGCCAGCGAGCAGGTGCTGGGCATACTCAAGCCGTTGATCGACCCGCGTGTCGGCGTGATCACGCCCTATCCGGCCGCGCACCAGCTGGTTGTCACCGACTGGCGCAGCAACCTTGAGCGTATCGCCAGCCTGCTTCGGCAGTTGGAGCGCCCCAGTGAAGCTGCTGGCAGCAGTACCCAGGTCATCTACCTGCGCCACGCCAACGCAGGCGAAGTGGTGAAGGTGCTGCGCGGCCTCAGCCAGGAGGGCGCGGTGCCCAGCGAAGGCGCGACCAACGGCGGTGCTGAAGGGCAGGGCAAGGACCAGCCACTGCCGGTTGCCAATGACTCGGGCATTCGCCTGGAGTACGAAGAAGGCACCAATGCCGTGGTCATGGTCGGCCCCGAGCGCGAGCTGGCGGCCTACCGCGCCATTGTCGAGCAACTGGATATCCGCCGGGCCCAGGTGGTGGTCGAGGCCATCATCGCCGAGGTGTCCGACAGCAGCGCCCAGGAGCTGGGCGTGCAGTGGCTGTTCGCCGATGAAAAGTTTGGCGCCGGCATCGTCAATTTCGGCAGCAACGGGGTGAACATCGCCAACATCGCCGGGGCGGCGGCCAGCGGCGACAACGAAGCGCTGGGCGATCTGCTCTCTACCACCGCCGGTGCCACCGCGGGCATTGGCCACTTCGGCGGCGGTTTCAACTTCGCCATGCTGGTCAACGCGCTCAAGGGCAAAAGCGGCTTCAACCTGCTATCCACGCCCACCTTGCTGACCCTGGACAACGCCGAAGCGTCGATCCTGGTGGGCCAGGAAGTGCCGTTCGTGACTGGCTCGGTGACGCAGAACAACGCCAACCCGTACCAGACCATCGAGCGCAAGGAAGTCGGGGTGAAGCTACGCATCAAGCCGCAGATCAACATCGACAACAGCGTGCGCCTGGACATCGTCCAGGAAGTGTCGTCGATTGCCGAATCCAGCGCTGCCAGCGACGTGATCACCAACAAGCGTGAAATAAAGACCAAGGTCATGGTCGAGGACAACGGCCTGGTGATCCTCGGCGGCCTGATCAGCGACGAGCTGAGCACCAGCGACCAGCGTGTGCCATTGCTCGGCGATATCCCTTACCTGGGCCGGTTGTTCCGCTCCGATGCCAGCAAGAACACCAAGCAGAACCTGATGGTGTTCATCCGCCCGCGCATCCTGCGCGATGGGCCAAGCCTGGCCGGGCTCAGCGAGGACAAGTACCGCACCCTGCAGCAGACCACGCCGCTGCAATTGCCGGACCTTGCCGAGGGTAGCTCGCAGTTGCTCAAGGTTTTCCCCGCCAGCCGCGCACGCCTGGAAGGCGGTGACTGGTGATGCTGGCTTATCGTCAGGCCCGCCAGAGCGGGGTGGCCATGGCCCCGGCGGAGCAGGGTTGGCAGCTGTGGCTGCGGGCCGACGCCGACAGTGCCCAGTTGCAGGAACTGCTGCGTGTGCATGGTCAGCCGAGCACGCTGGAGTACCTGCAACCTGCGCTGTTCGACGAGCGCCTTGGCCAGCTGTACCAGGCTGGCGATGCCGCCACCGAAGCGCTGATCGAAGGCATCGGCGACCAGGTCGACCTCGACAGCCTGATGAGCGAAATGCCGCGCATCGAGGACCTGCTGGAAAGTGATGACGAAGCGCCGGTGATCCGCCTGATCAACGGCCTGTTCGGCCAGGCCCTGCGCCTGCGCGCCTCGGACATTCATATCGAAACCTTTGAGCAGAGCCTGGTGGTGCGCCTGCGCGTCGATGGCCACCTGCGTGAAGTGCTACGCCCGCCGCGGGCGCTGTCGGCCATGCTGGTGTCGCGGATCAAGGTCATGGCGCGCCTGGACATCGCTGAAAAACGCCAGCCGCAGGACGGTCGCATTACCTTGCGTGCGGCAGGCCGCGAGGTGGATGTGCGGGTGTCGACTTTGCCCGGCATCCACGGCGAGCGGGTGGTGATGCGTGTGCTCGACAAGCAGGCCAGCCTGCTGGCCCTGGACAACCTGGGCATGCCGGCAGCGGTGCTGCAGGGGCTGCGCAGTTGCCTGGCACGGCCCAACGGCATCGTCCTGTCCACCGGCCCGACCGGCTCGGGCAAGACCACTACCCTGTACGCCAGCCTCAACAGCCTCAACGATGGCAGCCGCAACATCCTCACCGTCGAGGACCCGGTGGAATACGCCATCGCCGGCATTGGCCAGACCGCGATCAACCCGCGCGCCGGGCTGACCTTCGCCAGCGGCCTGCGCGCGATCCTGCGCCAGGACCCGGACGTGATCATGCTCGGCGAAATCCGCGACCAGGAAACCGCGCAGATCGCCGTGCAGGCCAGCCTCACCGGCCACCTGGTGCTGTCTACCCTGCACACCAACAGCGCCGTGGGCGCAGTGACCCGCCTGCGCGACATGGGCATCGAGCCGTTCCTGATCGCTTCCTGCCTGCGCGGGGTGTTGGCCCAGCGCCTGGTTCGCCGCTTGTGCAGCTGTGCGGTGGCGCATCCATTGCAACCCGCCGAGCGTGACTTGTGGCCTGAGTTGGCGGCTTTGGGCAGCAGCTACCACGCGGTGGGTTGCGAGCACTGCCAGGGCAGTGGTTACGTTGGGCGCCTGGGCCTGTACGAATTCATCGAGCTGGATGCCGGGCTGATCGGCCTGCTGTACGACGGCGCCAGCGAGCTGGCGATGCAGGACTACCTGGCGGGGCGTCGGCGGAGCCTGGTGGCGATGGCCAGCGATTGCCTGGCGCGCGGCGAAACCAGCTTGGCCGAAGTGCTGCGCGTGGTGCAGGGCTAAGGCATGCCGACCTATCGCTACCAGGCCGTGGACCTCGCCGGCAAACCGCACAAGGCCAGCCTGCAGGCTGACAGCGAACGCCATGCCCGCCAGCTGTTGCGTGAGCAGGGCCTGTTCGCCCGCCAGTTGCAGCGTCATGAAGTCGGCACCCGCCAGCCCCGGCGCCAGCGCATGAGCCGCGCCCAGCTGTGCGAGCTGACCCGCCAGTTGGCCACCCTGACGGGGGCTGGTATTCCGTTGGTCGATGCCCTGGCCACCCTTGAACGGCAACTGCGTCAGCCCGCCTTGCACAGTGTGCTGGTGGCCCTGCGCGGCTCGCTGGCCGAAGGGCTGGGCCTGGCCCGCAGCCTGGCGCGTCAGGGGGCACCGTTCACCGGTCTGTACTGCGCGCTGGTCGAGGCGGGCGAGCGTTCCGGGCGCCTGGCCCAGGTACTGACGCGGCTGGCCGATCACCTGGAGCAGGTGCAACGCCAGCAGCACAAGGCCCGTACTGCGCTGATCTACCCCGCCGTGCTGATGGGCGTGTCGCTGGCCGTGGTGGTCGGGCTGATGACCTTCGTCGTGCCCAAGCTCACCGAACAGTTCGCCCACGCCGGGCAGAGCCTGCCGTTGATCACGTCGTTGCTGATCGGCCTCAGCCAGGGGCTGGTGCACGCCGGGCCCTGGCTGCTGGGGCTGGCGTTGGTGCTCGGTGCGGTCGGCGGCTGGTTGCTGCGCAAGCCGCACTGGTGTCTGCGCCGTGACCAGTTGCTGTTGCGCCTGCCGCGCATCGGCAGCCTGCTGCAGGTGCTGGAAAGCGCACGCCTGGCGCGCAGCCTGGCAATTCTCAGCGGCAGCGGCGTGGCCCTGCTCGAAGCCTTGCAGGTGGCCACCGAAACCGTCGGCAACCGGCGCATCCGCCTGGCCATGGAACAGGTGCGCCAGCAGGTGCAGGGCGGCACCAGCCTGCACCGCGCGCTGGACGCCAGCCAGCAATTCCCGCCGCTGCTGGTGAACATGGTCGGCAGCGGCGAGGCCAGCGGCACCCTGGCCGACATGCTCGAGCGCGTGGCCGACGACCAGGAGCGCGGCTTCGCCCGCCAGGTCGATACCGCCATGGCGCTGTTCGAACCCCTGATGATTCTGGTGATGGGCGCCGTGGTGCTGTTCATCGTACTGGCGGTGTTGCTGCCGATCATGCAACTCAACCAGGGCCTGCAATTGTGACAACAAGGAGCTTTGCCATGCAGCATCGACGCAACCGCCAGCGCGGTTTCACCCTTATGGAAATCATGGTGGTGATCTTCATCATCGGCCTGCTGATCGCCGTGGTCGCGCCCAGTGTGCTGGGCAACCAGGACAAGGCCATGAAGCAGAAGGTAATGGCCGACCTGGCCACCCTGGAACAGGCGCTGGACATGTACCGGCTGGATAACCTGCGCTTTCCCAGCAGTGAACAGGGCCTGGCCGCGCTGGTGAAAAAACCGGCACAGGAACCGCTGCCACGTGCCTGGCGCAGTGACGGCTACGTGCGCCGCCTGCCTGAAGATCCCTGGGGCACCCCGTACCAGTACCGCATGCCCGGCGAACATGGGCGGGTTGATGTCTACTCGCTGGGTGCCGACGGCCTGCCCGGCGGCGAAGGCCAGGATGCCGACCTTGGTAACTGGGAACTGTAACGGGTGCGTCGTCAGCGCGGTTTTAGCCTGATCGAGCTACTGGTGGTGCTGGCCATTGCCGGGCTGATGACCGGGCTGGCGGTGGCCGGGCTCGGCAGCGGCCAGGCCAGTGTCGACCAGGCCCTGCAACGGCTGGCGGCCGAGACCCGTGGCCAGGCTGCGCTGGCCCGGCATGCCGGGCAATTGCGCGGGTTGCGCTGGAATGGCCAGCGCCCGGAGTTTGTCCGGCGTGAGGGCAATGGCTGGGTGCTCGAAGCGGTCGCGCTCGGTGACTGGCCCAAGGGGCTGCACCCGGAGTGGGCGGCCAGCCCGCAACCGCGCCTTCTGTTCACCCCGCATGGCTGGGCGCAGCCGGGCAGCGTGCGCTGGCGTTGGGCCGAGGGTAGCCAGCAATGGGCCTGGAGCCGCGATGGCCGCTTGCAGGTGACGCCATGAGGCGGCACCAACGTGGCTTCACTCTGCTGGAAGTGACTGTGGCGCTGGCAATTGCTGCAGTGCTGGCCGTGATTACCAGCCAGGTTTTGCGCCAGCGCCTGGCCGTGCAGGACAACCTGCAACAGCACCGCCTTGGCCTGCTGTGCGCACGCGAACTGCAAACCCGCTTTGCCGTCGAGCAGTACTGGCCTGCGGAAAACCAGGTGGGCGGTGAACTCAGCCAGGGTGGCCAGCGGTGCCATTGGCAACTGCAACTGCGTCGCACCGGCGTACGCGACCTGCGCCGTGGTGAATTGCAACTGTTCGCCGACCGCGACAAGCGTTTGCCACTGGGCCAGTACAGCGTGTTTCTGGAGCGCCCATGACGCCTCCACGGTCCTGTGAGATTCCTGTAGGAGGGGGTTTACCCGCGAAGCAGGCACCGCGGTGTATGGCACCGGCTTCGCCGGTGTTCGCGGGTGAACCCGCTCCTACAGGGGCGGCGTATGCCCGTCAGCCTGCAGCTCAAGCCATGAAACACCGCGAGGCCGGCCTCACCCTGATCGAACTCATGGTCGCCCTGGCCCTGACCGCCATCCTCGGCATCATGCTCGCCGCGCTGGTCAACGGCTGGCTCAAGGTGCGCGAACGCCTGCAAGTCACCACCCAGCAAACCTCGGTTCTGGACTTTTGCCTGGCCCTGGAGCGCCGCTTCGACAGCCCGGTACTACGCCGCGTTTACGACCAGCGCCTGCCGTTGGCCAGCCGCTGGCTGGACTGGCAACCCGCCAGCAACCAGCTGCTGTGGGTTGCCAGCACCGGCTTGCCAGAAGCCGAAGGCGGCTCGCGCTTGCAACGCCAGCGCCTGCGCTTCGAAGCCCGCGAGCAACGCCTGCTGCTGGAAAGCTCGCCCGACCTGTACGCCGCCGCCGCCCCCCGTTGGGTCCAGCGCGAACAACTCGAGCGGGTCAGCGCCCTGAATGTCCTGTATTACCAGGGCGGCCGTTGGCTGGCCTGGCCTTCCGATCAACCGGCGCACCCCGGCCGTGGTGTGCGCCTGGAACTGCAGCGTGATGGAGCACCTTATGTCTGCACCTTCGCCCTCCCGTGGGGGCGCTCATGAAGTTTGAATGGCGGCGGCGCATACCGGCCCAACCGTGGCTGTTGCTACGGCCGGGCACGGTTTGGCACTGGGCGCTGGTTGAACGCGGCACCCTGCAGCAACAAGGGCAGGGCCAGCCACCGGCCAACCTGCGCGCCCGTATAGCGCTGGTATTGCCTGCCGAAGCCTGCAGCCATTTTCGTGTGCCGGCCCCGCCCGGGCTCAAGCGCGAGGAGTGGCCGTTGCTGCTCGAAGACCGCTTGCTGCAAACCGCCGACGAAGTGGCTTGCGCCTGCCTGGCCCGTGAACCCGGTTACCTTCGCCTGTTGGTGGTGGCCCGCCAGCAGTTGGACGCCTGGCGTGAGCAATGTGCTGTCTGGGGTTTGCAGGTGGAACGTTGCTGGGCAGAGTTGCAGTTACTGCCAGCGCCGGAAACAGGCAGCTGCTGGAACTGGCAGCGCACTGCCGGGTTGTCCTTGTGCAAGGGGGTGACCGAGGACGGCCAGCAACACTGGCTGGCGTGGCCGGATGCGCTGGGTAGCGTGCCGCAGCAACCCTGGGCAGCGCTGCAGAGGCTGGCGTTGAGCGGTGACTGGCCAAGTACGTGGGCACCCCTCGACTCAATGCCAGGCCTGTTCGAGGGCGCCCGCAAAATGCGCTCAATCCCGGTATTGCCCCGCCAGCATCAGCGTCTGCTTGCCGCCTGCCTGCTACTGGCTGCCGTCTGGGGTGGCCTGTGGTTGACCCAGCAATGGCGTCAGGCGCAGCTCTGGCGCAGCCAGGTCGTTGCCGTGATCGGCGAGCACGCCAGCCCCCGGCATGCTGCACAGGCGCTCAAGCGCCTGCGGGAAAGCGAATTGCAACAGCAACTGCGCACGCGCCAGCTGGAGGACCTGCAAACCCGCTTGCAGGCCTGGCTGCGTGACAACCCAGGCTGGCAGCTGCAGGCGGTGCGCTTTGATGGCCAGCGTTGGCACCTGCGCCTGGAGGGCGAGGGCTATGCTCCGCCCTGGCAGGACATGGCGGCTGCCGCTGGCGCCACGGTGCAGGGTCAAGCTGGCCAAGTGATCTTTGACCTCGGAGCCGCCTCATGAACCGCGATTGGCTGCAGCGCCACCGTCTGGCATTCGCCTGGGCACTGATTGCCCTGTTACTGGCCTTCCTGGCCCTGCGCGCCGGCATTGCGCAATGGCGCGAACTTAGTCAATGGCGCGGGCTGGCCGAACAGGCGGCCAGCCTGCAAGGCGGCCCGGGGCTGAACCTGGAGCGGTTACGCCAGTCGGCCCAGGCCCTGCAGATCGAACTGGCCGAAGTCGATGCGCAGGGCCAGGCCTGGCAGCTGCGTGGGCAGGTGGCCGATGAGCGCGTCTTGCAAGGCTGGCTGCAAAGCCTGCGTGCAGAAGGCGCACAGCCAATGCAGTGGGGGCTGGAGCGGGAGGGCAAGGGGCTGCGCTTTGATCTGGTGGTGCAGCCATGAACCGCAAGGGAATGGCGTGGGTTGGGCTGGTATTCGTACTCACGCTGTTGGTCGAGCTTCCGGCCAATTGGGTAGCGCGGGCGTTTGGCCTGCCCATGCAGGAAGTCAGTGGCAGCCTCTGGCATGGCCAGGCGCGACAGTTAGGCCCGGTTGGCCCTTTGCGCTGGGCGGTGCAGCCTTGGCGCTTGCAGGCAAACGCACAGCTGGGCTTTCAGGGCCAGGCCTGGCAACTGCGTGCCGAGGGCTGGCCCTGGCGCTGGCGGCTGGAGGCCGCAGCGGTGGGCGCCCAAGCGACAGTGCTGACGGATTACCGGTTGGCAGGGCATTGGCAGGGGGCATTGCGGATTCAGGGGGCAGGGCGCCAATGCCGCGCCAGTGAAGGCCGCATTGCGGTGACCGACCTTGCCCTGAGCGAACCGTGGTCACTGGGCCTGGGGCAGGGGTGGCTGGAAATGGACTGCCGCAGCGGCTGGCAGCTGCGCGGGCAGTTGGCACAGCAGGGGCAGCATCAACTGGCCGTGGACGCCGACTTGCTCGCGCGCCGGGCACAGATGGTGTTCGAGTTGCAGCCTGAGGCAGAGCTGACGCCATTGCTGCGCGGGGTGCAGTGGCTTGGGCCGCAGGCGTTGGCAGGGCAGCGGAATTTGCGCTGGTAGGCCCGTTCTATCACCAACAAGCTTGCGGTCACAGGTACTGCATTTGCCTATTGGGAAGCTGCAATGTTGCTGAGGTCAGCCATTTCCTACAGAACCTTCTGTTTTTGGTCCCGGGTGAATGAATTCACTCCAATTGGGTGTATTTTCATCGACCCGACCAAGTGGCTCGCCGGTGCACAGCAAGCCGGTATTGCCTGCCACACGACAGGACAACTCATGAAAAGAGATGAGCGTGAATACATTGAGCTAGAAAGGCTTTCAGTGGAAATACGCAAATTTATGGCGGAGACCCGCAAACTGAAAACCGAAGAGGAAAAAATGCGGCGTGAGTCGATGCTTTATCCATTCGCGGTTAGCGCAGGACTGGTCACTGCACTCGTCGCATTGTTTACTTTTCTGAGCCGCTGACCATGCTGACGTCCACCCGTGCTCTGTCTCGGTAGACTTGAATTCTTGCTATGGTCCGCTCAGAGTTTCCCCCGTTGGGCTGTTGTTTCTGTGCCCTGTTTTTTGCAATTGAGGATGATCCATGTCGACACGGCGTCCAGCTTCTCCCTTCGACCCCGCAACCGAGTTGGCGCAATTGCATGCTGATGTAGCAGCTTTCCATGCAGAAATGCGCCAGTCAGTGCGTGCCCACCCATTCAAGGTCTGGCTGCCCTTTACCCTGGGTGCCGGGTTGGCGCTGATGGTATTTGCTTTGGTTACCCTGTTGCCACGCGTGGGCTGATTACTTGGTAACTCCATTCAGGTTGCCGGGTCTGCCATAGCTTTTCACTTCAGCCTCAAGGCCGAATCTCGATCAACGTCCCGTCCCGCACCAAATCCCACACCTCTTGCATGTCGCGGTTACGCATGGCAATACACCCATCCGTCCAGTCCAAGGTATGGAAGTACCACTCCGGGTAGTCATCGTTGAGCGGCGTGCCATGAATCATGATCATGCTGCCGGCACTCACCCCTTCACGCGTGGCGCGGGCCGCATCACTGATGTTCGGGTAGTTGATGTGCATGGCCAGGTTGAAGCGGTCGCTCTGCTTGCGCCAGTCCAGCCAGTACAGGCCTTCGGGGGTTTTCTTGTCGCCCTCGCGCTCCTTGGCGCCCTTGGGCTGCTTGCCCAGCGAGATGCGGTAGGTTTTCAGCGGCTCGCCGCGGCTGATCAATTGCAGGCGGCGCTCGGACTTGATCACCAGCACCTTGTCGATCAACGGTTGCATGGCCTGTTGCGACTGCGTAGGCGCTTGCGCGGGCGACAGAGGCTTGCGGACGATGGTCTCGGTGAAGGCCGCCTGGGACACCGAGGTAACGCAAAGGCAGAAAAGGGCAAGCAACCAGCGCATGTAACGGTATCCCTGAAGGCGTTTAGGTGTTGGGCGAAACGTTCATCGGCGGCAGGTATTCATGGCCTATAGGGTAGTGCTGCCCGATGCGGTCGCGATAGTAGCATTCTAGTGTGCGCGTGACGGTGCGGAAAGCCAGCTCGCCCCACGGTATCTCATGTTCCTCGAACAGCCGCACCTCCAGGCTTTCGACACCCACATCAAAGGCAAGGTCCGCCAGTTCGGCGCGGAAGAATACATGTACCTGGTTGATGTGCGGCAAATCGAACAGCTGGTACAGGCTGGTCGGCCCGACCCGGGCGCAGGCTTCCTCGACGGTTTCGCGACGGGCGGCCTGCTCGAGGGTTTCGCCGTTTTCCATGAACCCGGCGGGCAGGGTCCAGAAACCGCGGCGCGGTTCGATGGCGCGGCGGCACAGCAGCACCTGGCTTCCCCAGGTGGGCAGTATGCCGGCGACAATGTTGGGGTTCTGGTAGTGGATGGTCTGGCAAGCATCGCAGACATACCGCAGGCGGCTGTCGCCTTCGGGGATCCGCTGGGTGACCGGCTGGCCGCACGCGCTGCAGAATTTCATGATGGGTTCCTTTTGTTCAGGGCTATCTTGGCGTGGCCGCAGGGCCGCCGCAAGCGCAGGGGCTTGGGTGCTTCGCGGCTTTGGTGCATCATGCAAGGCAGGCCTTGGATACGAGCGTGCGCAATGCTGGACGAGCTACTTCGCCGAATGAGCAACCACCACCCCGCATCACTGGAAACCGACCGACGGTTCCCCGAAGCGGCGGTTCTCTTGCCCATTACCCGCAGCGAAGCGCCCGAACTGGTCTTGACCTTGCGCGCCAAAGGCTTGTCGACCCACGGCGGCGAAGTGGCCTTTCCCGGTGGCCGCCGCGACCCGGAAGACCCAGACCTGGTGTTTACTGCGCTGCGTGAAGCCGAAGAAGAAATCGGCCTGCCGCCTGGCCTGGTCGAAGTGATCGGCCCGCTCAGCCCACTGATTTCGCTGCATGGCCTTAAAGTGACGCCATTCGTCGGGGTTATCCCCGACTTCGTCGAATACCGCGCCAACGATGCCGAGATCGCGGCAGTATTCACCGTGCCCCTGGAATTCTTCCGCCAGGACCCGCGTGACCATACCCACCGTATCGATTACCAAGGGCGCAGCTGGTATGTGCCCAGCTATCGCTATGGCGAATACAAGATCTGGGGCTTGTCGGCGATCATGATCGTCGAGTTGGTCAACTTGCTGTTCGATGCAGGCATCAGCCTGCACCAGCCCCCGGAGCGTTACATCGAAAACTGAGCGGGGCCAACCCCGCCGTCTGCGTCATAGCCTGAGGAGCAAGCATGAAATACCGCCTGGGCGACCTGCGGGTCGAAAGCCACCCCACCAGTTGGGTCGCACCCAACGCCACGCTGATCGGCAACGTGCGCCTGCAGGCCAATGCCAGCGTATGGTTTGGTGCGGTGCTGCGCGGCGACAACGAGCTGATCGACATCGGCGAAGGCAGCAACGTGCAGGATGGCACGGTGATGCACACCGACATGGGCTCGCCGCTGACCTTGGGCAAGGGTGTGACCGTTGGCCACAACGCCATGCTGCATGGCTGTACGGTGGGCGACTACAGCCTGGTCGGTATCAATGCGGTGATCCTCAACGGCGCGCGCATCGGCAAGCACTGCATCATCGGCGCCAATGCACTGATTGCCGAGGGCAAGGAAATCCCCGACGGTTCGCTGGTGATGGGCTCGCCGGGCAAGGTGGTGCGCGAACTGACCGAGCAGCAGAAGCGCATGCTGGAAGCCAGCGCCGCACATTACGTGCACAATGCCCAGCGTTATGCGCAGGCGTTGGTGGTTGACGATGAGTGATGTTGTGGAACGGCCGGTGGCCTCGCCGTGCGTGAGTATTTGCGCGCTGGACGAGCAGGACATTTGCACCGGTTGCCAACGTACCGTGGCCGAGATTGGCCGCTGGGGGCGGATGGACAATGACGAGCGCCGGGCGGTGCTCAAGCTTTGCCATGAACGGGCACTAGAGGCCGGCCTCATCCTCTAGGCCGATGCAAAACCCTGTAGGAGCGGCCTTGCGTCGCGATGGGCTGCTTAGCAGCCCCAACAATTTGTGCCCTTGCGCTGAAATTTTGGGGCTGCTGCGCAGCCCATCGCGACACAAGGCCGCTCCTACAGGGTGTACCGTTGCCTGTCGAACAAGCCGACGGTAATCTGTACGGCTTGCCCACCGACTACCCGCCATGTTCTATCTCATTGCCTACATAAGCAGCGTAGTGCTGATCAACTACGCCTTCTCCAGTGCCCCGCACCTGGACATCATCTGGTCCGCCTGGGGCGGCCTGGTGTTCATCCTGCGTGACATGGTGCAAACCCGCTTCGGCCACGGCGCCCTGGTCGCCATGCTGGTGGCGCTGGTGCTGTCCTATGTCACCTCGGAGCCGGCCATTGCCCTGGCCAGTGCCACCGCGTTCTTCATTTCCGAGCTGATCGACTGGCTGGTGTTCAGCATCACCCGTCGGCCACTGCGCGATCGCCTGTGGCTGAGTTCGGCGCTGAGCATCCCGGTGGATACCTTCATCTTCTTCGGCATGATTGGCGCCCTGACCCCAGCGGTGATCGGCACCGCCATGGCCTCGAAATTCGCTGGCGTCACCGCCGTGTGGCTGGCCATGGCATTTCGCGCCCGGCGGGCTGCCGTTGCCGGTTGATGGTGTAGAATAGCGGTCCTTTTTCAGCGGGTGGCGCCAAGCCTGGCGCGGCCCCGGATGCCTTCGAGGACCTGAAATGACCCGTATCGGAACCCCCTTGTCGCCCACCGCGACCCGTGTACTGCTGTGCGGCTGTGGCGAGCTGGGCAAGGAAGTGGTGATCGAGCTGCAGCGCCTGGGCGTCGAAGTGATCGCCGTCGACCGTTACGCCAATGCCCCGGCCATGCAGGTGGCGCACCGCAGCCACGTGGTCAACATGCTCGATGGTGTGGCCCTGCGTGCCGTGATCGAAGCCGAGAAGCCGCACTATATCGTTCCGGAAATCGAAGCCATCGCCACCGCCACCCTGGTCGAGCTGGAAAACGAAGGCTTCACCGTGGTGCCGACCGCCCGCGCCACCCAACTGACCATGAACCGCGAAGGCATCCGCCGCCTGGCCGCCGAAGAGCTGGAACTGCCAACCTCGCCGTACCACTTTGCCGACACTTACGAAGACTTCGCCAAGGGCGTGGCTGATGTCGGCTACCCGTGCGTGGTCAAGCCGGTTATGAGTTCGTCGGGCAAGGGCCAGAGCCTGCTGCGCAGCGATGCCGACCTGCAAAAGGCGTGGGACTACGCTCAGGAAGGCGGCCGCGCCGGCAAGGGCCGGGTGATCGTCGAAGGCTTTATCGACTTCGAATACGAAATCACCCTGCTGACCGTGCGTCATGTGGGCGGCACCACCTTCCTCGAACCGGTCGGCCACCGCCAGGAGAAAGGCGACTACCAGGAATCCTGGCAGCCGCAGGCCATGAGCCCGAAAGCGCTGGCCGAGTCGCAGCGCGTGGCCAAGGCGGTCACCGATGCCCTGGGCGGTCGCGGTCTGTTTGGCGTGGAGCTGTTCGTGAAAGGCGACCAGGTGTGGTTCAGCGAAGTTTCGCCGCGCCCGCATGATACTGGCCTGGTAACCCTGATTTCCCAGGACCTGTCGCAGTTCGCCCTGCATGCCCGCGCCATTCTCGGCCTGCCGATTCCGGTGGTTCGCCAGTTTGGTCCTTCGGCTTCGGCGGTGATCTTGCCCGAAGGTCAGTCGCAGCAGACCCGCTTCGCCAACCTGGGGGCAGCATTGAGCGAGCCGGACACTGCCATCCGCCTGTTCGGCAAGCCGGAAATCAACGGTACCCGCCGCATGGGCGTGTGCCTGGCGCGTGATGAATCGGTCGAAGCGGCGCGGGCCAAGGCGACCCGGGCATCGCAGGCGGTCAAGGTCGAGTTCTGATCCGAGATTGCAGGGGGCCGCGTTGCGGCCCTTTCGCGACACAAGGCCGCTCCTACAGGAGACCGCGCTAGCCGAGGCTGATGCGATCCCCTGTAGGAGCGGCCTTGTGTCGCGATAGGGCTGCAAAGCAGCCCCAGCTTTCTTACAATTGTGTATTGCGGGTCTCTTTCAGGCACAACACAGCAATCAAACTGATCACCGCTGCGGCCGACACATAACCCCCCACCCAGCTCAATCCACCCATGCTCACCAGCTTCTGGGCAAAGAACGGTGCCGCCGAGGCGCCGACGATGCCGCCCAGGTTATACGCCGCCGAAGCGCCGGTATAACGTACATGAGTCGGGAACAGCTCCGGCAGCAAAGCCCCCATCGGCGCAAAGGTTACGCCCATCAGGAACAGCTCAATGGCCAGGAACAGCGCCACACCAGTGGTCGAACCCGAGGTCAGCAGCGGCTCCATGGTAAAGCCCGAAGCCACCGCCAGCAGGCCACCCACGATCAGCACCGGCTTGCGCCCATAACGGTCGCTGAGCCAGGCCGACAGCGGCGTGGCCAAGGCCATGAACACCACGGCAAAGCACAGCAAGCCAAGGAACGTCTCGCGGCTGTAGCCCAGCGTGGTCACACCGTAGCTCAGCGAGAACACTGTCGAGATATAGAACAGCGCGTAGCACACCACCATCGCCGCAGCGCCCAGCAGGGTAGGGCGCCAGTGTTTGGCGAACAGGTCAACCACCGGCATTTTCACCCGCTCCTGGCGAGCAACCGCCTTGGCGAATACCGGGCTTTCTTCAAGCTTCAGGCGCACATACAGCCCCACCAGCACCAGCGCAGCACTGAGCAGGAACGGAATGCGCCAGCCCCAGTCGCGGAACTGCTCGTCGCTCAGGGTCAGCGCCAGGGTCAGGAACAGGCCGTTGGCCGCCAGAAAGCCGATCGAAGGGCCCAGTTGCGGGAACATGCCGAACCAGGCGCGTTTGCCTTCCGGGGCGTTTTCGGTGGCCAGTAGTGCCGCGCCACCCCATTCGCCGCCCAGGCCCAGGCCTTGGCCAAAGCGCAGCAGGCAAAGGATGATCGGTGCCCACACGCCGATGCTGTCGTAGCCTGGCAGCACGCCAATGGCCGTGGTGGACACGCCCATCAGCAACAGCGAGGCGACCAGGGTCGACTTGCGGCCAATGCGGTCGCCAAAGTGGCCGAACAAGGCCGAGCCCAGCGGCCGTGCAAGGAAGGCGATACCAAAGGTAAGGAAGGCCGCCAGCATCTGCGCGGTGCCCGACCCTGACGGGAAGAACACCGGGCCGATTACCAGGGCTGCGGCAGTGGCATAGACGTAGAAGTCGTAGAACTCGATGGCGGTGCCGATGAAGCTGGCAGTGGCTACCCGCGCAGGCGAGTTGACCGGCGCGGCAGGCGCTTGGGCATAGGTGCTGCTTGTCATTAATTAGGTCCCTAACAGTCTGGTCCGGCTCCATGGCTTGGCCTGCGTGGGCATGCATGCAACAGGGCAGGCACGGCTGCGCGGGCGCCGGAGCGTTTTGTTGTTGTGTGCGCCCGACTGACGATAGCCCAAGGGGGATAGGGGCGGGGCGGGCACTGTTCGGGGTGTTGAAGCAGGACCGCGGGGCGTGTCAGTGGAGCGGACTGGCCGTGGAACGCCGGGTGCGGGTAGCAGGCGTGACGGCGGGGCTGGGTAAGCGTGACCCGAGTATAGCTAGCGGGTCACGGTCCACACCAGTACCTTGCTGGCACAATTGTCCTCTGTTTCGAGGATTTCCAGGCGATAGCGGCCGATCTTCAGGCAAACGGCGCTTTCCGGAATGCTTTCCAGCGCTTCGGTCACCAGCCCGTTGAGGGTTTTCGGGCCGCCGTCGCAGGGCAGGTGCCAGCCCAGGGAACGGTTGATTTCGCGCAGCGAGGCGGTGCCGTCAATGACGAAGGTGCCATCGGGCTGCGGGTGCACGTGCGGGTTCTCCAGGCTTTGTTCGTCCTCGAACTCGCCGACGATCTCTTCAAGGATGTCTTCGAGGGTGACGATACCCAGCACTTCGCCGTACTCGTCCACCACCACGCCCAGCCGCCGCTGCTGCTTGTGGAAGTTCAGCAACTGCATTTGCAGCGGCGTGCTCTCCGGTACGAAATACGGCTCGTAGCAGGCGCCGTGCAGCGCCTCCAGGGTCAACTCGGCCTTGGGCAGCAGGTGGCTGATCAGCTTGGTGTTGAGGATCGCTTCGACCTGGTTGATGTCGTTGTGGTACACCGGCAAGCGGGTGTGGCGGCTGACGATCAGCTGCTCGATGATGCGCTCGATCGGCTCGTCGAGGTTGATACCGTCGACTTCGTTGCGTGGCACCAGGATGTCGTTGACCGTTATCTTGTCCAGCGCCTGCAGGCCGTCGAGCAAGCCGTGGCGGGGCGCTTCGTGCTCATCGTCCTCGTCCAGGTCGTCATCTTCCTGCGGATGCAGGGCCACCGCTGCCGGCGGGGTGCGGAACGGGCGCAAGACCAGCTTGGCGCAGCCGTCGAGCAGGCAGGCAAAGGGTTGTAACAGTATCAGCGGCGCTTTCAGCAGGCTAACCCCAAGGCTGACCAGTGCCTGCGGGTTGCGCCGAGCAAGGCGCCGAGGCAGGAATTCGGCAAAGATCAGCAAGGCCAGTGCGCCACCCAGACCGGCCAGCCAGAACCCGTGTTCACCGCTGTAGCGCTGGCCGATCAGGCACGCCAGGCCGAGTACCAGCAGCTTGCCCAGGCTGGCGCACAGCACCAGCGCCTGGGCGGGCAGCGCTGGCTGCCCGTCTTCATGCGGGCGCAGCGAGCCATTGAGGTGCAGGCGGGCAGCATCCACGGCGGTAAACAACGCTGCCCAGAGCAGCGCCAGTGCCAAAGTGACCAATAGCGGTGCGTACGGCAGGGTGTCCATGGGTGGCCGTCAGATGTGCAGGATGAATTCGCGAACCAGCTTGCTGCCAAAATAGGCCAGCATCAGCAGGCAGAAACCGGCCAGCGTCCAGCGGATGGCCTTGTGGCCACGCCAGCCCAGCCGCGTGCGGCCCCACAGCAGCACGCTGAACACCACCCAGGCCACGCAGGCCAGCAAGGTCTTGTGCACCAGGTGCTGGGCAAACAGGTTGTCGAGGAACAGCCAGCCGGAGATCAGCGACAGCGACAGCAGGCACCAGCCGGCCCAGAGGAAGCCAAACAGCAGGCTTTCCATGGTTTGCAGGGGCGGGAAGTTGCGGATCAGCCCGGACGGGTGCTTGTTCTTCAGCTGGCGGTCCTGCAGCAGCAGCAGCAGCGACTGGAACACCGCGATGGTGAACAGCCCGTAGGCCAGGATCGACAGCAGGATATGCGCAAGGATGCCCGGTTCTTCGTTGATCAGCGGCACCGTGCCGGGCGGCGCGAACTGCGCCAGCAGGGCGGTTACGGCGCCCAGCGGGAACAGCAGCATCAGCAGGTTTTCTACCGGTATGCGCAGGCAGGCCAGCAGGGTCAGGGCAATGACCGCCACGGCAATCAGGCTGGCGGCGCTGAAGAAGTCCAGGCTCAGGCCCAGCGGCGTAATCAGCTGAAAGAACAGCGCGCCGGCCTGGGCCAGCACCGCGACGGCACCCAGCAGGCCAAGCAGGCGCTTGTCGGCCTTGCGGCCCTGGGCCAGGTGCGAGCCCTGGTAGATGGCCGCAGCTATATAAAGGCCGGCGGCGATCAGGTTGGGGATGAGGCTGGGTGAGGAGACCATAAGTCCTGGTTGGCGAGCCTTAAAGAGACGGAGTTTGGCATAGTGAGCTGCAAGCTGGAAGCTGCAAGCCTGAAGCTGCAAGCTTTAAGCTGCAAGCTTCAAGAAAAAGCAGCCATCCCGCGCATCGGCTCTCGCTTGTAGCTTGTAGCTTGTAGCTTGTAGCTTGTAGCTTGAAGCTTGAAGCTTGAAGCTTGAAGCTTGAAGCTTGAAGCTTGCAGCTTGCAGCTTGCAGCTTGCAGCTTGCCGCTCGGAAGCCAAGGTGTGCGCCGCCGCCGCACTTCGCTATAATCGCCGCCTTGCTGTGCCCGGCGGGTGTGCATTACCCCGCGGGCGCCTGACAAACCTCGGCTTTTACTGGGCCTGAAAGGATCACCATGTTCGAAAACCTGACCGACCGCCTGTCACAGACGCTGCGCCATGTCACTGGCAAGGCCAAGCTGACCGAAGACAACATCAAGGACACGCTGCGCGAAGTGCGCATGGCCCTGCTCGAGGCCGACGTTGCCCTGCCGGTGGTCAAGGATTTCGTCAATAGCGTCAAGGAGCGTGCGGTCGGCACCGAAGTGTCGCGCAGCCTCACCCCGGGCCAGGCGTTCGTGAAGATTGTCCAGGCCGAGCTGGAAAGCCTGATGGGCGCGGCCAACGAAGACCTCGCGCTGAACGCCGCCCCGCCCGCCGTGGTTCTGATGGCCGGCCTGCAGGGTGCCGGTAAGACCACCACCGCCGGCAAGCTGGCGCGCTTCCTTAAAGAGCGCAAGAAAAAGAGCGTGATGGTGGTGTCCGCCGACGTCTACCGCCCGGCGGCGATCAAGCAGCTGGAAACCCTGGCCAACGATATCGGCGTCACGTTCTTCCCGTCCGACATCAGCCAGAAGCCGGTGGCCATTGCCGAAGCGGCCATCCGTGAAGCCAAGCTGAAGTTCATCGACGTGGTCATCGTCGACACCGCCGGCCGCCTGCATATCGACGCCGACATGATGGACGAGATCAAGGCGCTGCACGCTGCGGTCAAGCCGATCGAGACCCTGTTCGTGGTCGACGCCATGACCGGCCAGGACGCCGCCAACACCGCCAAGGCGTTTGGCGAGGCGCTGCCGCTGACCGGCGTGGTGCTGACCAAGGTCGACGGTGACGCCCGTGGCGGTGCTGCGCTGTCGGTGCGTGCCATTACCGGCAAGCCGATCAAGTTCATCGGTATGGGTGAGAAGACCGAGGCCCTCGAGCCGTTCCACCCTGACCGCGTCGCTTCGCGCATCCTCGGCATGGGTGACGTGCTCAGCCTGATCGAGCAGGCCGAGCAGACCATCGACAAGGCCAAGGCCGACAAACTGGCCAAGAAGCTGAAGAAGGGCAAGGGCTTCGACCTTGAAGACTTCCGCGACCAGCTGCAACAAATGAAGAACATGGGCGGCCTCGGCGGCCTGATGGACAAGCTGCCGAGCATCGGCGGGGTCAACCTGTCGCAAATGGGCAATGCCCAGGGCGCGGCCGAGAAGCAGTTCAAGCAGATGGAAGCGATCATCAACTCCATGACCCCGGCCGAGCGCCGCGACCCTGACCTGATCAGCGGTTCGCGCAAGCGCCGTATCGCCTTGGGTTCCGGCACCCAGGTGCAGGACATCGGCCGGCTGATCAAGCAGCACAAGCAGATGCAGAAGATGATGAAGAAGTTCTCTGCCAAAGGCGGCATGGCCAAGATGATGCGCGGCCTTGGCGGCATGCTGCCAGGCGGCGGTATGCCGAAGCTGTAATACCTGATTCGGGTGCCTGCCTCTGCTGAGGTGGGCGCCCAGACCCCCGCTACGGCGGGGCAACGGCCGTGGATTTCACGGCTTAACCGGCAAATCTGATCGGTAAGGCAAAGCCTTGCCGAAAAAGTCATTTGCAAATGTCCGTGTATTCCTCGAGAATATGCGGCCTTTTGGGCACCCGTGTGCCTATTTGGCATTCAGATTTGCAGTACCGACTATAGGAACAATGTTCACATGGTAACCATTCGTCTTGCCCGTGGCGGCTCGAAAAAGCGCCCATTCTACCACCTGACCGTGACCAACTCGCGTAACGCCCGTGACGGCCGTTTCGTTGAGCGCGTAGGCTTCTTCAACCCGATCGCATCGGGCGCCGAAGTCAAGCTGTCGGTCAACCAGGAGCGCGTCACCTACTGGCTGAGCCAGGGTGCACAGCCGTCTGAGCGCGTTGCTCAGCTGCTGAAGGACGCTGCCAAGGCTGCTGCCTAAATAGTATGAACGCGACGCCAGAAAAGGCTGACGACCTCATCGTCGTTGGCAAGATTTTTTCGGTTCACGGCGTTCGCGGCGAGGTGAAGGTGTATTCCTTTACCGATCCGATTGAAAACCTGTTGGATTATCCACGCTGGACGCTTCGGCACGAAGGCAAGGTAAAGCAGGTCGAGCTGGTCAGCGGTCGTGGCTCCCAAAAGGGCCTGGTCGTGAAACTGAAAGGCCTCGAAGATCGTGATGAAGCCCGTCTTCTGAGCGGTTACGAAATCTGCATTGCGCGGAGCCTTTTGCCCAACCTGGCTGCCGACGAGTACTACTGGTACCAGTTGGAAGGCCTGAAGGTCATCAACCAGGACGAACAGCTGTTCGGCAAGGTCGATCACCTGTTGGAGACCGGTGCGAACGATGTAATGGTGGTCAAACCTTGCGCAGGCAGCCTGGATGATCGCGAGCGTCTGTTGCCCTATACGGAGCAATGCGTGCTGGCAATCGACCTGGAAGCAGGCACGATGCGGGTTGAGTGGGACGCGGACTTCTAAACGATGGGTAACCTTCGCGTAGACGTCATCACGTTGTTCCCCGAGATGTTCTCGGCCATCACTGAGTACGGCATTACCAGCCGCGCGGTGAAACAGGGGTTGCTTCAGGTGACTTGCTGGAACCCGCGGGACTACACCACAGATCGTCACCACACGGTAGATGATCGGCCGTTTGGCGGTGGTCCGGGCATGGTGATGAAAATCAAGCCTCTGGAAGACGCACTGGTTAGCGCCAGGCAAGCGACCGGAGCATCGGCAAAGGTAATCTACCTTTCGCCGCAAGGCCGCAAGCTGACTCAGCAGGCGGTCAAAGGCCTGGCCGAACAGGAATCGTTGATCCTGATCGCCGGTCGTTATGAAGGCATTGACGAGCGCTTTATAGAGGCTCATGTCGATGAGGAGTGGTCGATTGGTGACTATGTGCTTTCCGGTGGCGAGCTGCCGGCCATGGTTCTGATCGATGCGGTTACGCGGCTGCTGCCCGGAGCTTTAGGGCATGTGGACTCGGCGGAGGAAGATTCCTTTACCGACGGTCTGCTTGATTGCCCGCACTACACCCGACCTGAGGTGTATGCGGATCAGCGTGTTCCCGACGTGTTGCTAAGTGGCAACCATGCACATATCCGGCGTTGGAGGATGAAGCAGTCCCTTGGTAGGACCTTCGAACGACGCGCCGATCTTCTGGAAAGTCGCTCGCTTTCTGGAGAAGAGAAGAAGCTGCTCGAGGAATATCTCCGCGAGCGGGACGATAGTTAAACGTATCGATGGTGGATCGCGTATCCATCTTAGGAGCACAGCATGACCAACAAGATCATCCAGCAGCTCGAAGCCGAGCAGATGAGCAAGGAAATCCCGACCTTCGCACCAGGCGACACCGTTGTCGTTCAGGTTAAAGTGAAGGAAGGTGAGCGTTCCCGTCTGCAGGCGTTCGAAGGCGTTGTTATCGCCAAGCGTAACCGCGGTCTGAACAGCGCCTTCACCGTGCGCAAGATCTCCAGCGGCGTTGGCGTAGAGCGTACCTTCCAGACCTACAGCCCGCAAATCGACAGCCTGGCCGTGAAACGTCGTGGTGACGTGCGTAAAGCCAAGCTGTACTACCTGCGCGACCTGTCCGGCAAAGCCGCTCGCATCAAGGAAAAACTGTCCTGAGTACAGTTTGCCCGGTGGCCAAGGCCGCCTAGCGAGAAAAAAGCAGCCTTCGGGCTGCTTTTTTGCGTTTTGAACCTTCAAAAGACCTGATTGCCATGACTACCCGAGACCAGGAAATCCAGCGCCGCACCGAGTTGTCGGTAACCCGCGTGACCAAGGCAGTGTTCCCCAACACCACCAACCACCACAACACCTTGTTCGGCGGCACCGCCCTGGCCTGGATGGACGAAGTGTCGTTCATTGCCGCCACGCGCTTCTGCCGCCTGCCGCTGGTGACCGTGTCCACCGACCGCATCGACTTCAAGCACCCGATCCCGGCGGGCTCGATCGTCGAACTGGTGGGTTCTGTGGTCAAGGTCGGCAATACCAGCTTGCAGGTACAGGTGGACGTGTTCGTCGAGAATATGTACCTGGACGGCCGCGAGCGGGCAATCCACGGGGTGTTCAGCTTCGTCGCCATCGACGAGGACAAGCGCCCGGTGCCAGTGTTGCCCCAGGCCTGAGTCTTTCTCAGGTGCGACTTGCTGTGTTCGGCTGACGCGGTCCCTGTAGGAGCGGCCTTGTGTCGCGATGGGCTGCGCAGCAGCCCCGGGATTTCAGCGGCGCTGCACCATTTCTGGGGCTGCTGCGCAGCCCATCGCGACACAAGGCCGCTCCTACAGGGAGCGCGTCAGCCGTTCAATGTCCGATTGATCACGACAACCCCCAAGCGGCTGTGAAACACTAACCCCACCTCCAACACCCAGCAGCCCCGAATGCCCGCCCTAGACCACCCCCTGATCGACCAGTTCCTCGACGCCCTATGGCTTGAAAAAGGCCTGGCCGACAACACCCGCGTTTCCTACCGCAGCGACCTGGCCCTGTTCAATGGCTGGCTGCAGGAGCGTTCGGTGTCGCTGCCCGACGCGGGTCGCGAGCTGATCCTCGACCACTTGGCCTGGCGCCTCGACCAGGGCTACAAGCCGCGCTCCACGGCGCGCTTCATCTCTGGCCTGCGCGGCTTCTTCCGCTACCTGCTACGGGAAAAGCTGGTGGCCATCGACCCGACCCTGCAAGTCGACATGCCCCAGCTGGGCAAGCCACTGCCCAAGTCGCTGTCCGAGGCTGACGTAGAAGCCCTGCTGCAAGCCCCAGACCTGGGCGAAGCCATCGGCCAGCGCGATCGCGCCATGCTCGAAGTGCTGTATGCCTGCGGCCTGCGCGTCACCGAACTGGTCAGCCTCACCCTCGACCAGGTCAACCTGCGCCAAGGCGTACTGCGGGTAATGGGCAAGGGCAGCAAGGAGCGCCTGGTGCCCATGGGCGAAGAGGCGGTGGTGTGGTTGGAACGCTACCTGCGCGATGGCCGTGCCGAGCTGCTCAATGGCCGCCCCAGTGACGTGCTGTTCCCCAGCCTGCGCGGCGAGCAGATGACCCGCCAGACCTTCTGGCACCGCATCAAGCACCATGCCCAGGTAGCCGGCATCGACAAACCGCTGTCACCGCACACCCTGCGCCATGCCTTCGCCACCCACCTGCTCAACCACGGCGCCGACCTGCGGGTGGTGCAGATGCTGCTGGGCCACAGCGACCTGTCGACCACGCAGATCTACACCCACGTGGCAAAGGCCCGCCTGCAGCAGCTGCACGCCCAGCACCACCCGCGTGGATGAATGTTTTTCATGTTCCGCCGACCGGTCCTTGCAAGCCCCTTCACCGGTAGCGTGATGTGGTAGGCTTGGGCGGTTTGCACCAAGGGCCGCACGGCCACCGCGTATTTTCCGCAGGTGGCGCCCTCCGGCCCCTGTCCGCCTTCAGGAGTTCCCATGCGCGTGACCCAGTTTTTCGCCGCCGCCGCGTTGGCGCTGGCCAGTACCTTTGCCGTTGCCGCGGCAACCGATAGCAATGCCGGTGCCGAGCAGGCCATCCGTAAATCGTTGCAAAACCTTGAGCTGGAAGTGCCCGTGGAAAGCGTGGCCAGCAGCCCGCTGAACGGCCTGTACGAAGTCAAGCTGCAAGGCGGCCGTGTGCTGTACGCCAGCGCTGATGGCCAGTTCGTGATGCAGGGCTACCTGTTCCAGATCCAGGACGGCAAGCCGGTCAACCTCACTGAAAAAACCGAGCGTCAGGGCATCGCCAAGCTCATCAACGGCATTCCAGCCGCCGAGATGGTGGTTTATCCTGCCAAGGGCGAGACCAAGTCGCACATCACCGTGTTCACCGATACCACCTGCCCGTACTGCCACAAGCTGCATGCCGAAGTGCCCGAGCTGAACCGCCGCGGTATCGAAGTGCGCTACGTCGCCTTCCCGCGTCAGGGCCTCGGCTCGCCGGGTGACCAGCAGTTGCAGGCGGTGTGGTGCTCCAGCGACCGCCGTGGGGCAATGGACAAGATGGTCGAAGGCGAAGAAATCAAGGCTGCCAAGTGCGCCAACCCGGTTGGCAAGCAGTTCCAGCTGGGCCAGTCGATCGGCGTCAACGGTACGCCAGCCATCGTGCTGGAAAGCGGCCAGGTCATTCCGGGCTACCAGCCGGCACCGCAGGTTGCCAAGCTGGCACTGGCCAAGTAATTCAATTCAGTACGCCGTCGTCATGGGGTGACGGTATGTTTCACGGTCGGCAAAGGTGCCGGCCGTTCAATGGGGAGTTCACAGTGAAACCGGTCAAAGTAGGCATCTGTGGGTTGGGGACCGTCGGTGGCGGAACCTTCAATGTACTTCAGCGCAACGCCGAGGAGATTGCCCGCCGTGCCGGGCGCGGTATTGAAGTGGCACAGATCGCCATGCGCTCGCAGAACCCGAACTGCCAGATTACCGGTACCCCCATTACCGCTGACGTGTTCGAAGTTGCGAGCAACCCGGAGATCGACATTGTCATCGAGCTGATCGGTGGCTATACCATCGCCCGCGACCTGGTGCTCAAGGCCATCGAAAACGGCAAGCACGTGGTCACCGCCAACAAGGCGCTGATCGCCGTGCACGGTAACGAAATCTTCGCCAAGGCCCGCGAGAAGGGTGTCATCGTTGCCTTCGAAGCAGCTGTGGCCGGCGGCATCCCGGTGATCAAGGCCATCCGCGAAGGCCTGTCGGCCAACCGCATCAACTGGCTGGCCGGCATCATCAACGGCACCGGCAATTTCATCCTCACCGAAATGCGCGAAAAGGGCCGTGCCTTCCCGGACGTGCTGGCCGAAGCCCAGGCGCTGGGCTATGCCGAAGCCGATCCGACCTTCGACGTCGAGGGCATCGATGCTGCACACAAGCTGACCATCCTGGCGTCCATCGCCTTTGGTATCCCGCTGCAGTTCGACAAGGCCTACACCGAAGGCATCACCCAGCTGACCACTGCTGACGTGAACTACGCTGAAGCGCTGGGCTACCGCATCAAGCACCTGGGCGTGGCCCGCCGCACTGCCGAAGGCATCGAGCTGCGCGTGCACCCGACGCTGATCCCGGCCGACCGCCTGATCGCCAACGTCAACGGCGTAATGAACGCGGTCATGGTCAACGGCGACGCTGCCGGTTCTACCCTGTACTACGGCGCCGGTGCCGGCATGGAGCCTACGGCTTCGTCGGTGGTGGGCGACCTGGTCGACGTGGTCCGCGCGATGACTTCCGACCCGGAAAACCGTGTGCCGCACCTGGCCTTCCAGCCAGATTCGCTGTCGGCCCACCCGATCCTGCCGATCGAAGCCTGCCAGAGCGCCTACTACCTGCGCATCCAGGCCAAGGATCATCCGGGCGTACTGGCCCAGGTGGCCAGCATTCTCTCGGAGCGGGGCATCAACATAGAGTCGATCATGCAGAAGGAAGCCGAGGAACAGGACGGCCTGGTGCCGATGATCCTGCTGACCCATGGCGTGGTCGAGCAGCGTATCAACGACGCCATCGTCGCCCTGGAAGCCCTGCAGGACGTAGTCGGCAACGTTGTGCGCATCCGCGTCGAACAGCTCAACTAATTTTGTTCTCGGGCCGCCCGCGCGGCCTGGGCCTCAGCATCGAAGGTTTGCACCCATGCGCTATATCAGTACTCGCGGCCAGGCACCGGCCCTGAATTTCGAAGACGTGCTGCTGGCTGGCCTGGCCAGCGACGGCGGCCTGTACGTGCCGGAAAACCTGCCACGCTTCACCCAGGAAGAAATCGCCTCGTGGGCCGGCCTGCCGTACCACGAGCTGGCCTTCCGGGTCATGCGCCCGTTCGTCGAAGGCAGCATTGCCGACGCCGACTTCAAGAAGATCCTCGAAGAAACCTACGGCGAGTTCTCCCACGCTGCGGTGGCCCCGCTGCGTCAGCTGAACAGCAACGAGTGGGTACTGGAGCTGTTCCACGGCCCGACCTTGGCGTTCAAGGACTTTGCCCTGCAACTGCTCGGCCGCCTGCTCGACCACGTACTGGCCAAGCGCAACGAGCGCGTGGTGATTGTCGGCGCCACCAGTGGCGACACCGGCTCTGCCGCCATCGAAGGTTGCCGCCGTTGCGACAACGTCGACATCTTCATCCTGCACCCGCACCAGCGCGTGTCGGAAGTGCAGCGCCGGCAGATGACCACCCTCTTCGGCGACAACATCCACAACATCGCCATTGAAGGCAACTTCGATGACTGCCAGGAAATGGTCAAGGCCAGCTTTGCCGACCAGTCGTTCCTCAAGGGTACCCGCCTGGTGGCAGTCAACTCGATCAACTGGGCGCGGATCATGGCCCAGATCGTCTACTACTTCCATGCAGCCCTGCAGCTGGGTGGCCCGGCGCGCTCGGTAGCGTTCTCGGTGCCCACTGGCAACTTCGGTGACATCTTCGCCGGTTACCTGGCGCGCAACATGGGCCTGCCGGTCAGCCAGCTGATCGTCGCCACCAACCGCAACGACATCCTGCACCGCTTCATGAGCGGCAATCAGTACGTCAAGGAAACCCTGCACGCGACCCTGTCGCCGTCGATGGACATCATGGTCTCGTCCAACTTCGAGCGCCTGCTGTTCGACCTGCACGGTCGCAACGGTGGTGCGATTGCCGAGCTGATGGCCAACTTCAAGCAAGGTGGCGGCTTCAGCGTCGAGCAAGACCGCTGGACCGAAGCGCGCAAGCTGTTCGACTCGCTGGCCGTCAGTGACGCGCAAACCTGCGAGACCATCGCCGAGGTATTCGCCGCTACCGGTGAAGTACTCGACCCGCACACCGCGATCGGTGTCAAGGCCGCCCGCGAGTGCCGTCGTAGCCTGGACACGCCGATGGTGGTACTGGGTACCGCACACCCGGTCAAATTCCCGGAAGCGGTCGAGAAGGCCGGTGTGGGCAAGGCGCTTGAGCTGCCGGCGCACCTCAGCGACCTGTTCAGCCGTGATGAGCGTTGCACGGTCCTGGCCAATGACCTGAAAGCGGTACAGGACTTTGTCAGCCAGCACGGTAACCGCGGCAAGCCGCTGTAACCGCGTAGCTTTCTGGGGCTGCTTCGCAGCCCTATCGCGACACAAGGCCGCTCCTACAGGCGACCGCGTCCCATGTAGCTGACGCGTTCCCCTGTAGGAGCGGCCTTGTGTCGCGATAGGGCCGCAAAGCGGCCCCAAAATCTAAGCCTTTTCTGAGGGCTCAATCAGAAACATCCTATTCAGCCGCACCCAGCGCAACACCTAGATTAGCCGGTCCTCCCACCAGGAGCGGCTCATGTACCAGACCTCCGTGTTGATCCACCAGGCACGCCCATCCCACCAGATCCTCCTGCACCAGGCCCTCAATGCCCAAGGTGTGTTCGACGTGCGCATCAGCGCAAGCAGCGCTGAACTGGATGCCTGTCTCGGCGCCAAACACCATCCCGACCTGTTGATACTCGACCACGCCATGCCGATCCAGGCCGGCCTTGCCTTGCTAACCCGGCAGCAACAGGTACGTGCACTGCTGTTCGTGGGTCAACCCATGCCTGAGCGCCACAACCTTGCCCAAGAGGCACGAAAGAAGGGCCTGTGGGTACTCGCCGAGCTGCCCTGGCCACTGTCGATGCCGCGCCTGCAGCATGCCCTGCAAACCCTGCAGGTGCGCCCGGGGCGGCGTATTCAAACTGTCATGTCAGCCCCGCATGCTCACTGAAACAGGTGCAGCATGACGAACTTTCCGCTGCGTCTGTTGGTCAGTTCCTGTATATCCCACCACGCAGCGAGTGAACCGGATGGAAAGAATCTGCAGCCTGCTCAACGACGCCCTGAGCCCTTACCAGACCCACCTCGGCATCGCCGATGCCAGCGGTAACCGCCAACTGACCGTTCATGACCGCCTCGCCGGCATTACCTTGCGGCGCACCGTCAGCGAGCGCCAGTTGCAGGAGCAACGCCTGTTGATCGACCTGGTGGATGGTTTGCACCGTGACCTGCAGATAGCCGAGGGGCGCTTGCAGCCCTGTGTGATCGCGGCACTGCAGCAGCGTCAGCAACCACAGGGAACCTTTGCCTGAGTGGCTCATCAGACACAGTAGGGCAGCCAGCCAGTGCTTTGCTCCGGTATTGGCAAGGCTGTCACGGGAAGTCCCCAAGGACTTTCGCTTGGCCCCGGGCGTCTTCCCCAGCGCCCGGGGTTTCTTTTTTCTGGGCTGCACAGTCCCCCTGTAGGAGCGGCCTTGTGTCGCGATGGGCCGCAAAGCGGCCCCAGATTTCCAGCTTCGCCGCATAAATTGCCGGGGCCGCTTCGCAGCCCTTTCGCGACACAAGGCCGCTCCTACAAAGGACCGCGTAGGGCGCAGCTATTGCGCTTCGAAGAACCGCTTGCTCTCTTCCAGGTAATTTTCCTGCAACGCCGGCTCCAGCCAGCGCGCATACAACCCCGGCAGCACATCCCGGCGCAGCGCCGGCAGCAACTGGTCGATATGCGCCACCGCAGCACGCCCCAGTTCGCTGTCCGAACACCCCACATGCAGAAACTGATAGCGCTCCACGCCCTGCACGGGGTGAAACTGGTAATCAGCCAGTGAGCCCCCTTGTTGCTGAATCAGATAGCGCACCTCCGGCCAGTAGCCGAGCACCAGGCGCAAGCGCCCCAGTTGCTGCATCTGCAGCAAGTTGGCGGTGGCATCGTTGCCGTAGTGGCGGCTGAGAGAGGTGTCAGGCAACTGGCGCAGGATGCCATCGATCTGCGTGCCATAGCTGCGCTCGGCAACAATCCCAAGCTTCAACGGGGTCTTGCTCAGCATGCCGTGCAGGTCCACCTGCTGGCCGTCGAGGTAGGGCGCCACCAGCGCCTGATTTTCCTTGCGCAGCACCAGGCCACCGCTGAGCACGCCCAGCGATGGCATGGAAAAACGCACATACTCGGCACGTTGCGGGGTCCATAGCAGGGTCGGGTCGCAGGTGAAACTGTTGGGGTCTTGCAGCATCTGGATGCCACGGGCGCGGTTGACCCGCACGATGCTGTGGTCGTACTCGGGCATTTGCCCGATCAGCAGCGGTAACAGTTGGTCGACCACGCCCTGGCCTTTTTCCGGGCCTTCAAAAATGGTGAACGGCGGCAGGTCGCGTACCAGCCAGAACAGGCGCTCTTTGGCGCTGGCCGGTTGCAGCAGCAAAGCAGCCAACAGTCCGCACAGCAGGGCCAGGTGGCGACGGCAGTGGGCAGCGCGCATGGAGCCGGGCCGCGCCAGGGTCAGACCGTGCCTGCTGCGCGCAGGCTGGCGATGGCCGCCGCGTCGTAACCGAGGCTGCCGAGCAATGCCTCGGTGTGCTCGCCCAGTGCCGGGCCTACCCACTCGGTAGAACCGGGGGTGTCCGACAGCTTGGGTACGATGCCGGGCATCTTGAACGGTTTGCCGTCCGGCAGTTTGGCCTGCAAGAACATTTCCCGCGCCAGGTACTGCGGGTCGTTGAACATGTCCTCGGCGGAATAAATGCGGCTGGCCGGGACTTCGGCCGTGTTCAGCACCTGCATCAACTGTTCCAGCGGCAGGCTGTTGGCCCAGCGGTCGATCACCCCGTACAGCTCATCGCGGCGCAGGTCGCGGCCATCGTTGGTGGCCAGCGTCGGGTCATTGGCCAGATCGTCGCGGCCGATGGCCTGCATGAAGCGTTTGAAGATTGCGTCGCCATTGGCGCCGATCTGCACATGCTTGCCGTCGGCACTGGTGTGGATGGAGGAGGGGGTGATGCCGGGCATGATGTTACCGGTGCGCTCGCGAATGAACCCGAACACATCGAATTCCGGGACCATGCTTTCCATCATGGCGAATATCGCCTCGTACAGCGCCACGTCCACCACCTGGCCCTGGCCGCCGTTGACTTCCCGGTGGCGCAGCGCCATCAGCGCACCGATCACCCCCCACAGGGCGGCAATCGAGTCACCGATGGAAATGCCGGTACGCACAGGTGGGCGGTCGTCGAAGCCGGTGATGTAGCGCAGGCCGCCCATCGACTCGCCTACCGCGCCGAAGCCTGGTTGGTCTTTCATCGGCCCGGTCTGACCAAAGCCTGACAGGCGCACCATGACCAGGCGCGGGTTCAGCGCATGCAGCACGTCCCAGCCCAGGCCAAGCTTTTCCAGCACGCCTGGGCGGAAGTTCTCGATCAGGATGTCGGCTTCGGCCAGCAGCTTCTTCAGCACCTCGCGGCCTTCGGGGTGCTTGAGGTTGAGGGTGAGCGACTGCTTGTTGCGCGCCTGCACGAACCACCACAGCGAGGTGCCCTCGTACAGCTTGCGCCACTTGCGCAGCGGGTCGCCGCCATCGGGCGATTCGACCTTGACCACCTCGGCACCGAATTCGGCGCAGATCCGCGAAGCGAACGGCCCGGCGATCAGGGTGCCGAGTTCGACAACTTTAAGGCCGGCGAGGGGTTTGCTGGGCGTCGACATGGGGCATCCGTGGCAGTTGGGCAGAGCCGTGGTTTTATCACACGTCGGTTTCGCCGGGTACTGCTGCGGCGCATGGAGGGTGCGGATGGGTTAGACTGTGCCACTTTTCTTTTGCACGAAGCCCGTCGACCATGGCCCAGCCGTCCACCACCTACAAGTTCGAACTGAATCTCACCGACCTTGATCGCAACGTCTACGAAAGCGTCAAGCAAACCATTGCGCGTCACCCTTCGGAAACCGAAGAGCGCATGGCGGTTCGGCTGCTGGCGTATGCGCTCTGGTACAACGAGAACTTGTCGTTTGGCCGTGGCCTGTCGGATGTCGATGAACCGGCGCTGTGGGAAAAGAGCTTGGACGACCGTGTGCTGCACTGGATCGAAGTCGGCCAACCGGATGCCGACCGCCTGACCTGGTGCTCGCGTCGCACCGAACGCACCAGCCTGCTGGCCTACGGCAGCCTGCGGGTGTGGGAAGGCAAAGTGGTGCCGGCAGTCAAGAACCTGAAGAACCTGAACATTGCCGCTGTGCCGCAAGAAGTGCTGGAAACCCTGGCCACCGACATGCCGCGCAGCATCAAGTGGGACGTGATGATCAGCGAAGGTACGGTTTTCGTCACCGACGACCGTGGCCAGCACGAAGTGCAACTGCAGTGGCTGCTCGGTGAGCGTGGCTGAAGCAACCCATGCGCATCGAACCCCGCCCACTGCCATCGACCCTGCCATTTCTGGGTAACCTGCCACCCTTGCTGACCCGCCTGTACGCCGCACGCGGCGTGCAGAGCGAGGCCGAGCTGGACAAAAGCCTGGCGCGCCTGCTGCCTTACCAGCAGCTCAAGGGCATCGAGGCTGGCGTCGACCTGCTGGTCGAGGCCCTCGACCAGCGCCAGCGCATCCTGATCGTCGGCGACTTCGATGCCGATGGCGCCACGGCCAGCACCGTCGGCGTGCTGGGCCTGCGCCTGCTGGGTGCGGCCCATGTCGATTACCTGGTGCCCAACCGCTTCGAGTACGGTTACGGCCTGACCCCGGAAATCGTCGAGGTGGCGTTGCAGCGCCAGCCGCAGTTGCTGATTACTGTGGACAACGGCATTTCCAGCGTCGACGGTGTGGCCGCCGCCAAGGCTGCCGGGCTCAAGGTGCTGGTGACCGACCACCACTTGCCGGGCGCCGAGTTGCCCGACGCCGATGCCATCATCAACCCCAATCAGCCGGGCTGCAGCTTTCCGAGCAAGTCGCTGGCCGGGGTAGGGGTGATCTTCTATGTGCTGATGGCCCTGCGTGCACGCTTGCGCAGCCTGGGCCGTTACGAGGCGCAGCCGCAGCCGAACATCGGTGAACTGCTCGACCTGGTTGCCCTGGGCAGCGTCGCCGACGTGGTGCCGCTGGATGCCAACAACCGCATCCTGGTGCACCAGGGCCTGGAGCGCATCCGCGCCGGCCGCGCCCGCCCGGGGCTGAAGGCCATTCTTGAAGTGGCACGTCGTGATCACCGGCGCATCACCTCGACTGACCTCGGCTTCATCCTCGGCCCACGGCTGAACGCCGCCGGGCGGCTGGATGACATGAGCTTGGGTATCGAGTGCCTGCTGTGCGAAGACGCGGCGCTGGCCCAGGACATGGCCCAGCAGCTGGACGACCTCAACCAGGACCGCAAGTCCATCGAGCAGGGCATGCAGCGCGAGGCCCTGGCCCAGCTCAAGGACCTGCCGGTCGAGTCGATGCCGTATGGCCTGTGCCTGTTCGATGCTGACTGGCACCAGGGCGTGATCGGTATTCTGGCTTCGCGGCTGAAGGAGCGGTACCACCGCCCGACCATTGCTTTTGCTGATGCCGGCGAGGGCATGCTCAAAGGTTCGGCGCGTTCGGTGCCGGGGTTTCATATTCGCGATGCGCTGGATGCCGTGGCCGCGCGCCATCCGCAACTGATCAGCAAGTTCGGTGGCCACGCCATGGCGGCCGGGTTGTCGTTGCCTGAAGGCCATTTCCCGGCCTTTGCCGAGGCGTTTGACGAAGAAGTGCGGCGCCAGCTGCGCGAAGAGGACCTGACCGGTCGGCTGCTGTCCGATGGCAGCCTGGCCGTGGAGGAATTCCACCTCGAACTGGCCAAGGCCCTGCGCCATGCCGGGCCTTGGGGCCAGCACTTCCCTGAGCCGTTGTTCCATGGCGTGTTCCAGCTGGTGGAGCAGCGTGTGGTTGGCGAACGGCACCTGAAGGTGGTGCTCAAGAGCGAATGTGGCTCGGTGCGGCTGGATGGCATTGCCTTCGGCATTGACCGCGAAGTGTGGCCGAACCCGACGGTGCGTTGGGTGGAATTGGCTTACAAGCTGGATGTGAACGAGTTTCGCGGTAATGAGAGTGTGCAGTTGATGATTGCGCACATGGAGCCGCGCTGAGGGTAGGCTGCATCGCTCCCCCAATTGTGCAGGCATGGCGCAGAACACTCATGGGAGGGTGTTTGGCTGTGGCGGTGGTTGGGGCTACCAGGTGCCAGCCTTGATAGTGATGTCGCCTATGAGATCGAGCGCCGCCCGCGCGGCGCTCGATCTCACAGGCGCTGCAAACCTGTCGGCGTAAACCTGGCGGCCATCACGCGAACAACGACCACACCAACCTCAACGCGACATACCTAACTCGGCATCATCCATCAAAGCCTTGGCCATCGCACTCAGGTAATGGGCAGCCCAGATCATCATGGGTTTCTCATCCATCAGGCCGACGATGGTCAGTTCTCGCACATAGCCCATCAATTCGGATGCCTGATCACGGGCGTCGCGGCAGGGTATGCCTGCTTCGATGCGGAACAGGGGGTGGGTTTGGTTTTCACCTTGGAAGAAGGTGGTTTTGCCGACGGTGAGTTGGGTGTCTTCTGTAGTCATTTCTATAGCAATTCCTTGAAGGTTTAAGGAGTTGCCACCGCCGTTTCCACACGAAGGGCGGCAACTGTATGCAGGGTGGAAAACCGGTCTTCAAGGACCCGGTAGGCCAAAAGGCCTCCCGCATACAGCTGCCATTACAACAGGCACTTGAAGATTGGCCGGGTTTCCACACCCGCATCGCTAGATTTCAGCGACCTGGAAAGCCTAAGTGGCAGAGTTTCCAAGAACAATCAGACGCCAGTCGACAGGACTTGTAGGGTATTTCCTCAGACTGGGAATCACCATATCTGGGGTGTAGGGGATATCTGAAATGCCTGTCTGAGTGTTTGGCTGTAGCGGCGGATGGGGCTGACAGGTGCCTGCCTTTAGTGTGATGTCGCCTATCAGATCGAGCGCCGCCCGCGCGGCGCTTCGCGGGGCAAGCCCGCTCCCACATCTGTTTCGGGCCAATTAATCCTGTGGCATCTTCGCGCGCCCCTTGGAGCATGGCTCGATATCGAGTCGTACAAACAAGGGGCGCGCGCTAAAGGCACAGGCATTACTGGCCCGAAATAGATGTGGGAGCGGGCTTGCCCCGCGAAGCGCCGCGCGGGCGGCGCTCGATCTCATAGGCGACATCACTCTCAAGACAATCACCCCCGCCCCCCACCCAAAATCCCATGGAACCTTCCCCCCAACCATTCTGGTCTAGTCTGAATACTGACCGGACCCGGGCCAGGGACGTGTAATTGAGTGCTCGGGCCGGATCACCATTGGAGTCCTTGGGAGGTGCCCCATGAGCCTGCTGCTCGAGCCTTACACCCTGCGTCAGCTGACGCTGCCCAACCGCATCGCCGTGTCGCCGATGTGCCAGTATTCCGCTGTCGATGGCTTGGCCAACGACTGGCACCTTGTTCATCTAGGCAGCCGCGCCGTAGGTGGCGCGGGCCTGGTGATCACCGAAGCCGTAGCGGTCACCGCCGATGGCCGAATCACCGCCGAAGACCTTGGCCTGTGGGGCGATGCGCAGATCGCCCCGCTGCAACGCATCACCCGCTTCATCACCGCCCAGGGCGCCGTGCCGGGCATCCAGCTGGCCCACGCCGGGCGTAAGGCCAGCACCTATCGCCCGTGGCTGGGCAAACAAGGTAGCGTCAAGCTGGAGGAGGGCGGCTGGCAGCCGGTGGGGCCGTCGAAAATCGCCTTCGACCCGCAACACACAGCGCCACGCGAGTTGAGCCAGGACGAGATACAGGATGTGATTGGGGCCTTTGTCGCCTCGACCGAACGCGCCTTGAAGGCCGGTTTCAAGGTGGTGGAAATCCACGCCGCGCATGGCTACCTATTGCATCAATTCCTCTCGCCACTGAGCAACCAGCGCCGTGACGAGTACGGCAGCTGCTTCGAAAACCGCATCCGCCTGACCTTGCAGGTGGTCGAGGCTGTGCGCAAGGTCTGGCCTACCGAACTGCCGCTGCTGGTGCGGGTTTCGGCAACCGATTGGGTGGAGGATGGCTGGAACCCGGATGAAACCGTCGAACTGGCGCGGCGCCTGCGCGGTTTGGGTGTCGACCTGATCGACGTGTCCTCCGGCGGCACCTCGGTCAATGCCGAAATCCCCACCGGTCCCGGCTACCAGACCCGCTTCGCCGAGCGCGTGCGCAAGGAATCGGAAATTGCCACCGGCACCGTGGGCATGATCACCGAACCGGCCCAGGCCGAGCACATCCTGCGCACCGGCCAGGCCGACATCATCTTCCTCGCCCGCGAACTGCTGCGCGACCCGTACTGGCCGCTGCACGCCGACGACGACCTGGGCGGCAACAAGGCCACCTGGCCAGCGCAATACCAACGCGCCACCAGCCGGGCCAACCCGATTCACGAGTCGGATTTGCGCGACTAGGGGCTACCTGTACTGGCCTCTTCGCGGGCTTGCCCGCTCCCACAGGTACATCACCAACCTCAAGGGCTGTGATGTACCTGTGGGAGATCAACCAGCCCTTCATGCTGCGTTGCCGCGCAGGGAACTCTGCCCGCAAGCCCGCCGCATTCGGTGTGGGAGCCGCGCTTGCCGGCGAAGGGCTGCGCAGCGGCCCCAAAGTCTCAAATCACTCACAATCCGTCAGAATTGTGTTGGCTGTATTGGGGCTGCTTCGCAGCCCATCGCCGGCAAGCGCGGCTCCCACAGGGAACGCTCAAGATCAGGACTTATTTCCAGATAGTCGTCCACTGCCTCCTTGAATGCGGCAGACAGCATCCTGCGTGACCGAGCATGAAACCCGACGATTTCGTGGGTTGTGCAAAGGTGACCGACCCATAAGCGGTCTTCCTTGCTGTATTTCACCGTTGCTCTTTGTCCTCGATACTCCATGTCATCTGGCCCTTTGCTCATCCCATTTCGATGGCCGCAAGATAAAGGATTTGGCATTGGGAATGGGCTGAGCCGCTTGTAGGAAAGCGCCTGGATTGAGGTGCGGGCCGCAATCCAGGCTTCACGCTCAATGCTTGATCATCACATGCCGCACACAGGTGTAATCCTCCAGCCCATACATCGACATATCCTTGCCATACCCCGAATGCTTCTGCCCGCCATGGGGCATTTCGCTGACCAGCATGAAGTGGGTATTCACCCAGGTGCAGCCATACTGCAGGCGCGCGGCCAGGCGGTGGGCGCGGCCGGTGTCACGGGTCCAGACCGATGAGGCCAGGCCATAATTGGAGTCGTTGGCCCATTCCAGTGCCTGCGCTTCATCGGTGAAGCGGGTGACCGACACCACCGGCCCGAACACTTCGTTGCGCACGATTTCGTCATCCTGCAGGGCATCGGCCAGCACGGTCGGCTGGAAGAAGAAACCCTCACCCTCGATGGCCTTGCCGCCAGTCACCAGGCGGATGTGCGGCTGGGCGATGGCGCGCTGCACCAGGCCGGCGACCTTGTCGCGGTGCTGGGCGCTGATCAGTGGCCCCAGTTCAGTATCCTCGGCGTCCTGCAGGCCGGGTTTCAGGGTAGCGACCGCTTCACCCAGGCGCTCGACAAAACGCTCGTAGATGCCGTCCTGCACATACAGGCGACACGCTGCCGTGCAATCCTGGCCAGCGTTGTAGAAGCCGAACGTGCGAATGCCGTCGATGGCCGCGTCGATGTCGGCATCGTCGAACACCAGCACCGGCGCCTTGCCGCCCAGTTCCATGTGCATGCGCTTCACGCTGTCGGCGGTGGCGCTGATGATGTGCGCGCCGGTGGGGATCGAGCCGGTCAGCGAGACCATGCGCACCTTGGGGTGGGTGACCAGCGGGTTGCCAACCGTTTGGCCACGGCCAAAGAGAATGTTCAGCACCCCCGGTGGCAGCAGGCCCTGTGCCAGTTCGCCCAGGCGCAGGGCGGTCAGTGGGGTCAGCTCGGAGGGTTTGATCACCACCGTGTTGCCGGCGGCCAGGGCCGGGGCGATCTTCCACGCCAGCATCATCAACGGGTAGTTCCACGGTGCTATCGAGGCCACCACCCCCAGCGGGTCGCGGCGGATCATCGACGTGTGGCCCGGCAGGTACTCGCCCGCCGCCGAGCCGCCCAGGCAGCGTGCGGCACCGGCAAAGTAGCGGAACACGTCGGCAATCGCCGGGATCTCATCGTTGAGCGCGGCGCTCAGTGGTTTGCCACAGTTCTGCGACTCCAGCCGGGCCAGTTCATCAGCATGCGCTTCAATGGTGTCGGCCAGGTTCAGCAGGGCCTGCGAACGCTCCTTGGGGCTGGTTTGCGACCAGCTGTCGAAGGCCTGGTCGGCAGCGCGCACAGCGCTGTCCACCTGCGCTTCGGTGGCTTCGTTGATCTGCGCCAGGGCTGTGCCCTGCGCCGGGTTGAGCACGGTCCAGGTCGGGCCTTGGCCGGCGACCAGCTGGCCATTGATCAGCATCTGCGTTTGCATCGGAACTCCTCCAGGGTCATTTGCCGCTGCCCGCGACGCTTTCGCCGCCACGGGTCAGGTAATAGGCGCCAAGGATCGGCAGCATGGTCACCAGCATCACCAGCATGGCGACCACGTTGGTTACCGGCACGTCGCGCGGGCGGCTGAGCTGGTTCAACAGCCAGATCGGCAGGGTGCGTTCGTGGCCGGCGGTAAAGGTGGTGACGATGATTTCATCGAACGACAGGGCAAAAGCCAGCATGCCGCCAGCCAGCAGTGCCGAGCCGAGGTTGGGCAGGATGATGTAGCGGAAGGTCTGCCAGCCATCGGCGCCGAGGTCCATCGAGGCTTCGATCAGGCTCTGCGAGGTCCGCCGCAGGCGGGCGATCACGTTGTTGTAGACGATCACCACGCAAAAGGTGGCGTGGCCGACCACGATGGTGATCACCCCGGGTTCTATGCCCAAGGCCTTGAACGCCGAGAGCAGGGCGATGCCGGTGATGATGCCGGGCAGGGCGATGGGCAGAATCAGCATCAGCGAAATGCTCTCCTTGCCGAAAAAGCTGCGCCGGTACAGCGCCGCCGAAGCCAGTGTGCCCAGCACCAGCGCGATCAGTGTGGCCAGGCAGGCCACTTGCAGCGACAGCTTGATCGCCTCCAGCACATCGGGGCGGGCGAAGGCCACGGCAAACCACTTCAGGGTAAAGCCCTTGGGCGGGAAGCTGAACGCGGCGTCTTCGGTGTTGAAGGCGTACAGGAAGATGATCAGGATCGGGAAATGCAGGAACACCAGCCCGCCCCAGGCCGCCAGGCGCAGCCCGGTTGACGCTTTTTCAGAGTGCATCGAAGGCCCCCAGGCGCTTGACGATGGACAGGTACACGGCGATCAGCACGATCGGCACCAGAGTGAAGGCGGCGGCCATCGGCATGTTGCCGATCGCCCCTTGCTGGGCATAGACCATGCTGCCGATGAAGTAACCCGGCGGGCCGACCAGTTGCGGCACGATGAAGTCGCCCAGGGTGAGCGAGAAGGTGAAGATCGAGCCGGCGGCGATACCGGGGATCGACAGCGGCAGGATCACCTGCCAAAAAGTTTGCCCGGGGCGGGCGCCGAGGTCTGCCGAGGCCTGTAGCAAGGACGGCGGCAAGCGCTCCAGCGCAGCCTGGATCGGCAGAATCATGAACGGCAGCCAGATGTATACGAACACCATGAAGCGCCCCAGGTGCGAAGTCGACAGGGTGCTGCCACCCACACCGGGTACCGTCAGTACCAGCTGCAGCAGGCCGTCCAGATGCAGCTGCTGGACGAACCACTGAGCCACCCCGCCCTTGGCCAGCAGCAGGGTCCAGGCGTAGGTCTTGACGATGTAGCTGGCCCACATCGGCATCATCACCGCAATGTAGAAAAACGCCTTGGTCTTGCCGCTGGTGTAACGCGCCATGTAGTAGGCGATGGGGAAGGCCAGCACGGCGCTGGCCAGCGACACCGCCACCGCCATGCACAAGGTGCGCAGGATGATGTCGAAGTTCGACGGGTTGAACAGCGCGGCGAAGTTGCCCAGGGTCAGATCCGGGGTAACCGCCATGGTGAAATCGTCGAAGGTGTAGAAACCTTGCCACAACAGGTTCAACAGCGAGCCCAGGTAGATCGCGCCGAACCAGGTCAGCGGCGGAATCAGCAGCAGTGCCAGGTACAGGTTGGGGCGCCGGTACAGCACGTTGGACAGACCGCGCAGGGTGCTCATGGCAACGGCCCTGCGGTGTCTTGCAGCACGGTCATTGCCTCGCGTGGCCAGTGAGCCTGCACCCGTTGCCCGGGTTGCCAGGCCTGTGCCTGTGCCTGCCAGCGGTCGTTGGCCTGGCTGACTGCAAGCAGTTGGCCATTGTCCAGTTGCAACTCGTAGCGGGTGGCGCTGCCCTGGTACTGCACATCGCGCAAAAGCCCGCTGACCTGCACTTCATGGCTGGTTACCACCGGGTCGCCCAGGCGGATATGTTCGGGGCGGATGGAGAACGGCGCCGCGCTGCCGTTCAGCGCCACCGCCAGCTCGCCACGCACCACGTTGGAGGTGCCGACGAACTCGGCGACGAAGGTGGTGGCGGGCTTCATGTACAGGTTGCGCGGGGTGTCGACCTGCTCGATGCGGCCGCGGTTGAATACCGCTACCCGGTCGGACATCGACAGCGCCTCGGTCTGGTCGTGAGTGACAAAGATGAAGGTGATGCCCAGCTGGCGCTGCAGCTTTTTCAGCTCGCCCTGCATCTGTTCGCGCAGCTTCAGGTCCAGCGCGCCGAGCGGTTCGTCCAGCAGCAGCACCCGCGGCCGGTTGACCAGCGCCCGGGCCAGGGCCACGCGCTGGCGCTGGCCACCCGACAGCTGCGCCGGCTTGCGTGCGCCGTAGCCGGCCAGGGCGACCATCGCCAGGGCTTCTTCGGCGCGGCTGTGGCGTTCGGCCTTGGCCACGCCTTTTACTTTCAGGCCGTAGGCGATGTTGTCCAGCACGTTCATGTGCGGGAACAGCGCGTAGTCCTGGAACACGGTGTTGACGTCACGCTGGTAGGGCGGCACGCCGGCGGCCTCCACCCCGTGGATGCGGATCGAGCCGCTGGAGGGTTGTTCGAAGCCGGCGATCAGGCGCAGGCAGGTGGTCTTGCCCGAGCCGGACGGGCCGAGCATGGAGAAGAACTCGCCATCGATGATGTCGATGCTGACGTGGTCGACGGCCTTGACCTCGCCGAAGGTGCGGGAAACCTGGGTGAACTGGACGGCTAGGGGCATGCGTGGGCTCCGGAAAACTGGCTTACTCCTGTTGTGGCCTCTTCGCGGGTAAACCCGCTCCTACAGGAGAAGCGCCACCCTCCCAGGCGGTAAAAAACCTGTAGGAGCGGGTTTACCCGCGAAGAGGCCGCAACAGGCATTCAGGCAACCTCAGCGCCCACCCATGATCGCAATGTAATCCTGGGTCCAGCGGCTATATGGCACGAACTTGCCCCCTTGGGCCTGCGGGGTTTTCCAGAAGGCGATCTTGTCGAAGTTGTCGAAACCGTTGGTCTTGCAACCCTCGGCCCCCAGCAGCTCACTGCCGGTGCATGCCGCCGGCACTGCCGGCAACGAACCGAACCAGGCGGCCACGTCACCCTGTACCTTCGGCTGCAGTGACCAGTCCATCCACTTGTAGGCGCAGTTGGGGTGCTTGGCCTCGGCGTGCAGCATGGTGGTGTCGGCCCAGCCGGTCGCACCCTCCTTGGGAATGGTCGAGGCCACCGGCTGGTTCTCGGCCTTCAGGCCGTTGACCATGTAGCCCCACGAGCTGGAGGCGACCACGCCTTCGTTCTTCACGTCGCTCATCTGCACCGTGGCGTCATGCCAGTAACGATGGATCAGCGGCTGCTGCTGGCGCAGCAGTTCGAGCACCGCCTTGTACTGCTCTTCATTCAGCTCGTACGGGTCCTTGATGCCCAGTTCAGGTTTGGCCGACTTCAGGTACAGCGCCGCGTCGGCGATGTAGATCGGCCCGTCGTAGGCCTGCACGCGGCCCTTGTTCGGCTTGCCGTCAGGCAGGTCCTGCGGCTCGAACACCACGCCCCAGCTGGTGGGTGCCTGCTTGAAGGTGTTGGTGTTGTACAGCAGCACGTTCGGCCCCCACTGGTACGGGGTGCCATACACCTGCTTGTCGACCACGTACCAGCCACCGTTCTGCAGGCGCGGGTCGATGTTCTTCCAGTTGGGGATCAGCGCGGTGTTGATCGGCTGCACCCGCTTGCCGACGATCAGCCGCAGCGAAGCATCGCCCGAGGCGGTGACCAGGTCGTAGCCGCCCTTGGTCATCAGGCTGACCATCTCGTCCGAGGTGGCGGCGGTTTTCACGCTGACCTTGCAGCCGGTTTCCTTTTCGAAGCCGGTCACCCAGTCGTAGGCCTTGTCGCTCTCACCGCGCTCGATGTAGCCGGGCCAGGCGACGATGTCCAGGCGCCCCTCGCCGGGCCCCAGGGCCTTGGGCGGCTCGGCGGCCTGCAGGCTGGCGCTGGCCAGCACGGCGCAGGTGGCGGCGCCGAGCAATGCGGTCTTGTGCACTGACATGTTGTTCCCTCTTTATTGGCGATCTTGTTCGGGGCAGACATCAAGCAAGCAGTGAAGCAAGTTATAAGCGTAGTGCGCAGGTGCGGGGTATTGGCGATATCGAGTCTAGTTGGCTTTTGGCCCGCTAACGCAACATCCGGAAGCAAATCCTCGCTGGCGCGTGATTCGCCAAGCCTTACTCTGGCGGTTGAATTCCGTTATGTGGAGACGCGCGCATGAATACCCGTGGCCTGCTTGACCAACTGCTCCGATCCGGCCAGCAACTGCTCGACAAGAAAGCCGGCCCGGCCAACGCCAGTGGTGCTGCCGGGGGCCTTGGCGGGCTGCTGTCGGGGGCGGGCGGTGGCCTGTTGGGCGGTGGTGCCCTGGGCCTGTTGCTGGGGAGCAAGAAGGCCCGCAAGTATGGCGGCAAGGCATTGACCTACGGTGGCCTGGCCGCACTGGGCGTGCTGGCCTACAAAGCCTATGGCAACTGGCAGGCCAACCAGCAGGTGGCCGCCGCCGAGCCGCAGACCCTCGACCGTTTGCCCCCGGCCCAGGCCGAGCAGCACAGCCAGGCGGTACTGCGCGCGCTGGTAGCGGCGGCCAAGTCCGACGGCCATATCGATGAACGTGAGCGGGCGTTGATCGAGGGTGAATTCACCCGCCTCGACAGTGACCGCGAACTGCAGCACTGGCTGCATGCCGAACTGAACAAGCCGCTAGACCCGGCCGAAGTGGCCCGCGCCGCGCAAACGCCGGAAATGGCCGCCGAGATGTACCTGGCCAGTGTGATGATGGTCGATCAGGATAACTTCATGGAACGTGCCTACCTGGATGAGCTGGCCCGCCAGCTGCGCCTGGACCCGGGGTTGCGTCAGGAGCTGGAAAGCCAGGTGCGGTTGGCTGCAGGCCAGTAAGCGACGCGGTCCGAGTGTAGGAGCGGCCTTGTGTCGCGATCGGGCCGCAGCGCGGCCCCGGCGATATTTGCCATGATGCTGGGCCTTGGGGCCGCTATGCGGCCCGATCGCGACACAAGGCCGCGCCTACCAATAAGATGCGCCTACTGTGTCGCCAGCCGCACTTCACCCGCATAACCGTAAGGCCTCTAGGCTATACTTCGGCGATTTTTCCCGCTCGTTGTGAATTCCTGAGGGCTGAATGTGAAGAACTGGACCTTGCGCCAACGGATCCTGGCAAGTTTCGCCGTGATCATTGCCATCATGCTGCTGATGATCGTGGCCGCCTACTCGCGGTTGGTGGCCATCGAAACTGCTGAGGAGGCGGTGGGCACCGACAGCATCCCCGGGGTCTACTACAGCTCGATGATCCGCAGCGCCTGGGTCGACAGTTACGTCACCAGCCAGCAGTTGGTGGGGCTGTCCAACCGCCGCGAAATCACTTCAACCGACATGGAGCTGTTCAAGGGCTTCGAAGACCGCTTGAAGCAGCACATGGCCAGCTACCAGTCCACCATCCAGGACCAGGACGACCAGGCCCGTTTCAACCAATTCATCCAGCTGGAAGAAACCTACGTGAAGATCGTTGGCCAGGTGCTGGACGCCTACCGCCAGCACAACTACGACGAAGCGCAGCGGTTGATCACCGAGGTGCTCACACCGGCTTGGGTGGAAGGGCGCAAGCACCTGAACGAAGTGATCGAACACAACCGCGCCGCCGCCGACGCGGCCACCAACGATATCGTCAGCGCAGTGAGTACGGCCAAGGGCAGCATGATGGTTTCGCTGTTGCTGGCAATCATCGCCGCCGGTATCTGCGGCCTCTTGCTGATGCGCGCGATCAGCGCACCCATGCAGCGTATCGTGCACGCCCTTGACAAACTGCGCTCGGGCGATCTGAGCGTGCGCCTGAGCTTGGACCGCAAAGACGAATTCGGTGCCATCGAAAGCGGCTTCAACGAAATGGCCGAGGCCATCGCTACCCTCGTAGCCCAAGCCCAGCGTTCGTCGGTACAGGTGACCACTTCCGTGACCGAAATTGCTGCCACGTCCAAGCAGCAACAGGCCACCGCAACCGAAACCGCCGCCACCACCACCGAAATCGGTGCCACCTCGCGGGAAATCGCCGCCACCTCGCGTGACTTGGTGCGCACCATGACCGAGGTCACTTCTGCCGCCGACCAGGCTTCCAGCCTGGCAGGTTCCGGCCAGCAGGGCCTGGCGCGCATGGAAGAAACCATGCACCAGGTGATGGGTGCCGCCGACCTGGTCAACGCCAAGCTCGGCATCCTCAACGAGAAGGCCAGCAACATCACCCAGATGGTGGTGACCATCGTCAAGGTCGCCGACCAGACCAACCTGCTGTCGCTCAACGCCGCCATCGAAGCGGAAAAGGCCGGCGAGTACGGCCGCGGCTTTGCCGTGGTGGCCACCGAAGTGCGGCGCCTGGCCGACCAGACCGCCGTGGCCACCTACGACATCGAGCAGATGGTGCGCGAGATCCAGTCGGCGGTGTCGGCCGGGGTCATGGGCATGGACAAGTTCTCCGAAGAAGTGCGCCGCGGTATGTTCGAGGTGCAGCAGGTGGGCGAGCAACTGAGCCAGATCATTCACCAGGTGCAGGCCCTGGCGCCGCGCGTGCTGATGGTCAACGAAGGCATGCAGGCCCAGGCCACCGGCGCCGAACAGATCAACCAGGCGCTGGCCCAGCTCAGCGATGCCAGCACCCAGACCGTCGAGTCGCTGCGCCAGGCCAGTTTTGCCATCGATGAGCTGAGCCAGGTGGCCGCCGGCCTGCGTGGCGGCGTGTCGCGCTTCAAAGTCTGACCGTGATGAACGACTTGCAACCGCACGGCGCGCGGGCGGAAAACGCCAAGGGGGCGCTGTACCTGCAGTTTCGTATCAAGGACCAGCGCTTTGCCCTGAGCGTGCACGAGGTCATCGAGGTGCTGCCGCGTCAGCCGCTCAAGCCCATTGCCCGGGCACCGGCCTGGGTGGCGGGCATTGTTGCCCACCGCGGCTTGCTGGTACCGGTCATCGACCTTGCCGCGTTGAGCTTTGGCACGCCAGCGGCGCACCGCACCAGCACGCGTCTGGTACTGGTGCATTACCGTGTCGGCCTGCAGCTTGGCCTGATCCTGGAACAAGCCACCGAAACCCTGCGCTGCCACCCCGAAGAATTTCAGCCTTATGGGGTGGACAGCGGCCAGGCGCCGTACCTGGGGCCGGTGCGTCAGGATGCCCAGGGGCTGTTGCAGCGCATCGAGGTCAATGACCTGCTGCCCGACGCCGTGCACGGATTGTTGTACACGCAAGACCCGACAGGGATGCCGACATGATCGAACAGCGTTTCTTCCGCTTCTTGCGCGAGCGCATTGGCCTGGACGTGGACTCGGTGGGCGCGCCCATGGTCGAGCGTGCGTTGCGCCAGCGTTGCGTGGCCGTGGGCGCCACGGACCTGGACGATTACTGGCTGCGCCTGCAGCAGTCGAACGACGAGCAACAGGCACTGATCGAGGCGGTGATCGTTCCGGAAACCTGGTTCTTCCGTTACCCCGAATCCTTCACCGCGCTGGCCAGCCTGGCGCACAAACGCCAGGCCGAACTGGCCGGGGCACGACCGCTGCGGCTGCTCAGCTTGCCATGCTCCACTGGCGAGGAACCCTATTCGCTGGCCATGGCTTTGCTCGACGCCGGCATGGCACCGGCTGCGTTCCTGATCGACGGCATGGACATCAGCCCCGGCTCAGTGGCCAAGGCCGCGCATGCGGTATATGGGCGCAATGCCTTCCGTGGCAGCGACCTGGGCTTTCGCGAGCGCCATTTCGAGGCCCTCGATGAGGGCCACCGCCTGCATGAGCGGGTGCAGCAGCAAGTCAGCCTGCAAGTGGGCAATGTGCTCGACCCGGCGCTGAGCAGCCGTGACGGCCTGTACGACTTCGTGTTTTGCCGCAATTTGTTGATTTATTTCGACGTGCCCACCCAGCAACGCGTGTTCGAAGTGCTCAAGCGCTTGCTGCACCCACAGGGCGTGCTGTTCATCGGCCCGGCCGAGGGCAGCTTGCTGGCACGCCTGGGCATGCGCCCGCTGGGGGTCGCCCAGTCGTTTGCCTATGTGCGTCAGGAAGGCGCCAGCGCGCCATTGTCAGCGCCACCGCCGCCGCCACCGCCGCCACCCGCCAGGCGCACGATGGCGGCGCCGGTGGTACCGGCTTACCCGCCGCCGAATCCGCCAATGCCACGCCCGTTGCGTGTGCTGCCGGTGGTGGCCAAGCCAGCGCCAGCCCATGAGTACCAGCACGAGGCCGCCAGCGAGTTGCTGGCAAATATTGCCCAGCTGGCCAATGCCGGTGCCAGCGAGCAGGCCCGGGCCGAATGCCAGCGCTATCTGGGCCAGTTCGCGCCTTCGGCGCAGGTGTACTACTGGCTGGGGCTGCTCAGTGATACCGAAGGCGATGCGCAACAGGCGCTGACGCACTATCGCAAAGCGCTGTACCTGCAACCGCAACACCCCGAGGCGTTGGTGCACCTGGCGGCCCTGCTGGCGGCGCAGGGTGACCTGGCCGGCGCTCGGCGCCTGCAGGAACGGGCGGCACGGGCTGGCCGGGAGCCTGAACGATGAACAGTGAATCCGCGATGCAGCTGCTGGCTGAGGATGACGCGCACATCGACGACTGCTGGAACCGTATTGGCGTGCATGGCGACAAGCAATGCCCGCTGCTGGAGCGGCACGTGCATTGCCGCAACTGCGAGGTGTATGCCGCAGCGGCCACACGGCTGCTCGACCGCTATGCGCTGATGCAGGATCACCCGGCCGCAGCGCAGCCGGCGGTCGAGGACCACGCTGGCCGCTCCATGCTGCTGTTCCGCCTGGGCGAAGAATGGCTGGCGCTGGCGACCGCGTGCCTGGCCGAGATCGCCCCTTTGCAGGCCGTGCACTCGCTGCCGCACCAGCGCTCGCGCCTGCTGCAGGGGGTAGCCAACGTGCGCGGCGCACTGGTGCCGTGCCTGTCGCTGGCTGACTTGCTGGGTGTGCAGGCTGGCGCTGCCGAGCAACGAAGCGGCCGGGCGATGCCGCGCATGCTGATTTTGGCCAGCGAAGGTGGGCCGGTGGTGATGGCCGTCGAAGAAATCGATGGTATTCACCGGCTCGACCCACTGCTGCTGGGCAGTGGCCAGGACGCCACGCGCTTTACCGCCGCCGTTCTGCAATGGCGTGGGCGCAGCGTACGGGTGCTGGACGATCAACACTTACTGTCTGCCGTGCAGCGGAGCCTGTCATGACCCCAGAGCAAATGCGCGACGCATCGTTGCTCGAGCTGTTCAGCCTGGAGGCCGAGGCGCAGACCCAGGTGCTCAGCGCCGGCCTGATGGCACTTGAGCGCAACCCTACCCAGGCCGATCAGCTCGAAGCCTGCATGCGCGCCGCCCACTCGCTCAAGGGCGCTGCGCGTATCGTCGGCGTGGACGCAGGCGTCAGCGTCGCTCACGTCATGGAAGATTGCCTGGTGGCCGCCCAGGAGGGCCGCCTGCGGTTGAGTGCCGAGCATATCGACGCGCTGTTGCAGGGTACCGACTTGCTGATGCGTATCGCCACGCCAGGCGATAGCGGGGCGCAGGCGACCCTGCCGGTGTTCCTTGCGCAAATGGCCAGCCTGCTCGACCTGGAGGCGCCCGCCGTGCCTGCACCGCCACCGGCTGCAGGGGGGCAACCCGCGCAGCCCCTGGCGCCGTCGCCGCTCGCCTTGCCAGCTGAGCCGCTGCGGTTACCCAGCGAGCCGTCGGAGCCAGAAGCAGAGCCAGAGTCTGAACCGGCCTTGCGGCGCAAGGCTGGCAAGCGCGGTGGCGAAGGGGGGGAGCGGGTGCTGCGGGTCACCGCCGACCGCCTCAACAGCCTGCTCGACCTGTCCAGCAAGTCGTTGGTGGAAACCCAGCGCCTCAAGCCTTACCTGGCCACCCTGCAGCGCCTCAAGCGCATGCACGGCCAGGGCATGCAGGCACTCGACGGCTTGCGCATGCAACTGGAGGACAGTGGCCAGAGCAGCGAAGTGCTCGAAGCCTTGGCGCAAACCCAGCGTCTGCTGGCAGAAACCCAGCAGATCCTGCAACAGCAGGCGGCCGACCTCGACGAGTTCGGCTGGCAGGCCAGCCAGCGCGCACAGTTGCTGTACGACACCGCCCTGGCTTGCCGGATGCGGCCGTTTGCCGACGTGCTGGCCGGCCAGAGCCGCATGGTCCGCGACCTTGGCCGCTCTCTCGGCAAGCCGGTGCGGCTGGTGGTGGACGGGGAAAAGACCCAGGTCGACCGCGATGTGCTGGAAAAGCTCGAAGCACCGTTGACCCACCTGTTGCGCAACGCCGTCGACCACGGTATCGAAGCGCCGGAACGGCGCCTGTTGGCGGGCAAACCGGACGAAGGCGTGGTCCGCCTGCGCGCCTCGCACCAGGCCGGCATGCTCAGCCTGGAACTGATCGACGACGGCGCCGGTATCGATCTGGAGCGCCTGCGCAGCAGTATTGTCGAGCGCGCCCTGTCGCCTGCCGATACGGTGGCGCGCATGAGCGAGGCGGAGCTGTTGACGTTCCTGTTCCTGCCCGGTTTCAGCCTGCGCGACAAAGTTACCGAAGTGTCCGGGCGAGGCGTCGGGCTGGATGCGGTGCAACACATGATCCGCGAGTTGCGCGGCTCGATCGAGTTGACCCAGGTGGCGGGGCAGGGGTGCCGCTTCCATCTGCAGGTGCCGTTGACCCTGTCGGTGGTGCGCAGCCTGGTGGTCGAGGTGGGCGGCGAGGCCTACGCCTTCCCACTGGCCCATATCGAGCGCACCCTGGAAGTGACCGCCGAACAGATCGTGCAGATCGAAGGGCGCCAACACTTCTGGCACGAGGGCCGGCACATCGGCCTGGTGGCAGCCAGCCAGTTGCTCAACCGCCCAATCGGGCAAAGCGACGAAGCCAGGCTGCGGGTGGTGGTAATCCGTGAGCGTGAGCAACTGTACGGTGTGGCCGTGGAGCGGCTGGTGGGCGAACGGGTGCTGGTGGTGATGCCGCTCGACCCACGGCTGGGCAAGGTGCAGGACATCTCTTCCGGCGCGTTGCTGGATGATGGCTCGGTGGTGCTGATCGTCGATGTCGAGGACTTGCTGCGCTCGGTGGAAAAACTGCTCAGTACCGGTAGCCTGGAGCGCATCGAGCGCGGCAACAGCGCTGCCCGTGGCGTGGCCCGCAAACGCATCCTGGTCGTCGACGATTCGCTGACCGTGCGCGAACTGCAGCGCAAGCTGCTGGGCCACCGTGGCTACGACGTGGCGGTGGCGGTGGATGGCATGGACGGCTGGAACGCCCTGCGCAGCGACGACTTCGACCTGCTGATTACCGATATCGACATGCCGCGCATGGACGGTATCGAGCTGGTTACCCTGGTGCGCCGCGACCAGCGCCTGCAATCGTTGCCAGTGATGGTGGTGTCCTATAAAGACCGTGAGGAAGACCGACGGCGTGGCCTGGATGCTGGCGCCGACTACTATTTGGCAAAGGCCAGTTTCCACGACGATGCGTTGCTGGATGCTGTGGTGGAGCTGATCGGAGGTGCTCAGGGATGAAGATCGCCATCGTCAATGACATGCCAATGGCTGTGGAGGCACTGCGCCGGGCGCTCGCTTTCGAGCCCGCACACCAGGTGGTGTGGGTGGCCAGCAATGGCGCCGAGGCGGTGCAGCGCTGTACCGAGCAACTGCCGGACCTGATCCTCATGGACCTGATCATGCCGGTCATGGACGGCGTCGAGGCAACCCGGCGGATCATGGCCGAAACCCCGTGTGCCATCGTCATTGTCACGGTCGACCGCCAGCAGAACGTGCACCGGGTATTCGAGGCCATGGGCCACGGTGCGCTCGATGTGGTCGATACCCCGGCACTGGGCGCGGGTGACCCCCGCGAAGCGGCAGCCCCCTTGCTGCGCAAGATCCTCAATATCGGCTGGCTGATCGGCCAGCAGCGTGTGCCGGCCGCGCGCCCGGTGGCTGCGCCGCTGCGCGAAGCTTCGCAGCGCCGCGGCCTGGTGGCGATCGGCTCGTCGGCCGGTGGCCCGGCGGCCCTGGAACTACTGCTCAAGGGGTTGCCGCGGGCGTTCCCGGCGGCCATCGTGCTGGTCCAGCATGTCGATCAGGTGTTTGCCGCGGGCATGGCCGAATGGCTCAGCAGTGCCGCCGGCCTGCCGGTGCGCCTGGCTCGTGAAGGCGAGCCGCCGCAACCGGGCCAGGTGCTGCTGGCCGGTACCAACCACCATATTCGTCTGCTACAGAACGGCCAACTGGCCTACACTGCCGAGCCTGTCAATGAAATCTACCGGCCCTCGATCGATGTGTTCTTCGAGAGCGTGGCGCGTTACTGGAGCGGTGAAGCGGTAGGGGTTCTGCTCACCGGCATGGGCCGCGATGGTGCACAGGGCCTGAAACAGATGCGTCAGCAAGGCTTTCTGACGATCGCCCAGGACCAGGCCAGCAGTGCCGTGTACGGCATGCCCAAAGCCGCTGCGGCCATCGATGCCGCCGTGGAAATCCGCCCGCTGGAACGCATAGCCGGGCGCTTGATGGAAATTTTCGGAAAATGACGACATGTATTGAATCACGCCGCCAAGCCGGTAGTGATCGGGTGAGCAGCTATGAGTGATTTACCGATCGAAGGTTTTGCGAGCAGCAACGACAACTCGGCGATGGTGCTGCTGGTCGATGACCAGGCCATGATCGGCGAGGCGGTGCGGCGTGGTCTGGCCAACGAGGACAACATCGACTTCCACTTCTGTGCCGACCCGCACCAGGCGGTGGCGCAGGCCATGCGCATCAAGCCCACGGTGATTCTTCAAGACCTGGTCATGCCTGGGCTGGATGGCCTGACCCTGGTGCGCGAGTACCGCAACAACCCGGCCACCCAGGACATTCCGATCATCGTCCTGTCAACCAAGGAAGACCCGCTGGTCAAGAGTGCGGCGTTTGCTGCCGGTGCCAACGATTACCTGGTCAAGCTGCCCGATACCATCGAACTGGTGGCACGCATTCGCTACCACTCGCGCTCCTATCTGACCTTGCTGCAGCGTGACGAGGCCTACCGTGCCCTGCGCGTCAGCCAGCAGCAATTGCTGGATTCCAACCTGATGCTGCAGCGGTTGATGAACTCCGATGGCCTGACCGGGCTGTCCAACCGTCGTCACTTCGACGAATACCTGGAGCTGGAGTGGCGCCGGGCCATGCGCGAACAGCAGCAGCTGTCGTTACTGATGATCGACGTCGACTACTTCAAGGCCTACAACGACAGCTTCGGTCACTTGGCCGGCGACGAAGCCTTGCGCCAAGTGGCCGAGGCCATCCGAGGGTCGTGCTCGCGGCCGACCGACCTGCCGGCGCGCTACGGTGGCGAAGAGTTCGCCCTGGTCCTGCCCAATACCTCGCCCGGCGGGGCGCGGCTGGTGGCCGAAAAACTGCGCCAGACCGTGCTCGGCCTGGGCATCCCGCATACCGCGCCGGTGGCTGACTCGTTCCTGACCGTGAGTATCGGCCTGGCGACCCAGACCCCAGCCGTTGGCAGCCACTGCCGGCAGCTGATCTCGGCAGCGGACAAGGGCCTGTACCAGGCCAAGGACGGCGGGCGCAACCAGGTCGGCATAGCCTGACAACCCAAACCCCTGAGGCTGATGCGCCCCCCTGTAGGAGCGGCCTTGTGTCGCGATGGGCCGCACAGCGGCCCCTACAACTTTTGCTGCGAAGCTGAAATCCTGGGGCCGCTGCGCGCCCCATCGCGACACAAGGCCGCTCCTACAGGGGTAATTGGGGCAATTCGGGCGCCCGGCGGGTCTGCCGCCCTGCGGCGGACTCGGTTATACTCGCAGGCTTTTCACCGAATTCGTGCGAGTAGTCAGCCCATGGAAATCCAACCGATCCTGAACACCATCAAGGACCTCACCGAGCGTTCCCAGTCAATTCGGGGGTATCTTTGACTACGATCACAAGCATGACCGCCTGATCGAAGTCAACCGCGAGCTGGAAGACCCCAACGTCTGGAACAAGCCCGAGTACGCACAGGCCCTGGGCCGCGAGCGTGCCATGCTGGCGCAGGTGGTCGAAACCCTGGACAAGATGTCCAATGGTCTGTCTGACTGCAAAGACCTGCTCGACATGGCCGTCGAGGAAGAAGACGAAGGCGCCGTGGGCGACGTCGTGACCGAGCTGGAAGGCCTGGAAGAAAGCCTGGCCCAGCTTGAGTTCCGTCGCATGTTCAGCGGCGAGATGGACATGAACAACGCCTACCTGGACATCCAGGCCGGCTCCGGTGGTACCGAAGCGCAGGACTGGGCCAACATCCTGCTGCGCATGTACCTGCGCTGGGCCGACAAGCGTGGTTTCGATGCCACCATCATCGAGCTTTCCGAAGGTGAAGTGGCCGGCATCAAGGGTGCCACCGTGCACATCAAGGGCGAGTACGCCTTTGGCTGGCTGCGTACCGAAATCGGTGTGCACCGCCTGGTACGCAAAAGCCCGTTCGACTCCGGCGCCCGTCGCCACACCTCGTTCTCGGCGGTGTTCGTCTCGCCCGAGATCGACGACAAGGTCGAGATCGATATCAACCCGTCCGACCTGCGCATCGATACCTATCGCTCCTCCGGTGCCGGTGGTCAGCACGTAAACACCACCGACTCGGCGGTACGTATCACCCACGTGCCGACCAACACCGTGGTGGCCTGCCAGAACGAACGCTCGCAGCACGCCAACAAGGACACCGCCATGAAAATGCTGCGGGCCAAGTTGTACGAGCTGGAAATGCAGAAGCGCAACGCCGCTTCGCAGGCACTGGAAGACAGCAAGTCGGACATCGGCTGGGGCCACCAGATCCGCTCCTACGTGCTGGATGACTCGCGCATCAAAGACCTGCGTACCGGCGTCGAGCGCAGCGACTGCAACAAGGTTCTGGACGGCGACATCGACCAGTACCTGGAAGCGAGCCTCAAGCAGGGCCTGTAAGCCGCACACCACTGCCGCGCTACCGGCCAACCGCCGGTAGCGCGTGCCCTGCCCGAAAAGGGCAACGAATACCTGATGGAAAGAATGACGACATGAGCGACCTCAAGACCGAATCGCAAGACCTGCAACAGGAAGAAAATGCCCTGATCGCCCTGCGCAAGGAAAAACTTGCCGCCGAGCGCGCCAAGGGCAATGCCTTCCCCAATGACTTCCGTCGCGACAGCTACTGCAACGACCTGCAGAAGCAGTACGCGGACAAGACCAAGGAAGAGCTGGAAGCAGCCGCGATCCCGGTCAAGGTGGCTGGCCGCATCATGCTCAACCGTGGCTCGTTCATGGTCATTCAGGACATGACTGGCCGCATCCAAGTCTACGTCAACCGCAAGACCCTGCCGGAAGAAACCCTGGCAGCGGTCAAGACCTGGGACCTGGGCGATATCATCAGTGCCGAAGGTACCCTGGCCCGTTCCGGCAAGGGCGACCTGTACGTCGAGATGACCAACGTGCGCCTGCTGACCAAGTCGCTGCGCCCGCTGCCCGACAAGCACCACGGCCTGACCGACACCGAGCAGCGCTACCGCCAGCGTTATGTCGACCTGATGGTCAACGAAGAAACCCGCCACACCTTCCGTGTGCGTTCGCAGGTGATCTCGCACATTCGCAAGTTTCTCATCGAGCGCGACTTCCTCGAAGTCGAAACGCCGATGCTGCAGACCATCCCGGGCGGTGCCGCGGCCAAGCCGTTCGAAACCCACCACAACGCCCTGGACATGGCCATGTTCTTGCGCATTGCGCCAGAGCTGTACCTCAAGCGCCTGGTGGTTGGCGGCTTTGAAAAAGTGTTCGAGATCAACCGCAACTTCCGCAACGAAGGCGTTTCGACTCGTCACAACCCAGAATTCACCATGCTCGAGTTCTACCAGGCCTACGCTGACTACCGCGACAACATGGACCTCACCGAGGAACTGTTCCGCGAACTGGCGCAGCTGGTACTGGGCAGCACCGATGTGCCATACGGCGACAAGGTGTTCCACTTCGGCGAGCCGTTCGTGCGCCTGTCGGTGTTCGACTCGATCCTCAAGTACAACCCTGAGCTGACCGCTGCCGACCTGCAGGACGTCGACCGTGCCCGCGACATCGCGAAGAAGGCCGGTGCCAAGGTGCTGGGCCACGAAGGCCTGGGCAAGCTGCAGGTGATGATTTTCGAAGAGCTGGTCGAGCACAAGCTGGAGCAGCCGCACTTCATCACCGAGTACCCGTTCGAAGTGTCGCCGCTGGCCCGTCGCAACGACGACAACCCGGCCGTTACCGACCGCTTCGAGCTGTTCATCGGTGGCCGCGAAATCGCCAACGCCTACTCCGAGCTCAACGATGCCGAAGACCAGGCCGAGCGTTTCCTCGCCCAGGTGGCCGAGAAGGACGCCGGTGACGACGAAGCCATGCACTACGACGCCGACTTCGTGCGCGCCCTGGAGTACGGCATGCCGCCGACTGCCGGTGAAGGCATCGGCATCGACCGCCTGGTGATGCTGCTGACCAACTCGCCGTCCATCCGCGACGTGATCCTGTTCCCGCACATGCGTCCGCAGGCCTGAGTGAATTGAACAAGCCGCCTTTCGAGGCGGCTTTTTCTTGCCTGAAGCATTATGTTGTCTGTACCGGCCTCTTCGCGGGTAAACCCGCTCCTACAGGGATTGCCACAGATCCTGAATGCTGTGCGGTCGTTGTAGGAGCGGCTTTAGCCGCGAAAGGGCCGGCACTGAAGAAACACTGCCCATGAGGTACCCCCCCGTGACACCCGCCATGCCTGACCAGGGCGCCGCCGGCATCGCCACCGCCGTCGCCGAAAGCGTGCAATACCAAGGCCGCAAGACTGCCCGCCAAGGCAGCGAGCAGCGCCGCCAGCTGATCCTCGACGCCGCCATGCGCATTGTCGTGCGCGACGGCGTGCGCGGTGTGCGTCACCGCGCCGTGGCCGCCGAGGCCGGTGTGCCATTGTCGGCCACCACGTATTACTTCAAGGATATCGAGGACCTGCTCACCGATACCTTCGCCCAGTACGTCGAGCGTAGCGCCGCTTACATGGCCAAGCTGTGGGCCAACACCGAAGTGGTGTTGCGCCAGTTGCTGGCCCAGGGCGATGGCAGCCCGCAGGCGCGGGCGCGGCTGGCGGACGAAGTGGCGCGCATGACCGCCGACTATGTGCAGCGCCAGTTGCTCAACCGCCGTGACTTCCTGATGGCCGAGCAGGCCTTCCGCCAGGAGGCGCTGCTGTGCCCGCGCCTGGCCGAGTTGGTGTGCGCCCATGAGCAGATCTTGCTGCACGGCACCCGGCAATTGCTGCAGGTGGTGGGTTCGCGGCAACCGGATCAGGACGCCCAAATGTTGACGGCGATTATCGAGCAGATGGAATATCAGGGCCTGCTCAAGGATGCCGATGCGCAAGCCGATGGGCAGATGCTCGCTATGCTTACCCGATACTTGCAACTGGTGCTGGCATCGGCCTGAGCGAGACCGACTTTTCAAGGAGAACCTGATGAAAGCCTGGCGTGTGGTGTTGTTGACTTTGTCATTCCTGCTGCTGAGCGGTTGTCTGGTGACCTTCCATGAGCCGTTGCCGAGCAACCAGGCGGCGCCCAAGGCCTTGCTTGGCAAGTGGAGCAGCAAGGACGCCTGGGGCGAGCCGCTGAAGCTTGTGATCAGCCGCAGCGGTGGCGGTGCCTACAAGGCGGTGGCCACGGCCAAGGGCAAGGCCCCTGAAGAATATGTGTTCACCGTGTCGCGCCACGGCAACCGCTGGTACTTGTCGGCCGGCGTGCCCAAGCGCCTGGGCGGCAATTTCCTGATCGGCGGGTTCGACATCGTCGATGGCAAGGAACTGGTGGTGTACAACCTGGATGTCGAGCAGGTGCAGCAGGCGGTGGACAAGAAGGAACTGACCGGGCGCAGTACCGAGGTGCCGGAAGACAACGGCGACGGCGTGCTGATCGACAGCCCGTCGGCGCGGGTGCTGGCGTACCTGGACGACCCGGCCAACTCCGACCTGTTCGTCGAAGTGGCGCGGTTCCAGCGCTCCGGCAAGTAATTACCTGTGCCGGCCCTTTCGCGGCTAAAGCCGCTCCTACATCGATATCACAGCCTTCAGCCCTGATGCAGTCGTTGTTGTAGGAGCGGCTTTAGCCGCGAAGAGGCCGGCACAGGTTTCTTGTACTAAAAAGGAGTCCCCGGTGGACGAATACCAGCAAACCATCCGCGCCCTGTCCGACCGCATCGTCGCGGCGCAGACCCCGATCCGGGTTCTGGACGCGGTGAAATGGGACGACAACATTCGCCAGGGCTTCCTCAAGGCCAAAGGCAAGGAGCCGCCAGCAGTCGACCGCGCCTATTACCAGTCGCGCCCGCTGGCGTTTGACTCCAGCGCGGTCAAGGCCGAGTTCCAGGGCATCGAGCGCGACATCATTCGCCAGCTCGGCCAGTTCAACCCGGTCGGGCAGATCATGAAACGCATGTGCCGCGAGTACCGCATGGTGGTGCGCATGCTCGAAGCGCGCGGTACCGAGGACTTCGGCCTGATCTCCCAGGAGCTTTATGGCGCGGCCTCGGATGCCTTCCACGCCGGTGACCCGACCCTGGCCGACCTCGGCATGATGTTCTCCGACTACCTGAACAACATCGACGGCCGGGGCGACCTCAAGGACGAACCGAAGAACCTGACAGCCAAAGAGGCCGTGGACATTCTCCAGCGCCGGCTGAACAAGGTGTTCGGCGAGGCCGAGGAGACCATTCGCGTATTCGAATCTGACGGCATCGTCGCCGATGCGGCGGCCGGTGCCGACTACATCAAGGTGCGCGCCGACGCGATGTTCAACGTCCGCGACGTGCGCGCCCTGGAGGTACACGAAGGGCTGGTGCACGTGGGCACAACGCTGAACGGCCAGAACCAGCCGATCTGCACGTTCCTGGCCAAAGGGCCGCCGTCATCGACCGTTACCCAGGAAGGCCTGGCCATCCTCATGGAGGTGATTGCCTTTGCCTCTTACCCCAGCCGCCTGCGCAAGCTCACTAACCGCACCCGCGCCATCCATATGGTGGAGGAGGGCGCCGATTTCCTCCAGGTGTACAACTTCTTCCGCGCCCAGGGCTTCGAGATGGAACAGAGCTACAGCAACGCCAGCCGGGTGTTCCGTGGCTCGGTACCCAATGGCCTGCCATTCACCAAGGACTTGTCCTACCTCAAGGGCTTCATCATGGTTTACAACTACATTCAGTTGGCCGTGAAGAAGGGCAAGCTTGAGCAGATTCCGTTGCTGTTCTGTGGCAAGACCACCCTGGAAGACATGCGCACCCTGCGCCAGCTGGTAGAGGAAGGCCTGGTCGAGCCGCCCAAGTACCTGCCTGAACAGTTCCGCGACCTCAACGCGCTGTCGGCCTGGATGTGCTTCTCCAACTTCCTCAACCACCTGAGCCTGGATCGCATTGAAGCCGATTACGCGAACATTCTCTGATGCCTGTCGCCTGCTGGTGCTGGGCCTGGCCCTGCTGGGCCTTGCCGGCTGCAGCAGCCTGTTGTTCTACCCCGAACCTGGCCAGGCCTTCACGCCTGAACGGGCCAAGCTGCAATACCGTGATGTCACCCTTGTGACTGCGGACGGCCTGCGCTTGCACGGCTGGTGGCTGCCGGCCAAGGCCGGGGTCGAGGTCAAGGGCACAGTGCTGCACCTGCATGGCAATGGCGGCAACCTGCCAGGGCACCTGGGGGCCAGCTACTGGTTGCCGGAGCAGGGTTATCAGGTGCTGATGATCGATTACCGCGGCTATGGCTTGTCCGAGGGCCAGCCGAGCCTGCCAGCCGTGTACAAGGACATCGATGCGGCCATGGCCTGGCTGGACCAGGCCCCCGAGGTCAAAGGCAAGCCGCTGGCGCTGCTGGGGCAGAGCTTGGGCGGCGCCCTGGCCATTCACTACCTGGCCGCTCATCCCGAGCAGCGCCAGCGTTTCAGTGCCCTGGTGTTCGATGGCGTGCCGGCCAGTTACCGTGCGGTGGGGCGATATGCCCTCAGCACCTCATGGCTGACCTGGCCGTTGCAAGTGCCGTTGTCGTGGCTGGTGCCGGACGGCGACAGCGCAATCCGCTCGATCGAGCAACTGAGCAGCCCGCCCAAGCTGTTCTTCCACAGCATCGACGACAACCTGGTGCCGATGGACAACGGCATCCGCCTGTACCAGCACGCGCCACCGCCGCGGGTGCTGCAACTGACCCGAGGTGGCCACGTGCAGACCTTCGCCGACCCGACGTGGCGCCAGGTGATGCTGCGTTTCCTCGATGACCCCAGCCATTTCAACGGCCTGCGGCGGCTTGCCGAAGTGCCCAATTTCCCTGACGAGAAGAACAAGCAATGAGTGAAGAACGCAACGCCATCCCGCTGATCCTGACCGGCGTCGGTAGCATCATCGTGACAGTGGGGGCCTTGTGGTACTACGGTTACCTGCATTTCGCCAAGCCCGAAGATGCCCTGCTGCTGCAGGACTTCACCATGCTCAAGACCATCCCGGGCGAGGATTACAAGGTATCGCTGGACCCGGCGCCACAGGTGGCCCAGTGCCTGGATGGTGTGCTGGTGCTGTTCGACACCCAGCAAAAAGGCCTGACCGGCGTGCTGGTGGACAACCGCAAGCGCGCGGTGCGCTGCATGGGTGAGGAAACACCGCAGCAGGTGCAGTGAGGGATCGACGTGATTTTGGTAGCGCCTGGGAAATCGAGCGCCGCCCGCGCGGCGCATCGCGGATAAATCCGCTCCTACATTTGTTGCAACGTGCCGAACCTGTTATGCCATGGTCGCCTGCACTGGTGCATGTCTTGAGTCTTGCAAACCGCTGACAACCATGGCCTGGCAGGCATGGCCACGTTGCAACAAATGTAGGAGCGGATTTATCCGCGATGCGCCGCGCGGGCGGCGCTCGATTCCCCAGGCACCACACCTCTAAAGACATGAGACCAAACGCCCAAACAAAAACCCCGCCATGAAGGCGGGGTTCCGGGTTCACCCAACCGGTCTTACTGGCTGACCTGGCTCACCGAGCGTGGCGCCACCGGCTGGTTGTCGTTGGAAATGGTCACTTCCACCCGACGGTTCTGCGCACGGCCCGAGTTGCTGCCGTTGTCCGCTACCGGGTACTCCTTGCCATAACCCTGGGACACGACACGCGCCGGGTCTACGCCAGCGCGTACCAGCGCCATGCGCACGCTGTTGGCGCGGCGCTCGGAAAGGCTTTGGTTGTAATTGGCCGAGCCGACGCTGTCGGTGTAGCCCTCGACGATCACCTTGCGCTCAGGGTTTTCCTGGAGGAACTGCGCCAGCTTGGTGATGTTCGGGTAGGCGTTGCTCTTGAGTTCGGCCTTGTTGAAGTCGAACAGCACGTCACCGAAGGTTACCAGCGTACCGCGGTCGGTCTGCTTGGCGTTAAGGCTGTCCTGCAGCTTGGCGATTTGGGCGTCGCGGGCGTCCAGCTTGGCCTGGGCGCGCTGGGCCGAGGCGTTTTTCAGCTCACCCTCGGCGGTGCGCAGGGCGATAGTCTGCTTGGCCACCTCGACGCGCTGGTTGGTCAGGTAGGCCAGCTGGTCGACCTTCTTCTGGTCTTCACGGTCCATGTAGGCCTTGTCGGCCTTGTTCAGCCAATCTTGGGCGTCCTTGGTTTCCAGCGCCGCCACCTTGCTCGATTGCGGGTCGCTTTGCAGCGCCGAGAAGTTGGTACGGGCCGATTCGAGGTTGGCGTTCGGGTCGTGCGAGCAGGCAGCGAGACCGACGCTCAGGGCCAGCAGGGCGGGAATCATGACGTAATTGCGCATAGTGTTCATCCTTTGATCGTGTGCGAAGGCTAAGGTTGGCAGGGCAGGGCTCACTGAGCGCTGCGCAGGCCTTCCTCACGTACGTCCTGAACACCCTGGCGGGCATCCTGCACGGCCTTCTGGGCCTTGGCCGCCTGGGCCTTGCGTTCGGCGAGGCGCGCGTCCCACTCGGCCTGTTCGGCCAGGCGCTTGGCGTCGTCGTACTTCTTGTCGTGCATGGCGATTTCGGCCTGCTTGAACTTGTCCTGCGCCGCTTTCATTTCCACGGCGGCAAACTCGGTGCCACCAGCGCTGACAGCCGAGTTCACGGCGGATTGGGTAACTGCATACTGCTCGGTGGGCGGGTTGCCCGCACAGCCGGCCAGGACCAGGCTACTGCCCAGGGCCAGCGCGGCCAGCTTGAACCCGCGCACATGAGTGAATGACAGTTTGCTAGTGCGGGTTTTCATGGTGGTCAGCTCCATTGGATCACTCCTGATAACGATGTCCGTAGCAGTCCATCGCTCATTCCCTGACAAGTCCGCGCGCTGAAATCAACGGTGCACAACGGCAGGTGTGCAGGGTTTTAGCGTGATGGCTATTGGCTGTGACTGGGGCGTTTTTCGGATAGTTCAGAAAAAAGTGCCGATTGCGGGCAACTATTTCTGACTGATCGGTCAGTGTGTTTTTTCTGGAACTTTCTCTGGCTGAAACGGTATTCCGGGCCGTGGCATGGCCCGGAACAATGATGCAGGCTGTTAATTGTTGCTGTCGTCGGTGGGGTTGCTCAAGGTGTGCAAGTGCTGCCGGGAGAGGGACAAAAAGCGCGGCGTAGGGCCGATGTCTTCGTACAGCGGGTCGCCCTCTTCGTCGGTGGCGATGACTTGGCGGCCCTGCACGTATGGGAAGCTGGCTTCCACTTCTTCAAGCGCGGCCGCCACCAGTTCGCCGAGCAATTCCTCTGCTGTGCGTTTGGGGTACATGTCGATCAACGCGGCCAGGCGCGCCTCGGACTCAAGGTCCAGGTGCAGGACATGGCCCGTGCGGCTGAGGGTGCCGGCGGCATTCTGTTCCCAGTGCTGGGCGAGTTCACGGATTTTCATGATGACCTCAGTAAGCGCCTCGTAGGGCATGCATAGCTTCGGAGTGCTGTGCTTTCATTTTAGTTTGCTTTGGCTGATCACGGCTTGCCATCGTTGCCCGGCTGTGGGCACTCTTGGGCCATGTACCACGCACTCTCTGTGGGAGCGGGCGTGCCCGCGAAGAGTCCAGCGCGGTGCCTGGCACCGGCTGCGCCGGTGTTCGCGGGCAAGCCCACAGGGATCGCGTGAAGCCGGCAAGGGATGTTACGGAGAGGGCCAATGACCGATATCGATGTGCGTTTGCGTGAAGATGTCCATGTGTTGGGTGAGCTGCTAGGCGAAACCATCCGCCAGCAGCATGGCGATGCGTTCCTGCAGAAGATCGAAGCCATCCGCCACAGCGCCAAGGCAGACCGCCGTGGCCCTGGGGAGCAGCTGAGCTCGACCCTGGCGGACCTCGCCGAAGAAGACCTGCTGCCGGTGGCCAGGGCCTTCAACCAGTTTCTCAACCTGGCCAACATGGCCGAGCAGTACCAGTTGATTCGCCGTCGCGATGCCGACCAGCCTGAGCCGTTCGAGGCGCGGGTGCTGCCCGAGCTGCTTGCGCGCCTCAAACAGGCCGGCCACAGCAACGATGCCCTGGCTCGGCAACTGGCCAAGCTCGACATCCAGCTGGTACTCACCGCACACCCCACCGAAGTGGCCCGGCGCACGCTGATCCAGAAATACGACGCCATTGCCGGCCAGTTGGCCGCACAGGACCACCGCGACCTGACCCCGACCGAACGCCAGCAGGTACGCGAACGCCTACGCCGGTTGATCGCCGAGGCCTGGCACACCGAGGAAATCCGCCGCACCCGGCCAACCCCGGTCGACGAAGCGAAGTGGGGCTTTGCGGTAATCGAGCATTCGCTGTGGCACGCCATCCCCAGCCACCTGCGCAAGGTCGACAAAGCCCTGCTCGAGGCCACCGGCCTGCGCCTGCCGCTGGAGGCCGCACCGATTCGCTTTGCCTCGTGGATGGGCGGTGACCGGGACGGCAACCCCAACGTGACCGCCGTGGTCACCCGGGAGGTCTTGTTGCTGGCGCGCTGGATGGCCGCCGACCTGTTCCTGCGTGACATTGACGCGTTGGCCGCCGAACTGTCCATGCAGCAGGCCAATGACGCCCTGCGCGAGCGGGCCGGCGACAGCGCCGAACCCTACCGCGCCGTGCTCAAGCAATTGCGCGACCGCCTGCGCGCGACGCGTGCCTGGGCGCATTCGGCCCTGACCAGCAGCCAGCCGGCCAGCGCCGAGGTACTGGTAGACAACCGCGACCTGATTGCGCCGCTGGAGCTGTGCTACCACTCGTTGCACGAATGCGGCATGGGCGTGATTGCCGAAGGCCCGCTGCTCGACTGCCTGCGTCGCGCCGTCACCTTCGGCTTGTTCCTCGGCCGCCTGGACGTGCGCCAGGACGCGGCCCGCCACCGTGATGCACTCACCGAAATCACCGACTACCTGGGCCTGGGGCGTTATGCCGACTGGGATGAAGAGCAGCGTATCGAGTTCCTCCAGGCCGAATTGAAAAACCGCCGGCCGCTGTTGTCTGCGCATTTCAAGCCGCAGGCGGATACCGCCGAAGTGCTGGCCACCTGCCGGGAAGTGGCGGCAGCACCGGCAGCCTCGCTGGGTTCCTATGTCATTTCCATGGCCGGTGCCGCCTCGGACGTGCTGGCGGTGCAGTTGCTGCTCAAAGAAGCCGGCCTGACCCGGCCGATGCGCGTAGTGCCGCTGTTCGAAACCCTGGCCGACCTCGACAATGCTGGCCCGGTGATGCAGCGCCTGCTGGGTCTGCCGGGCTACCGCGCTGGCCTGCGCGGCCCGCAGGAGGTAATGATCGGCTACTCCGACTCGGCCAAGGACGCCGGTACCACGGCTGCTGCCTGGGCGCAGTACCGGGCCCAGGAAAACCTGGTGCGCATCTGCGCCGAGCACCAGGTCGAACTGCTGCTGTTCCACGGCCGTGGCGGCACGGTCGGGCGCGGTGGTGGCCCGGCCCATGCGGCGATCCTGTCGCAGCCACCCGGCTCAGTGGCGGGGCGTTTCCGCACTACCGAGCAGGGCGAGATGATCCGCTTCAAGTTCGGCTTGCCGGGCATTGCCGAGCAAAACCTCAACCTGTACCTGGCTGCCGTACTCGAAGCCACGCTGCTGCCACCCCCGCCACCGCAGCCAGCCTGGCGCGAGGTAATGGACCAACTGGCCGCCGATGGCGTCAAGGCTTACCGCAGCGTCGTGCGGGAAAACCCCGACTTTGTAGAGTACTTCCGCCAGTCGACGCCGGAACAGGAACTGGGGCGCCTGCCGCTCGGTAGCCGCCCGGCCAAGCGCCGCGCCGGTGGTATCGAAAGCCTGCGGGCCATCCCGTGGATTTTCGGCTGGACCCAGACCCGGCTGATGTTGCCGGCCTGGCTGGGCTGGGAAACCGCGCTGAGCAATGCCCTGGCGCGCGGCCAAGGTGAACTGCTGGCGCAGATGCGCGAGCAATGGCCATTCTTTCGCACCCGCATCGACATGCTGGAAATGGTGTTGGCCAAGGCCGATGCGCAAATCGCCGAGGCCTACGACGAACGTCTGGTGCAACCGCACCTGCTTGCTTTGGGCGCGCATCTGCGCGACCTATTGTCGCAGTCGTGCCAGGTGGTGCTGGGCCTGACCGGGCAACCGGTGCTACTGGCCCACAGCCCCGAGACGCTGGAATTCATCAGCTTGCGCAACACCTACCTGGACCCGCTGCACCGCCTGCAGGCCGAGTTGCTGGCCCGCTCGCGCAGCCGCGAAGCCGCTCTGGACAGCCCGTTGGAGCAGGCCTTGCTGGTGACCGTGGCGGGTATCGCCGCAGGCTTGCGTAACACCGGCTGAAGGCACGCCAGGGCCATGCCAGGTGTGTGCCGTGCAGGCTCGGCGCAAGGACGGGGAGGGTGGTTGCGCCGGGCGCAACCGCCTGCCTGGTCAGCCGCAAGTGGCGCATTCCTGCAACTTTGGGACGCTTGTCTGGCTGCCGGGCGCTGTGTATCTTGAGCAGCCTTCTGACCGATTTATGGTCATACCCGATTTTCCGGACTTGGCCCAGGTTGCCGAATCCATTGAATTTCATAAAAAAATTTGAGGAGCACGAGATGCGCGTAATTCTGCTGGGAGCTCCCGGGGCCGGTAAAGGTACTCAGGCAAAGTTCATCACCGAAAAGTTCGGTATCCCCCAGATCTCCACCGGTGACATGCTGCGTGCCGCCGTCAAGGCCGGCACCCCGCTGGGCCTGGAACTGAAGAAAGTCATGGATGCCGGCCAGCTGGTTTCCGACGAGCTGATCATCAGCCTGGTCAAGGAGCGCATCGCCCAGCCTGATTGCGCCAATGGCTGCCTGTTCGACGGTTTCCCACGCACCATTCCGCAAGCCGAGGCCATGGTCGCTGCCGGTGTCGACATCGACGCCGTGGTCGAAATTGCCGTGGACGACGAAGAAATCGTCGGCCGCATGGCTGGCCGCCGCGTGCACCTGGCCTCGGGCCGTACCTACCACATTCAGTACAACCCGCCGAAAGTGGAAGGCAAGGACGACGTTACTGGCGAAGACCTGATCCAGCGCGACGACGACAAGGAAGAAACCGTTCGCCATCGCCTGTCGGTCTACCACAGCCAGACCAAGCCGCTGGTGGACTTCTACCAGAAGCTGTCGGCTGCCAATGCCGGCAAGCCGAAGTACAGCCACATCGAAGGCGTTGGCTCGGTTGAAGCCATTACCGCCAAGGTCCTGGCAGCCCTGAGCTGATCCACACCTGACGCACCTCGACAACGGCCCGCTTGCGGGCCGTTGTTGTTTCTGGCTTTGGCCTGACGCGGTCCCTGTAGGGGCGGCCTTGTGTCGCGATGGGCCGCACAGCGGCCCCGGCGATTTCTGCGGCGAAGCTGAAATTTTGGGGCCGCTGCGCGCCCCATCGCGACACAAGGCCGCTCCTACAGGGACCGTGTCAGGCTGAGGGCAATGCCCACACAGCACCCCCTTCGGGACACAACGCCGCCGCTGCTCTATACTGCCGCTCTTTTCATTCGCACCTGGATACCTGTTCGATGACCACCCTGCTGGCCCTGGATACCGCCACCGAAGCCTGTTCCGTCGCGCTGTTGCATGACGGCAAGGTAACCAGCCATTACGAGGTGATCCCGCGCATGCATGCCCAGAAGCTGCTGCCGATGATCAAGCAGCTGCTGGCCGACTCCGGCGTGGCGCTGAATGCGCTGGACGCCATTGCCTTTGGCCGTGGCCCGGGCGCGTTCACCGGTGTGCGTATCGCCATCGGCGTGGTCCAGGGCCTGGCCTTCGCCCTCGAACGCCCGGTGCTGCCGGTTTCCAACCTGGCCGCGCTGGCCCAGGGCGCGATGCGCGAACACGGTGCACAGCAGGTGGCGGCAGCCATCGATGCACGGATGGATGAAGTGTACTGGGGCTGCTACCAGGCCACGGCCGGCGAAATGCGCCTGGTCGGCCGCGAGGCCGTATTGCCGCCCGAGCAGGTTGCCCTGCCTGAAGGTAGCAATGGCGAGTGGTTCGGCGCCGGTACCGGCTGGGGCTATGCCGAGCGCCTGGCGGTACAGGCCGCGGCAAGCAATGCCAGCGCCTTGCCAAATGCTCTGGATGTACTCAGCCTGGCCAGCTTCGCCTGGGCACGTGGCGAGGCAATCGACGCCGAACAGGCGCAACCGGTCTACCTGCGCGATAATGTCGCTACGCCCAAGAAGCACTGAGTGCTGTTCGTCGGTTTGCGTTGGCGATACTAAAACCTTCTGTGCGATCTGTGGTCCAGTTATCACTTAAGCATTAGCGACGGAACCCTGATGCTGCTAAATTGCCATCATTGGTCCTGAGTGCTCATGCCATGCGTATCGAAGGTTTCTCATCGCAGTCCTACCCGATCAAGCGCGCCCCGCGCAAGGCAGCGGTGCGTGACGAGGCCATCGATGACGCCGAGCTGATCGAAGAAACCGAAGCGGCTGCGCAGGAAACCACCGCCCGCCGTCGCAGCGGTGGCCTGCCAGCCCGCCAGCAGGACATGGTGTTCCCCCGCGCCCGAGACCGGCGCACGGCCAACGCACTGGCCAGCTACCTGAGTACTGCCGGTTTTACCGACTGGGACATGGAAGTACTGGGGCTCGACCTGTACATTTGATGGATGAGTCCATCACCACTGCCTTACTTTCTCGGTTGCCCGTCATGGAGTGAAAACGCCTGGCGCGATTACCTGTACCCCGCCGACGCCAGCACCGGCCAGATGCTGGGCTTCTACAGCCAGGTGTTCAATGCGGTCGAGGGCAACACCACGTTCTATGCGCGGCCCGCGCCCGGCACCATCGCCCGCTGGGCGCAGGTGATGCCCGAGCACTTTCGTTTCACCGCCAAGTTCCCCCGCGACATCAGCCACGAAGGCGACCTACGTGATCAACTTGAGCCTGCCTTTGACTTTACCCGCCTGATGGCCCCGCTGGGCCAGCGCGTAGCGCCTTACTGGCTGCAGTTGCCGGCCCAATTCGGCCCCGCACGCCTGGGCGAGCTTTGCCATTTTCTTGATGAGATAGCCGTGCCGGTGGCCGTGGAAGTGCGCAACCCGGCGTTTTTCGCCAAGGGTGAAGAAGAACGGTTGCTCAACCGCCTGCTGCACGAGCGTGGCGTCGAGCGCATTTGCCTCGACCCGCGCGCGCTCTTCAGTTGCACCTCGCGCGAGCCTGCCGTGCTGCATGCGCAGTCGAAGAAGCCCAAGGTACCGCCGCGCCCTGCAGCCTTCAGCCAGCACCCGCAGGTGCGCTTCATCGGTCATCCGCAACTGGATGCCAACGAGGCGTTTCTCACCCCTTGGGTGGATAAGGTGGCCGGCTGGATCGAGGAAGGTCGCAGCCCCTACATCTTCCTGCATACCTCGGACAACCGACTGGCAGCGGCCCTGGCCAAGCGTTTCCACCAGCGCCTGATGCAGCGCTTGCCAGGCCTTGCAGCGCTGCCGGAATTGCCGCGCGCCCCTGAGGTCGAACAACTGGGTCTACTCTGACCTTTCCCCGACTGCTGGAGGTTCAACCATGGATGTGCAAACCCTGCGAGCCGAAGCCTTCAAGGCCCTGCACGAGCGCGATGGCGCGTTCGTCATCCCCAACCCATGGGATGCCGGGTCAGCGAAGCTGCTGGCCAGCCTGGGCTTCGAAGCGCTGGCCACTACCAGTGCCGGCCTGGCCTTCAGCCTGGGGCGCCCGGATGCCGAAGGTGCCTTGAGCCTCGACGATACTCTGGACAATGCCGGCGAAATCGTCGACGCCACCGCCTTGCCGGTTGCCGCCGACTTGGAGAACGGCTTTGGTGACTTGCCCGAGGACTGCGCACAAACCATTCTGCGCGCCGCCGAGGTTGGCCTGGTAGGCGGTTCCATCGAAGATGCCAGTGGCCGGAGTGACGCGCCCATCTATGACTTCGGCCTGGCCGTGGAGCGCGTGCGTGCTGCAGTGCAGGCCGCCCGTAGCCTGCCATTCCCCTTTACCCTGTGCGCCCGCGCAGAAAACCTGCTGCATGGGCGTATGGACCTGGATGACACCATCCTGCGCCTGCAAGCCTATGCCGAGGCAGGCGCCGACGTGCTCTACGCCCCTGGGCTGCGTACCGTCGAGGAAGTGCGCGCGGTGGTACAGGCCGTCGCCCCGCGGCCGGTGAACGTGCTGATGGGCATGGCCGGCGTGCCACTGAGCGTCAACCAGTTGCAAGACCTGGGCGTACGCCGCATCAGCGTTGGCTCATCGCTGGCCCGTGCGGCGCTCGGAGCCTTCCGCCGGGCCGCCCTGGAAATCCGTGATGAGGGCACGTTCGGCTACGGCGAGCAGGCGCTGCCGTTCGCCCAGCTCAACGACCTGTTCCGCCGCTGATGCGGGTCGTGCTGGCGCTGCTGGCTGGCCTGCTGTTACTGGCTGGCCTGGCCTGGCACTTCGGCTGGCGCCTGCCCGCGGTGTGGAACCCCTGGGCGCCGTTGGACGTGCGCCAACCGCCCAACCTGCTGACAAGTTACAAGCTTGCGCGGCTGCGCGATGACCCGGCGCTGTGCCGCCAAGCACTGGAAACCAGCCAGCTACGCTACCGGGCGCAGGCCGACAGCGCGGCCTCGGCCAATTGCCCGCTGCAAAATGTATGGCGTATCGAAGGTGGCCAGGCGCGCCTCAGCAGCAGCTTCCTGGCCAGTTGCCCGCTGGCGGTGGCCTATGCACTGTTCGAAAAGCATGGCTTGCAGCCGCTGGCACAGCGGGTGCTGGGCCAGCCGGTAGCACAGGTCGACCACCTGGGTAGCTTTGCCTGCCGCAACGTCTACCACCGCAAGCAAGGCCGACTGAGCCAGCACGCCACGGCCAACGCCCTGGACATCAGCGGTTTTCGCCTGCAGGACGGCCAGCGCATCGTATTGGCGCGCGACTGGCAGGCGGGCGGGCAGAAGGCGGAGTTTCTGCGTGAGGTGCAGCAGGCGGCGTGCGAAAGCTTCAGCACGGTATTGGGGCCGGATTACAACGCCGCGCACCACAACCACTTTCACCTGGACATGGGGCGCTGGCAGGTCTGTCGCTAGCCTCAGGCGTAAGCGCGGACGTTGTTCAGCACCACCGGGCGTGCCCAGTGAATGTCGAATTCAAGGTCGTTCTGCTGCTTGGCCAGGGTGGCACCGTCGAACGGTTCCGGGGCCGGGTCCAGCAGGTTGCTTTCCAGCTCGGCGATCGGCAGGAACAACGAACGTGGGGTCGGGCCTGGGCCAGGTTCGGCGATCGGCTGGCCCTGGCTCATCACCACCGGGCGCAGCCAGCTGTTGTTGATGTCCAGCTGGCGTTGCTGCTCGATCAGTTCCATGGCGCTGAACGGCTCAGGGGCTGGTGGCAGCAGCTTGGCTTCCAGCTCGGCCTTGGGCAGGAACAGCGGTTCGGGCGGTGCGACTACGGTGTCCTGCACCGGGCAGGCGCGCTGGGCGTCGATCATGGCCAGCGCGCGGGCGCCGCCGATGGGTTCGCCGCTGTCGTGGTCATACTGTACGAACGACTGGCTGACGCTGTCTGCCGGCTCTTCCTGCTGCTCGGCCATGGCCCGGGCAAAAAAATCCTGCCACAGGTGGCTGACGCCCCCGAGTGCCTGGGTGTTGTGCTGACTGTAGTTGCCGACTGGCGACAAATAGGTCAAGCCGATGGGAAGAGTATCTGACATGGCAGTCGCGCGCGTTGTGCTCTGGCAGAATAGCGGGATATTGCCTGTATCGGCCGTAATGGCCGTTACATGAGGGGCTGGGTTCAATTTCTAGGTGTGAATGATGGAAGAGCAGGGCACAGGTATCCGGGTCGAGGCGCTGTCGGCTGAATTCGAGGCGCAGGCCGCCGCGTGGGCCGAGCGCCTCGCGCTGCCATTGCAGGACGAGGACGCCGGTTTTGCCGTGCAGGTGGGCGTTGATGGCTTGCAGATCCAGCAATTGGGCCCGCAGGCACCGGGGCCGGTGCGGGTAGACTTCGTCGAGGGGCAGGCCGCGCATCGGCGCCAGTTCGGCGGTGGCAATGGGCAGATGATCGCCAAGGCGGTGGGCATCGCCCAAGGTGTGCGGCCGCAGGTGCTGGATGCCACGGCGGGGCTGGGCAAGGACGCGTTCGTGCTGGCCAGCCTGGGCTGCCAGATGACCCTGATCGAGCGCCAGCCGCTGATTGCCGCGTTGCTGGAGGATGGCCTGGCGCGCGGCCGGCTGGATGAAGGCGTGGGGCCGATTGTCGGGCGCATGCGCCTGCTGACCGGCAATGCCATCGAACGCATGCGCAGTTGGGAAGGCGAGGCGCCGCAGGTCATCTACCTTGACCCGATGTTCCCGCACCGCGACAAGAGCGCGCTGGTGAAAAAAGAAATGCGCGTGTTCCGGCCCTTGGTCGGGGATGACCTGGACGCCCCGGCGCTACTTGAAGCTGCCCTGGCACTGGCAAGCCACCGGGTGGTGGTGAAGCGCCCGCGCAAGGCGCCGATCATCGAAGGGCCGAAGCCGAGCCATAGCCTGGAGGGGAAGTCGAGCCGGTATGACATCTACCCGAAGAAGGCCCTGAAGGCCTGATCGCCGGTACCGGCCTCTTCGCGGCTAAAGCCGCTCCTACAGGGATATCACAGGCTTCAAGCACTGTACGGTTCCTGTAGGAGCGGGTTTAGCCGCGAAGAGGCCGGCACAGGCCGACTCAGGCCTTGAACGCCCGCAAGAACACCCCCACCACCTCCCGCACATGCGCCTCGGCCTCATCCCCCTCCAGCGGCCCCGCACAGCCCAGCAACAAGCGGTAATCCGGCGCCCCCTTGACCAGGCAGAAGAAGTGCTCCGCCGCCCGCAGCGGGTTATCGACACGCAGCAACCCGCGCTCATCCGCCCCGCGCAGCAGCGCTTCCATCCCGGCCAGCACACGCTTGGGCCCGGCTTCGTAGAAGTACTCGCCAAAACTCGGGTCCTGGCTGCCCTGCGCCATGATCAGGCGGCTGAGCTTGACCGCTTCGTCGCTGCTGATCAGCGCCTGGAAACCACGGGCGATGGACAGCAGCACCTCTTCCACCGGCGCCCCTTCGGGGTACTCGAACAGCAGGTCGGGCAGCTGTAACTGACAAGTGGCCATGACCGCCGAGCAGAACAGGGTCTGCTTGTCGGTGAAGTGGCTGTACACGGTGAGCTTTGAAACACCTGCCGCCGCAGCGACCGCATCCATGCTGGTGTTGGCGTAGCCAAGGCTTAAGAACAGCGACTTGGCCGCTTCGAGAATCGCCTCGCGCTTGGCCAGGTCCTTGGGCCGGCCCGGGCCGATGGGTGCGTCGTTGGACATTGTGATCTGCATCTGGTTGAAGAGTCGCTCATCTTAACGGGTCAGGCGCCATCCGGCTAAAGTCAGGCTGAATATCTGGCGCCGCAGATGTTCGCCGAAATATTTTCAGCGCCTGCGAGATCGAGCGCCGCCCGCGCGGCGCTTCGCGGCTAAAGCCGCTCCTACGTTTGTTTCGGGCCAGTCCATCCTGTGCCAGGCGCGCGCGACCGCCTTGTTTGCACGACGCGATATCGAGCCATGCGCCAAGGCGTTCGCGCGAAAATCCCACAGGCATAATTGGCCCGAAACAAACGTAGGAGCGGCTTTAGCCGCGAAGCTCCGCGCGGGCGGCGCTCGATTTCATAGGCGCTGAAAATTTTTCGGCGAACATCTACGGCGCTCGACCTCACAGGCGCTGCAAACTTAAAGCCCTACACCCGGGGCACCACACCCCTCAGCCATCTCCCCGCAAAAACCACCCGCCACACCCTTCCCGCCACCGCTCGCCTGACTTAATATACCCGCCAGTACAAATATTCGAAGTGCCCTCCGCGAAAGGATTCATCATGTTGCGCCATGCCTTGTCCATCGCCTTGCCTGCCGCCGCTGCCCTGCTTCTGGCGGCATGCGGCCAGGAAGCCGCCCCGCCTGCCGCGCCACGCCCGGCGCTGGTGGTGCAGCCGCAGCCAGCCGCCGCCGCTGCCGACAGCTACCCCGGTGAAGTGCGCGCGCGCTTCGAGCCGGAACTGGCCTTCCGCATTGGCGGCAAGGTCAGCAAGCGCCTGGTCGAAGAGGGGCAGCGGGTCAAGGCTGACCAAGCGCTGGCCGAGCTGGACCCACAGGACGTGCGCCTGCAACTGGAAGCCAACCGCGCCCAGATGGCAGCTGCCGAGGCCAACCTGTCGCTGGTGCGCGCCGAGCGCGACCGCTACCAGAAGCTGCTGGACCGGCAGATGGTCAGCCACTCCCAGTACGACAATGCCGAAAACCTGTACCGTGCAGGCCTTGCCCGCTTGAAGCAGGCCAAGGCCGAGTTCGACGTGGCCGGCAACCAGGCCGACTATGCCGTGCTGCGCGCACCGCAGGCCGGGGTGATTGCCAAGCGCCAGGTCGAAGTGGGCCAGGTGGTCGCCGCCGGGCAGACCGTGTTCACCCTGGCCGCCGATGGCGAGCGGGAAGTGGCCATCAGCTTGCCGGAGCAGCAGTTCGCCCGCTTCGCCGTAGGCCAGGTAGTGAGTGTGGAGCTGTGGTCCCACCCGCAGGAGCGCTTCCAGGGGCGCATCCGCGAGCTGTCGCCGGCCGCCGACCCGCGTTCGCGCACCTTTGCCGCGCGCATCGCCTTTACCACGGCGGCCACGCCGGCTGAGCTGGGCCAGAGCGCCCGCGTATTCATCGCCCATGATGGGGTGATCCCGCTGGCCGTGCCGCTTTCGGCGATTACTGCGGAGAACGGCCAGGCCTATGTCTGGCGGGTGAACAAGGACAGCCGCCTGGAGCGGGCCGTGGTGCGCCTGGGGGCCTATGGCAGCGAAAGCGTGCCGGTGCTCGAGGGCCTTGCCCCTGGTGACTGGGTAGTTGCCGCTGGCGGCCATGTGCTGCGTGAGGGGCAGCAGGTACGCCCCGTGGACCGTAGCAACCGCGTCGTGAACCTGACGGCTAAGGAGTAAGTCCCGATGGGTTTCAACCTTTCTGCCTGGGCGCTGCGCAACCGCCAGATCGTCCTGTTCCTGATGACTTTGCTGGCGGCCATCGGCGCCATGTCCTACACCAAGCTCGGCCAGAGCGAGGACCCGCCATTCACCTTCAAGGCCATGGTCATTCGTACGCTGTGGCCGGGTGCGACTGCCGAGGAAGTGTCGCGCCAGGTGACCGAGCGCATCGAGAAGAAACTGATGGAAACCGGCGAGTACGAGAAGATCGTCTCGTTCTCCCGCCCCGGCGAATCGCAAGTCACCTTCATGGCCCGCGACTCGTTGCATTCCAAGGATATCCCCGAGCTGTGGTACCAGATCCGCAAGAAGGTCGCGGACATCCGCCACACCTTGCCGCCGGAGATCCAGGGGCCGTTCTTCAACGACGAGTTTGGCACCACCTTCGGCAATATCTATGCGCTGACCGGCGAAGGTTTCGACTATGCCGTGCTGAAGGACTACGCCGACCGTATCCAGATCCAGCTGCAGCGGGTCAAGGACGTGGGCAAGGTCGAGCTGATCGGCCTGCAGGACGAAAAGGTCTGGATCGAGCTGTCCAACCTCAAGCTGGCCACCCTCGGCGTACCGCTGGAAGCGGTGCAGCAGGCCCTGCAGGAGCAGAACGCAGTCAGCACTGCCGGCTTCTTTGAAACCCCCAGCGAGCGCCTGCAACTGCGCGTGAGCGGGCGCTTCGACAGCGTCGAGCAGATTCGCCAGTTCCCCATTCGCGTGGGTGACCGCACCTTCCGTATCGGTGATGTCGCCGAAGTGCACCGGGGCTTCAACGACCCACCCGCACCGCGCATGCGCTTCATGGGCGAAGATGCCATTGGCCTGGCGGTGTCGATGAAGGATGGCGGCGATATCCTGGTGCTGGGCAAGGCCCTGGAAGGCGAGTTCGACCGGCTGGCGCACAACCTGCCGGCCGGCATGGAGTTGCGCAAGGTCTCGGACCAGCCGGCGGCGGTCAAGGCCGGTGTGGGCGAGTTTGTCCAAGTACTGGTCGAGGCGCTGGTCATCGTGTTGCTGGTGAGCTTCTTCTCCCTGGGGCTGCGCACTGGCCTGGTGGTGGCGCTGGCTATCCCGCTGGTGCTGGCCATGACTTTTGCTGCCATGCACTACTTTGGCATCGGCCTGCACAAGATCTCCCTTGGTGCACTGGTACTGGCCCTGGGCCTGCTGGTGGACGACGCGATCATTGCGGTGGAGATGATGGCGATCAAGATGGAACAGGGCTACGACCGCCTAAAGGCGGCCAGTTATGCCTGGACCAGCACGGCCTTCCCGATGCTCACCGGCACCCTGATCACCGCAGCAGGTTTTCTGCCGATTGCCACTGCAGCCTCCAGTACCGGCGAATACACCCGCTCGATCTTCCAGGTGGTAACCATCGCCTTGCTGACTTCTTGGGTAGCGGCCGTGGTGTTCGTGCCTTACCTGGGCGAGCGCCTGTTGCCAGACTTGGCCAAGCTGCATGCTGCCCGCCATGGCAAGGACGGCCATGCACCCGACCCGTATGCCACGCCGTTCTACCAGCGCGTACGGCGGGTGGTGGAGTGGTGCGTGCGGCGGCGCAAGACGGTGATCCTGCTGACCATTGCCGCGTTTGTCGGCAGCATCCTGTTGTTCCGCTTCGTGCCCCAGCAGTTCTTCCCGGCCTCCGGTCGCCCGGAGCTGATGGTCGACCTGAAGCTGGCCGAAGGCGCCTCGTTGGCCAATACCGCCGAGCGGGTCAAGCAGCTGGAAGCGCTGCTCAAGCAGCAGGACGGCATCGACAACTACGTGGCCTACGTGGGCACCGGTTCGCCCCGTTTCTACCTGCCGCTGGACCAGCAACTGCCGGCGGCCAGTTTTGCCCAGTTCGTGGTGCTGGCCAAGTCGATGGAAGACCGTGAGCGCCTGCGTAGCTGGCTGATCGACACTGTCGACCAGCAGTTCCCCGACCTGCGCGCCCGTGTTACCCGCCTGGAAAACGGCCCGCCCGTGGGTTACCCGGTGCAGTTCCGGGTCACCGGCGAGCACATCGAAAAGGCCCGCGCCTTGGCCCGCGAAGTGGCCGACAAGGTGCGCGAGAACCCGCATGTGGTGAACGTGCACCTGGACTGGGAGGAGCCGAGCAAGGCGGTGTTCCTTGAGATCGACCAGGACCGTGCGCGGGCGCTGGGCGTGAGTACCGCGCACTTGTCGAGCTTCCTGCAAAGCTCGCTGATCGGCACCACCGTCAGCCAGTACCGCGAGGACAACGAGCTGATCGAGATCCTGCTGCGTGGTACCCAGCAGGAGCGCAGCGAGTTGGGCAACCTCGGCAGCCTGGCGTTGCCGACCGACAACGGCCAGAGCGTGGCGCTGTCGCAGGTGGCGACCCTGGAGTACGGCTTTGAGGAAGGCATCATCTGGCACCGCAACCGCTTGCCGACGGTGACCGTGCGCGCCGATATCTACGACAAGGAGCAGCCGGCGACGCTGGTGAAGCAAATCGAGCCGACCCTGCAAGATATCCGCGCCAAGCTGCCCGATGGCTACCTGCTGGAAGTGGGTGGCACGGTGGAGGATTCTGAGCGCGGGCAGAAGTCGGTGAATGCCGGCATGCCGCTGTTCATCGTGGTAGTGCTGAGCTTGCTGATGATTCAGCTGCGCAGCTTCTCGCGCACGGTAATGGTGTTCCTCACCGCACCGCTGGGGCTGATTGGCGTGACCCTGTTCCTGCTGGTGTTCCGCCAGCCGTTTGGCTTTGTCGCCATGCTGGGCACCATTGCCCTGGCGGGGATGATCATGCGCAACTCGGTGATTCTGGTGGACCAGATCGAGCAGGACATCGCTGCGGGGATGGAGCGTTGGCAGGCGATCATCGAGGCCACGGTGCGGCGCTTCCGGCCGATCGTGCTGACCGCGCTGGCGGCGGTGCTGGCCATGATCCCGTTGTCGCGCAGCGTGTTCTACGGGCCGATGGCGGTGGCGATCATGGGTGGGTTGATCGTGGCCACGGCACTGACCTTGTTGTTCCTGCCGGCGTTGTATGCGGCGTGGTTCAGGGTGAAGAAGGGCTGAACACCGCAGGGGAGGGCTTCGCCCTCCTATCGCGACACAAGGCCGCTCCTACAGGCGATCGCACCTCCATGAGGGATTGCGTTCCGGTGTAGGAGCGGCCTTGTGTCGCGAAAGGGCTGCGCATCAGCCCCCAGGGCCATCACAGGGCGCCAAAGACCTTCTTGGCCAGGCTGGTAGCCGCAGCCGCCGGGTTCTGGCGAATGCTCTGCTCCTGCTTGCCGATCATCTCGAACAGGCCATCCAGCGCCTTCTCGGTCACATAGTTCTCGATATTAGCGTCATCCTTGACCAGCCCCAGGCCTTTGGCCTGGGCGGCGAAGGCATTGTACTGCTGGGCCACGCCAACCTTGTCGGTGGCCTGCTTGACGATTGGCAGGAACTTGGCGCGGATCTGCTCGCGGCTGCTCTTGTTCAGGTACTGGGTAGCCGACTCGTCACCGCCGCTGAGGATGCCCTTGGCATCGGTCACGCTCATGTTCTTCACGGCATCCACCAGAATCGCCTGGGCCTGCGGCACGGCAGCTTCCGCCGCCTTGTTCATGCTGGTTTCCAGGGCTTCGACCTGTTCACCCTTGCCGAACATTTTCATTGCCTTGGCGGCCTTGCCCAGGTTGCCCGGCAGTTCGATGCGCACGTCCGGGTTGTTGCTGAAGCCACCTGGGCTGCTCAGCTGCTTGACGGCCAGCTGCGCCCCTTGGGTCAGGGCATCTTTCAGGCCGCCGGTGGCGTCTTTCTGGCTGAGGTCGCCCAGCGACAGGGCCAGGGCACTGGCCGACAGCAGCAGGCCGGCGCACAGGGTGGTGAAGCGCAGGGAGGTGCGGATCATGAAGCTTTCCTTGTAAACAGGTGAATACGGGTATCAGCGAACCTGGTCGACCTTGACGCGTACGGGCTGCGGGTCGCTGCCGTCAAGCATGACGCCGTGATGTTCAGTGTTGATGAACAGCAGCTTGCCCGCCAGTTCGATGCGCGCACTTACCGCGTAACGGTGGCCAGGCTTGACCTGGGCTGGGTCGTAGGTGAGGTGGAACGGCAACGGCACGTTGCCTTTGACCGGGCCGGCCTGGCGCGCCAGGGTTACGGCCGGGGCGTCCATCAGCGACACGTCCTGCAGCTCCACGCTGAGGGTGGCGGCAGGTGGCAGGGCTATGCGCTGCAGGTAGAAGACTTCGCCATCCAGGCTGGCCTGGTTGGACGGGGTTTGGCTGGAACAGGCTGCGAGCAGGGATGCGCAACACAGCATTACGAGCTTTTTCATGGAATCTCCGAAGTCCTTGGCGTTGGCTTGTGGCCAACCCCAAGGACTGTAACGGATTTCTGCTGGTGGGTCCCCGGTGAAGATGCGCCTGGAGCGGCCTGAGCGTTTGAAGTGAGGTGATATTCAGCTGCGGCGGGGCGGCCGCAAGGTAATGGCATCCTGCTCGGCGAGGTCTGCCAGGGTCAAGTCGCGCAGCGTCTTCCCGGCATACGGGGTCATGGTCTGCGGGTCGTAGTAGGCCACACGCAGCTGCAATTGGTCGTCCTCATGAACGGCATTGCCATCCAGGTAGGTGGTCAGCGCCAAGGTACCTTGCGTCGGCCACAACACGGTGCCGCCAATGTAGCTAGAGGTGCTGTTGATACGGCCGTCTTCCTGGGTTTTGTAAACGCCGAGGGTCAGCAGCGCCTGCGGCTGAAGAAAGGCTTCGGGAATCTCCAGGGTGTGCTTCAGCTCGATGATGGCAGCAGGCTCTGTCGGTTCACCCTGGCCGCCAGGCTGAGCGGAGGGACCAGGAATGGCCAGGTCCATAGAAACGCTCGAGCCAGGGCGCTCGACGTCAAGTGGCATGGATAAGGTATAGCCGCTTTGCTCGTCATTGACGCGAACGCCATAGCTAGCCATCAGCGTGGGTTCGGCGCCTTCCGGAAGGCTGTTGCAGTCCAGCAGCAGACTGAAGGGCATCTGGCTGGCAAATGTCTGGCAACCCCAGGCCGCCATGATGACCCTGTCTTCACCCGTGCCAATTACCACGCGTACGCCGATGTGAGGGGCGCCTTCAGCTGCTGCAATACACGATGGCACCGTGACGGTTCCACAAATTTCAATCTGGTTTTCAAGTGACATTTGATTCTCCTCGGCTCAAGTGCGGGTACAGGTGAATGCGGTGTGCAATCACCTGTACCCGCACTCTAGGCTCCCCACATAGGAGAAATCAGAGGGAAAGCCCCCTCAAGCCCATCGTGCCTAGCCCTGCACGACGTCCGCTGGCTCATCGCGATGAAGCGCCACCTGGCGGATCGACAGGCGCAGCTCAGCCGACAGCACACGTTTGGCCACGCCCTCGGCCAACTCGCCAAGCCTTTCGTGATACCCCAGCTTGCCGTGCGCGTCGGCCTGCACCACGCCTTGCTCGAGCAAGGTCTGGATAAAGTGGCGGAACAACGTTTTGTCGAAGAACTCCGGTGCATTCAGGCCATGCAGGATCGACAGGCGCTGGGCCATCATCACGCACAGGTCTTCCAGCTCTTCGGCGCTCAGGCTGTTTTGCCCGCTGTTGAGCAGCAGCGAGGTGGCCATGTAGAAACGCTGCAGGGTCTGGGTGATAGTGCGGGCGAGCAGGGTCAGCAACACGAACTGCCGCGAGCTGGGCGCCGGGCGCACGTACACGTCGTTGTCCTGGCGCAGCAGGCCCTGTTCGACCAGCGCGGCCAGCCATTGGTCAATGACGTCGTCCAGCTGCGCTGGTGTCCAGCGCAGGAACAGTTCGGCCTGCAGGTACGGGTACAGCGCGTGCACATACTGGCCCAGCAGTTCACGGCTCATCCGCGAGCTGCTGAGGAAGAAACTGGCCAGCAGCGCCGGCAGGGCAAAGATGTGCAGCACGTTGTTGCGGTAGTAGGTCATCAGTACCGCGTTGCCTTCATCCAGGTACAGGATGCGGCCCAGGGCGTCCTTCTGCTCGGCGACCAGGTTCATGCTGCGTACATGCGCGATCAGCGCTGCACCGTCCCCGTCGGGCAGGGTGGTGTGCGGCGAGTAGGGCACCTGGCGCAGCAGCGCCAGGTACAGGTCGAGCACGCGGGTCAGGGCGCGTTCGTCCAGGGCCAGGCGGCTGGTGGACAGCAGCGCCAGGGCCACCAGGTTGACCGGGTTGATTGCCGCCGCTTCATTGAGGTGACGGGCCACGGTCTCGCCCAGGTGGGTGGTGGTCGCGTTGAGCCAGTCCGGGCGGTACTGCGGGCCGTGGTCCTGTTCACGCCAGCCGGGCTGCTGCTGGTCGAGGAAACCGGCCAGGCGGATCGGTTCGCCGAAGTTGACATAGACTTGGCCAAAGCGCTGCTTGAGCGCGCCGAACACCTTGAAGATGTCGAACACCGACTCCTTCTTCTTGCTGGCACCGCGCAGCTCGCCCAGGTAGGTGCGGCCTTCGAGCACGCGCTCGTAGCCGATGTACACCGGCACGAACACGATCGGCGTGCGTGACGAGCGCAGGAAGCTGCGCAGGGTGATGGCCAGCATCCCGGTGCGCGGTTGCAGCATGCGCCCGGTGCGCGAGCGGCCGCCTTCGACGAAGTACTCGACCGGGAACCCTTTGGTGTACAGGGTGTGCAGGTACTCGTTGAACACAGCGGTGTACAGCGGGTTGCCTTTGAACGTGCGGCGCATGAAGAACGCGCCGCCACGGCGCAACAGGTTGCCCACCACCGGCATGTTGAGGTTGATGCCCGCTGCCACGTGCGGCGGGGTGAGGCCATTGCGGAACAGCAGGTATGACAGCAGCAGGTAGTCGATGTGGCTGCGGTGGCACGGCACGTAGATCACTTCGTGGCCGGGCGCGATGCTCTGCACCTGTTCAATGTGGTTGACCTTGATGCCGTCGTAGATCTTGTTCCAGAACCAGCTCAGTACCACTTCAAGAAAGCGGATGGCGGTGTAGGTGTAGTCCGAGGCGATCTCGTTGCCGTAGCGCAGGGCCTGGGCTTCGGCCTTGGCCAGCGGCAGGTTTTCGCGCTGCGCCTCGTCGACGATGGCCTGGCGTACCAGCGGGGCGTGAACCAGGCCTTTGACCAGGTTGCGCCGGTGCGAGATGTCCGGGCCGATGACGGCGGTCTTGAGGTTGCGAAAATGCACGCGCATCAGGCGCTGGGCCATGCGTACGGTGCGCTCGTGGCCCTTGTTGTGTTGCACCAGGTCGCGCAGGTGAATCGGCGCGGAGAACTGCACCCGGGTCTTGCGCCCCAGGATCAGCACGGTCAGCAGCCGGCGCAGGCGCCCGGTCACCGCCCAGCTGTCGGCGAACAGCAGTTTCCACGGGCTGGATTCGCTGGCCGGGGTCTGGCCCCAGAACACGCTGACCGGAATGATCTGCGCATCTTCCTCGGCATGCTGGCTGATGGCAGCCACCAGGCGCTCAAGTGTGGGCGGGGCACCGCGCTTGTCCTGGCGGCCGAGCCAGTCCGGGTCGGGGGTCAGGTAGAAGAACGCGGCGGGCTCTTGCAGTGGCCCGACCGCGACCGGCAGCACCGGGCGCGGCAGCCCCGCCTTGGTGCACTCGTGGTCGAGTACGGCCAGGTCGGTGAGCGCCGGTGACGGCAGGGCATAGAACACTGGCCGGCTGCGGTCCAGGTTCAATGACATGGAAGACTGGTTGATGGTCTCGGAGCGCACCCACAGGTACAACAGGCGACGCAGGGCGCCGAAAATCAGGCGGCGCAGGGGGGAACGGGTCATGGGGTGTGTGCCCTGGGTGTGATGTTCAGGTGAGTATCCAGCTATTTAGTCTGCCGTATGTGCGTAAGTTCAGCAAAAAACGGCCAACAGCGGGACCGTCATCAATTTTTTTTGTTCTGTGTCATATACTCGGCCTGCCACTTGCAGGATATTTCGGCAAGCGGCGTTGGTACGGGGCAGGTGACCCCTGCCTACAAGGCGATTTTCACAATAAAAATCCGGAGTAGTTCAGATGTCGTCTCGTGAGACTGGGAATGTAAAGTGGTTCAACGATGCCAAGGGTTATGGCTTCATTCAGCGCGAAGGTGGTGCGGATGTGTTCGTCCACTATCGGGCGATTCGCGGTGAGGGGCATCGTACCCTGGTCGAAGGGCAGCGGGTGGAATACGCCTGCGTGCAGGGCCAGAAAGGCCTGCAAGCCGAAGACGTAGTGGGCCTCTGAGCCTTAAGCTATAAGCTTCAAGCTGCAAGTGACCGTGTACTTGCAGCCTGATGCGTTCCCTCTTGGAGCTTGCAGCTCAAGAAGTACGCCAGGTAATTTCCTCTTCACCGTCTGCACTGATGCGGACCCAGCGGTCGGCATCTTCTTCCCCGTCTTCTTCCACCCAGCCACCCGGCGCGCAGCGCACTTCCACGCCCAGTGCGGCGAATGCGGCGCGGGCGCAGGCGACGTCATCGGCCCATGGCGTCTGGTCGCTTTCCAGGTACAGGCTGTTCCATTTCCCTACAGCCTTCGGTAACCAAGTGACCGGAATGTTACCGGCTTGGCATTTGAAGGTATGGCCTTTCTGCTGCCATTCGCTGCACGGGCCGACGGCCTGAGCGAGCCACTCGGCAATCTGCTTGTGGTCGACGTCGGCGTCCTTCAGGTAAATCTCGATATCAGGTTGGCGCATAAGGGCTCCGGTTGTGCTCAGTCTTGGCGCACGAAATAGTCATAACGCATGGAAACCGTAACCTCGAACGGCTTGGGCTGGTCGATCACCCGCGCACGTTTTTCGGCGCTGGCGCGCCAGCCGTGCGGGGTCATGGCCAGCAGGTCGGCGCGGACCTTGGGCGCGGCAAGGCTCAGGCGGAACTCGAGGGTTTCGCTGTGGGCATGGGCCATGCCTTCAGGCACCAGGGCCAGGTGCTTGTCGTCAGCATAAGGGCGTACTTCATCGTAGAGCACTTCGCGCAGCTCCATCAGGTGGCCGCTGGTCGGGCCAACGCGCATCAGGCCACCGCCGGGGCTGAGCAGGCGCTTGGCCTCGGCCCAGTCCAGCGGGCTGAACACGCTGGCGATGAACTGGCAACTGGCGTCGGCCAGTGGCACGCGGGCCATGCTGGCAACCATCCAGGTCACTTCCGGCGCACGGCGGCAGGCACGCTTGACCGCCTCACGGGAGATATCCAGGGCGTAACCGTCGGCGGCGGGCAGGGCCTGGGCAAGCTGCGCGGTGTAGTACCCCTCGCCGCAGCCGATGTCCAGCCAGGCACCGGGCTGGCGCTCGGCGGCCAGCTCGGCCAGGCGGCGGGCGACGGGGGCGTAGTGGCCACCGTCGAGGAAATCACGGCGCGCCTCGACCATGGCCTGGTTGTCACCCGGGTCGCGACTGTTCTTGTGCTGCACTGGCAGCAGGTTCAGGTAACCCTGGCGGGCGCGGTCGAAGCGGTGGCCTGCGGGGCAGGTCACACCGTTGTCGAGCCGGCTCAGCGGCGCCTGGCAAAGGGGGCAGGCGAGCATCAGGCGAGCAACCGGACCAGGGTCTGGTAGTAGATTTCGGTCAGCAGGTCGAGGTCGCTGGCCAGGATCCGCTCGTCGACCTGGTGAATGGTGGCGTTGACCGGGCCGAGCTCGACCACCTGGGTGCCCATGGTGGCGATAAAGCGGCCATCGGAGGTGCCGCCGCTGGTGGAGGGCTGGGTATCACGGCCGGTGACGCCCTTGATGCTGGCCGCTACCGCATCGAGCAGTTCGCCCGGCTCGGTGAGGAATGGCAGGCCAGACAGTGCCCAGTCGACCGACCAGTCTAGCCCGTGCTTGTCGAGAATCGCCGCCACCCGTGCCTGCAGGCCTTCGACGGTGGACTCGGTGGAGAAGCGGAAGTTGAACAGCGCGCTCAGCTCGCCCGGGACCACGTTGGTGGCGCCGGTGCCAGCGTTGAGGTTGGAGAACTGGAAGCTGGTCGGCGGGAAGAACGCATTGCCTTCGTCCCAGTGCTCGGCGGCCAGTTCGGCCAGGGCCGGGGCGGCCAGGTGGATCGGGTTGCGCGCCAGGTGCGGGTAGGCCACGTGGCCCTGCTTGCCGCGCACAGTCAGCTTGGCGCCCAGCGAACCGCGGCGACCATTCTTGACCACGTCGCCCAGCAGGGTGGTGCTGGACGGTTCGCCGACGATGCACCAGTCCAGGCGCTCGTTGCGCGCTTGCAGGCGCTCGACCACGGCCTTGGTGCCGTGGTGTGCCGGGCCTTCCTCGTCGCTGGTGATCAGGAAGGCGACCTTGCCGCGGTGGTTCGGGTAATCGTGCACGAAGCGCTCGCTGGCGACCACCATGGACGCCAGGCTGCCTTTCATGTCGGCGGCGCCACGGCCGCAGAGCATGCCCTCGGCGTCGATCAGCGCCTCGAACGGCTCATGCTGCCATTGCTGCACCGGGCCGGTGGGCACCACGTCGGTGTGGCCAGCGAAGCACAGCACCGGGCCGTCCTGGTTACCGTGAGTCGCCCAGAAGTTGTCGACGTCTTCAATGCGCATCGGCTCCAGCCGGAAGCCCACGGCGCCCAGGCGGTTCATCATCTGCGCCTGGCAGTCGGCATCGACGGGGGTGACCGAGGGGCGGCGGATCAGGTCGCAGGCCAGTTGAAGGGTAGGCGAGAGCTCGGCAGGGGCCGTCATGGGGGACTCCGGGGCAAGGCAAGGCGGGGGAAAAACTGAGGGGCGTTATCTTATATCAAACTGAAGGGCCATTGGGGCCGCTTTGCGGCCCTATCGCGACACAAGGCCGCTCCTACAGATACTGCACCGGCCTCCAGGGCAGCAGTGATCCTGTAGGAGCGGCCTTGTGTCGCGAAAGGGGCGCAAAGCGCCCCCAAAATCTTAAGCCTGCTGCGCTTCGGCAGCCTTTTCCGTGGGCTTGGGCAACGATGACAGAAGCGCCATCACCAGCGCCGCCACATAAGGCAACGACTGCACCAGCAACATCGCCACCCAGAAGCGCATGTCCGAGCTCGGCAACCCCTGCACCAAGTAGATGCCGAGCGCAGCACCCCACAGCAGCAACATGATGAACAGCTCTTCCCGTGCTTCGGAAATCGCCACCAGCAAGCCATGGCTGTCGGCATGCTTGGGTGTGCGGATGAACGGCATGCTGCTGGTGAAGAAGCCATACAGCACCGCCTTGGCGATGGTATGCGACAGCGCAAGCCCGGCCAGCGCCGCCGCGAAGGCATCCTTCAGGTTCACCCCCACCGCACGCCGGTAGAGGAAGACGATCTTGCCGACCTTGAAGAAGAACAGTGCCAGCGGCGGGATGGCAAAGATCATCAGCGGCGGATCGACCCGATGCGGCACGATGATCATCGCCGCCGACCACAGCAGTGCGCCAATCGTGAAGAAGATGTTCATGCCATCGGCGATCCACGGCAGCCAGCCGGCCAGGAAGTGGTAACGCTGGCCACGGGTCAGCTCGCTGCCCTTGCCGCGCAACAGGGCGCTGGCGTGGTGCTTGATGATCTGGATGGCGCCATAGGCCCAGCGGAAGCGCTGCTTCTTGAAGTCGATGAAGGTGTCGGGCATCAGGCCCTTGCCGTAGCTGTTGTGGGCGTAGGCGGCCGACAGGCCCTTCTCGAACACGCGCAGGCCCAGCTCGGCGTCTTCGCAGATGCACCATTCGGCCCAGCCCAGCTCCTGCAGCACGCTGCGCCGGGTCATGGTCATGGTGCCGTGCTGGATGATCGCGTCACGGTCGTTGCGGGTGACCATGCCAATGTGGAAAAAGCCCTTGTACTCGCTGTAGCACAGCTTCTTGAAGGCGCTTTCGTGCTGGTCGCGGTAGTCCTGCGGCGACTGTACCACGGCAATTTTCGGGTCGGCGAAGTGCGGCACCATGTGCTTGAGCCAGTTGCGGTCGACGCAGTAGTCCGAGTCGATGACCGCGATCACTTCGGCGTCCTTGGCGGTATGCGGGAGCAGGTAGTTCAGTGCTCCGCCCTTGAAGCCGGCCAGGGGCGCGACGTGGAAGAACTTGAAGCGTTCGCCAAGCTTCTCGCAGTGGGCCTTGAGCGGTTCCCACACAGCGGGGTCCTTGGTGTTGTTGTCGATCACCAGCACTTCGTAATCGGGGTAGTCCAGCGCGGCCAGGGCATCGAGGGTCTGCTTCACCATCTCCGGCGGCTCGTTGTAGCACGGCACATGCACCGATACCTTGGGCCGGTAGGCGCTGTCGGCCTGCACCGGCAGGAACTCGCGGCGGCGCTTGTGTATCCACACCGCCTCGGCCAGCTCATGCGCTTCAGTGAGCAGCACGATGAACACGCCCAGCGCGCCCAGCGCCAGCAGCACGCCCACGGTCAGGCTGAACCAGGTGCTGTATTGCTGGCTGTAGTCGTAGGCGATCCACACCAGTACCGACCCGCACAGGAAGGTGATGAAGGTCAGGAATGTTCGGCCACGCTGGCGCAAGGCCGAGCCGTCGATGAACAGCACCATCAAGGCGATCATTGCCAGCACCACCGAGGCCACCGCCAGGGCACGCCACTGCGGGATCGCCACTACTGGCCCTTCGAAGTTGAATTTTTGCTGGCGCTCGGCGTTGTACACGCCCCAGTAGGCGCCTACCGAACCTTCGTCGCTGGCCTTCCAGGGCTGGTCATAGGCTTCGATGACGAAGTAGTTGTAACCGCGACGGTTGAGGGTGTTGACCAGGGTGCGCAGGTAGATGGCCTGATCGGCCTGGGTTGCGTCGGCGCCCCCGCGCATGCGGCCATTGCTCGGCCAGCCGACTTCCGACAGCAGCAGCGGCTTGCGCGGGAACTGGTGCCTCAGCTCGCGCGCCCGGTCGAGCACGAATTCGACCGAGTCCTTCATCGGCACGAACTCCCAGTAGGGCAGGATGTGCGCGGCAATCAGGTCGACGTGTTTGGCAATCTCGGGGTTTTCCTTCCAGATGTGCCATTGTTCACTGGTGGTCACCGGGACCTTGACCGCTGCGCGCACCCGGTCCAGGTACTTGATGAGGTTTTCCGGGGTGACTTCCTTGCGGAACAGCGCCTCGTTGCCGACCACCACCCGCACTACGCTGCGCGACGTGTTGGCCAGCTGGATGGCGGTGGCGATCTCGCGTTCGTTGCGCTCCAGGTCCGGGCTGATCCAGATCCCCAGCGTCACCCGCAGGCCAAGTTCTTCGGCCAGCCGCGGAATGTCGGCCTGCGTGCCCTCCACGGTGTAGATGCGGATGTTGTCGGTCAGCTTGCTCATCTGCTCGAGATCCTGGCGCATCTCGTCGTCATTGGGGTATTGCCCTTTTTGCGGGCTTTCCCCCAGGCGGAAAGGCGAATACGAGAAGCCAGAGATCTGTTCCGGCCAGGCAGGTGCGGATACCGGGCGGTTGATCAACGCCCAGAAGCCGGTGAACAACGCGGCGATGGCCAGGACCACGACCAGGTTCAGGCCGAATTTACGTGAAGACATTGTCGTCCATTTGTGTCGAAGTGATAGGACATTAAAGCAGGGTTGGCCGTGTCTTTCCTAACGGTGCAGGCCGTGGGCCCGCTGGCATATAATGCGCGCCGGTTTTTTGGGGTATGAACATGAGCACAGAAGATCCACGCTTCGCCGGCGTCGCCCGGCTGTACGGTGACCAAGGCCTACAACGCCTGGGCCAGGCCCATGTGGCCGTGGTCGGGATTGGCGGGGTAGGCTCGTGGGTGGCCGAAGCGCTGGCCCGCAGCGGCGTGGGCGAGATCACCCTGTTCGACCTGGATGATGTCTGTGTCAGCAACACCAATCGCCAGGCGCATGCTTTGGAAGGCCAGGTGGGCCGGCCCAAGGTCGAGGTCATGGCCGAGCGATTGCGGGCGATCAACCCGGCGTGCGTGGTGCATGCGGTGGCCGACTTCGTCACGCGCGAAACCATGGCCGAGTGCATCACCGAAAACCTCGATTGTGTGGTCGACTGCATCGACAGCGTCATGGCCAAGGCGGCGCTGATTGCCTGGTGCCGGCGGCGCAAGATCGCCATCGTCACCACCGGTGGCGCCGGCGGGCAGATCGACCCGACGCAGATCCAGATCGCCGACCTGAACAAGACCTTCAACGACCCCTTGGCCTCGCGGGTGCGTTCCACCCTGCGCCGCGACTACAACTTCTCGCGCAATGTCAGCCGCAACTATGGCGTGCCGTGTGTGTTTTCCAGCGAACAGCTGCGTTACCCCAAGGGCGATGGCAGCGTGTGCCTGCAGAAGAGCTTCGTTGGTGAGGGTGTGCGCCTGGACTGCTCGGGGGGCTTTGGCGCGGTGATGATGGTGACCGCGACTTTTGGCATGGTAGCGGCGAGCAAGGCGATAGAAAAACTGGTGGCCGGTGCGCGCAGGCCATCGGAGCGGGTCAAGCCCGAGTAAATCTTACGGGATTACTCGGTCGCTGTAGGAGCGGCCTTGTGTCGCGAAAGGGCCGCAAAGCGGCCCCGGCAATGTTCGCGGCTAAGCTGAAATTGTGGGGGGCGCTGCGCGCCCCATCGCGACACAAGGCCGCTCCTATAGGTACAGCGCCAGCCTAAGCGTTGCGCGGTCTCTGTAGGAGCGGGTTCACCCGCGAAGATGCCAGCACCGATCTAGCGGTTGGCCGCCAACTCCGCCATCCGCTGCAACACCGCATGCAGCCCATTGCTGCGCGACGGCGACAGCTGTCGCTCCAGCCCCAACTGGCCGAACCACTCCCGCAGATCAAGCCCGGCCAGCTCTGCACTGGCCAACCCCTGAACCCGCACCAGCAGCAACGCCAGCAGCCCACGCAACAAGCGGGCATCGCTACTGGCCTTGAACCGCCATACCCCGTCGACCTGGCCGGCCACCAGCCACACCAGGCTCTCGCAGCCATGCACCCGGTTGGCCTCGGTTTTTTCGGCGTCAGTCAGCGGCTCAAGCCGGTCGCCCCACTGCATCAGCAGCCGCGCCCGCTGTTCCCAGCCTTTGCCCTGTTCAAAAGCCTCCAGCGCCTGAAGCGCCTGTTCCGGCAGGTTCATCGCAACAACTCCAGGCCTTGGTCCAGCGCGTCGAAGAAGCGCTGCAAGTCGTCGCTGTCGTTGTACAAGCCCAACGACACGCGGATCGCACCTTCCAGGCCCAGCCCCTTCAACAGCGGCATGGCGCAGTGATGCCCGGCACGCACGGCAATGCCCTGCTCGGTGAGCAAGTGGGCGATATCGGCGTTGTGCACGCCCTCGATGACGAAGCTGGCCAGGGCTGTTTGCGGCGCACCCAGCACCCGCACGCCCTCGCGGTCGGCCAGGCCGCGCAGCAGGTGTTGGTGCAGGCTGGCTTCATGGGCTTCGACCGCCACGGCGTCGAGGCTGGCCAGGTAGTCCAAGGTTGCGCCCAGGCCGATCACCCCGGCAATCGGTGGCGTACCCGCTTCGAAACCCAATGGGGCAGGGCGCAAGCTTGCGCTGTGGTAGTCGGCCAGTTGCACCATCTCGCCGCCGAACTGCCAGTGGCGCAGCAGCGCCAGTGCCTGGCTGCGCCCGTAGAGCACGCCGACGCCGTCCGGGCCATACAGCTTGTGGCTGGAAAACACATAGAAATCGCAGCCCAGTTGCTGCACGTCATGGCGGCCATGCACCACGCCCTGGGCACCGTCGACCACGGTCACTGCACCTTGCGCACGGGCGTGAGCCAGCAGGGCGGGCAACGGCTGCCAGGTGCCCAATACGTTGGACAACTGGCTGACCGCGAGTACGCGGGTGCGCGGGCCGATCAGTTGCAGGGCCTGGTCCAGGTCGAGACGGCCGTGAATGTCCAGCGGCAACACCACCAGGCGCAGGTTGCGCCGAAGCGCGAGCTGTTGCCAGGGCAGCAGGTTGGCATGGTGCTCCAGGGCGCTGATGGCAATCTCGTCACCGGCTTCGAAGCGGTGCTCCAGGCCATAGGCCAGCAGGTTCAGTGCCGAAGTGGCGCCATGGGTGAACACGACCTGCCGTGCGTCGGCGGCATTGAGCCAGGCGGCGACCTTGTCGCGGCTGGCTTCGAAGGCCTGGGTCGCCAGTGCGCCGGGCAGGTGCTGGGCACGGTGCACGTTGGCCGCACCATGGCTGTAGTAATGGCTCAGGGCATCCAGCAGGGCTTGCGGCTTCTGGGTGGTGGCGGCGCTGTCCAGATAGGTCTGGTGCTGCCGTTGCAGGGCGGCGATGGCGGGGAAATCGGCACGCCAGGGGGAGGGCTGGAACATGTTCGCGGGGCCTGGAATGAAAATCGGGTCTGGCGCGTTGGCGCCAGACCCGATCTTAACACCTCAAACCCGGTAAGGTTCTCAGTTGTGCGCGTGCAGGGCTTCGTTCAGCTCGATGGCCGACTTGTGGGTCTTGCACTCCACCGCGCCGTTCAGCGAGTTGCGGCGGAACAGCAGGTCGGTCTGGCCGGCCAGGTCACGGGCCTTGACCACTTTAACCAGCTCGTTGTTCTCGTCCAGCAGGTTCACCTTGGTGCCAGCGGTGATGTACAGGCCGGCTTCGACGGTGTTGCGGTCACCCAGCGGGATGCCGATACCGGCGTTGGCGCCGATCAGGCAGCCTTCGCCAACCTTGATGACGATGTTGCCGCCACCGGACAGGGTGCCCATGGTCGAGCAGCCGCCGCCCAGGTCCGAGCCCTTGCCGACGAATACGCCAGCAGAAACGCGGCCTTCGATCATGCCCGGGCCTTCGGTGCCAGCGTTAAAGTTGACGAAGCCTTCGTGCATGATGGTGGTGCCTTCGCCGATGTAGGCGCCCAGGCGCACACGGGCGGTGTCGGCGATACGCACGCCGGCCGGGACCACGTAGTCGGTCATTTTCGGGAACTTGTCCACCGAGAACACTTCCAGCAGCTCGCCCTTCAGGCGCGCTTCCAGTTGCAGTTCGGCCAGCTCGCCCAGGTCGACTGCGCCCTGGTTGGTCCAGGCCACGTTCGGCAGCAGCGGGAAGATGCCGGCCAGGCTCACGCCGTGCGGCTTGACCAGGCGGTGCGACAGCAGGTGCAGCTTGAGGTAAGCCTCGGGGGTCGAGCTCAGCGCGGCGTCTTCGGCCAGCAGGGTGGCGACCAGCGGCTTGTGGCTTTCGGCCAGACGGGTCAGCAGGGCGGCCTGGGCAGCGTCGACGCCTTTCAGGGCTTCGGCCAGTTGTGCGGCCTGGGCATTGCTGAAGGCGATGGCCTGGTTGCCACCTTCGTAACCGAGAACAGGGGCTACAGCGGCAACCAGTTCGGCGCTCGGGTTGAGCAGGGGTTGTGCGTAGAACACTTCCAGCCAGGCGCCCTGGCGGTTCTGGGAGCCGACACCGAAGGCCAGGCTGAACAGGGTATTGGACATGTGATTACCTCGTGCGAAATAGGGTAGGGGCTTCAGGCCAGGGCAGCGGCGTACAGGTCGGGCTTGAAGCCGACCAGGGTACGCGCGCCAAGGTCGAGCACCGGGCGCTTGATCATCGACGGCTGGGCCAGCATCAACTCGACAGCCTTGGCCTGGTCGAGGTCTGCCTTGCTGGCGTCGTCCAGCTTGCGGAAGGTGGTGCCGGCACGGTTGAGGATGACTTCCCAGCCGTGTTCGTCGCACCAGCGGTTCAGGCTGTCACGGTCGATGCCTTGGGTTTTGTAATCGTGGAATTCGTAGGCGATGGCCTGGTCTTCGAGCCAGGTACGTGCCTTTTTCATGGTGTCGCAGGCTTTGATGCCGTAGAGCGTGTAGGTCATTGTGTGCATTGGGGATCACAGGTTGCCCCAATCTCTCCGTTTTCCGATGTCAGTCGCGGGATTATGCGGGAACGATCCCCGCGGCGCCACGCCTGTGGCGCCCCTGTTTATTGATCAAGGTGCGTTCAGGCGACCAGGCGCTGGACCGACCCGATGATCTCATCACCGTGTTGCTGTTCGGCGGTGCGCAGATCGAAGGCAGTCTGAAGGTTGAGCCAGAATTCGGGGGTGGTGTCCAGGCAGATGGACAAGCGCAGTGCCATGTCGGCGGAAACACCGCCCCGTTCGCGCAGGATGTTGTTGACGGTTGGCGTGGCTACGCCAAGCGCTCTGGCCAATGCTGCGGCGCTGAAACCCATTTCTTTCTGGAAGTCCTCACGCAGGACCTCGCCGGGATGGATTGGACGCATAGCGTTCTTGAGCATGATGCACCTGGGGGCTGAATGCTTAACGTTATTGGTTAACGGTGATTGTACGACTGGATCCTGACAACTCAAGTCCTGATCCGGTGCGTTCATGGGGCGCCTGGGAGTGTTGTGCGACGGCCCTGTAGCGACAAACGGACAGTAGCCAATATTGTTAAGTGTGTGCAACTTGCGTATGGTTTCTCCATGGAAGCCATTTTCTTCGAGACATCCTTCTTCACCGCTACCGTGTCGGACTACCTGAGCGATGACGAGTACAAAGCGCTACAGCAGGAACTGCTGATGAACCCTGAGTGCGGCGATGTGATGCCTCGTACCGGTGGCTTCAGGAAGCTTCGCTGGGGAGACAGGCGCCGTGGCAAAGGAAAGCGTGGCGGCCTGCGAGTGATCTATTACTGGTTGTCCAGCGATGGGCAAATGTGGATGTTTGCGATTTACGACAAGGATGAACTTGAGAATCTCACCTGCGATCAGGAGAGGGCTTTGAAACAGGCCATCACTGTGGAAGTCGAAGCGCGAAAAGCGAAGCGATCGGTCAAGCAGAGGGGTAAATGAATGAACAAGCGTGATGTGTTTGCCGAGATGATGAGCGGCATCGATGAGATGAAAGCGCAGCGCGAGGGGAAAATCACCCTGCGACAGCATCATGTAAAGGCATTGGATGCACCTAAGGTGACCTCGCAGGAGATTGTCGCCATACGTGAAGGTCTGCGTATGTCACAGGAGGTATTTGCCAGATGCATCAGAACGAAAGCAGCAACGCTCCGGAACTGGGAGCAAGATAAAGCCAGTCCGAACCCTCAGGCGGCAATGTTGCTCAAACTGGTAGAAAAATACCCGGATATGCTGGAGCGGCTCGAAGCCGTGTGAAGATGTGGATTAACCCAGACCCGCTTCGGCGGGTCTTGTTTTTTCCACTGGAGACGCATCGTGTTACACATTCGTGGTTTCCTTGCGACTATCGTGCAGCGGCCCCAACTCGTCGATCGCCGCTAACATATTGTTTCAATGGCGATGTTTCGCCCTGTTGTCGTTTCTGGTTCACAAAGGAAGCCTTACCGGATGCAGTCCGCCTACACCGTCCTCATCCTGCTGACGCTGGTCAGCGTGTCGAAGCTGGTCGGCCGCATGATTCCGCTGCCCTTGCCGCTGGTGCAGATTGCGGCTGGCGCCTTGCTGGCGTGGCCGACGCTGGGCCTGCATGTGGCCCTGGACCCTGAGCTGTTCCTGTTCCTGTTCCTGCCACCGTTGCTGTTTGCCGACGGCTGGCGCATTCCCAAGCGCGAGCTGTGGCGCATACGCGGGCCGGTGGTGGCGCTGGCCGTGGGCTTGGTGTTGTTTACCGTGGTCGGCGCCGGCTACTTCATCCACTGGCTGATGCCGAGCATCCCGCTGCCAGTGGCCTTTGCCCTGGCCGCAGTGCTGTCGCCGACCGACGCTGTGGCCGTTTCGGCGATTACCCAGGACCGCCTGCCCACCCCGCTGATGCACATGCTGCAGGGCGAGGCGCTGATGAACGACGCGTCGGGCCTGGTGACCTTCAAGTTTGCCCTGGCGGCAGCGATCACCGGGGTGTTCTCGCTGGCCGACGCCAGTTTCAGCTTCGTTCTGGTTGCTCTGGGCGGGCTGGCGGTGGGGGTGGCGCTGAGCTGGCTGATCGGCCGCCTGCGCGCATGGATGATCGCCCGCGGCTGGGATGACCCGGCCACCCATGTGGTGTTCATGCTGCTATTGCCGTTTGCCGCCTATGTGCTGGCCGAGCGCCTTGGCGTGTCGGGCATTCTCTCGGCGGTAGCGGCGGGCATGATGCAAAGCTGGCTCGACCTGCTGCCACGCCAGACCAGCACCCGCCTGCTCAACCGCAGCGTGTGGTCGTTGCTGGAATTCGCCTTCAACGGGCTGATCTTTCTGCTACTGGGCCTGCAGCTGCCAGACATCATCAAGGCGGTGGTCAGCCACGAAGCGACCGTGTGGCCCACCCTGGCCTACCGCTGCCTGGATGTCGTGGCGATCTTTGCGGCGCTGATCCTGCTGCGGTTCATCTGGGTACAGAGCATCTGGCGCTCGATCGGTGTGGTGCGGCGCTGGCGCGGCAAGCCGGCGCTGGTGTTGATGCCTACTGCGCGCTCCTGCTGGCTGCTGACCCTGGGCGGGGTGCGCGGTGCAGTGACCCTGGCCGGTGTGATGTCGGTGCCGCTGCTGATGGGCGCGGGCAAGGCCTTCCCGGAGCGGGACTTGCTGATCTTCATTGCTGCCGGGGTAATTCTGCTGTCGTTGGTCAGTGCCTGTATCGCCTTGCCGCTGCTGCTGCGAGGGGTAACCAAGAGCCCGGATGAACGCTTGCAACAGGAAGTGCAGGAAGCCTGGCGGCGCACGGCGGAGGCGGCGATCCATGCCCTGGAGGCAGAGGAGGTGATCGACAGCAATGCCCCGCAGGATGCCGCGCAGGCGACCCTGGCGACCGAGCTGAAGGCACGGTTGATGGCGGAATACCGGGATGAGCTGGACAGCTATAACGACAGTGCCGAGGCCAAGGCCCTGGCGGAGCAGATGGATTTGCTGGAACGGCGTTTGCGACTGCGGGCGCTGAGGGCGCAGCGGCTGGAGCTGTATAACCTGCATCGCCAGCATGAAGTGGGCGATGAGGTGGTGCGGCAGGTGCTGGGTGAGCTGGATATGAGCGAGGCGAACCTGGGGGCAGTCAAATAGATCGCTGGGGGCTGCTTTGCAGCCCCTGTGGGAGCGGGTTCACCCGCGAAACAGGCGACGCGGTGTATGGCACCGGCTGCGCCGGTGTTCGCGGGTGAACCCGCTCCCACAGGTACTGCGCAGGATTCAAGGGCGCGCGGCCTCTGTTAATCAGCGGGTTTGCAGGAATGCGCGAATCCGCTCCGCCGCCTCGATGCACTCGGCCAGCGGTGCAACCAGGGCCATGCGCACCCGCCCGGCACCCGGGTTCACGCCATCCACTTCACGCGACAGGTACGACCCCGGTACCACCGTCACATGCTGGGCCTCGAACAGGTCGCGGGTGAACTCGGCATCGCCGCCCGGCACTTTTGCCCACAGGTAGAAGCTGCCATCCGGGCGCTGCACGTCCAGTACCGGTTGCAGAATGTCCAGCACGGCATCGTACTTGGCGCGGTACTGGTCACGGTTATCGCGCACATGCGCCTCGTCCTGCCAGGCGGCGATGCTGGCCAGCTGGGTTTGCACCGGCATGGCGCAGCCGTGGTAGGTGCGGTACAGCAGGAACGGCTTGATGATCTCGGCATCGCCGGCGACAAAGCCCGAGCGCAGGCCCGGCAGGTTGGAGCGCTTGGACAGGCTGTGGAACACCACGCAGCGCTTGAAGTCGCTGCGGCCCAGCTCGGCGCAGGCAGTCAGCAGGCCTGGCGGCGGCGCGTCTTCGTCAAAATACAGCTCGCTGTAGCACTCGTCGGCGGCAATCACGAAGTCGTGCTCGTCGGCCAGGGCAATCAGCTTTTTCAGGGTATCCATCGGCACCAGCGCGCCCGTCGGGTTGCCTGGCGAGCACAGGAACAGTATCTGGCAACGTTGCCACACATCGGCCGGCACGGCGTCGAAGTCCGGGTTGAAACCGTTGTTTTCCAGGCACGGCAGGTAGTGCGGTGTAGCACCGGCCAGCAACGCTGCGCCTTCGTAAATTTGATAGAACGGGTTGGGGCTGACCACCAGGCCATCGTCGGCGCGGTTGACCACGGCCTGGGTGAAGGCGAAAAGCGCTTCACGGGTGCCATTGACCGGCAGGATGTGGCGATCGGCATCCAGCCAGCCAGCCGGCACGCCAAAACGCCGCTCGCACCACTGGCCAATGGCCTGGCGCAGGGCCGGCAGGCCGATAGTGCTGGGGTACACCGCCAGCTTGTCGAGGTTGTCGGCCATGGCCTGGGCAACGAACGCCGGCGATGCGTGCTTCGGCTCACCAATCGACAGGGCGATGGCGCGTTTGTCCGCCGCAGGCTTCACGGTGCCCAGCAGGGCGCGGAGCTTTTCGAACGGGTAGGGCTGAAGCTGGGTCAAGGCATGGTTCATCGGCGCAAGGTCTCGTCAATCGTCTAATCGTTAAAAGGTCACGCGGGTCGGGCTGGTGTCGCTCCCTTGGCCGGCCTGCAGCTGCTGCACGATGGCTTCCTGCAGGCGGCTGCACAGTTGCGGGTCGGACAGCGGCTGGTTGTTGGCATCGGTGATGAAGAACACGTCCTCCACCCGCTCGCCCAGGGTGGCGATCTTGGCGTTTTGCAGCGACAGGTCGAACTCCAGGAATATCCGCCCCAGCCGGGCTAGCAGACCCGGGCGGTCGGGGGCGGTGATCTCGAGGATGGTGACCGGCCGCTGGGCATCGTTGAGGATGGTCACCTGCGGCGGGAAGTTGAAGTGCTTGAGCTGGCGCGGCACCCGGCGCTGGATGATCGTCGGGTAATCCTCGGGGTTGCGCAGCGCCTCGGTCAGGCCGTCGCGAATCTGCCGCACCCGCTGCGGGTTATCGCCGATCGAGCCGCCATCGTTGTCCAGCACGATGTAGGTGTCGAGGGTGAACTGGCTGCTCGAGGTGATAATTCGTGCATCGTGAATGTTCAGGTTCAGCTGCGACATGGCCGCCACCGTCACGGCAAAGAAATCGTGCTGGTCGGGGGCATAGATGAAGATTTGCGTACCGCCCTCGAACTCGCGCTGGGTGGTTTCCTTGATCAGCACCAGTGGCCCGCCATCTGCCGGCTGCTGCAGGATTGCGTCACTGTGCCAGGCCACGTCGGCGGCGGTGTGCTTGAGGAAGTAGTCATCGCCCAGTTGCGACCACAATTGCTCGACATCGTCCGGGTCGGTGCCCTCGCGCACCAGGATATCCAGCGCTGCAGACTGGGTCTGGCGAATCTGTTCTTCGCGGTCCAGCGGGTTCTCCAGGCCGCGGCGCAGGGCGCGCTTGGTCTCGCTGTAAAGCTGGCGCAGCAGGCTGGCGCGCCACGAGTTCCACAGGCTGGGGTTGGTGGCATTGATGTCGGCCACGGTCAGCACGTACAGGTAATCCAGGCGCGTTTCATCGCCTACGTGCAGGGCAAAGTCGTTGATCACCTGCGGGTCGGACAAGTCCTTGCGCTGGGCAGTGGTCGACATCACCAGATGGTTCAGCACCAGCCACACAATCAGCCGGCTGTCCCAGGCCGGCAGTTGGTGACGTTCGCAGAACTTCTGCGCGTCGACGGCACCGATCTCCGAGTGGTCGCCCTGGCGGCCCTTGCCGATGTCGTGGTACAGGCCGGCCAGGTAGATCAGCTCGGGCTTGGGCAGGCGCCCCATGAGCTTGCTGGCCAGCGGGAATTTCTCGGACACCGGGGTGTATTGCAGCTTGCGCAGGTGCTTGATGAGGTTGAGGGTGTGCGCATCGACTGTATAGATGTGGAACAGGTCGTGCTGCATCTGCCCGACGATCAGGCCGAACTCCGGCAAGTAGCGGCCAAGAATGCCGTAGCGGTTCATCCGCCGCAGGTTGCGGTGGATGCCGATTTCGCACTTGAACAGCTCGATGAACAGGCTGGTGTTGCGGATATCGGTGCGGAAGGTGTCGTCGATCAGGTGCCTGTGCTCGCGCAGCAGGCGCACGGTATCGGCACGTACACCCTTGATCTCCGGGTGCTGGGCCATCAGCACGAAGATCTCCAGCATGGCGAACGGGGTGCGCTTGAACACGTTCGGGTTGGCGGCCTCGATATAGCCGTCATGCAGGCGGAAGCGTGCGTTCAGTGGCTGGGTGCTGCCGCTTTCCTCGTCGGCGAGGATGACTTCTTCGAAGTGCTGGATGATCAGGTCGCACAACTGGCTGATGCTCATCACCACCCGGTAGTACTGGGTCATGAACTGCTCGATCGCCCGCTTGGGGTTTTCGTCGCTGTAGCCCAGCAGCGCGGCCAGGCTGCGCTGGTGGTCGAACAGCAAGCGGTCCTCAGAGCGCCCGGCCAGCATGTGCAGGGCGTAGCGTACCTTCCACAGGAAGTCCTGGGACGACGCCAGCAGTTCGTTCTCGCTTTCCAGCAAAAAGCCTTCGCCGGCCAGTGCGTGCAGGTTGAGGGTGCCGTACTGGCGGCGGGCTACCCACAGGACAGTCTGGATATCGCGCAGGCCGCCGGGCGAACCCTTAACGTTGGGTTCGAGGTTGTATTCGGTATCGTTGTACTTGTGGTGGCGGGCCTTGAGCTCGGCGCGCTTGGCCAGGAAAAACTCCTTGCTCGGCCACATATGCGCGGTGCTGGTCACTTCCAGCATGCGCTGGCGCAAGGCCTCGGGGCCGGCAATGGTGCGGCTTTCCATCAGGTTGGTGATCACCGTCAGGTCGGCGCGGGCCTGCTCGGCGCACTCGTCGACGGTGCGCACGCTTTGGCCCACTTCCAGGCCGATGTCCCACAGCAGGGTCAGGAAACGCTCGATGGCGTCGCGGTACTGCTCGTGCTCGGCGGCACCCAGCAGGATCAGCAGGTCGATGTCCGAGTGCGGGTGCAGTTCGCCGCGCCCGTAGCCGCCTACCGCGACCAGGGCAATGCCGCCATGCTGGCCCCAATCGAACTGGTTCCATGCCTGTTGCAGGATGTTGTCGACGAGCCAGGCGCGGGCCTCGATCAGCGGGCGTATTTCGCTGCCGGCGCGAAAACGCTTGTCGAGCACCTCGCCGGCCAGGCGGATGGCTTTCTTGAAGGCGGCGATAGGGCTCGCCTTGAGGGCCAGTTCCGCCTGGAACTGGCCGCGGTCGAACAGCTCGGGGTCCACCTGGGGCATCGCGTCACGTTCCTGTCGTGGGGGTGGCCTGTCGGGGTGCGATCAGGCCGAAGTGCGCGGGATGGTGTCGTCCTTGCGCAGGGTGAAGATCTCGTAGCCGGTCGCGGTCACCACCAAGGTGTGTTCCCACTGGGCCGAGAGCTTGCGGTCCTTGGTGATGGCGGTCCAGCCGTCGCCCAGCACCTTGGTGTCGGCCTTGCCCTGGTTGATCATCGGCTCGATGGTGAAGGTCATGCCTTCTTTCAGTTCCATGCCGGTGCCGGCGCGGCCGTAGTGGAGGATCTGCGGCTCTTCGTGGAACACCTTGCCGATGCCGTGGCCGCAGAATTCACGCACCACCGAGAAACCGTTCTTTTCCGCGTGCTTCTGGATCACTTCGCCGATGTCGCCCAGGCGGCAGCCCGGCTTGACCAGTTCGATGGCCTTGTACATGCACTCCTGGGTCACCTTGGACAGGCGCTCGGCCCAGACCGGTACGGTGCCGACGTGGAACATGCGGCTGGTGTCGCCGTGGTAACCGTCCTTGATCACGGTGACGTCGATGTTCAGCGTGTCACCGTCCTTGAGCGGCTTGTCATTGGGGATGCCATGGCAGACCACATGGTTGATCGAGGTGCAGATCGACTTCGGGTAGCCCTTGTAGTTGAGCGGTGCCGGGATGGCCTGCTGGACATTGACGATATAGTCGTGGCAGAGGCGGTCGAGCGCTTCGGTGGTGACACCGGGCTTGACGTGTTCTTCGATCATTTCCAGCACTTCGGCGGCCAGGCGGCCAGCGATGCGCATCTTTTCGATGTCTTCTGCGGTCTTGATGGTGACGGTCATTACAGGCTCTCTACGGCGCCGTGCACGGCGCGAAAAAACGGGAAAGGCCGGATTCTAGCAGAGCAGGGCGCCGATCGGTCGGGATAAAGGCGGCCACGTTGCTGTCTATAGCTGGCATTCTGGCGCGAAAGCCGGGGTGCTGCAAAAGCCGCTGACAGACGCAACAGTATGCGGGTTCCGTTTGCCCGCGGTCTGTGGTATAAAATGCGCCGCTTTCGGGGACGACCCCGGAAGTACCAAACCCACACACGTGTCGACACGATGACCTGGGTGCCCCGTCCTGTTTGCAGGCGTGGGTTGGTCATTGGGATGCGTGGAGGCCCAACCCGACTTACCAAGGAACTATCATGTCCCAAGTCAATATGCGCGATATGCTGAAGGCCGGTGTGCACTTCGGCCACCAGACCCGTTACTGGAACCCGAAAATGGGCAAGTACATTTTCGGCGCGCGTAACAAGATCCATATCATCAACCTGGAAAAAACCCTGCCAATGTTCAACGAAGCTCTGGCTTTCGTAGAGCGTCTGGCTCAGGGCAAGAACAAGATCATGTTCGTCGGCACCAAGCGTTCCGCCGGCAAGATCGTCGCCGAGCAAGCTGCTCGTGCCGGTTCGCCATACGTTGACCACCGCTGGTTGGGCGGCATGCTGACCAACTACAAAACCATCCGTGCTTCGATCAAGCGTCTGCGCGACCTGGAAACTCAGGCCGAAGATGGCACCTTTGCCAAGCTGACCAAGAAAGAAGCCCTGATGCGTTCGCGCGATCTGGAAAAGCTGGACCGCAGCCTGGGTGGTATCAAGGACATGGGCGGCCTGCCTGATGCTCTGTTCGTGATCGACGTTGACCACGAGCGCATTGCTATCACCGAAGCCAACAAGCTGGGCATCCCGGTTATCGGCGTTGTCGATACCAACAGCAGCCCAGAAGGTGTTGACTACATCATCCCGGGTAACGATGACGCCATCCGCGCTATCGAGCTGTACATGACTTCGATGGCTGACGCCATCATCCGCGGCCGCAACAACGTTGCTGGCGGCACCGAAGTCTATGTTGAAGAAGCGGCTGCACCTGCTGCTGAGTAATTAGGCGCTAGCGTCTACTTGGCACGCGAAAAGGGGGCTTTGCCCCCTTTTTGCCACCTTGAAATCCTGCTGTCAGCGTCGGCCCCGCATCATGGGCCTGCTGAATGAAGTCAGCGGATTTGCAGAATTTAACGCCCGTGACAAGCGGGTGGAATGGTTGAAAAACTTTCCAAGAGGATTTTGAAATGGCAGCAATTACTGCAGCGCTGGTAAAAGAACTGCGCGAGCGTACCGGCGAAGGCATGATGGATTGCAAAAAGGCCCTGGAAAAGGCCGGCGGCGACATCGAGAAAGCCATTGACGACATGCGTGCCTCGGGCGCCATCAAGGCCGCCAAAAAGGCTGGCAACGTCGCTGCTGAAGGCGCTATCGCGGTCAAGACCGACGGTAAATCCGCCGTTCTGCTGGAAGTGAACTCGCAGACCGACTTCCTGGCCCTGCAAGACGACTTCAAGAACTTCGTTGCCGAAAGCCTCGAAGAAGCCTTCGCCCAGAAACTGACCGACGCTGCTCCGCTGATCGCCTCGCGTGAAGCTGCTCGTGAAGCCCTGGTTGCCAAGTGCGGCGAGAACGTCAACATCCGTCGCCTGGTGCGCGTTGAGGGTGACGTTGTCGGTGCCTACCTGCACGGCAACAAGATCGGTGCCGTTGTTGTCCTGAAAGGCGGCGACGTCGAGCTGGCCAAGAACATCGCCATGCACGTTGCAGCTTCGAACCCGGAGTTCCTGGATTCGTCGGAAATCTCCGCCGAGGCCATCGAGCGCGAGAAGGGCGTCTTCCTGCAGCTGAACGCTGACAAGATCGCCGGCAAGCCGGAAAACATCGTTGAGAACATGATCAACGGTCGTATCACCAAGTTCAAGGCCGAAGCCTCGCTGAAAGAGCAAGCCTTCGTCATGAACCCGGAAGTCAAGGTTGGCGAACTGGCCAAGAAAGCCGGTGCTGAAATCGTTTCCTTCACCTACTTCAAGGTTGGCGAAGGCATCGAGAAGCCAGTCGACGACTTCGCTGCTGAAGTTGCCGCTCAGGTAGCTGCTGCCAAGCAGTAAGACAGCCCCGTCTGTCGCCCCAAAGAGGCTGCCCGCTCACGCGCGCAGCCTCTTTGTCAAACGGAGAGGGGGTTTATCCGGCTTCCTCTCCGCTGGCACCAAAACGGTGCCACGCTACAGTTAGCAGGCTGCAAACAGCCCGCACGAATTTTCTAAAAGTACGCCGCAGGAGAGACTCGCAATGGCTCAGCAGGTGAGTGGACGCCAACCTCGCTATAAACGCATTTTGCTCAAACTTAGCGGCGAGGCCCTGATGGGCTCGGAAGACTTCGGGATCGACCCGAAAGTGCTGGATCGCATGGCCCTTGAAGTTGGCCAGTTGGTAGGGATCGGTGTCCAGGTCGGCCTGGTGATCGGCGGTGGCAACCTGTTCCGTGGCGCCGCGCTCAGCGCAGCCGGCATGGACCGCGTTACCGGCGACCACATGGGCATGCTCGCCACCGTCATGAACGGCCTGGCCATGCGCGACGCGCTGGAGCGCTCGAACATCCCGGCCCTGGTCATGTCGGCCATTTCCATGGTCGGTGTCACCGATCATTACGATCGTCGCAAAGCTATTCGCCACCTCAACTCCGGGGATGTGGTAATTTTCTCCGCCGGTACCGGCAACCCGTTCTTCACCACCGATTCCGCAGCGTGCCTGCGTGGCATCGAAATCGATGCAGATGTGGTGCTGAAGGCTACCAAGGTTGACGGCGTATACACTGCCGATCCATTCAAGGACCCGCACGCCGAGAAGTTCGATCACCTGACCTACGATGAGGTCCTGGATCGCAAGCTCGGCGTCATGGACTTGACCGCAATCTGTCTGTGCCGTGACCACAACATGCCGTTGCGGGTATTCAACATGAACAAGCCTGGCTCCCTGCTGAATATCGTAGTGGGTGGCGCCGAAGGCACTTTGATCGAGGAAGGCCAAGCATGATCAACGACATCAAGAAAGACGCGCAGGAGCGCATGACCAAGTCCCTCGAGGCCTTGGGCCGCAACCTGGCGGCAATCCGCACCGGTCGCGCTCACCCAAGCATCCTGGATACCGTCAAGGTCACTGCCTGGGGTAGCGAAATGCCGCTGAACCAGGTGGCCGCGATCTCCGTCGAAGATGCCCGCACCCTGAAAATTGTCGCTCACGACAAAAACCTCAGTGCCGCCATCGAGAAGGCCATCCTGAACTCCGACCTGGGCCTGAACCCGATGAGCGCCGGTACCACCATCCGCGTGCCGATGCCGGCCCTGACCGAGGAAACCCGCAAGGGCTACACCAAGCAGGCCAGCGGTGTTGCCGAGGACGCCAAGGTAGCCGTGCGCAACGTGCGTCGCGACGCCATGGCCGACCTGAAAAAGCTGACCAAGGACAAGGAAATCAGCGAAGACGACGAGCGTCGCGCCGCTGACGAAATCCAGAAGCTGACCGACAAGTTCATCGCTGACGTCGACGCTGCTTACAAGGCCAAGGAAAAGGACCTGATGGCCGTTTAAGGCCGGGGTTTTTTAATGGAAAAGACCAAGCCAGCGGCGCCGTCCTCGGTGCCGCGTCATGTCGCGATCATCATGGATGGCAACAACCGCTGGGCGAAAAAACGCCTGCTGCCCGGGGTTGCCGGGCACAAGGCGGGTGTCGACGCCGTTCGCGCGGTCATCGAAGTCTGTGCCAAGTCCGGGGTCGAGGTACTGACCCTGTTCGCTTTCTCCAGCGAAAACTGGCAGCGCCCGGCCGAAGAGGTGGGTGCGCTGATGGAGCTGTTCTTCTCGGCCCTGCGCCGTGAGGCCAAGCGCCTCAACGAGAACAATATCAGCCTGCGCATCATCGGTGACCGTTCGCGTTTCCACCCTGAATTGCAGGCTGCCATGCGTGAGGCCGAGGCCCAGACCGCAGGCAGCAACCGTTTCATCCTGCAGATTGCCGCCAACTACGGTGGCCAGTGGGACATCGCCCAGGCTGCCCAGCGGCTGGCGCGGGAAGTGCAAGCCGGGCACTTGCGCCCGGAAGACATTACTCCGGGCTTGCTGCAGACCTGCCTGGCAACCGGCGAGCTACCGCTGCCGGACCTGTGCATCCGTACCGGTGGCGAGCACCGCATCAGCAATTTCCTGCTGTGGCAGCTGGCCTATGCCGAGCTGTATTTCTCCGACCTGTACTGGCCGGACTTCAAACACGAGGCCATGCGCAATGCCCTGGCCGATTTCGCTTCGCGCCAGCGCCGCTTTGGTAAGACCAGCGAGCAGGTCGAGGCTGGAGCTCGTGCTTAATGCTTAAACAACGCATCATTACCGCGCTGATTCTGCTGCCGATCGCGCTGGGCGGGTTCTTCCTGCTCAACGGTGGCGACTTTGCCCTGTTCATCGGCTTCGTGGTGACCCTCGGTGCCTGGGAGTGGGCGCGCCTGGCGGGGCTGATGGCCCAACCGCTGCGCATAGCCTATGCCGTGGTGGTCGCCGGGGCACTGATGCTGCTGTACATCCTTCCCGAGCTGGCGCCCTGGGTGCTCAGCGCTGCGGTGATCTGGTGGGGGCTTGCCACCTGGCTGGTGCTTACCTATCCGCGCAGCAGCGAGCTGTGGGCCAGTGCCGCCTGCCGCTTGCTGATCGGCCTGCTGGTGCTGCTGCCCGCATGGCAAGGGCTGGTGCTGCTCAAGCACTGGCCATTGGGCAACTGGCTGATCCTGTCGGTCATGGTGCTGGTGTGGGCTGCCGACATTGGCGCCTACTTCTCTGGCCGGGCATTCGGCAAGCGCAAGCTGGCCCCGCAGGTCAGCCCGGGCAAAAGCTGGGAAGGCGTGTATGGCGGTCTGGCAGTCAGCTTGCTGATTACCCTGGGGGTCGGCATCAGCCGCGATTGGGGCTTTGGTCAGATCCTGCTGGGCCTGCTGGGCGCAGCGCTGCTGGTGATGGCTTCGGTGGTCGGTGACCTGACCGAGAGCATGTTCAAGCGCCGCTCTGGTATCAAGGACAGCAGCAACCTGCTGCCGGGTCATGGTGGCGTGCTCGATCGCATCGACAGCCTGACTGCCGCTATCCCGATCTTCGCTGTGCTGCTGTGGGCTGCCGAATGGGGTGTGATGTGAGTCGCCCGCAACGTATCACCGTGCTTGGGGCGACCGGTTCCATCGGCCTGAGCACGCTGGACGTGATTGCGCGGCACCCTGATCGCTACCAGGTGTTCGCCCTCAGTGGCTATTCGCGGGTCGATGAACTGTTGGCCCTGTGTGTGCGTCATCGCCCGGCGTTCGCTGTGGTGCCGAGTGCCGAGGCAGCCGTAAGGCTGCGTGCAGGCCTGGCAGTAGCCGGTTGTGGCACCGAAGTGCTGGAAGGCGAGGCCGGGCTGTGCCAGGTGGCGTCGGCGGCCGAGGTGGACGCAGTGATGGCGGCGATCGTCGGTGCTGCAGGCTTGCGCCCTACCTTGGCAGCCGTCGAGGCGGGCAAGAAGGTGTTGCTGGCCAACAAGGAAGCGCTGGTGATGTCGGGCGCGCTGTTCATGAACGCGGTACGGCGCAATGGTGCCGTATTGTTGCCGATCGACAGCGAGCACAACGCCATCTTCCAGTGCATGCCTGGCGACTATGCCCGTGGCCTGAGTGCCGTGGGCGTGCGCCGCATCCTGCTGACCGCCTCGGGTGGGCCGTTCCGTGAGACGCCGGTAGAGGCGCTGCTGGGTGTAACCCCGGAGCAAGCCTGCGCGCACCCCAACTGGTCGATGGGTCGCAAGATTTCCGTCGATTCGGCCAGCATGATGAACAAGGGCCTGGAGCTGATCGAAGCCTGTTGGTTGTTCGATGCTGCGCCGGCCAAGGTCGAAGTGGTGGTGCATCCGCAGAGCGTGATCCACTCGTTGGTCGACTATGTGGACGGCTCCGTGCTGGCCCAGTTGGGCAACCCGGACATGCGCACGCCGATTGCCAACGGGCTGGCCTGGCCTGAGCGGATCGATTCCGGTGTGGCACCGCTGGACCTGTTCGCCATCGCCCGTCTGGATTTCCAGGCGCCCGACGAGCAACGTTTCCCTTGCCTGCGCCTGGCTCGGCAGGCAGCCGAGGCGGGCAACAGCGCACCTGCCGTGCTCAATGCGGCCAACGAAGTGGCGGTCGAGGCATTTCTCGAGCGGCGTATCCGCTTCCCGGAAATCGCGGGTATGATCGAGCAAGTGCTTGATCAGGAGCCCGTCGTGCCGCTGCCGTCGCTGGATGCGGTGTTCGCCGCCGACCAGCGTGCCCGGGAGCTTTCCCGTGAGTGGCTGAGGCGTCACGGTCGCTGACGCAGGCCTGCCCAGGTTCATGAGGGCCAGGCGTGAAGCCGGCCCGCTGAACATCATTCGGAGATGGACATGACAGCGCTCTACATGATTATCGGCACCCTCGTGGCCTTGGGTGTGCTGGTTACCTTCCACGAATTCGGCCACTTCTGGGTGGCGCGCCGCTGCGGCGTCAAGGTGCTGCGCTTCTCGGTGGGCTTCGGCACGCCGCTGCTGCGCTGGCATGACCGCCACGGCACCGAGTTCGTGGTGGCGGCCATTCCATTGGGCGGCTACGTGAAGATGCTCGACGAGCGCGAAGGCGATGTGCCGGCCGCGTTGGCCGGGCAGTCGTTCAACCGCAAGTCGGTGCGCCAGCGTATCGCGATCGTAGCGGCTGGCCCGATCGCCAACTTCCTGCTGGCGATCCTGTTCTTCTGGGTGCTGGCGATGCTGGGTACCCAGCAAATCCGCCCTGTCATCGGCGCTGTCGATACTGGCAGCCTGGCAGCATCGGCGGGGCTGACCGCAGGTCAGGAAATCGTCTCTATCGACGGTAAACCGACCAACGGTTGGTCGGCGGTCAATCTGCAACTGGTTCGTCGCCTGGGCGAAAGCGGTACCTTGCAGGTTGGCGTGCGCGACGAAGGCGCGAGCGCCGAGCGCCAGTTGCAGGTCAAGCTCGACAGTTGGCTCAAGGGCGCAGATGAACCTGACCCGATCCAGTCCTTGGGGCTGCGCCCTTGGCGCCCGGCGATTGCGCCTGTGCTGGCCGAGATCGATCCGAAGGGGCCTGCGGCCGCTGCCGGCCTGAGAACCGGCGACAAGCTGCTGGCGGTCGACGGCGTGGCGGTGACCGAATGGCAGCAGGTGGTCGACCGTGTGCGCGCCCGCCCGGATGCCGAAGTGCTGGTGCGCGTGGAACGTGACGGCGCGGCGCTGGACGTGCCGGTGACCCTGGCCCATAAGGGCGAGGGTAAGGCTCTGGGTGGCTACCTTGGTGCGGGGGTAAAAGGTGGCGAATGGCCTGCCGACATGCTCCGCGAAGTCAGCTACGGCCCGCTTGCTGCGGTGGGTGAGGGCCTGTCGCGCACTTGGAACATGAGTGTGCTGACCCTTGAATCGCTGAAGAAAATGCTGTTCGGGGAGCTCTCGGTAAAAAACTTGAGTGGACCGATAACCATTGCTAAAGTGGCGGGCGCTTCAGCCCAGTCCGGCGTGGGGGATTTCCTGAATTTCCTGGCCTACCTGAGCATAAGCCTGGGGGTTCTTAACCTGCTGCCCATTCCTGTACTGGATGGGGGGCATTTGCTGTTTTACCTGGTCGAGTGGGCGCGCGGTCGTCCGCTGTCGGATCGGGTGCAAGGTTGGGGGGTCCAGATCGGTATCAGTTTGGTCATAGGGGTGATGTTGCTCGCCCTGATCAACGATCTGGGTCGACTATAAAGCTTCGCTCAATTGCGAACCTGCTGCCGTTTTGCTGCAGCGGGTTGTTTATTGCCAGTTGGAATAAAAGGACTTCATGAAACGTCTGCTGCTAACTGCGGTCATGTCCGCACTGATGATCGCTGAAGTTCACGCCGAGTCCTTCACCATCTCCGATATTCGCGTCAACGGCCTGCAGCGGGTTTCCGCCGGCAGCGTGTTCGGTGCCCTGCCGCTGAGCGTTGGCGATCAGGCCGATGACCGCCGCCTGGTGGACTCGACCCGTTCCCTGTTCAAGACCGGGTTCTTCCAGGATATCCAGTTGAACCGCGATGGCAATGTGCTGATCATCAACGTGGTCGAGCGCCCGTCGGTGTCGAGCATCGAGATCGAAGGCAACAAGGCGATCAGCACCGAAGACCTGATGAAGGGCCTGAAGCAATCGGGCCTGGCCGAAGGCGAGATCTTCCAGCGTGCCACCCTCGAAGGCGTGCG
>NZ_JBIVHY010000005.1:0-208843 GCF_044749445.1 Pseudomonas sp. NPDC089408
CCCCCCCCCCCCCCCCCCCCCCCCCCCCCCCCCCCCCCCCCCCCCCCCCCCCCCCCCCCCCCCCCCCCCCCCCCCCCCCCCCCCGCTCCTACAAGGGCCCGTGCTGGTCAGGATAGATTTGAAAGACAGTTGCCATAGGGCCCTCGCAAGACTTGTGCTCTTGGTTAGTGGAAATCCCTGCTACGCACATCCAGCCCCTGCAACAGCGGGCTCACATCTTCCAACCGCCGCGCAATCAGGTGCCGCACGCCATTTTCCTGCTCCAGCCGCCCACTGACCTTGAGCAACCGCGAGCCCACCAGCGCCCGCCTTTGCCGCTCGGCAAGCTCGCGCCACACCACCACGTTGACCATGCCGTGTTCGTCCTCCAGGGTCACAAAGGTCACCCCGCTGGCGGTCTGTGGCCGCTGCCGCCCCACCACCAGCCCGGCGATGGCAATGCTGTCGCCGTGCTCGACACCGTGCAGCTCGGCCGAACTGCGGCAACCCAGCGCCCGCAGGCGTGAGCGCAACACGGCCAACGGATGCGGCCCCAAGGTGGTTCCCAAGGTCTGGTAATCGGCCACCAGGTCCTCACCTACGGTCGGCACCGGCAGTGCCACGGCCACTTCAGGCAAGGTTTGCACATCGGCAAACAGCGGCAGTTGCGCCTGCACCGCCGCCACCTGCCAGCGGGCCTGATGCCGGTCGCTGGCCAAGGCGCGCAGCGCGCCAGCATCTGCCAAGCAGGCACGGGCGCGTGTGTCGAGCCCCGCGCGCAGGCACAGGTCTTCGACGTCGCGCCACGGCCGCTGCGCCCTCGCCTGCTGCAGGCGCCGGGCATCGGCTTCGGCCAGGCCGCGTACCAGGCGCAAGCCCATGCGAATGGCCAATATGCCCTGCGCATCAGGCTCGAGGGTGCAGTCCCATTCGCTGTGGCAGACATCTACCGGCCGTACTTCAATGCCTTGGCGGCGTGCCTCCTGCAGCAACTGGTCCGGGCTGTAGAAACCCATGGGCCAGCTGTTGACCAGCGCGCAGGTGAAGATTGCCGGTTCATGGCACTTCAACCAACTGCTGGCATAACACAGCAAGGCGAAGCTGGCGGCGTGAGACTCCGGGAAGCCATAACTGCCAAAGCCCTTGATCTGCTCGAAGATACGTTCGGCAAAGGCCAGCTCGTAGCCATTGCGCAACATGCCCTGCACCAGCCGCTCGCGGTGCGGCTCCAGGCCACCATGGCGCTTCCAGGCGGCCATGTTGCGGCGCAACTGGTCCGCCTCGCCTGGGCTATAGTCGGCGGCAACCATGGCCAATTCCATCACCTGCTCCTGAAATAGCGGCACCCCCAATGTACGCTCGAATACTTCCTTGAGCTGCTCTGAAGGGTAGGTCACAGGCTCCTGCTTCAGGCGTCTGCGCAGGTAAGGGTGGACCATGTCGCCCTGTATCGGCCCGGGGCGAACGATGGCCACCTCGATCACCAGGTCGTAGAACGTGTTGGGCCGCAGCCGGGGCAACATGGCCATTTGCGCGCGCGACTCGATCTGGAATACGCCCATGGTCTCGGCGCGGCTGATCATCGCGTAGGTGGCCGGGTCTTCACTGGGAATGGTCGCCAGGGTCAACTGCCGGCCACGGTGGTACTGCAACAGGTCGAAGCAACGGCGCAAGGCGCTGAGCATGCCCAGCGCCAGCACGTCGACCTTGAGCAGGCCGACCATGTCCAGGTCGTCCTTGTCCCACTGGATTACCGTGCGCTCGGCCATGGCGGCATTTTCCACCGGCACCAACTGGTCGAGCGGTTGCTGCGAAATGACGAAACCACCCGGGTGTTGCGACAGGTGCCGAGGGAAACCGATAAGTTCCCCGGCCAGCACCAGCACCCGTCGCAGCGATGGGCTGCCTGCTTCGAAACCGGCTTCGGCCAGGCGCTGGTCATCAGGAATGCGGTCGCTCCAGCGGCCACAGCATTTGGCCAGGGCATCTACCTGGTCCATCGGCAAACCCAGCACACGCGCCACATCGCGCACTGCACCGGCAGCATGGTAGGTATTGACCACTGCGGTGAGCGCCGCACGATGTCGACCATATCGGCGGAACACGTATTGGATCACTTCTTCGCGCCGGTCGTGCTCGAAGTCCACGTCGATATCGGGCGGCTCGTTGCGCTCGCGTGAGAGGAAACGCTCGAACAGCAAGCGGTGCTCCATGGGGTCGAGTTCGGTGATGCCCAGCACGAAACACACCACCGAGTTGGCCGCCGAGCCACGGCCCTGGCACAGAATGCGCTGGCTGCGGGCGAAGGCGACAATGTCATGCACAGTCAGGAAGTAGCTTTCGTAACCCAGCTCTTCGATCAGCGCCAGCTCCTTGGCCAGCACTTCCCGCACCTTGTCACTCGGCCCGCCCGGCCAGCGCAATGGCAAGCCCTGCTCGCACAGGTTACGCAGCCAACTTGCCGGTGTATGGCCCTCGGGTACCAGTTCGCGTGGATACTGGTAGTTCAGCTCGCTCAGGTCAAACTGGCAGCGCTCGGCAATGGCCAGGGTCTCGGCTAGCAGGTCGGGCGGATAAAGCTCGGCCAGTTGCGCCTGGCTGCGCAGGTGGCGCTCGCCGTTGGCAAACAGAAAGCGCCCGGCTTGAGTCACCTGGCAATGCTGGCGGATAGCAGTCATGCAGTCCTGCAAGGCACGCCGGCCACGCACGTGCATGTGCACATCGCCACAGGCCACGGCGCGGATGCCCAGGGCCACCGCCAGCGCTTGCAAGCGTTGCAGGCGCCGGGCATCGTCACTGCCCCGGTGCAGGTGAACGGCCAGCCACAGGCGTTCAGCGAACACACTGCGCAACCACTCGCCGGTGGCTGTATCGCTGCTGTCTTCTGCCACCCACAAGGCCAGCAGCCCTTGGTGGTGAAGCTGCAAGTCATCACGAAACAGCCGGTAGTCACCCTTTTCTGCCCGCCGCCGGGCACGGGTGATCAGCGCGCAGAGGTTCTGGTAGCCGGCCAGGTTCTCTGCCAGCAGCACCAGCTTTGGGCCATCGTGCAACTGCACTTCGCTGCCAACGATCAGCCGCAGCTGATGCTGCCTGGCAGCCTGCCACGCACGCACGACTCCGGCCAAGGTGCATTCGTCAGTGATCGCCAGGGCCTGATAACCCTGCTCGTGCGCACGCCGGAACAGTTCGTCGGCGCTCGATGCACCACGCTGGAAGCTGAAGTTGGACAGGCAATGCAGCTCGGCATAACCCGGGCCGTTCATGCAAACCAGCCTTGCAGCCACAGCGGGCCGGCCTGGCTCAGGTCGCGGTAGGCCCAGCCACGCAGGCCGTCTCGGGTTTGAATACGGTAGTAGTCGCGGCGTACATCACCGCCATCCCACCAGCCCGACTCGATGCGTTCGGCTTGGGTTTGCACCTGGTAGGCACTGTCCTCCAGCGCCACCGGGGCCGGCAGCAGCCAGCCGGGGCGGCTACCCGGGGCAACCGGCATGCTGCCTTGGGCGCCCTGCTCGGCCAGCTGCCAGGCGCATTCGGGGCGGTGATCGGCGGCCGCGCTCAGCCCCTTCACGGCGTCATCACCCAGGCGCGCACGCAGCCGCTCACGCAATTGCGCCCAGGGTTGCGCCTGTTGCGCGCGCGGGTCGAACAACGCCTGGTGCTGCGGCACGAAGGCTGGCAAGTCTTCGGCAACCAACCGCAGGTTGCGTACCGGAGCCGGAATGCGTAGCGGCTCCAGCCGCCCACGGGCCAGCTCGAACAACATTGCGGCATCGCGCTCGGCCGCCAGCAGGCCTACCTGAAGCACAGTGTCTGGCCCCTCGACGTGCTCCAGGTGAAGGCAGAAACGCTGCACGCCACAGTCGCGCCCGGCAAGGAAGGCGGCCAGGTCGTTGAGCATGCGCCGCAACGGGAACAGCAGTGCCTGGTGCGACTCGACGTCAAAATTAAGTTCCAACCGGGCCTCGAAACGGTCCGGTGGCTGGTAGAAGTCCAGCCCCAGGTTGCGCAGGCCGAGCAACTGGTCCAGGTGCAACTGAACCTGCAAGGGAAAGCGCCTGGCCAGGGTGTCGCGGGGCAAGGCCAGCACCTGGCTCAGCTGGAGCAGGCCCATGCGGGCAAAGGCTTCGGCAGCCTCTGCGGGCAGGCCGACACGGCTGATGGGCATACCCAGCAGCGCAGCACGGGTGGCATCGGCATCGCTCACGGCCAGGCCATCATGGGCATTGGCGAGCATGCGTGCCGCCACCGGGTTGCTGGCCAGGACTATGCGTTGACGCAGGCCCAGTTCCGCCAGTTCCTGGCGCAAACGTGCCTCGAACAACGGCCATGGGCCAAACAATTGCAGGCTCGAACCCACTTCCAGCAGCAGCGCCCGTGGGTAATGCAGGCTGACCTGGGCACTGAAGCGGTAGGCCCAGGCTGCCAGTAATTGCTGCACCTGGTCTATGCGCTTGGCGTCTGCTTCGACGCAGGTAAAGCCATCCGCCAGGGCACGCGCTGCGGTCAGCGTCTGCCCGGCCCGCAGGCCAAGCGCCGCTGCGGCCGGGTTTACGGCTTGCAACACGCGCCGCTGGGTTGGCCCGCCAATCAGTGCAAGGGGTGTATCGGGGTCGTCGCGCTCACGCAGGACGGTGTCCAGCGCCAGCTGCGGCAGCAGAATGCAGGCCCAAAGCATGGTGCATCAGCCCCGCCCCGGGCAGGCAATGGGCAGCGCCGGCGGCATGCCGCCGCGGCTTTTCAGCACGCGCCATTGTGCCGGGTGAGTATCGACGGCAATGCGCAGTGCTGCCGGTGAAGGGTTGTGCGCCGCCTGCTGCGGCCGGCAGGCAAAGGCCAGCGCCTGGCCGGTTTCGGCGGCCACCTGCAAGCGCCGCAGGGCGCGGTCATCGGCACGCTCCGGCCAGCACAGCACCGCCGCGCAACTGCCCGAGCGCAGGCACTGTTCGGCGGCCCACAGGGCATCGGCAGGTTCGGCGTCTACCTGCACCAGCCAGCGCAGGTCCACGCCTGCGGCCTGCCAGGCCGGTGCATACGGAATGAAGGGCGGTGCCACCAGGACGATGCGGCTGGCTTCGGCACTCAGCCGCGCCAGGGTTGGCCATAGCAATTGCAATTCGCCACAACCCGGGCTGGCCAGCAACAGTTCGCTCAGTGCTGCCGCCGGCCAACCGCCTTCCGGCAAGCGCTCGTCAAGGGCCGCATGGCCGGTCGGCTGCAAGCCGAGTGGCCGCGCCGGGGCCTGCCGGCCACGCCATACCCGGCGCTGGTCGAGCAGCCGGTCAAGGTCGACCACCGCGCCCATCAGTCGCGCCTCAGCAAGCCACAGAACACGCCTTCGATGAAGAACGCCTGCCCTGGCTGCACATCGATGGGCGCATAGGCCGGGTTGCGCGGCAACAGCCGGTACTGCTTGCCCTGGCGTTGCAGGCGCTTGATGGTGACTTCGCCGTCCAGGCGCGCAACCACGATCTGCCCGTCGCGGGCGTCGGCCTGTTGCAGGATGCCGACCAGGTCACCGTCGAAGATGCCGTCATCGATCATCGAATCGCCACGCACCTTCAGCAGGTAGTCGGGGGTACGGCGGAACAGGCTGGGGTCAAGCAGCAACTGTTCGTGAATATCGAGGTCCGGGCCGATGGGGGCACCCGCCGCCACCTGGCCCAGCACGGGCACTTCAAGGATTTCCGGTCGGCGCAGCTGCTCGGCCAGGCGAATGCCCCGCGCCTGATTGGGCGTGACATCGATATAGCCGGCCTGGCACAGGGCGGTAATGTGCTTGCGCGCGACGCTGCGCGAGGCGAAACCGAAGCGCGTGGCGATATCGGCCAGGCTCGGTGGCTGGCCATGGTCGGCAATGCGCTCGCGGATGAATTCGAAAATCGCGCGGCGTTTGGGGGTAAGATTGTCCATGGAGCACATTTGTACTCTCTTTGGCGCACGCTGAACAGCCCCCTTTGTCGTCGGCTTTGGTTATGATCCCTTGGCTTGTGTTTTCTTGATCTGGATATCCCATGCTGACCGCCCTGCTGTTCGACCTTGACGGAACCCTTACCGACACAGACACCCTGCACCTGCAGGCTTTTCGCCAACTGCTGCGTGATCACGACGGCCGCGAACTGAGCCAGGCGCAATTCGACGCCCAGGTCAGTGGCCGCGCCAATGGCGAGTTGTTCGCCGAACTGTTTGCCGGTGCCAGCAACGAACAGTGCCAGGCGCTGGCTGATCGCAAGGAAGCCTTGTTCCGTGAAATGTCGCCGTCGCTGGAACCCATGCCGGGCCTGTTGCGCCTGCTGGAACATGCCCGGCAGCGTGATATCGGCATGTGCGTGGTCACCAACGCACCGCGGCTGAACGCCGAGCACATGCTTAACGCCATGGGCCTTGGCCAGCAGTTCGAACATGTGTTGGTGGCCGAAGAACTGGCGCGCCCCAAGCCGGACCCGCTGCCCTACCTCACCGGGCTGCAGTTACTGGGCGTCGAGGCCGGGCAGGCGCTGGCGTTCGAGGATTCGTTGCCGGGAGTGGCGGCGGCCAGTGGTGCAGGGATCTTTACCGTGGGCGTGGCCACCACGCAGACACCGGAGCGGTTGCTGGCGGCGGGGGCCGGGTTGGTGATAGCTGATTTTGATGATCCTGAATTGTGGGGGTTGATCGAGCGTATGGCTTGAGGAATGTGGTGAGTTTGAGATCGAGCGCCGCCCGCGCGGCGCTTCGCGGCACAAGGGCGCTCCCACATCTGTTTCGGGCCAATCTATCCTGTGGGGCTACCGCTGTCCGCCTTGTTTGTTCGACTCGATATCGCGTCATGCACGAGGGGGCCGCGAAAATGTCACAGGAGTGACTGGCCCGAAACAGATGTGGGAGCGGCCTTGTGCCGCGAAGCGCCGCGCGGGCGGCGCTCGATCTCAATACCCTCACAAACCCCAAGCCATACACCCAAGGCCCCCATGCTGATCGACGAAGAACTGACCCTCAAAAAGCTGGAAACCTTCCTCGCCTTCATGCGTACCGGCAACCTCGGCCGCGCCGCCGCCGAGCTGTCCACCAGCGCAGTCAGCGTACACCGCGCCATTCACTCACTGGAAAGCGCCCTGCGCTGCCCGCTGTTCAAGCACGAAGGCCGCCAGCTGATCCCGCTGGAAAGTGCCTACGTACTGGAAAAGAAAGCCCGACAGTTGATCCAGGACGCTGAACAGATGGTGCGCCAGACCCGCGAAGCCGCCGGTTTCTATGCCGAGCGTTTCCGCCTGGGCGCGCTCTACTCGCTGACGGTGAAAACCGTGCCCAAGCTGGTCATGGGCCTGAAGCTGCGGCGCAGCGAACTGAACATCGACCTGACCCTGGGCTCCAACGTCGACCTGCTGCAGCGCCTGAAAAACCACGAACTGGAAGCCGTTCTCGTCTCCCTCGACGAAAGCGTCAGCGACCCGGCCTGTGAACAACTGCCGCTGTTCTCAGACGACATCTTCCTCGCCGTGCCCACCGACTCGCCCTTTGCCGAACAGGCCGAAGTGGACCTGGCCGACCTCGCCGATTCCACCTTCATTACCCTGACCCAGGGCTTTGCCACCCACCGCGATGGCGCCCGGGTGTTCCAGCAGGCCGGCTTCGAGCCGAAGGTGGCCATGCAGGTGAACGACATCTTCACCCTGCTGAGCATGGTCAGTTCGGGGGTGGGCTTTGCCCTGTTGCCCGGGCGCATTGCCGCAGTGTACGAGAACCGCGTCAGGTTGATTGCCCTGAAGCCGCAATACCGCCTGCAGCAGCACATTGGCGTAGTGTTCCTGAAGGCGCGGGAGCGCGAGCCCAACTTGCTGGCGCTGCTGGCAGAATGCCGGATGTACAGCCGCGACAATTGAGCCTGCGCCGGAGCCGGCGCAGGCTCGGTCGGCTTAAAGGTCGTAACGCAAGGCCAGGCCCACGGTACGCGGCGCGCCCACATCCAGGATGTCGCCGCTGCGGTTGTTGGTGATGTATTCCTTGTCGAAGGCGTTCTTCACAAAACCGGACACGGCGATATTACGGGTGAGCTTGTACTCGGCGTTGAAGTTGACCAGCCAGTAATTGTCACTACGGCGCTCGTCAGTGACCTGACCGGCGCCATTGAACTCATATTCCGAAGGCGAAGTGCTCTGGTAGACGAGGTCGGTGTTAAGGATCAGGCGCTCGTTCCAGCGGTAGGTTGCGCCCAACGACATCTTGTACTTGGGCGAGTAAAGGAAGGCTTCGCCGCTCATGTCACGGCCATCGCCGGTCACAAAGTCCTTGTACTTGCCGTCGGTAACCGAAGCGGCGGCATTGAGCGTCAACTGTTCGCCGAAGTCTTTCTCGACCGACACTTCCAGGCCCTTGATATCACTGCTACCGGCGTTGAACACATGGACAAACTCGGTATTCGGGTCCAGCACGCTGACCTGCTGGTCCTTCCAGTCGGTGTAGTACAGGTTGGCCCGGGTGCGCAATGTATCGTCGTAGAACGAGCCGCGGTAGGACAACTCGTAGTTGGTGGTGTATTCCGGGTCATAGGCTTCGTGCCCGCCACCGGCACGCATGTTCACGCCGCCGCCGCGATAGCCCTTCTGCACCATGAAGCCCAGGTACTGCCCCTCGGCAAACTGGTAATCGAGGCCAAGCTTGGGCAATACGGCATTGAACGACTTATGACCTTGCCGGGGCTGGAGAAGTCGTCCTGGTCGATGTCGGTATCGTTGGTTTCGTGGTCGTAGCGCAGGCCGGTGATCAGTGTCCAGCGCGGTGCGAAAGTCCAGTTGATTTCACCGAACAGCGCCTGGTTTTCAATCGTGGTGTCGCCTTTGGCGACGCCGAACAGCTCATTGTCGAACAACAGGCGGTCATGGAAATCGTTGGTGTTGTGGCCATAGTAGGCACCGACAAAGCTCTTAACGGTATCGCCGTTATAGTTCAGGCGCAGCTCCTGGCTGAACAGGTTGCCCTCCTGCTTGCGCAACACCACATCGTTGGCATCAGCCGACTGGTCGAAGTCCAGGCGAGCGTCGTAGTCCGAGCGGGCGTTGGCCGTCAGGCTGGTCAGCGACCAGTAATCGTCAAGGCGGTAGTCGACCTTGGCGCTGACGGTGTCCTGTTCCAGCATGTCGAACGCCTTGGTGTTGGAGGTCATCTTGTAATAGCGGACCTTGCCGTTCTCGCGCATCACCGTGTTATCGCCCTTGCGGCTTTCACCGTGGGCATAGGTCAGCAGGATATCGAGGTCGTCGCTGGGCAGGATCAGCAACTTGCCACGGGCGTTGGCGGTACGGGTGGGGTTGGCATCGTCGTGCAGGGTAGTGTTGTCGATGTAGCCATCGCCTTCCTGGTAGTCAACGGCAATGCGGCCGGCTATTTTGTTGTCGACCAGTGCCCCGCCACCGGCCACTGCCGCCCCGCGCTCGCCATCGTTGCCCATGTTGGTCTGGGCAGAAAAGCTTGGGTCGAAGGTTGGGTTACGGGTCTGGATCACCACCGCACCGGCCAGCGAGTTGCGCCCCTGGGTGGTGGACTGCGGGCCGAGGAAGACCTCGACCTGCTCGGTGTCCCATAGCTGCATGGGGCTCAAGGTAAGGGCGCGGTTGGGCTGTACGGCGCCGTCGACGAATACCGACACTGCGCCATTGAGGGTGGCCGGGCCCTGGTCATCGAAACCGGATACCGGTACGCCGCGAACCCCCCAATTTTCATTGCCAGACTGGTTGTACACCCCCGGCGTGCGGGCAAACACGTCGACCAGGTTGTGGTCTTCTTTCTCGCGCAGTTGCTTTTCGGTGACCACCACCACGCTCGACTGGGTCTGCTGCAGGGTGCGGTTGATCTTTTCACCGGTGACGGTGATCTGTTCCAGCTCCACCGGCGCCACCGGCGCCGCTGCCCAGGCATTGTTGGCCAGGCTCAGGGCAGAGCCCACCGCCAGCGCCAATGTACTTTTCTTGACGTCCACGCCCCGTTCCTTCGACTGATTGCTTTTGTTATTGCCGTCTGCACGCGCGCACTTCGGCGCTGGCGCAGCGAAGTTTGGGGCAAAGATAATGGGAAGTAAATACTATTGATAATTTATCGCATTTGTGACAGGCGAAGCCCTGCCCGCGTGCCATCCTTGCAGCAGCACCGCCAACGCCGCCAGCCCGGCCGGGATCAACAACGACGCAAACACCTGTGCAAAGCTCCAGCCCAGCGCCAGCATCTGCGCCCCGGCAAAGGCACTGAGCACGGCGCCGATACGCCCGATGCCACTCATCCAGCTGGCACCGGTTGCCCGTGCTTCAGTCGGGTAAAAGGCCGCCGCCAATGCATTCATGCCCACGCTCGCCCCATTCAGGCCAAAACCCACGGCGCAGGCGATGGCGCACAACCAGGCAAAATCCCCGGCCACCTGGCCGATGGTGAAGATGACCGCGCCGCTGAACAGAAACGTCAGCATCAGCACGCGCTGCGGGTTGCAGCGGTCCATGGCCCAGCCCACTGAAATCGCCCCGACTGGCCCGCCGATCTGGAAGCAGGCAGTGACAATGGCCGCTTGCGACACCGAAAACCCGCCGCCCTCCTTCACCAGTGTGGGCAGCCAGCCGCTGAACAGGTACACCAAGAACAACGCCAGCACATAGCCGGCCCAAAGCATGCAGGTACCGAAGCGGTAGCGCGGCGAGAGGATGGTGGCGATCGCGCCTGCCGATGCCTGGGTTTTGCCGGGGACCACAAAGGCTGTGTCGACGTTGACCTGCTCTGGGGCCAGATGGCGGACAATGGCCAGGATGCGCTGGCGGCTCGCGCCTTTGCTGACCAGGAAGGTTACTGATTCCGGCAGGCGCCAGTACAGCAGCGGCAAGACCAGCAGCGGCAACACCCCGCCCAGCGCCAGGACACTGCGCCAGCCCAGGTTGGGGATCATCCAGGCGCTGACGAAGCCACCCAGCGCCGCACCGAGTGAGAACCCGCAAAAGGCCAGGGTGATCAGCAGCGAGCGGCTGCGCGCCGGGGCATATTCGCTGACCAGCGTGCTGGCATTGGGCATGGCCGCGCCCAGGCCCAGCCCGGTGAGAAAGCGCAACGCGACCAGGGTTTCCAGGTCAGGGGAAAAGGCCGAGGCCAGGGTAAAAATGCCGAACAGCAGCACGCTGCACAGCAACACCGCCTTGCGCCCATAGCGGTCAGCCAGGGGGCCGGCGATCAGCGCGCCGAGGGCCAGGCCGATCAGCGCAGCGCTCAGCACCGGCCCCAGGCTTTGCGCACCCAGGTTCCAGTCACTTTTCAGTTGCGGGGCAATGAAGCCGATGATGGCGACGTCCAGGCCATCGAGGGCAATGATCAGGAAGCCAAGGAACACCACCCATTTCTGGTAACGGCCGATGGGTTGCTGGTCGATCAGTTGGCGCACGTCGAGCGTGTTGTTCATGGGTATCACCTGTTGTTGTTTTTATGAAGGTGCTGCTGCCGTAGGAGCGGCTTTAGCCGCGAACACCGGCGCAGCCGGTGCCATGCATCGCGTTGGATTCTTCGCGGCTAAAGCCGCTCCAACAGGGTATGCGGACCGCTTGCGAACTCATTTCCCTGCGCGACAGCGCAGCCCAAAGGGCTGGGCGATCTCCTACAAAGACCGCGCCTCAGGCCAGGCTGGGTAAGCGCACAGGCCTGATGATCCGCGTCTCCTGCGCCACCACCAAGTCGCGGGTAGCGTCCAGGTACGCGGCAAAGTCCGGGTCGGCGTCCCGCGCTGCACTGCGCTTTTCGAAGTCATCGAGGCTTTCGTAACCCCATAGGTGCACCACTTGGTTCAGCGGCCCGATGCTGCTGGTGTAGAACGCCAGTGGCGCGCCAAGGTGGCGCAGCAGGATCGGCATGGCCAACTGGTCGAAGGCTTCGAGAAAGGCCGCCATGCAGCGCGGGCGGATGGTGTAGATACGGTGATCGACCACGGGCTTGTCCATCACGCCACCTCCCGCGCATTGCCTGCTGTTGCAAGCCCTTGCTCGACACCGGCCAGATGGCGCCCGGTGATGTAGCCGAAGGTCATGATCGGCCCCAAGGTGATGCCGGCACCCGGGTAGTTGCCACCCATGATGCTGGCGCGGTCGTTGCCCACCGCATACAGGCCGTGGATGGCCTGGCCATCAGCCGTCAGCACTTCGCCGACCACGCTGGTACGCAGCCCGTCGAAAGTGCCCAGATCGCCCATGATCACCTTCACGGCAAAGTACGGCCCCTCGCCCACGGGCGCCACACAGGGGTTGGGCCGCTGCTGCGGGTCGGCCAGGTAGCGGTTGAAGGTGGTGCTGCCACGGCCGAACTGGCGGTCTTCGCCCTGCACCGCACCCAGGTTGTACTCGCGCACGGCCTGCTCCAACCCTTGTGCATCAATCCCGGCCTTGGCAGCCAACTCGGCCAGGGTCTGGCCCTTGAGCAGGTAGCCGTTACGCAGCAATGGCCCCAGCGGCATCGGCGCAGGCTTGGCAAAGCCCAGGCCGTACTTGGCCAGGGTGCGGCGGTCGCACACCAGCCACATGGCGGTTTCCGCCTGCCCGGCACAAGCCTCGATCAGCGCCGCACCCACGTCATGATAGGAGTTCGACTCGTTGGTAAAGCGTCGGCCCGAACGCAGTACGCCGATCACGCCGGGTTTGTAACGGTCGAGCAAATGCGGAAAGGCGATGAAGCGTGCGCCAGCCACCGGCACCTTCGACACCGGCATCCACGCGGCGGCGGCCTGCAAGCGGATATCCACCTTGGCCCCCAGCGCCTCGGCCATTCGCGCGCCATCGCCGGTGTTGCCCGCCGGCACAGGCGAAAAGTGCTCGCCGCCACGCCGCACATGCGGGTAGGCCTGGCGCAGCCGTTGCAGGTCATGAGAGAAACCACCACAGGCCAGCACCACCCCACGCCGGGCCTGGATGCGCAGTTCGCTGTCGGCCTGCCCGGCCAGTGCACCCACCACCCGCCCCTCTTCGTGCAGCAACTGCCGCGCCGGGGTACCGGTAAGGATCGGTATGCCCAGGTCCAGCGCCGAGCGCACCAGCCGCGCTGCCAGCGCATTGCCGCTGGTCACCTGGGTGCCACGCCGGTATAAGGCTAGCTCCTTCAAATGGGTCATCAGGCGCTTGGCCACGTAGACGAACGAGGTCAGCGAACGGGTGACAGTGAAGAAGTGCTTGAGGTCGGCATTCGATGAATTGAACATCATGCCGATGAAGGTGATGGTTTTCAGCGGCGGGCGCAGGCGTGCCATGTCCGGGCCCAGGCCGCGAATATCGTAAGGCGCCGCCAGGATCGAACGGCCAACGTCAACGCCACCCTCAATGTGCGGATGATAGTCGGGGTACAGCGTGGGCACGAACTTCACCGCTGTCTCGCGCTCGAAAAACTCGACCATCTGCGGCGCATGGCGCAAGAATGCCTCGACACCTTCTGCATCAAAGCAGGCACCGGTTTCATTGCGCAGGTAAGTCATGGCAGCAGCGTGGCTGTCATTGCTGCCGTGCCGGGTGCCTGGCACCCACAGTACCCCGCCGGAGAACGCCGTGGTGCCACCGAAGCAATCGTCCTTTTCGATGACGACCACCTCCAGGCCAAGCTTTTTTGCCGTGATCGCTGTTGCCAGGCCACCAGCACCCGCACCAATCACCAGCACGTCGCAATTGCGCGTATTCATTGGCCGGCCCCCTCGAACCCCGGGCGTGGTATCAATGCCATGGGCATGCTCTCCAGCCCGCCATCCACCGTCAGCTCGGCGCCATTGATGTAGTCGGCACGGCGGCTGGCCAAAAACAGCACGGCCTCGGCGATGTCCTGCGGCTCACCGATGCGTTGGTTGGCGGTCATGGCGCTACGCCGGCGTTCCACCTCGGGGTCCGCATAGAACGCCGCCGACAACGGCGTGCGGATCAAGCCCGGGCACACCGCATTGCTGCGTACACCGCGTGGCCCCCACTCCACGGCAAGTTGCCGCGACAACATGCTGACACCCGCCTTGGCCGCGCTGTAGGCACCGCTGTTGGGTTGCGGGTAATGCGCGGCAATCGAGGCCACGTGCACCATGCGCCCCTGGCCGCGGGCCAGCATCGAACGGCCGAAGGCCTGGGCACACAGCAGGTAGCCACTGAGGTTCACCGCCAGCACCTGGTTCCACAGTTCCAGGCTCAGCGTGTCCAGCGCGCCGGGGCGCAGCACACTGGCATTGTTGACCAGCACATCGCAGCGCCCGTGCAGCGCCTGTACCTGGGCTGCGGCTTGCTCCACGCTGGCCGGCTCGGCGATGTCGCAGGCCAGGGCGCTGACCACGCCGGCACTGTATTCACCGAGGGTGGCCGCCAGTTCGCGGCATTTGTCCAGGTCGCGGTCCAGCAGTACCACATGGGCCTGCTGTTCGACCAGGGCGGCGGCCAGTGCCGCACCAATGCCGCCGGCCGCGCCGGTCACCACGCATACGGCCGAATCCAGGCCCAGCCACTGAGAGGGGATCTTGTTGTTGTGCATGCTGCTCTCCAGAATGTCGCTTGTTCTGGACACAGCCTAGGGCCGGCGCGTACGCCGGCAGAATGGACAAAACCTGCAACCCGCCCCACATTCCCGTCAATTTTTCCCCCGCGCCCTCATGCTGCCCTGCAGCTATGGCACAGTTGCCCCGTTGCGAACAGAACAATGACAACAACATGAACAAGATCCCCAATTACGCCCTGTACGGTGAAACCGCGCAGCCGGTATGGCACGCAGCCTTGCATGTGGAGCAGATCTCCAAGCGCTCTGGCGCGCACAACTGGGAAATTGCCGCACACCGCCACGAAGGCCTGCTGCAGTTGCTGTACCTGCAAAGTGGTGGCGGCGAGGTGCTGTTCGACAGCGACCGGCTGCAGGTGCAGGCGCCCTGTGTGGTGTATGTGCCGGCGCAGGTGGTACATGGTTTTCATTGGGCCGGGCAGGTTGAGGGCCTGGTCATCACGGCAGCCCAACACCCGCTGGAGAGCATTGCCCAAGTGCTGGCCCCAGGCTTGCTGGTGCAGTTGCGCAAGCCGCAGGTCATCGCCCTGCCACAGTGGCCAGCCGACGAAGACCCGTTGCTGCCGCTGTGCCGTGCCCTGCGCGAGGAGTACCACAACCGCGCGCGCGAGCATGTGGCCAGCAGCATGGCGCTGTTGCTGACGCTGGTGATCCAGGTGCTGCGCCATGAACCACAGTTGCCCCAGGCTGAACCGCGCCCGGTGTCAAGGCGCAGCCAGCAGCTGACTGCGTTTCGTGAGCTGGTCGACATGCACTACCGCGTGCACTGGCCCCTGGCGCAGTACGCCGCCGAACTGGGCATGACCCTGACGACGCTGGGGCGGCTGTGCCAGGAGCACCTGGGCATGACGCCAATGAACGTGATCAATGCCCGGCTGGTGCTGGAGGCCAAGCGCATGCTGGGGCACTCGAGCCTGAGTGTGAAAGAGATTGCCCATGAACTGGGGTTTGTCGATGTGGGGTATTTCAGCCGGTTTTTCCGTAAGCAGGCGGGGGTGAGCCCTAGTGAATTTCGGGAGGGCCAATGACACCTGTAAAGCATTGTGCCAGCCTGTACTGGCCTCTTCGCGGGTAAACCCGCTCCTACACAGGCAACGCAATCCGTTGTAGGAGCGGGTTTACCCGCGAAGAGGCCAGTACAGGCTGACTCAGGCCAAAGCCCGCTGCACCTCGCCTACTGTACTCTCCAGGCTGCTCAGGTGCAGCTTCAGCACCCGCTCAACCGGCGCCTGATCCAGCGGCCAGTGCAAGGCAATGCTCCCGGCCAGTCGCCCCTCGGCATGCACCGGCAAGGCAATGGCGCGGATCAGGTGTGGCAGGCGTACCGGGTACTCCCAGTGCCCTTCGGTGCGCTGGCCAAAGCCCTTGTGCGCTTCCTCCTCGATATCGCGCAGCAACGTGTCATCACCCACCCGCTCATGGCTGGCCAGGCGCTGCACCTCGTCTACCGCCAGTTCACCCAGGCAGGCCCGGCCCATGGCCGAATGGAACAGGCTGGCATGATGCCCGACAATCTGGCAGGTATGCGGGTAGCGCTTGCGCAGTATCTGCGGAATGGCGCTTTCCATCACTTCGAGCCGCTCGCCATCGAAACACGACAGGTCCACCACCAACCCCGTGCGTTCGCTCAGGTCCAGCAGCATCGGTGCGGCGCTTTCTACCAGGCGGCGCTTGAAGCGCAAGTGGCGGTCACCATACAGGCGCCGCGCGCACAGCCGGTAGCGCCGGTCGCTCAGGCCACGGTACACCCAGCCCTGCACCTGCAGGGTGGCGAGCATGCGCGACACCGTGGCCTTGGGCAACACCGTCAGGTAATGCAGTTCTTCCAGGCCCAGTGCCTGGTGTTCGCCCAGCAAGTCGACGATGGCCAGCGCCCGCTCCACCGAACGCACGCCGCCACTGTCTGCCGTGATGCCCATGGGTGTGACCTCCTTGTAGCGGGATGGTCAGGATAGCCAGCAAGAACCGCGCCTGGCCAGCGCCTTATGGCGCCTGCAGGCTGGGTGGCGGACAACGCTGCACCCAGCGGGTGAGCTGTTCATGCGCATAGGCCAGTTGCAACACGGCATGGTCAGCCTGGGCCGGGCCTATGATCTGCAGGCCCATGGGCAACCCGGCAGCGTTGAAACCGACCGGCACGCTAATGCTCGGCAAGCCCGCCAGGGTCGGCCCGACCACCACCTCCATCCAGCGGTGGTAGGTGTCCATCGCCCGCCCCCCGACCACCTTCGGCCAAGCCTGCTGTACATCGAAAGGGAACACCTGGGCCGACGGCAACAGCAGGAAATCGTAACGTTCGAACAGGCCGGCCAAGGCGCGGTACCAGTCGCTGCGGTCCAGCGAGGCCTGGTAGAGCGCGGCCGCGCCGAGCTGCAAGCCACGCTGCACCTCCCACTGCGCTTCGGGCTTGAGCAATGCACGCTTGCCTGGGTCGGCATAAGCCGCGCCAAGGTTGCCGTGCACCAGAAAGTGGCGATGCGTCAGCCAGCATTGCCACAGGCGCGCCAGGTCGAATGCCGGCTGGCAGGCCTCGACCCGGCAGCCCAACTCGGCAAAGTCAGCCAGCGCAGCCTCGCACAGGCTCATCACCCCATCGTCCATCGGCAGATAGCCGTTGTAGTCACCCAGCCAGCCGACCCGTACGCCGCGCAAGTCTCGCTGCAACCCGGCGGCAAAATCGCGCCGCCCCTCGCTGATCGACAAGGGCACCCGCGCATCAACGCCAGCCTGGATCGACAGCAACCGCGCCACGTCGGTGACACTGCGGCCCATTGGCCCCTCGGTGGCCAGTTGTTGCACGAACAGCTCCGGTGCCGGCCCATGCGGCACCCGCCCCTGCGACGGGCGCAGGCCAAACACGTTGTTGAACGCCGCCGGGTTGCGCAGCGAGCCCATCATGTCGCTGCCGTCGGCCACCGGCAGCAAGCGCATGGCCAGCGCCGCTGCCGCCCCGCCGCTGCTGCCACCCGCCACCCGGCCAGGGTCGTAGGCGTTGTTGGTGGTGCCGAACAGGCTGTTGTAGGTCTGCGAACCCAGGCCGAACTCGGGCACATTGCTCTTGCCGACGATCAGCGCCCCGCTCGCCCGTACCCGCGCCACGCTGATCGCGTCGTGCTCAGGCACCTGTTCGGCAAACAGTGGCGAGCCCATGGTGGTGCGCAGCCCGGCAGTGGCGGCCAGGTCCTTGATCGCTTGGGGCATGCCATGCATCCAGCCGCGTGAATGACCCCGGGCCAGTTCGCGGTCGCGTTCGTCGGCTTCGGCCAGCATTACGTCGGCCGGGCGCAGCGAGACCAGGGCATTGACCTGCGGGTTACAGCGCTCGATGTGCGCCAGGTAGGCTTGCATCACCTCCCGGCAGGACAGCTGGCGGGTATGGATGGCCTGGGACAACGCCTCGGCGTCGAGGGCCACGATGGGGTCGATGGCTAGCGGCTTCACGGTTTTACTCCAAGGTGGAAGGCGGCACGCTTGCCCGCCCGGGGTGCTTCTTTCAGGCAATAGGTACCCAATAGCGTCAGCAGGCAGGCGAACAACACGTAGAACGAGGGCGCCACCGGGGTGCCGAGCACCTTGGTCAGCCAGGTCACGATCAACGGGGCGAAGCCGCCGAATACCATCACCGCCACGTTGTAGGCCACCGAGACCCCGGTGGAACGTACCTCGACCGGGAACTGCTCGGCCAGCGCGGTAGGTGCCGGGCCGAAGAAACCGCCGATGGCCGTGCACAGCAGCAGCTGCATGACCAACAGGCGCTCCAGCGAAGGCGCAGCGGCCACCCACACATACAGCGGGTAAACCATCACGAAGAACGCCAGGGTGAAAGCCATCAGCACCGGGCGCCGCCCCAGCCGGTCAGACAACGCACCGGCCAAAGGAATCACGAGGGTCATCAGCCCCACTGCAAGCATCTGCACCAGCAGCACCTGGTCCAGCGGCAGGCCAAGGCTTTTGTGGGCAAAGGTCGGCATGTTCACCAGCACCACGTAGAACGACACCGTCGCGCCACAGGCCAGGCCCATCGACACCAACAAGCTGCGCCGGTGTTCACGCAGGACCTGCAGCAGGCTCGGCGAAGGGCCTTTGGCCTGGCGGCGTGCTTCGACAAACTCCTCGGGTTCTTCCATGTGCTTGCGAATCCACAGCCCCACCGGGCCGATCAGCAGGCCCAGCACGAACGGGATACGCCAGCCCCAGCTGTCCAGCGCCGCAGGCGAGCACAGGTGGGTCACCAGCGCCACCATCGCCGCACCGCAGAACACCGCCAGGCATTGCCCCACCAGTTGCCACGAACCGTACAGCCCCTTGCGGTGGGCCGGCGCACTCTCCACCAGAAATGCCGTGGCGCTGGCGTACTCGCCACCGGTGGCAAAGCCCTGCAGCATGCGCGCCACCACGATCAGCATCGGCGCAGCCATGCCAATGGCCAGGTAGTCCGGCGCAAAGGCGATCATGGCGATCGACACGGTCATCAGGCGGATGATCAGCTGCATTGCCGCCTTCCGGCCCTTGCGGTCGGAATACATGCCCAACAACACCCCGCCCACAGGGCGCATGAAAAAACCGACGCCAAAGGTGGCCAAGGCCATCAGCAGCGAGGCGTATTCGTCGTCGGACGGGAAGAACTGCCGGGCGATGATGCTGGCCAGAAAGCCGTACACGATAAAGTCGTACCACTCCAGGGCGTTGCCGATAACGGCAGCCACCACTTGCCGGGTACGCGACATGCCAGTACTCGAAGTCTGCATAGGGAACACTCCACACAATGATTGGGTGATCGCCCAGGCGCGGTCGCGCCCGGGATCCAGCGGCAGTCGTCAAAAAGGCAGGTCAGGCGGGCGCGAGCCAGCGCTCTGCCAGCGCGCCCCAGTAGGCGGCGCCGGTCAGCAGGATGTCGTCGTTGAAGTCATAGGCGGGGTTGTGCACCATCGGCCGCGAAACGCCGTTGCCGATGAACAGGTAGGCACCCGGGCAGCGTTGCAGCATCCAGGCGAAGTCTTCGCTGCCCATCAGCTTGCGGGTATTGGTATCCACTGCGTCGGCGCCGAGCAACTCGAGCCCGACCTGGGTGGCAAAGGCGTTTTCCGCGGCATGGTTGACCAGCACCGGATAGGCCGGGCGGTGCTCGATGCTGGCGCGGCAGCCGAAGCTTTCGGCCTGGCTGACAATGATCGCCCGCACCCGGTCAAGGGTCTGCGCGCGTACCTCGGCATTCAGCGCGCGCAGGCTCAGGCGCAGCAACGCCTGTTGCGGGATCACGTTGGCGGCTTCGCCGGCCTGCAAGGCACCGACCGTGACCACCGCCGCTTCCTGCGCATCGATATTGCGCGCCACCACGGTTTGCAGCGCCATCACCACACTGGCCGCCGCAACCAGCGGGTCCACGGTCAAGTGTGGCATCGAGCCATGCCCACCGACGCCATCGAGCGTAACGGTGAGCAGGTCTTGCGAGGCCATCATCGGCCCCTCGCGAAAGCCCAGGTGCCCGGCCGGCAACCCCGGCATGTTGTGCATGCCGAACAATGCATCGCAAGGGAAGCGCTCCAGCAGGCCGTCGGCCAGCATGGCTTCGGCTCCGCCCTGACCCTCTTCGGCCGGCTGGAAGATCAGCGTCAGCGTGCCATCGAACTGCCGGGTTGCCGCCAGGTAACGGGCGGCGCCCAGCAGCATGGTGGTATGCCCGTCATGGCCGCAGGCGTGCATGCAGCCCTGGTGCTGGCTGCTGTAGGCCGCGCCGGTGGCTTCGTGAATGGGCAGCGCGTCCATGTCGGCGCGCAGGCCCAGGCGCCGTGGGCTGCTGCCGTTGCGCAGCACGCCGACCACGCCGGTGTGGCCAATGCCGGTGTGCACCTCGTAGCCCCACGCCTCGAGCAACCGGGCGACCAGGGCCGAGGTGCGGCTTTCTTCAAAGCCCAGTTCCGGGTGGGCGTGGATATCATGACGGATTGCGTGCAAGTCGCTGGCCACATCGTTCAGCCAGGCCAGGATGTGCTGATGTCGGGACATGTAGAGTCTCCTCGCGCGGGTGGTTTCCCGGTCTTGTTGTTTGCCTTGAGGTCACGACGGGTAAGGCAGGTCGTGCTGGGTGACAGCAAAACGCGAGGAGCGATGGAGCACAATCGAATCTGGTTTCACACGGTGGAACACAATGTGGCCAAGCGGAGACTAACCGCGTTCACGCCTTGTTCGGAAACCGCACCAACAGCACCTTTTCCGGGAGGGGCTCAAGAATGGCTGACTCTTGGCCGCGGAACCGATTCCATCCGGTGGCTTCTTTTACTGATTCTACAGTCAATTTAACCAAGGGCAGCCTGTTTAACCTGGCCTCCCGGTAGGTCGCTTTCATATCGGTATACAACTGCCGCAACTTTCCGGCCCCTGCAAAAGATGCGGCTGAGATACCCACTGCAGTAAACGCCTCATTGGCAATCGAGGCGGCTGGAAAGGCGTAGGCAAATGCCACGCCTGGCACTTTAGTCAAGGTACTCATCAGCCCCCCGTTAAAGATCATTGCATTGTTGGTGCGGCTAGCGTTATCGAACTCCTTCGGTACAGTTAGCCCGTTTGCCTTGGCAATCGAGCGTTTGACAATTGTCCTGGATGCCTTGTTCAGCGAGGAAAGCATACCCACCGAGCCCCATACCAGGCCGGTTGACTGCCCGACTATGCGGCTTGGCGAATGGCCATCGCGGTCAACATTGTTAATCGGATCACCCTGACAATAGGCATAGGTGTTGATCCCGCCGCGCCCGAAGGGGCTGAATGAGTCCGGACTATGAAAGCGCATCAGCACTGTGTCATAGGCGCGCTTGCCGTTGCCGAGCAGATAACAGTGAGGGACTAACGAATCGGCTTCCCCGGCAAAGGCCAACCAGCCTCCGCTTTCGATGGTGTGATGGCCATACGGTGTATAGCGCCGTAACGGGAAATGGCTACCTGTATGCACTGTGCATTGTTGATCAATAGCCAATATTAATGACGGTCGCATGATACAGCTCCTGTTAGTTGTGATCGCCAAACCACACTAACCCTCATGCACAGCCCCAAATAACCCTCAAACTTGCTGGGCGGAAAAGTTGCCTACCCAAGCGTGCCGCCCACAGGCCTGATGATGGCCCGACCTGTGGCCAGGTGCTCAACCACTCGTAGCTGGACTTGTAGGCCGCATTGATAGTGGTGTGCGGCAGGCCGTCGTCGCTGTTCAGGTACCTTCGCTCAGCCGGTCCGAGGCGTCATAAGCAAAGCTGTATGGCGTTGTTCTCGTTGACCAGCGCGGTCAGGCGGATGGCCTTGTCGTACTCGTAGCGCACCCGCTGGCCCTTGGCGTTCTGGCGGCTGCTGGGCAGGCCGCGGGCCGTGCGCATCTAGCGGAAATGGTAATGCTCGCCGTCACTGGTCCAGTGCTCGACCACCCGCGGCCTGCCGTCCTGGGTTTCCCAGCGGTAGTGGCAGCCCAGGCCCAGGGCGTTGCTGTGGGTGACCATCAGGCCTTCGGCGTAGCTGAAGCTACGCACGGTGTCGCCGTTGCGGTTGATTACCGCATTCAGCTGACCGTGTTCGTCGTAACGGAACTGGGTCAGTGTTTCGATCGCTTCATTGTTCAGCACGCGCTTGATGTCAGTCAGGCGACCCAGCGGGTTGTCGTAGTGCAGGTGCACACGGGGGCTGCCGGTGTCACGGAGCGGAGTGAAGTGCAGGAGGAAGCTGATCTAACGCTAACAGTATTTTTCGCCAGTAAGAAATAATCATCAAATCGCAGGTGATCACGCCAGTTGCGCGACCACCCTTAGAGTTTATTTTCAGTCGCTCCCAAGACAACAAAAAATCTCACCTTCCAAGCCTTTTGCTAATGGCTTTAAGCCCCCCCCTAAACCACCCAGACAAGCATTTACTCAAAAGCTCATCTTGCACATCGCAATCGCGACCTTGGAGAGATCCACCTCATACGTATCTAAAATAAAGAGCCACAGCGTCGAAATGAGGCTCATATCGAGCCCCAATTAAACCCTGCAAACGTAAATCTTTGAATCTTTATTAAAGAAATACAGACCAATCAAAACATCACCCTCCCGCTCTACAAATATCTCGGCACCAGGCGCGCTATTAGTGGCATAAACAATCATTGAAACTACCTGCTGCCCTTCATATTTATACTCATAACACCAGCACTCACCATCATCCTCTAGGCGACATGATATGTATGGTGTTCCGTTTTCAAAAACAACACCAGAAGCGCGAACTGCCTCTCCATCGTCGTCAAATCGAACTAAAGACCTGAATTGACCCTCTATCTGATATATTTCGGTCTCTATTATTGTCGAACTCACACCATATATATCTGACTTATAAAACTCCCCCGCCTCGTTACAATAAAATTTAAAGCAGTTTTTTTTGCTTTTTGGCTCATTTCCTAGGATAGGTGAAGGAGTCACTCCAGCCAGCTCCAACCCATAGGGTAATATTGAAAAACTAGGCCCCTTCGACCATTTCACATTTTCACTTTTGATGCACTGCGCACCCACGACCCCTGGAGGATCCATTTCAAGCTTAGATTGTAAATCTTCGAACAAGGCCTTGAATTTATCCGGAATCATAACCACCTCCTAACAGCAAATGTTTTACCGCCACTTAATTGCTCTTTGAGTTCAGCAAGTCCATTCAAGAACTCTTTCTTCGTTGTCTTGCCTGTCAGCGTATCATACACATGTTGTTTGTAGGCATTACCATGTATGCCCGCGCCCTTGTGTGGCGTTGCAAGTGTGCCGGGGACCCTTGCAGACTCTGTATTTGGTAACCAGATTCCGTTTTTTCTATTATTGATATCGATCCCTAGCTCTTTCATCTGTTTCCTCAAGGCAATCATTCTGACGTCCTTTGAGTTGGACAATACGATGTGATGAGCATCATACTGACCTCCCCCTACTGGCTTACTACCTAAGCTGTCAGCAAGTTTCTTTGCGTCAGACCCGCAGGATAGCCCAAGTGGATCCAGCCATAGAATCGGATTTAGAGCATAACCATACAGATTCATTCCACCGTCGATACTCAACGGATCCTGCGTTACGAAACGCCCAACCTGCGGATCATAATATCGATAAGTATTGTAATGTAGCCCTGTCTCAAGATCATAGTATTGACCTTGAAAACGTATATTCTGCATGACCTTGTTGACCGCCAGCTGCTCTATCTCGCCCCATGAGCGATAAGTCGCCTGCCAAACGATCTGCCCATCGCTATCCGTCAGTTCCAGCGGCGTACCAATCTGATCCGTATGGAAGTAATAAAGCTTCTGCTCTTCCCCTTCCGCCTGATCTACTGGGTCAGTGTTTCGACCGCTTCATTGTTCACCACGCGCTTGATGTCGGTCAGGCGACCCAGTGGGTTGTCGTAGTGCAGGTGAGCTCGGGTGCAATCTGAGCTGTGCGAGAAGTGCAGAAAGTGGCCGTCCTGTGTGCAGACCGGAGACATCTCTTTGGGAGGCTTGTGGTTACACTTGTGACATATGCCGTAAAAATATGGCTCCACCAAAGATCTAGCAGAGCCAATTCAACCATTAATTTTTAAAGATTGGATCCCTTTCAATTAAAGTCCCCCAGCCAACCCTGCCCTCTAAATAACTACACAACAAACCCGGACGACCTTAGACCAACAGAAATTTAAGGCGTGAATTCCAGGTCACGAACTGAGTTGCTTTCAAAAAGAGACTTGACACGAGCGGTCACCACAATAGTAGCGCTTTTCTCTTCAGCCCTTACCACATCACTAGACAGGCAGCCTCATCATCCAGAACGATTTTACTAAACCAGTGTGGACCATCAGGCATACAGCTAAGCAAAGACTCACTAATAGTTTCTCGCAAACCAAAGCAGGTGAACTATCGATCATAATTTAACTGAAATATCTTTTAACAATATAAAACTGGCATATCCAGTGAAAGCTCAGTGATAGGTACGTCAAAAGCTCACCTTAACCTCAAATCTGAACAGGAAGAATTTTGGCTTTGACTTTTCGGAGGCAAAGCCAATTACCCCATCGCCTATAGCTACTTCTCTATGCCGCTAAAAAATTCATACTCAGCAAGACCCAAAACGATACCCCTACGCTGTTGCAAAACACAAGCATTCACTCCCCTTCATACAGCCCCACATATTTCAAGCCATTATAATTTGCTTTTAATGGCTCTGAAATAACCGTCGCACCGTCAGAATACCAAAAAATGGCATTTGCTTTAGTGATTCCAAGCCTGAGGCACTCAGCCTTAATATCTTCAATACAGTCGCGATCAACCGCTGCATCTTTTAAAATTTCTTCTAAACTTACCTCCTCTGACTTTCTAGGAATAATCCCTATAAAGTCTTCGTCATACCATCTTTCACCAATATCCTTGCAAAAACCACAAACCTTGTAGGATGAATCGTCTAAATCTTGTGTGTAATCCAGCTCAAAATATTTCAGGTAATCTTCCTCAGAGGAAAAGTTTGTACCTATCCACACATGAACTTTTTCGTAACGATCAATATCATCATAATCCATCTAGCACGCTCCCAATTTCATGTGTTTACTATGATGCGAATCAATCACACCCAACGCTTGCGTTTTGCTTTGCGTGGCATTCAAATCTTTAATTAGATTATTGTGGAACAATCTACCAGCCCTACTGCCATGATGCGGACCGTCTGGCACAGGATTACCATGCTTGTCCGTGATGCCGACAAAAGTAATATCTTTAGTCGGCACTGTCATTTCCTTAAGCTCTTGAGCCGTAAATCCTAGCTCTTTTGCCTTCGAGGCTATGGACACCGGAAACATTTCATGTTTGCCTCCTGGACTGCGCAGCGCGGCCTCTACGGCTTTTTTATTGTCAACAATATCTTGAACCGATGCGTTGTTAAACCATCCATCAAACCCATTCTTTTCCCAAGGCACCCAACCTAAAGGATCAACCCAGAGAGTCGGCGTTGGCACATAGGAATAAAGATTAGCACCACCCCTGATGCCTATTGGATCTTGCGTTAAAAATCGGCCAGTGTCGGGGTCATAGTACCGGAATGTGTTGTAGTGCAATCCGATTTCAGAGTCTGCGTATTGGCCTTGGAATCGTAGATTCTGTTCAATCTCATTTACAGGCAGACTCTCTACTGCCCCCCAAGAGCAATATGTAGCCTGCCAAATAATCTTGCCATCGCTATCCGTCAGCTCCAATGGAGTCCCAATCTGATCCGTATGGAAGTAATAAAGCTTCTGCTCTTCCCCTTCCGCCTGATCAACCCGCGCCAAGGGCGCGTAGCTACCCGGCTCATACAGGTACAAAATGCTCTGCCCAGGCGTCTCTTCCCGCAGCATCCTCAACCCTTGCCACAGGAAGCGCTTCTGCTCGACCTCACCATTGATCTCAGCCCGCTTGGCTACCCGCCGCCCCAGGCTGTCGTAGCGATACTCACCGGTACTTTCCAGCTTGCCGTTAACCAGTGTCTGTGCCCGCACCAGCCGATTTTCGCAGTCATAGCTGAAGTGCTGCAGCTTGCTGGGCCCCGAGCGCTTCTCGGTCAGGTTGCCCCAAGGATCGTAGCGATACTCCTGATCCCGCCATTGCTTGATCCGATTGTCCTTGACCTTGTCGAACTGCCGCGCATTGAAGTCCAGGCGGTTGGCCGCCGCGTCGTAGCGGAACTCTTCGCTACCCACCAGCGAGCCGGTATCACGGCTGCGCAACTGGCCGTTGGCTTCGTACTCGTACTTGATCTCACCCCGCAGCTTGTCGAGCGTGCGTACCAACTCACCGGCCGGGTCGTACTGGTAGCGGCGGTGAATCGGGTTGTAAGCGTGCTCCACCAACAGCGAGGTATTCACGCCGGTGTTGTGCACCTGCGAAAGCTTGTCGGCGGGCAAGGTCGAGGCGAACTGCCAAGCCTTGCGCCCCATCGCGTCGTAGCCAAAGCAACTGGTGAGCTTGCCCTGGGTGCGATACACCTCGCGGTGCAGGTCGTCACGCTCCATGTCGCTGATCACCTGGCCATCCAGATTCAGCTGGTGCAGGTGCCCGCTGCCGTAGTACAGGTGGTTGACCTTGCGGCCGTCTGGCAGGGTCAATGTAGTCAAATTGCTGAGTGGATCGTACTCATAACCGAGCGTGCCGTCGGGGGTGATTTCTTTCGTCAGCCGCCCCAGCAGATCGTATGTGTACTCCAGCTTTTCTTCGGTGATGCCCAGCTGCTTGCCGATCCCGCTGGGTTGTCGCTCGATGCTCAGCAGCCGGTCGCCGTCGTCATAGGTGAATTGCTGCTGTGCGTCGTTATTCAGCTTGCCGATCAGGCGGCCAATGGTGTCACGCTCGAACAGCGTATGCCGCTCTGGGCGTTCGGCATTTTCGCCGTAGCCAATTTCATCCAACCGGGTGAGATGGCCGCCGACGTTGTAGCTGAAGCGCCGGGTCAGGTTATCGACCCGCACCTCTTCGCTCAGCCGGTCCGACACATCGTAGGCAAAGCTATACGTCGCATTATTTTCGTTGACCAGCGCGGTCAGGCGGATGGCCTTGTCGTATTCGTAGCGCACCCGCTGGCCCTTGGCGTCCTGGCGGCTGCTGGGCAGGCCGCGGGCGGTGCGCATCAGGCGTATGGTCTGGCCCTTGCCGTCGGTGTGGCTGAGTACCTGGCCATAGACGTTGTAGGTGAAGGTTTCCGTGCTGCCGTCCGGGTGTTTGATGCGCAGTACTTCACCGTCCGGTTTGCGCTCCAGCGAGGTGGTTTGGTTGAGCGCATCGGTCACCGCTATAAGGTGCTGACGCTCGTCGTAGCGGTAGTAGGTGCTCTTGCCTGAGCAGTCCTGGTAGCGCTCGACCTGGGCCAGGGTGTTCCACCACAGGTACTTGGACTTGTAGGTCGCATCAATGATGGTGTGCGGTAGGCCGTCGTCGCTGTTGAGGTATTCGGTCATCTGGCCGAGCGCATCGATTTCAGCGAGCAGGTTGCCCTTGTCGTCGTAACGCGCCGTCCAGGTGCTGCCATCCGGGTAGCTGACCTTGGTCACCAGCGTCGTCAGGTGGTGATACTCATAGGCGATCTTGCGCCCCAGCGGGTCGGTTTCTTCGAGCAGGCGGGCGTATTCGTCGTACTTGAAGGTCAGGCGATTGCCGTCTGGCAGGTCGAGGCCGACCATGTTGCCGTTTTCGTCCAGCGCGATGGCATAGCGCTCGCCACCGTAGTCACGGCTGGCAATGACGCGGTGGTCGGCGTTGTACTGCACCTCCAGCTCGCGGCCGAGCACGTCGGTGGCCCAGCTGGTGCGGGCGTCGAGGTCGTAGCGGAAATGGTAATGCTCGCCGTCACTGGTCCAGTGCTCGACCACCCGCGGCCTGCCGCCGTGGGTTTCCCAGCGGTAATGGCAGCCCAGGCCCAGGGCGTTGCTGTGGGTGACCATCAGGCCTTCGGCGTAGCTGAAGCTGCGCACGGTGTCGCCGTTGCGGTTGATTACCGCAGTCAGCTGGCCGTGTTCGTCGTAACGGTACTGGGTCAGTGTTTCAACCGCTTCATTGTTCACCACGCGCTTGATGTCGGTCAGGCGACCCAGTGGGTTGTCGTAGTGCAAATGCACACGGGTACCGCCGGTGGCGCTGATGTCAGTCAGGGTGCCGTCGGGCGTGCGGGTGAAATGCAGGAAGTGGCCGAGGGCATTCTCTATACGTTGCAGCGGCACTTCGGTGTTGCTGTCGGGCACTTCACCGAAGTAGAAGAACAGGTTGTCGAGGGTCTGCAGGATGTAGTGGCCGCCCTCGGTGCATACCAGGTACACCTGCTCGTGCGGGTTGTAGATGCGCTCGCCCGGCTGCAGGGCCACGAACGGGACTTCGCGGCCCTGGTTGTCGGTGAGGTAAATGAACGAACCCTGGCGGCGCAGGCTTTGCTCCCAGGGCAGCACCCAACCGCGGCCAAGCACGCTGTCGACGGTGAGGTCGCTGGCGTAGAAACGCGACCATTCGATGGGCATCAGGCCGGGCAGGCTGAAGTCGATTTCATCAGGGATCAGTTTGCGGCCGGTAGTAAGGTCGACCGGGTTGCCGACCAGGCCACCGATCGCCTTGCGCGCCACCGGTTCGACCACATAGCGGCTGGCGACTTCACCGGCGACAAAGCCTGCCGTGAATTTCAGGGCACAGGGCATGATGGCTTTCATGCCTGCCTGGCTACCGGCCTTGATCAGCTGGGCAATACCGCCGGCAGCGCCAGCGATGGCCATCAGCACATCCACGGTGGTACGCAGCCATTCCGGGATTTCATCATCCACTGGCAGGTAGCGATAGGTGCCGCCGCCGATGATGACGTTGTCCGAGCCACCGGAAATGGTAGCACCGCAGGTCAGCTTGTCGCCCTTGCGTGCCGCGGCAACGCTGTTGATGAAGACGTTGGTCGAGCCCTCGGCAATCTGCACCGGCCCTGGGTGCTTGTCGCAGGCACCGATGCTTTTTTCGACGCGGGCGGCCTTGCGGCTGTTGATGAACACGTTGGGTGAGGCAGTGGTTATCGTCCCTGAGGGGGACGAGAACATACTGCCTATCGCCTCTCCGGCAGCGGTCAGCAAGCTGCCCCCGATACCGGCTGCGAGGCCGGCGAGCAATGCGACGCCGAACCCGCAGGTGAAGGTGGCGATAGCCACCGTGGCCACCAGCGCGATACCCAGGGCAGCTCCGATCAGGAAGCCCCCCAACGCGCTGGTGTGCGAGATATCGTCGCCGAACCTGGCCGCTTCGAACATGAAGGGTTACTCCTGTTCGTTGGTTACGGCCGGGGAACGCGGGGTGAAGCTGGCCAGCAGGTTGTCCCAGTCCTGGTTCTGCTGTGCACTGAAGTCGGCCTGAGCCGTGGTGGAGAAGATCAGCGCACGCCCGGGGGCGATGATGAAGGCGGCCTGGCGTTGGTACAACGGGCGCCCTTGGTTCATGTAGTAAGCGTCGATCTGGATACCGGCGATGGGCGCAGTAGCCGAAAGCGAGACGGCCTTGTTACCCATGCGGGTGTAGCCGCGCAGCTTGGACGTGAGCATTTTGACCTGACGATCCACGTAAGCCTGCAACGCTTCGTCCGGCAGCAAAGTGTCACGCGAGACGGTAATGCTCAAAGGTGCGGGCACACTGGCACCCAGGACGAACATGTTGACTGTGCGGTCTTCGAAACCTGCCGGCAGCGCCATGCTGCCTTCCTGCAACTCGTAATCCATGCGATGAAAATTCCTGATAAAGAGAACGGAGTCAGCCCAGCGCGAAGCCATCGAGCATGCGGTCAAATTCTGCCAGCCACTGGCTCAGGCCAGGCTTGCTCGGGTCGATCACTGTGGAGATGTCGAGCCATTGCTGCGAGTCGCTGCCGACCACGGGCACCAACGCGCCGACCAGGCGACCGTGCCGGGGCTCATGGCCGGTATTGAAGTGGAAGTCCAAAACCTTGGCTGGGTGGCCAGCCATGTGGCAATCACGCTGACGAATCAAGCGCAGCTGTGGGGTAGATTCGCGCAGGGCCTGGACCGCGTCCTCGAACAGCAGCTGCAAAGGTTGCCTGGAACGAACGTCGCGACGCCGGATGCGAAGGCTGACCGGTTCGCCTTCATGCTCAAGGGTGGTTTGAATATCGCGAAAGCGAAAGCCGGCCGGAAATTGCAGGTTGAGACCGGCGAAGGTAAAACCGCTGGCCACATCCAGCAGTGCTGTCGGCACCGGCTGCGCCTCGGGCACAGGCTCAGGCAGGTTGGCGGCTTCCGCTAGCCTGGCCTGCCGCGCAGCTTCCTCTTGCGCTTCGCGCTTGGCAGAGAGGCGGTCGTAGATCGAGGTCTTGTACATGAACCGTGTCTCAGTCGTTGATTCGCACTGCCGCGCCAGTGATCTGGGTAGTGTCGGTACTCGTTGTTACGATGGCCTTGCCTTTGATTTCGATGCCTTCCGGCGTCAACGTAATGCTGCTTTCACCCACCTGCAGGATGATGTGCTGCTTGGCGGACACCTGAATGAACTGGTTGTCGACCTGCAAGGTGTAGGAGCCTTCAGTGACTTGCACCACCGTATCTTTCTTTACGCTTTCGGTATGCGTGCCGCCAACGGTAATCGTCCGGTTCTTGCCCACATCATGGGTCTCATCCAGCTCGATCTCGGTATCCATGTTGCGCTCGGCATGCATGATGATCTGCTCGGCGCCGGCCTTGTCCTCGAAGCGGAAGAAGTTGGCCGTACCGCCGTCACCCTTCATCGACCGGGTCAGGAAGCCGCTCTGGGTCTTGTTCGCCGGCAGCGCCCAAGGCGGCGTGTTGCTGCTGTTGTACAGGCTGCCCATGATCAGCGGGCGGTCGGGGTTGCCGTCGAGGAATACCACCACCACTTCGTCGCCAACGCGTGGGATCTGGATACTGCCGAAGCCGCCGCTGGCACCGGATTGGGCCACGCGTACCCAGCACGAGCTGTGGTCGTTGTGCTGGCCCTTGCGGTCCCAGTGAAACTGGATCTTCACGCGGCCTAGTTCGTCGGTAAAAATCTCTTCGCCAGGCGGGCCGACGATGATCGCGGTCTGCGGGCCGGCGATGGTTGGCCTTGGGGTACTCAGCTGCGGGCGGAACGGGATCTTCTTGCGCACGCAACTGAAGGTATTGAAGTAGCTGGCCTGCTGGCCGCTGAGGTAGTTGTTGTGGCCTTCGCTTTCCACGCTCATCAGCAGGAACTGCCGGTCTTCGACGGCGCCCTGGTCGTGGCTATAGTGCTGCAGCAGTTCGAAGGTATAGCCGGGCTTCATGGCCCGGCAGTTACTGGCGCCTTCGAACTTCTTGCCGCGCAGTTCCAGCGCCTCGATACGCAGGCGCAGCAGGGTTTCGCCTTCGTCGTAGGTGCCGTGGGTGTACTGGCCGGGGAAGTCGTAGATTTCGAAGTTTTCCACGTCGCCCTGCTTGTTCACGCTGTTCATCGCCACCGGCAAACGGTTGTTGGGCTGGCGGTAGTCAAAGGTCTGCGTGGCCATCTTGCCGGACTGCAGCTGGCGGTTGCCGCTCCACTGAGTGATGGAGTCGGCGGTCTCGGTGACCGATGCGCTGTGGAAGCGGATCTGTGGCTGTTCAGGGATGTCCACCAAGGTGCTTGAGTCATCGCAGATGATCATGGTGTGGCCTTCGGCGGTGTGCTCGAAGTAATAGAACATCCCCTCTTCCTCCAGCAGGCGCTGAACGAAGTTGAAGTCGGTTTCGCGGTACTGGGTGATGTAGGTGTAGCGCTTCTGCGGGCGGGTCAGGCGGAATTCGTGGCGGGAGAACGCCGGGCACAGGGCGAACACTTCGGTGATTACTTCCTCAACCGTGTTGCCCTGGAAGATCCGCGTATCGAAGCGGTTCTTTAGCATCGAGAACCACGGGTTGAGCGTGGCGGTATAGCGCGCCATGCCACCGTCGCTGCCGATGCTGGCAAAGCGCGTGAGGTAACCGGTGATGTGCCGCGGGCCGCCTTCGGCCAGTTCAATCTCGATGCTGACATGCTGGCCCATCATCGACTTCAGTGGCAAGCCGGAATCTTCGCAGACCAGCAGCAGTTCGTAGTTGAACGCCCGCGACAAAGCCTCGACGCCCTTGAAGGTTTCCAGCAGCAGTTCCTGCTCGGGGTTGGCCAGGTTGTGGAACTTGAACAGGCGGCGGTTCTGCGGCGACAGCAGCGCGGAGGCCAGGTCCATGATCATGCGAAATCTCCTTGAAAACACGGCCAGCACGCGCTTGCGATGCTCAGCTACAACTCTGTTCTTGCGGGCGTAATTCGGCATGCGCACATCACGCGCGTGCCCTGCGGAATCATGCGACTGCCGGCATGATGGAAAGTGCCATCATGCATTGAATTTAATGCGACCTGGTTCACATTTCCGAATGCCAGGCAGGCAGAAGCGCCCAAAAGGAGACACCGGCAAATGATGCCCTGTCAACACATCGCAAGCCTTGTAATGCTGAGCTTAGAACCCCGCAAGGCGATATCACATTGCCACTTTTCGTAACCGTCACTGCTGCGCCAAGGCGCTACGAGCCAGCGACGAATGGCCCGTAGCAGAAGGTTTTACAAGTGGTGAGCGGAGCCTATACCTGACCACGCCAATTCGAGCCGTACGCTACCTCTACGTCCACGGCGCTCGCGGAGAAAAATGTTTCATAACGTGGATGGGTTCAAATTTTTCGTCATTCATCCATTCTGGCAAATGGCTAGCGTGGACCCTGGCCATACTGGCACTTGCGGCAAGCGAACAGCAATGATGCGGGGCGACGATGCTTAATTGCCGTCATCAGGCCGGCGTCATGAGCAGCATGGAAAACATTGCCACACGTAGTGCGAGGCTACAGACGGATATCTCCAATCGGCAACTGGCTGCCTGGCTGCCTGGCTGTCGAAGAATGAGCAGAAATTACTGGCGCATCCGGAACTGCAGGCAAAAGAAGCGACGCCCCTCAAGAAAGCCGAACCCGAGCAGCCGTTTTACCAGCCCCCCGTAAAGCTGAGGTTGCGCCCCCAACCCTTGCTGATCCTCCGCAAGCTGCAGCAACGCGCCGGGAATACCTCAATGAGAAATTCGGCCGCACAGGCGATGTCCTCAAGGACATCTACATACGCGGCAACAAGGCCAAGGCGGCAAGTTACTTTGAATCACAAGGCTGTCGGTCGAGGCCACCGATGAATTGGATGCCTTGCTTGGGTGGTTGCGGGAGTGGGGAATCGAGGGTCGAGTGGTGGGCGCAAAGCCGCTGTAAGAGACCGCAGCAAGCCGCTTCTGCGCGGCATATTCCGTCGCATTGCCATCATTGATGGTCGCCACAGTAGACGCCGAATGCAAACGGCTCAGCGCGGCAAAAAGAGACCCGGTTCACTTTTTTTAAAAATCTTTTTACGCCAATTTTTACCGTTTCCTTAGCACTTCGGCCCCCTGACTTTAGGGGCCAAACCCCCATTTCCCGCGCCCGAAACCCACCGCCAATGGCATGGCGCCATCATTGCGTCGCATCACAAAACAGGGAAAAAATCGCTCCCCTCGCCGGAACTTATTCCGCAGCGGGGTGCCCTACTCGGCATTGCTGGCAACACGATATTCATGTGCCAGCACCCAATCAGACGCCTTCGATAGGCGCATTTTCAGGTCCTCGCCACTGGCGTTTCAGGACGATCAAGCAGGCACATGGACGATGCACCGATGACACAGACATTCGATGTCGAAGCACTGATCAAGCTGCGTAGCCAGACGCGGGCGATCTCCGATGCGCTGAAGGCGCAGGCGGCGGATTACCTTGCCACCGTGGCACCGCTGATCCGTCCACAGACCCTGTTTGGCGAGTACCTGCAAGGCGCCCAGCGCAGCAGCGGGCGCGAAACCCAGGGCCATTTTCAGTCGCTGATCGAGCTCTACGAGCGCATTGGCTCGGCTGCGCCATTCCAGCTGGTCAGCGAACTGGACGTGCCGCTCACCCTGATCAGCACCACCCCGGAACTGTACCCACTGGAATACGACAAGGTCCTCGCACAAAGCGGCCAAGTCATCCGCATCACCAGCCCGGTGCGCTGGGTGGTCGGTTTCCAGGGCTTCGAACTGGCGCGCTTTCGCGCAGTCATCAATGACCCCAACCGCAGCAGCGCCGAGCTGTACCGCTTCGTGGTGCACTACCTGGTGCTGTTCTACTGCCTGAGCAAGTCGCCAGGCGTTGGCCGGCTGTTCGAAGGGTTGCGCTTCGGCCTGAGTTTCGAACGCCTCAAGGGCTTGGGCGACCTGCCGTTCTGCGTCCTCAGCGCGCCAGTGCGCTCGGAACTTCCGGACGACTCGGTCATTCGTAGCAGCACGCAAATTGCCGGCAGCACCCGCTTCGAAGAACTGGTGGGCCGCGACAACATCCTGGAAATGAACGACGAAATCCGTCAGCGCCTGCTGCTGACGATCGAAGGACTGTAACGCGCGGTGCCCGCTACCGGGCCGCGCCAAGATTCGTAGCGAATTGCTTGCATTGGAGAACACGATGGCGAAGAAGGAAAGCACCCAGCACAAACTCGACCGCGTTCGCGCACCCCGGGTCCATATCACCTACGACGTGGACATCGGCGATGCCATCGAGAAAAAGGAACTGCCCTTCGTCGTCGGCGTGCTCGGTGACTTCTCCGGCAACCCGCTGGAGCCGCTGCCCAAGCTCAAGGACCGCAAGTTCGTGTTCATCGACCGCGACAATTTCAACGGCGTGCTCAAGGGCATCAAGCCGCGCCTGACCTACCGCGTCGACAACACCCTGGCCAGGAACGGTACCCAGCTGGGCGTCGAACTGAACTTCAACAGCCTTGAAGACTTCGAGCCGCAGAACGTGGTCAAGCAAGTGGAACCGCTGCGCAAGCTACTGGAAGTGCGCAACAAGCTGGCCGACCTGCGCAACAAGATGGGCGGCAACGACAAGCTTGAAGAGTTGCTGATGGATGTGCTGCAGAACACCGAAAAGCTAAAGACCCTGGGCAAGGAATTCGGCCGTGAAGCCGAAGTGAAAGACCCAACCAGCAGCGATCGCGCCTGAGCAGGAGCCCGAACATGACCGACAAGCAAACCGCACCGCAACAGGCCGGCGACCTGGTCGAAGTAGAAAACTTCGCCCCGCAGCCTTCGCTGCTGGACAGTATCATTTCGCAAAGCCGCGTGGCCCGCTCCGATACCGAGCGCAGCCGCACCCGCGACCTGATCGGCGAACTGGTGAACCAGGTACTCGAAGGTGAAATGACCCCGAGCAAGGACCTGATCGCCGTACTCGACTCGCGTATCGCCGAGATCGACGCGATGCTCTCCGAGCAGATGAACGAGATCATGCACGCCCGTGAGTTCCAGCAGCTGGAAGCCTCGTGGCGCGGCCTGAAGTATCAGGTCGACCAGACCGAGACCAGCACCACGCTGAAAATCCACCTGCTCAACGCCTCGAAGAAGGACTTGGTGCGCGACCTCAAGGCCGCCAGCGAATTCGACCAGAGCGCACTGTTCAAGAAGGTCTACGAAGAAGAATACGGCACCTTCGGTGGCGCGCCGTTCGGCATGCTGATCGGCGACTACGAGTTCAACCGCAACCCCGAAGACATGTACCTGCTGGAAGAGGTCTCGCACGTAGCCGCCGCAGCCCACGCGCCGTTCATTTCAGCCGCCTCGCCCGAGCTGTTCGGCTGGGACTCGTTCACCGAAATGTCCGGCCCGCGTGACCTGGCGAAAATCTTCGACACTGTCGAATACGCCAAGTGGAAATCGTTCCGCGCCTCGGAAGACTCGCGCTACGTGGGCCTTACCCTGCCCCACGTGCTCGGCCGCCTGCCGTATGGCCCCGATACCACCCCGGTAGAAGAATTCAACTTCGTCGAAAGCGTCGACGGCCGCGACCACAACAAGTATCTGTGGATGAACGCCGCCTACGCCCTCGGCACCCGCGTCACCGATGCGTTCTCTCGCTACGGCTGGTGCGTGGCGATTCGCGGCGTGGAAGGTGGCGGCCTGGTCGAAGGCCTGCCGACCCACACCTTCAAGACCGATGACGGCGAAATCGCCCTCAAGTGCCCGACCGAAATCGCCATCACCGACCGCCGCGAAAAAGAGCTGTCTGACCTCGGCTTCATCCCCCTGGTGCACTGCAAGGGCACTGACTACGCTGCGTTCTTCGGTACCCAGTCGGCGCAAAAGCAGAAGCAGTACAACACCGACATTGCCAACGCCAACGCACGCCTGTCGGCGCAGCTGCAATATATCTTCGCCACCTCGCGCATCGCCCATTACATGAAGGCGATCATGCGCGACAAGATCGGCAGCTTCGCTTCGCGCCTGGATGTTGAACGCTTCCTCAACCAGTGGCTGGCCAGCTACGTGCTGCTCGACGACACGGCCAGCCAGGAAGCCAAGGCCAAGTTCCCGCTGCGTGAAGCCCGTGCCGAAGTGTTCGAAGTGCCGGGCAAGCCAGGCGTGTACAAGGCCGTGACGTACCTGCGCCCGCATTACCAGCTCGACGAACTGACCGCGTCGCTGCGGCTGGTCGCCGAACTGCCGCAAGGCGCGCGCGGCTGAACGGCCGGTGTGTACAGGGATGACACATGAGTAACCAGGCCCGCCTGCTGCCCTCGCTGCTAGACCGACTGCTGGACGACCGTCCGTACCAGTCGGTTGAAGCCGCCGCGCAGCGCACCTGCTCGCTGGCCGAGTACAAGGCGAGCATCGTCCGCGACCTCGAGGTGCTGGTGAACACTCGCCAGTCCTTGGTCGCCGAAGAGCTCAACGGCTTCAGCCAGCTCGGTGGTTCCATCCTTGAATACGGCATGCCTGATTTCATCAGCCGCAGCGTGCTCGACCCCCATGATCGCCGGCTCATCCAGCAACAGCTGGAGCGGGCGATCAGCACCGGTGACCGGCGTTTTCGCCGGGTTCGGGTGCAACTGCTGGCCCAGGAAAACGGCCACCGCATGTTGACCTTCCGCGTGGACGCCGTGTTGCGCCTGCAGGACATCAGCCGCCAGGTGTCGTTCGACGCCGTGCTGCAGGTCAACACCCAGGAATACAAAGTGCAGAACCTCAACTGATGCTCGACGAACTGCTGCCCTACTACGAAAAGGAACTGTCGCACCTGCGCTTCCTCGGCCAGGAGTTTGCCGCGCAGTACCCGAAGATCGCTTCGCGGCTGCTGATCGAGGGCGACAACTGCGAAGACCCGCATACCGAGCGCCTGATCGAGGCGTTCTCGTTCCTGTCTGCGCGGGTGCACAAAAAGCTTGATGACGAGTTCCCGGAAATCGTCGAGTCGTTCCTCGAGGTGCTGTACCCGCACTACCTGCGTCCGACGCCGTCGATGTCGATCGCCGAGCTGAGCCTGGGCAGGCACGAGAAAGTCACCGAGGCTTATCGCGTGGCGCGGCATACCGAGATGCATGCCAACGCCGTGGAAGGCGTGGTGTGCAAGTTCCGCACCTGCTACCCGGTGGAGCTGTGGCCGGTCAGCGTGCAACAGGCATCGTTCGCGGAAATGGAGCGTTCGGCATTCAACGGCCACAGCGCTGACCTGGTGGCGCGCCTGCGTATCCGCCTGCAAGCCACCAGCGATGCCCTGTTCGGCCAGATGGAAATCGACCGCCTGCGGTTTTTCCTCGATGGCGAAGCGACGCTGATGCTGCAGCTGTACGAGCTGCTCTTCAACAACCTGGCCAAAGCCACCCTGAGCTTCCAGGACGATGGCCGCAGCCGCGAAGTCGCGCTGCCAACCACGGCCCTGCAGGCCGTGGGCTACGCCCGCGACGAAGGCCTGGTGGACTACTCGGAGCGCTCGTTCCTGGGCTACCGGTTGCTGCACGAGTACTTCACGTTCCCCGACAAATTCATGTTCTTCGACCTCAGTGGCTTTGCCCGCATCCTGCAAGGCAAGGCGGTCGAGCAGGTCGAGATCAACTTCTATTTTTCCGACTACGACCTCAGCGAGCGCCTGGCGCGGCTGACGCAGAACATCGGGCGCAACAACTTCAAACTCAATTGCACGCCGATCATTAACCTGTTCCGCCAGCAGGCCGAGCCGATCAAGCTTACCCACACCCAGCATGAATACCCGGTCACCCCCGACACCCGTCTGCACAATGCCGCCGAAGTGGTGTCGATTGACCGCGTGCGCCGGGTGCGCAAACTCGGCGGCCTCGACCAGGTCGCCACCTGCCAACCGTTTTTCGAGCCGCGCGGCGAGCAAGACCCGCACACCAGTTTCTGGATCGCCCGCCGGCGCAATCAGGGCGATGCCACGGCCATGAGTATCCGCGTGGTCGACCGCAACCTGGAACTGATCGACGCCAGCAGCGACACCTTGAGCATCGGCCTGACCTGCAGCAATCGCGATGTGCCGCTGATGCTGCCGTTCGGCGGCGAACGGGGTGATTTCACCATCCCCGCCAACTCGGTGATCAAAGACATCCGCTGCCTGCGCAAACCCACAGCCACCGTACGCGTGCCACTAGGCAAGGGCCTGATCTGGCGGCTCATCGCGCACCTGTCGCTAAACCACCTGTCGCTGGTCAGCCAGGGGCGCGAGGTGCTGCTAGAGCTGCTGTCGCTGTACAACTACCGCAACGTCTCGGCCATTCGCAAACAGATCAACGGCATCAAGGCAATCAGCAGCGAGCCGGTAGTTGCGCGCATCGGCCACCCACGGCCGAACTTCGTCCGTGGCGTGAGCATTACCCTGACCCTCGACGAAAACCAGTTCACCGGCAGCGGCGTGTACCTGTTCGGCATGGTACTGGACCACTTCTTCGGGCAGTACTGCTCGATGAACAGCTTCACCCGACTGAGCCTGCGCTCCCAACAACGAGAAAAGAGAATCGTCCAATGGCCAGCACGCACTGGCGATCAGCCCCTGGTCTGATCGATCAGGCCCGAGCCGAGCCGCACCGATTCGAATTCTTTCAATTGGTGCGCCTGCTCCGCCTGCACTACAGCCGTACCGGGCGCATGGACCTGGCGACCCGGCCGCACGAAGACCCGCTGCGTTTTCGCACCCAGCTGTCGCTGGCGTTCCCGGCCAGCGAGGTCAGCGACTTGCACTTCGAACGCGAAGGCAAGGTATCCCCGGCCGGCCTGCCACTGTCGGAGGTGCAGGTCACCTTCATGGGCCTGGTCGGGCCATCGGGCGTGCTGCCGCGTCCGTACACCGAGCTGCTACTCGAACGCCACGTGCAATACCGCGACGATGCTGCCCACGCGTTTCTCGACATCTTCTCGCACCGCATGACCACGCTGTTCTACGAAGCCTGGCAGAAGTACAAATTCCATATCGAGCACGAACGCAATGGCACCTCGGGCTTCGATGGCTACCTGCTCAACCTGGTCGGCCTGGGCCCGCGCGCGCAAAAGCTCAAGTTCGAAGAGCAGCCTTCGGCGCTGCGTCGCGAGCTGTTCAGCTACTTTGCCGGGCTGCTCAGCCAGAAGCCGCGCAACGCGCTCAATCTCGAGGTGATGCTCGGCTTCTATTTCTCGCTGCCGATCAAGGTCAGGCAGTTCGCCGGGCGTTGGCTGAACCTGGAGCCCGGGCAATGTACCCAGCTGGGGCGCAAGAACGCGCAGCTGGGCCACAGCGCAGTCGCCGGCAGCCGGGTCTGGGACTACCAGTCGTGTATCCGTATCGAGCTGGGGCCACTGGACCTGGCCGATTACCAGCGGTTCCTGCCGGGCACCGAGTGCTACCGCAAGCTGGTCGAACTGGTGCGCTTCTATATAGGTGCCGAGCTGGATTTCGAAATCGCCCCGCGTCTCAAGCGCGAGGCAGTGCCTCCCGCCCGGCTGGGCCGCAGCGGCAATGTCGCCCTGGGCTGGCTGGGCTGGCTGAAACGCCCTGGCCATGACGCGGAGCCTTCGCGTTGCGCCGTTTTCCATATTCCTTACGATGGGGTCGCCTTGTGAACCTGAAGTCTCTGTTCGCCAAGCTCAATGAAACCAGCCGCACAGCCACCGAAAGCGCGGCGGCCCTGTGCCTGTCGGAGCACCACTACGACGTCGAGGTGGAGCACCTGCTGCTGCAACTGCTGGAAAACAACGACAGCGACCTGGCACCGATCCTGCGCCACTACGACGTTGTTGCAGAGCGCTTGCAGGCGCAGCTGGTCACCGCCCTGGGCACTTTCAAGAAAGGCAATACCCGCACCCCGGCGCTGTCCCCGCATATCACCCGCATGATCGAGCAAGCCTGGTTGCTGGCTTCCATCGAATATGGCGTCAGCCAGGTGCGCAGCGGCCATTTGCTGCAGGCCCTGCTCGATGATGCCGAGCTGCGCCGCGTGGTGGTCGCTTCGGCGCCAGAGCTGGAGAAAATCAGCACTGACGACCTGCGCCTGAACCTCGCCGCCCTGGTCGAGGCCAGCGCCGAGTCGAAACAGGCCAGCCCATTGCCCAGCCCGTCGGCCCCCGTGGCCAACGGTGCCAAGGCCGGGGGCAAGACCCCGGCGCTGGACCAGTACACCGTCAACCTTACCCAAAGCGCACGTGACGGCCGCATTGACCCGGTACTGGGCCGCGAGTTCGAAGTACGGCAAATGGTCGACATCCTCACCCGTCGCCGGCAAAACAACCCGATCCTTACCGGTGAAGCCGGGGTGGGCAAAACTGCGGTGGTCGAGGGCTTGGCGCTGCGTATCGCCCAGGGCGATGTACCCGCGGTGCTCAAGGATGTCGCCCTGCATACCCTCGACCTCGGCCTGCTGCAGGCCGGCGCCGGGGTCAAGGGTGAGTTCGAAAACCGCCTGAAGGCAGTGATCGAAGAGGTCAAGCGCAGCCTGCACCCGATCATCTTGTTCATCGACGAGGCCCACACGCTGATCGGCTCTGGTGGCCAGGCCGGGCAGAACGATGCCGCCAACTTGCTCAAGCCAGCCCTGGCCCGTGGCGAACTGCGCACAATCGCCGCCACTACCTGGGCCGAGTACAAGAAGTACTTTGAGAAGGACGCCGCCCTCGCCCGCCGCTTCCAGGTGGTGAAGGTAGAAGAGCCCGACGAAGACAAGGCTATTCATATGCTGCGTGGCCTGCTTGGCAAAATGCGCGAGCACCACAAGGTGGCAGTGATGGACGAAGCACTGGTGCAGGCGGTGCGCCTGTCCAACCGCTACATCACCGGCCGGCAACTGCCGGACAAAGCCGTGAGCGTGCTCGACACCGCCTGCGCACGCATTGCCCTGGCGCAATCGTCGCAGCCAGGCGCCCTCGAAGACTGCCGCCGACAGATCGACAACCTGCAGGCAGAAATTGCCGTGCTCGGCCACGAAGCCGGTAAGGGCCACGACCATGCCCGCCGCCTGGCCGAGCTGCAGGCCACCCTGCAGGCCGAGCAGCAGCAGGAACAGCGGCTGAACATGCAGTGGCAGCAGGAGCTGGAACTGGTCGAGCAGCTCAAGGCACTGGATGCCGCCAACGACACTGATGCCCAACAGCTCAACGCACTGCGTGCCGAGCTGGCCCAAGTGCAAGGCGACCAGCCACTGGTCCACGCGCTGGTCGACAGCGGCGCCATCGCTCAGGTCATCAGCGGCTGGACCGGCATCCCGCTGGGCAAAATGCTGCGTGACGAGATCGACACCGTGCAGCGCCTGCCAGCCCTGCTCGGCGAACGCGTGCTGGGCCAGGACCATGCCCTGCAAGAAATCGGCAAACGCATCAAGATTTCCCGCGCGCGCATGGAAGACCCGAACAAGCCGATTGGCGTGTTCCTGCTGCTCGGCCCCAGCGGCGTCGGCAAGACCGAAACCGCCCTGGCCCTGGCCGACACCCTGTACGGCGGCGAGCGCAACCTGATCACCATCAACATGTCCGAGTACCAAGAGGCGCACACCGTGTCGAGCCTCAAAGGCTCGCCACCCGGCTACGTTGGCTACGGCGAAGGCGGTGTGCTGACCGAAGCCGTGCGCCGCAAGCCATACAGCGTGGTGCTGCTCGATGAAGTGGAAAAGGCTCACCCCGACGTTCTCGAGCTGTTCTTCCAGGTATTCGACAAGGGCGTGCTGGACGACGGCGAAGGCCGCGAGATCAACTTCCGCAACACGGTGATCATTCTCACGTCCAACACCGGCACCGAGCGCATCATGCAGACCTGCCTGAACGCCGCCGAACTGCCTACGCCGGGCGCCATCATCGAAGGCCTGCGTGACGAGCTCAACCAGGTGTTCAAGCCGGCCTTCCTCGGCCGCCTGAGCATCGTGCCGTTCTACCCGGTGCAGGACCAGATCCTCGAGCGCATCGTCGCCCTCAAGCTTGGCCGTATTGCCAAGCGCTTCGCCCGCAACCATCAGGCCGAACTCAGCTACGACGAAGCACTGGTCAAGGCCATTGCCGCGCGCTGCACCGAGGTCGACAGCGGTGCGCGCAACATCGACAACATCCTGTCCCAGACCCTGATGCCCGAACTCGCCCAGCGCGTGCTCGAGCGCATGGCCCAGGACACGCCGATCGAGCGCCTTGTGATCGAGCTAGGCAGCGATGGCGATTTTGCTTATCGCCTGGCCTGACCAGTACCCGGAGGTTTTTGCCGTCATGCAGCACAAGCACACCATCCTCAAGCGCCTCACCGCCGCCGCCCTGCTGTTGGCACTCGCCGGCTGCGGGGTCACCGACCGTATCGGCAAGCGTATGGAAGACAGCTGGGCAGCCGACATGCTGGCCGACAGCGAGAAGGTCATCCTCACCTCCGACGGCGGCAACCAGCTCAACCCCGATGTCGAGGGCAAGCCGCTGTCGGTGGTGATGCGCGTGTACCAGCTGACCGACCTTGAACGCTTCGCCGCAACCGATGCCGAGACCCTTTGGGACACCCCGGAAAAGGCCCTTGGCAACACCTTGGTGGAAGCACGCGAAATCACCCTGCTGCCGGGTATCGGCCAGATCGACCAGTGGCCGCTGGCCAAGAGCGCCCGCTACGTCGGCGTGGCGGCGTTCTTCCGCGATGAGCAGGACGCGCGCTGGAAAGTCGCCTTCGACGCCAATTCATTGCGCAAGGACGGTATCTGGTTTTCCTCCGACGGCCTGCGGGTACTGGTGGACAAGACCGAGATCAGTGCCATGCGTGGCTTCGACGTACTGAACAAGCCGCCGACCGCAGACCAGCTGGCCGCCGCGCAAAAGGCCGAAGAAGCCGCACCGGCCCTGACCGACAAGGTGCAGGGCGCGGTGCTCGACAAGGCTACGGATGTTGCCGGCCAATCGGCACAGAACGCCACGGACAGAACCTTCAACTCTTTAGTGGATAGCGTTAAATGAGCAAGCAGAGCCGGGTGATGTGGTCGGAAGGTATGTTCCTGCTGCCCCAGCATTTCCAGTATCAGGATGAGTTCCACCAGCACCAGCTGGCCGAGGCGACCTTGCGCGGCACCCCGTTCCATTGGGGCGTGCAGGTGCTGCAAGTGGACGAAGATGCGCTGGCCAACGGTTCGCTGCAGCTCAAGCGCCTGAAGCTGGTGTTCCCCGATGGCAGCCTCTACGACGCGCCGCAGCACGACCCGCTGCCGGCCGCGCGCGACCTCAAGGACTTGCTCAAGGCCAACGAGCTGAAGGTCTACGCCGCGCTCAAGCTGCCCGAACCGTTCGGCCTCAACTATGTCGAGGACGGCCAGGAGCACAAGGCTGCACGGCGCTTTCGCAAGCAGTTCGATACCCTGCCCGATCTCAACGAAGGCGAGCTGGAAAATGAAATTACCAGCCTGCGCCTGAACGTGGTGCTGCTGGTCGACGGTGACAGCCTCGACGGCTACAGCCATTGTGCGCTGGCCAAGCTCACGCGCAACAGCATGGGTGGCTTCAACCTAGACCCACATTTTGTCCACCCGACCCTGCACTTGGGCAACCATGAGACCCTGGCCGGCATCGGCAAGCGTTTGCTGGGCGCGCTGCAGGCCAAGAGCAAGGCGCTGTCGGGCCGTCGCCGCGAGCGCGCCGACCAGATTGCCGAGTTCGGCTCCAGCGACGTCACCCTGTTCTGGCTGTTGAACACGGTCAACCGCGCCCACCCGCAGTTGGCCCACCTGCTGGCCCACCCACGCCTGCACCCGGAGCGCCTGTATCTGTTCCTCGCCGACCTGGCCGGCGGCCTGCTGACCTTTACCCTGGACACCCAGCTCAGCGACATCCCGGAGTACGACCACCACGATCCGGCAGCGGCGCTGGTCAAGCTCGACGAGATGATCCGGGTGATGCTCGACAATGTCGTGCCTAACCAGTGCATCGTCATCAACCTTACCCAGACCAAACCGTCGTACTGGCAGGGCCAGCTGCGCGACCCACGCCTGGCCGAAGCCGACTTCTATGTCTCGGTGCAAGCCGACATGCCTGGTGCCAGCCTGCTGGAACTGGTGCCGCGGGCGTTCAAGGTCGGCTCGCCGGAAGACATCGAAGTGGTGGTCAACAGCGCCATGCCCGGCGTCACCCTCAACCACGCCGCGCGGTTGCCCAACGCGATCCCGGTGCGCCTGGACAATCAGTACTTCGCCATCGAGCCGCACGGCCATGTGTATGAGCGGATGATGAACGCCCAGACCGTCTGCTTCTACGCGCCCAGCGCCTTTACCAACCTCAAGCTGGAACTGATGGCGGTGCTCAAATGACCGAAGCCGTACTGCAACAGGGCGCCGACGCGGCCGCCAACGACAAACCGACCCTCAAGGACCTGGTTCAGGACTTCATCAGCATGGCGCTGATCGTGCGCCGTGGCCGCCAAGTCACCTCGGTGCAGGCCTTCGAGGCCAGCGTCGAGCGTTTCTTCGACAACCTCGAGCGCGATGCCCGCGCCGCCAACTACAGCGTCGACCAGGTCAAGGATACCCAGTACGCGCTGTGCGCCTTCCTTGACGAGAGCGTGCTGCGCTCCGGTGACAACGAACTGCGCCGACATTTCGAGCTGCAGCCGCTGCAGTTCCGCTACTTCGGCGTACACCTGGCCGGTGAAGGGTTCTTCGAGAAGGTCGATGCGCTGCGTGCCGACGTCAAGCAGAACATCGACGTGCTCGAGGTCTACCACCTGTGCCTGGCCCTGGGCTTCGAAGGCAAGTTCAGCCTCGGCCAGAAAGACCAGCTGCGCTACCTGGCCAACACCCTCGGCCAGGATATCGCCCGTTACCGCAAGGCGCCAAAGGCCCTGTCGCCGGACTGGGCGCTGCCCGACCAAGTGTCGCAGATGCTGCGTCACGAAGTGCCCTTGTGGGTATACATGGCGCTTATCGCGCTGGTCTGCGTCGGCGTGTACCTGACGCTCGACTGGCTGCTGGACAAAGAAGTCGCCGCCCTTTCCGAACAAATCCGCCAGCTGTTCAGTGCCTGAGCAACGCTCAGGTAGCCGAGTCAGGAAGACATGAAAACATTACTGCGCCTGTTGAAAAGTTTCTGGATTCTCCTTCCACTGCTGTGGCTGGCGAGCCTGTTGATCTGCTGGTTGGTCGCACCGTTGCTGCCGTGGCTGCGTCAGCACGTGCCCGAGGCATTGGCCATCATCAGCGCCTGCTTCCTGCTGGTGATCGTACTGCGCCAGTACCAACGCATCCGCGCCGAGCACAACCTTGAGAACCTGCTGCAGATCGAAGTCGACCGCTCGTGGAACGCCACCGGCGAATTCCGTGACCAGCAGGTGCTGCGCGAACGCCTCAAGCACGCCATCGCCATGCTGCGCACTGACCGCTCCGCTGGCGGTGGCGGCAAGGCGGCGCTGTCCGACCTGCCCTGGTACCTGGTGGTCGGCATGTCGGCTGCCGGCAAGACCTCGCTGCTGACCCACTCGGGCCTGTCGGCCAGCATCGCCACGGCCAATGACAGCGAAAGCGGTACCCAGCACTGTGACTGGTACTTCAGCCCTGACGCAGTGATGATCGACACGGCCGGCCGCTACTTGCGCGACGACCAGTCGGCCGGCGAATTCTCGGCTTTCCTGCGCATGCTGCGCAAACAACGCGGCAAGGCCGCGATCAACGGCCTGGTACTGGTCGTCAGCCTGCCCGAGCTGCTGGCTGCCAACAATGAAGAGCGCAATGCCCTGGCCGCCCAGCTGGTGGCGCGGGTCGATGAATACGCCGAATGCCTGGACGCCAACCCGCCGGTCTACCTGATGCTGAGCAAGACCGACCAATTGCCGGGCTTCAGCCAGGCCTTCGATGGCCTCGATCTGCACGATCGCCAGCAGCCGCTAGGCATGACCTTCGGCCTGTCGGAGATCCGCAACAACGGCCTGCATGCCGTGCTGCAGGCGCGCCTGAAAAGCCTGCAGGGGCATATCCGCCAGCACGTCGACGCGCAGATGATCGCGCTCGGCGCCGCCGCCGACAGCACCTTGCTGAACTTCCCGCAGTACTTCGCCGCCCTCGGCGCAGTGCTTGAACAATTCCTTGAACACTTTACCCGTGGCCACCGCGGCGGCGCTCCGCTGCTGCTACGCGGCCTGTACTTCACCAGCGCACTGCAGACTGGCCAGCATCTGGGGCAGGTATACGAAGACGCCATCGCCGACGAGTTCGGCCTGAAGGCCGCCTATGATGACGTTGCGCAGAACGACGGCAAGGCCGTGGGCAGCCGCAGCTACTTCATCACCGACACCTTCCGCCGGGTGATCTTCCCCGACCGCGACCTGACCCTGTACCAGTCGCGCCTGGGCCGCCAGGCCAGCTTCAGTCCGCTGCTGCTAAGCCTGGCAGCTGCCACCGGCGTACTGTTCATCGGCTGGCAAATGCTGTCGTTCGCCAACAACCGCCAATGGCTGGAAAGCCTGCGCGGGCAACTGACGCAGATCGAGCAGGCAGAAGACCGCGAGCAGCTGCTGGCCGCCGGCAAGGGGCTGGAAGTGCTGCGCGGGCAGATGGCCACTGTCGAAGCCCATCGCCAGCAAGGTGTGCCGCTGCAACTGAGTGCCGGCCTGTACCATGGCGAGGCAATCCACCAGGTAAGCCGCACCGCTTACCTGGCACAACTGCGCAGCCAGGCGCTGGAGCCTATCGCCCGCAGCTTGCAAGTGCAGATGCGCGCGTTCAATACCTTTGCCAGCGGCATTAACCAGCAGCTGGAATTCACCCCGGCGGCGCAGCCGAAAAAGCGCAATGGCAAACCCTTGGCCCCGGCTGTCGCGGCCCGGGCCCAGGCGGCGCTGGGCAATACTCGTGGCGGCGCCTATGCCGCCAAAGTCAACCTGGCTACCGCCAGCGACGCCGCCGAGCTGTCTGCCACCACCGGCGGCCTGTCGTTGTCCGAGGAAATGCTCGGGCGCCTCGACGAACAGCAGGTGGCATCGATCATCGATGCCTACAACACCCTTAAGCTGTACCTGCTGCTGACCGAGCCCCAGGCCCACCCGGACGCGGCGTTCATCACTGCCAGCCTGCCCCAGGCCTGGGCCAGTGCAACCGGTGAAGGCAGCCCTGCCGATGTCGGCGTGATCGAAGAAAACGCCCCCCTGTACGTGCAGTTGCTGGAACAGGGCCAGGCACCGTCGTTGCCGCGCAATGAACAGCTGATCAGCGAAACCCGCGAAAACCTCAAGGCGTTCATGATCTCCAGCTCGCTGGTCGATCGCGAATACCTGCGCTTGCAGCTCGAATCGAGCCGCCAGTTCCCTGCGTTAAGCCTCAACGACCTGGTGCCCCAACCAGGCCGCGCGCTGCTCTACGGCTCCGCTGGCGTGCCAGCGATCTACACCCGGCAGGGCTGGGAAACCTTCGTCAAGCCTGAGCTGATCAAGCTGGTGTCGGGCAACCTGCACAACGACTCGGACTGGGTACTGGACGGCGAAGGCGGCGATGCCATCGTGCAGAAGGCCAACTTCGTGCGCGAGTTCATGACCCGCTACAAACGGGACTACACACAGGCCTGGTACAAGATGGTCGGCAGCGTCGGCGTACGCCACTTTGCCGACCTGGCCGCGGCCACCCAACAACTGGGCCTGCTCAGCGACGTGCAGAACTCGCCGGTAAAGAACCTGCTGGCAGCGGTCAACGACAATACCCAGTGGGACCTGCCAGTCAAACACCCGCTTCCGTCCCCGGGGGCGGCTCGCGAAGACGGCTTCTGGAGCAAGGTTACCGGGCTGTTCGACAGCAAGGACGCCCTGCCCGCCAACGTCGGCCCGGCCCTGCCCGCGGTCGATGACGGCAGCCTGGCCAAGCGCTTCGAGCCTGTGGCGCGGGTGTTCGCCGAGAACAATGCCGAAGGTGCCGACAGCACCATCATGGACCGTTACCTGGCCGCGCTGCGCAAGCTCAAGGTGCGCATGAACAACATCCAGCGCTCGCAGGACGTTGGCAAGAGCAGCAAGCAGCTGATCAGCGAGACCCTGGAAGGCCAGCCGAGCGAAGTCACCACCGTGCGCAACTATGTGGAAAGCAGCGTCGAGACCAGCCAGGACGGCCTGTCACGCTCGCTACAGGGGCTGTTCAGCTTGCCGATCCAGTATGCCTGGGCAACGCTGCGCGACCCGGCCGGCCAGCAGATCGCCAAGGCATGGGCGCAGCAGATCGCGAAGCCTTGGGAACAGGTCATGGCGCACCGCTACCCGATCGCCGGCAGCAGCCGCAACGAAGCATCGGTAAAAGACCTGCAGCGCTTCGTCGACCCCGACAGCGGCCTGCTGCCGGCCTTCAAACGCAACGAGATCGGTAACCTGGCAGGCGGTGAGGGGCTGGGTGCCGGCGATGGCAAGGGGCCGGCGCTGGTCAACCCGCGCATGCTCAGCAGTATCGACAGGGCCAGCTCCGTAGGCCAGGTAATCGCTAGCCTGTCGGACCGCGACAACGGTTTCGAGATCATGCTCGAGCCCTCGGCTACCTTCACCGACATCGTGTTCACCCTCGATGGCCAGGAGCAGCACTACCGCAACGGCCGCAGCAGCTGGAGCCGTTTTGCCTGGCCGGGTACCAGTAACGCGCCGGGTGCTCGCCTGGACGTGGTCACCCTGAGCGGCGCAAGGGTCACCGTATTCGACTTCCCCGGGCGTTGGGGCTTGCTGCGCATGAACGAAAGCGCCCGGGTCGAAGACCTCGATGGCATCCAGCAGCGTTTCAGCTGGAACACTGCCAACGGCCGTGTGAGCCTGGTCGTGCGCAACTTCGGTGGGGTCAAGCTGACCGACCTGAGTGACGTCAAGGCCCTCAGCGCTCTCAATGACCGAGGCGCGCAATGATTGGTTGCTTCGGCAAGCTGCCGTCGAGCGCGGACTTCGTCAGCCTGCATGGCGCGGCCGAGGAAGTCTGCGAGTTCGACGCCTGGCTGCAGTCTTCGCTGGCGGCGATGCGCCACCGCGAAGACTGGCAGGCGTTGTTCGACGCGTTGCCGATGTGCTTCTTCAACTACCGGGCGCGCAATGGCAACTGGCTGCTGGGTGGCCTGCTCAGCTCGCGCGACGCCAGTCAGCGCCGCTACCCGTTCTTCATCTTCCAGTTGCTCAGGGGCGAGGAAGGGGCGAGCTTGGTCAACCCGTTCACCCTCGCCGAGCTGTTCAGCGCCCAGATCAAGCCCTTGTTGCACCAGGCCGTGCAAGGTGCCGACCGCGCCAGCCTGTTCGAACGGGTCAAGGCGCTGCGACCGCTGCAGGTTCAGGACCTGGACCTGTTCCGCCGGGTGCACGCCAAGTTCCTCCATGATTTCAGCTTCGCTGACATCAGCCGGGCCCTGCAGGGTTCCTGGCCGAGCTTCGACAGTGCTTCAGCGCTGTCCGCGCTGCATAGCTTCTGGCCGGCGCTGCACGGCGACTTCGAGGGCGGTATCGAATTGCCGCTGCCGGCCGAACGGGGCCTGAAAAACCCCACGGCCGACCTTTGGCTCACCTGGCTGACGCGCATGAGCGGGCACCCGAGCGTGCCCGCGGTGAGCCTGCTGGCCGACGACTTCATGCATCCACGGCTTTATTGCTTCCCATCGCGCCATGCCAGCAGCGCCTATCGCCTGCTCTGTGCCTGCGCCGAAACGCAACAGCACCTGCAACTGCTCGGCACGCCGCCTGCGGCACCGCGCACACATGACGACGACCGACCTCTTGAACACGTCATCGACCAGTTCGTCGATGCGCTGGATGCGATGCCTGTATGAACAAGATCAAGTACTACTGCCTGCGCTATCAACCTTACCTGCTGGGGGTGGCGTTCTTCCTGGCGATCTTCCTGGTCTGGGCCATAGGCCGCGCCCTGGGCTTCGCTTCGCTGCACGGCTTGCTGGCAGGCATCGGCGTGTTCTTGCTGCTGTCGGCAGGCTACGTACTGCTGCTGTACCGCGGTGCCGGTCAGCACCACAACCTCGAGGGCCTGCTGCGCGACGACGCCGACCAAGCGGTGCTGAACGCTACCCCGGCCGACCGTGAAGAAATCAGCTTGCTGCGCGAACGCCTGCTGCAGAGCATCGAGCGCCTGCACAGCAACAAGCCGCGCGGCACCCCAGCCAAGGATGCGCTATACGCCCTGCCCTGGTACCTGGTGATCGGCCAGCCGGCGGCTGGCAAAAGCACCATGATCCTGCAATCGGGCCTGAACTTCCCCTATCCCGAGCGCGAAGGCGCGCGGGTGTCGGGCCTGGGCGGCACGCGCAACTGCGACTGGTTCTTCAGCTCCGAAGCGGTACTGCTGGACACCGCGGGGCGCTACATGAATAGCCCCGAAGAGGCCGGCAAGTGGCGCGGCTTCCTGCAACTGCTGCGCCAGCACCGTCAGCGCCGACCACTCAACGGCCTGATCGTCAGCGTCAGCATCGCCGACATCCTGCACAACTCAGCCGAAGACCGTGGGCGGGTGGCCAAGCGCCTGCGCGAACGTATCCAGGAAAGCTGCGCGCTGCTGGAGGTGCGCCTGCCGATCTACCTGGTGTTCACCAAATGCGACCTGATCCCCGGTTTTACCCCGTTCTATCGCCAGCTGGACGATGCTGCACGCGGTGAAGTGATGGGCAAGACCTTCTCGCACAAAGGTTACCAGCAGGCCGACTGGGGCCAGCGCTTCGGCAAGGCAATGGACGAGCTGACCGGCTACTGGCAGCGGGTGGCCAGCCAGCAGCTGGTGCAGCAGGACATCCAGGTAACCCGGCAAAACAACGCCAGCTACCGCTTTCCACTGGAGCTGGCGGCGCTCAAACCGCGCCTGCAGCAGTTTGTCGACAGCCTGCTGCGTGCCAACCCCTACCAGAATGCCGAGATGCTCCGCGGCTTCTATTTCACCGCCGCGCTGGAGGCTGACGAGGCCCAGTGGGGTAGCCATGGCCAACATGTCGCCGAACGCTTCGCCCTGGAACACGCTGAGGCGGCGGCAGCCCATGCCTGCCAGCCAGCGCCGTTGTTCATCAACAGCCTGTTCCGCAAAGTGATCATTCCTGACCAGCACCTGGTGGCGCTGTACACCAGCAACCGCCGTGAACGCCGGCGCAAGGCAGCCTGGGTAGGCGCTGCCAGCCTGAGCGGGTTGGTGCTGTGCAGCCTGTGGGGCTGGTCATACCTGAACAACCACGCCAGCCTGGCCGGCATCTCCAGCGAACTGGCCCAGGCCAAGGCCGAAGACAAAGCTGCCAGCGGCCAGTACGCCGCCTGGCGCAGCCTTGACCGACTGCGGTTCTGGGCCGCCCACTACTACGGGCAGCACCATGAACACGGCGTGCCGCTTGGCATGCGCCTGGGCCTGTACCAAGGCCATCAAATAGAACCGGTGCTGCGCACCCGCTACTTCGCGACCCTGCAGGACGTGATGCTCAAGCCCACGGCGGACAACCTGACCCGCACCCTGTACCTGCTTACTACCCTCAAGGTCTACCAGCGCAACACCCGTGAGCTGCAGCCCGTACGCGGTATCGACAGCGTCGAGGCGGAAGCCTTGCCGCATGACAACCGCGCGCAGTCGATTGCCGATTTCGGCAAGGCGGCGCTGGACACCTACGTGATGCTTTCGCCGGCCCAACGCGAAAAGGCCGACCCGGCGGTGCTCAAGGCGCGCCTGCCGGACTATTGGTACCCGGCCATTGCCCGCCATACAGGCAAAAGCATGGCGGCGTCCGCCAGCGAGGCCGGCGGCAATCAGGACTACGTGTACGCCAGCCGCCAGATTACGTTCTACAGCGACCAGATCCATGAGCCAGATGTACCACGCATTCTCGACAACGCCTTCCTGATCTCCAGCTCGCGCAATTACATCGACAGCTTGCGCGCCCAGTCGCTGCGTTCGATCGAGACCATCACGCTGGAATCCGACACCCTCTTCGCCTTTGGCCGCGCAGACTTCCAGAGCCTTAAAAACGAGGGCCAGAGCCAGCTAAGCGCAATCGCCAGCAAACTGCTCAACACGCCGAATATCGGCAAGATCGTCATTTCAGGCCACGCCGACCAGCTCGGTGACAGCCAGGGCAATTTGCAGGTTTCGAAGCAACGCGCACAGACCATCCGCACCTATCTTGTCGGTAAGGGCGTCCCCGCCGAGTTGGTGGTTGCACAAGGCGAGGGTAGCCGCAAGCCGCTGGTCAACTGCGACATGCAGCAGCCGCGGGCGCAACTGATCAAGTGCCTGGAGCCAAACCGCCGGGTAGAAATCGAAGTGCGTGGGCTCAACTGAACCACGCCGCAATAACCGGTCGCCCGTGCCTCACAGGAGGAGGCACGGGCGACGGAAAGCTACCTCTGCCGGCGTGCCCGGCGAGGTCAAAACCAAGGGGCGCATGAGCAACCCTTTACTTGATGTTAATGGAGAGTTTCACAATGGCATTTGACGCGTATATCCAAATCGACGGCATCCCAGGCGAAGTACTGGACGACAAGCACAAGGACTGGATCGAAGTGCTGGGCTACGAGTACGGCGCCACCCAGGCCACTTCGGCAACTGCCAGCTCCTCGGGCGGTGCGTCCTCCGAGCGTGTTGCCCTGAGCGACTTCAAGATCCGCAAGGCTGTCGACAAAGCTTCGGCCAAGCTGTTCGAACACTGCTGCACCGGCAAGCACATTGCCAAACTGAAGCTGAACGTGAACCGCGCCGGTGGCGACAAGGTCACCTACCTGACCATCGACATGGAAGAAGTCGTGGTGTCGTCGGTCAAATTCGTCGCCGGTGGCAACCAGGGTGGCGAAGACAAGGCTGTCAGCGACCTGCCGATCGAAGAAATCAGCTTCAACTTCGCCCGTATCAAGACCACCTACACCCAGCAGAACCGCACCGACGGCCAGGCTGGCGGCAACATTGTCGGTGGCTGGGATCGTACCGCGAACAAAGTCTTCGCCTAAGCAGCGCTTGCCCATGGGCCGCACAGGCGGCCCGTGTTCTGCAGCGTGCCGGGTAACCCGGCACGCTGCCTTCCTGTCCTGATCAGAGTGTTATATGCCTGAAATCCTCAACGACCTTTCGCTGGCCGAGCTGGCCGCACCGATCAACGGTGGTAGCGGCGAAGACTTGAGCTTCTCTGCCTTGTTCGACCAGATCAAGGAAGCACGCCGGGCAGACCCTGACTACCTGACCCAGGGCGACTGGCAGACCGACCTGAAAACCGCTGACTGGGAGCAGGTCATCCACCTTTCGGCACAAGGGCTGGCACAGCAGAGCAAAGACCTGATGCTGGTCGCCTGGCTCAGCGAAGGCCTGGCCCAGCGCGAACATTTCGAAGGCATCAGCTTTGGCCTCGCGCTGACCGAACGCGTCCTCGATAGCTTCTGGGACAGCGCCTATCCGTCGCTTGATGACGGCCTGGACGAACGTGCCGCACGGCTGTCCTGGCTCAAGACCACACTCACCGACATTGCCGGTGGCTTGCCCATTACCCAAGGGCAGAATTTCGGCGTGCTGCGCTATGACGAATCACGCCACGTAGAAAACCTCGCCTTGCAAAACCCCAAGGCCATGCAGACCGCGCTGAACGAAGGCAAGATCAACGCCGAAATTTTCCAGCGCTCGGTGGCCCTGAGCGACACCGGGCACCTGCGCACCAAGGCCATGCAGATCGCAACCAGCCTGCAAGCCTGCAACCGCCTGCAAGCCTGTATCGACCGCCTGTTCGGTCATGAGGCGCCCAGCTTTGCTGGCCTCGCCGACATGCTGTTACGTGCCAGCCAACTGGCCGAAAAGCTGCTCAAGGACCGCGGCGTCGAACTGCACCCTGCCGTATTGCCCGACGTTGAGACAGCTGCCGCCCCTGCCCCTTCCAACGAAACAGGTGCCTCGATGAACACGCCTGTCCAAAGCAGCACACCTGCACCCATGCGGACCACACCACTGACGCGTGACGAGGCCTTCACGATGCTCGCGGGCATTGCCCAGTTCTTCAAGCAGAGCGAACCGCAAAGCCCGGTGCCGTACCTGATCGAACGCGCCATCAAGTGGGGCAACATGCCACTCGAGGGGTGGTTGAGCGATGTGATCAAGGACAGCAACGTGGTCGACAACATCCGCGATGTGCTGGGAACTCGCGAGCCAAGGTCCTGACCTTGTAGCAGGCTTGCGGGCCTCTTCGCGGGAAAACCCGCTCCTACAGGTACCGCAAAGCGTCAGACGTTATGCGTATGTGGGAGCGCGTTTACCCGCGAAGAGGCCGGCACAGCCAGCACAAATACTGCTACCTTGAGCGTTCTCATCGCCAAGGACCCCCTCATGCCGCACACCCCCACCGGCTTCATCCGCGTGCGTGGCGCCCGCGAGCACAACCTCAAGAACATCGACGTCGACATCCCCCGTGACGCCCTGGTGGTATTCACTGGCGTGTCAGGTTCGGGCAAATCCTCGCTGGCCTTTTCCACCCTCTATGCCGAAGCCCAACGCCGCTACTTCGAATCGGTAGCGCCCTATGCCCGGCGCCTGATCGACCAGGTCGGTGTGCCGGACGTGGATGCCATCGAGGGCCTGCCGCCGGCGGTGGCGCTGCAGCAACAACGTGGCACGCCGAGCGCGCGGTCTTCGGTGGGCAGCGTGACCACGTTGTCCAGCTCGATCCGCATGCTCTATTCGCGAGCCGGCCACTACCCTGCCGGGCAAGCGATGCTGTACGCCGAGGACTTTTCGCCGAACACGCCCCAGGGGGCCTGCCCGGAATGCCACGGCATGGGTCGGGTCTATGAAGTGACGGAAGCGACCATGGTCCCCGACCCATCGCTGACCATCCGCGAGCGCGCGGTGGCGGCGTGGCCGATGGCCTGGCAAGGGCAGAACCAGCGAGACATCCTGGTCACGCTGGGCTATGACGTCGATGTACCCTGGCGCGACCTGCCCCAGGTACAGCGCGACTGGATCCTGTTCACCGAAGAAATGCCCACCGCGCCGGTGTATGCCGGGCTGACCCCGGCGCAAACCCGCGAAGCACTCAAGCGCAAGCAGGAACCCAGCTACCAGGGCACATTCATGGGCGCCCGGCGTTACGTGCTGCATACGTTCATGCACTCGCAGAGCGCGCAGATGCGCAAGCGCGTTGCCCAGTACATGCTCCCCAGCCCCTGCCCGCTGTGCCAGGGCAAGCGCCTGAAGCGCGAGGCGCTGAACGTGACCTTTGCCGGCCTGGACATTGCCGAACTGTCGCAGCTGTCGTTGCAGGCGCTGGCCGAGGTGTTCCGCAATGTGGCAAAAGCGGATTACCTTTCGCAACCGCAGGACGACCTGACCCTTGAAAAGCGCCTGGCGGCGCAACGCATTGCCAACGAACTGCTGGAGCGCATCGATACGTTGCTCGACCTCGGCCTCGGTTACCTGGCCCTGGAACGCAGCACCCCGACTTTGTCTTCCGGCGAATTGCAACGCCTGCGCCTGGCCACCCAGCTCAATTCGCAGCTGTTCGGCGTCATCTACGTGCTCGACGAACCCTCGGCCGGCTTGCACCCGGCCGACAGCGAAGCGCTCTTCGAAGCCCTGCAGCGCCTGAAGCACGCGGGCAACTCGGTGTACGTGGTGGAGCACGACCTGGACACCATGCGCCGCGCCGACTGGCTGGTGGATGTCGGGCCGGCGGCCGGTGAGCATGGCGGCACCATCCTTTACAGTGGGCCGCCGGCTGGCCTGGCCGATGTCGAGCAATCCTCTACCCGCACCTATCTGTTCAGCGCACCCGCCCAGGCGACGAGGGCGCCACGCCAGCCCCGAGACTGGCTGCAGCTTGAGGGCGTCAGCCGCAACAACCTCGATAACCTCAGCGCTGCCTTCCCGCTGGGCTGCTTCACTGCGGTCACCGGTATTTCCGGCTCGGGCAAGTCGAGCCTGGTCAGCCAGGCCCTGCTGGAGCTGGTGGGGGCGCACCTGGGCCATGCCGAGCAACGTAGCGAACCCGAAGAGCAGAGCCTCGAAGACCAGCCGGAACAGGCCAGCAGCGGCCATGTCAGCTCGGGCCTTGGCAGCATCAAACGCCTGGTGCAGGTTGACCAGAAGCCGATCGGCCGTACGCCGCGCTCCAACCTGGCCACCTACACAGGGCTGTTCGACCACGTGCGCAAGCTGTTTGCCGCCACCGAACAGGCCAAGGCGCAAGGCTTCGATGCCGGGCGTTTCTCGTTCAACGTGGCCAAGGGCCGCTGCGCCAACTGCGAAGGCGAAGGTTTCGTCAGCGTCGAGTTGCTGTTCATGCCCAGTGTCTACGCGCCCTGCCCGACCTGCCATGGCGCCCGCTACAACCCCGAAACCCTGGCGGTGAGCTGGCAGGGCATGAACATCGCACAAGTGCTGCAGTTGACCGTCGACCAGGCCCTGGCAGTCTTTGCCGAACAGCCCCCGGCGCGCCGTTGCCTGCAAGTACTGCAGGATATCGGCCTGGGTTACCTGCGCCTGGGCCAGCCGGCCACCGAACTGTCCGGTGGCGAGGCGCAGCGCATCAAGCTGGCCACCGAACTGCAGCGCATGGCCCGTGGGGCCACGCTGTATGTGCTGGATGAGCCTACCAACGGCCTGCACCCGCAGGACATCGACCGGCTGCTGGTGCAATTGAACCGCCTGGTCGAGGGTGGGCACAGCGTGGTGGTGGTCGAGCATGACATGCGCGTGGTGGCGCAGAGCGACTGGGTGATCGACATCGGGCCTGGGGCTGGGGATGCCGGGGGCAAGGTGGTGGTCAGTGGTACGCCGCAGGTGGTGGCGGGGTGCAAGGAAAGTCGCACGGCGGAGTTTTTGGCCAAGGCTTTGTAGCGCTTGTGCCGGCCTCATCGCGGGTGAACCCGCTCCTACAGCGGGTTTACCCGCGATGAGGTCGGCACAGGCTGTAGACTGTTTTCTTTGCCGCCAACGCTAAAGTAAAGTCTGCCCATGGACAAATACGCCCCCCGCCAGTGGCTCCCCCACGAAAAGCCCAGCCTGCCGGGCTCCCCTTCCACGCCCCTGCATTCGCCAGGCAAACGCCTGGCCTACGGCGTGGTCGGCCTGCTGGTGGCAATCACCGGCGGCCTGGGCAATGCACTGGTCACCGCCAACCTGGTATTTCTGCAGGGCGCACTGGGCGCGACCACGGCGGAAATGGCCTGGTTGCCGGCCGCGTATGTGATGACCAACGTGTCGATCAACCTGCTGCTGGTGAAGTTCCGCCAGCAGTACGGCCTGCGGGCCTTCACCGAGGTGTTCCTGGTGCTGTACGCCCTGGTCACCTTCGCCCACTTGCTGGTCAACGACCTCAACTCGGCCATTGCCGTGCGCGCAGCCCACGGCATGGTCGGCGCGGCGCTCAGCTCGCTGGGGCTGTACTACATGATCCAGGCCTTCCCGGCGCAATGGCGGTTGAAGGCCATGGTGCTTGGCCTGGGTGCCTCGCAGCTGGCATTGCCGCTGGCGCGGATCTTTTCCGAAGACTTGCTGCAGATCGCCGAATGGCGCGGGCTGTACCTGTTCGAGCTCGGCCTGGCGCTGGCGGCGCTAGGGTCTGTGCTGATGCTCAAGCTACCGCCCGGCGACCGTTTCAAGACCTTCGAACCACTGGACTTCCTGACCTTCACGCTGATGGCCAGCGGTACTGCCCTGCTCTGCGCCGTGTTGTCGCTGGGGCGCATCGACTGGTGGCTGGAGGCGCCGTGGATCGGCATGGCACTGGCGGCCTCGATCGCACTGATCTTCAGCGGCCTGGCGATCGAACACAACCGCCGCAACCCATTGCTGATGACCCATTGGCTGGGCAGCGGCGCCATCATTCGCCTGGCCTTGTGCGTGGTATTGATCCGTATGGTCACCTCGGAACAGTCCACCGGCGCAGTCGGTTTTCTGCAAGCGCTGAACATGGGCAGCGAGCAGATGCGCACGCTCTACGCGATCATGCTGCTGGGCGCGGTGGCGGGTTTGGCCAGCAGCGCGCTCACCATCAACCCCAACCATCTGGTGATTCCGCTGTTCGTCTCATTGCTGGCCATGGCCGCCGGTGCGTTCATGGACAGCAGCTCCAGCAACCTCACGCGCCCGGCACAGATGTACTTCAGCCAGTTTCTGCTGGCCTTTGGCAGCACCTTCTTCCTTGGCCCATCAATGGCCCTGGGCATCAGCCATGTGCGCGCCAACCCGCGCAACCTGGTGAGCTTTTCGGTGCTGTTCGGCATCTGCAACAACCTCGGCGGCCTGATTGGCGCCGCGCTGCTGGGCACCTTCCAGACCTGGCGGGAGAAGTTTCACTCCAGCCACCTGATGGACCGCCTCAGCTACCTGGAGCCACTGGTCAATGCCCGCGTGCAAAGCGGCGGCGCCGGTTATGGCGGTATCATCGCCGACCCGGCCCTGCGCAGCGAAGCCGGCATGCGCCTGCTGGCCAGCGCGGCCACCCGCGAAGCGAATGTCATGGCCTACAACGATGTGTTCGTGCTGATCGGCAGCATCGCTATCCTGACCATGATCTGGATCTGCATCCGTAGCACCTGGCTCTGGTACGCGAAACGCCAGGCCACCTCCACCGACTCCACCCCCGGCGCGCCCACCCGATGACCGACGACACCCGTACCACGACCACCACCGCCATCGCCGAAACCCCGGAAGGCGCCACGCCACCCAGCGAACCGGGCAGCCCGGTTCGCACGCGGCGGGTGCGCATCTTGTCCTCGATAAGCTTCGCTGCCGTGGCCCTGGCCGGCATCCTGCTGGTGCTGTATGCCTGGCGCCTGCCACCGTTCAGCAGTGCCATCGAGAGCACCGAAAACGCCCTGGTCCGTGGCCAGGTAACCATCATCGGCCCGCAACTCAGTGGTTACATCGTCGATGTGCCGGTGCACGACTTCCAGTTCGTCAAGGCGGGCGACCTGCTGGTGCAACTGGACGACCGCATTTACAAGCAGCGCCTGGCCCAGGCCATTGCCCAACTGCAGCAGCAACAGGCAGCCCTGGCCAACAACCTGCAGCAGCGCAACAGTGCCGAAGCCACCATTGCCCAGCGCCAGGCAGCCATTGGCGATGCCCAGGCGCAGGCAGCCAAGGCCAAAGCCGACCTCGGCCGCAATCAGGCGCTGGTCGACGATGGCTCGGTATCACGCCGCGAACTGGACCTGGCCCGCGCCAGCAACGCGGCCGCCATCGCCAACCTGGCCCAGGCCAGGGCAGCACTGGAAATCGCCCGTCAGGACCGTGAGACCGTGGTGGTCAACCGGGCCGCACTGAAGGCGTCGGTGGAAAACGCCAAGGCAGCCGTCGAGCTGGCCCGTATCGACCTCGATAACACCCGCGTCACCGCCCCACGCGATGGCCAGCTTGGGCAGATCGGCACGCGCCTGGGCGCTTATGTCAATTCCGGCGCGCAGTTGATGGCACTGGTACCCGACACACTGTGGGTGATCGCCAACATGAAGGAAACGCAAATGGCCCAAGTGCGCATCGGCCAACCCGTGAGCTTTACCGTGGATGCGCTGAACCACCTGAAGCTACAGGGCCATGTACAACAGATTTCGCCGGCCACCGGCTCGGAATTTGCCTTGTTGCAGGCAGACAACGCCACCGGCAACTTCGTCAAGATTGCCCAGCGGATACCGGTGCGCATCACCGTGGATGCCGACCAGCCGCAAGCCAGGCAACTGCGGCCAGGGATGTCGGTGGTGGTCAGTATCGATACCCGTAGTCAGCATTGAGGGTGTTGCTGCTGGCCCCTTCGCGGCGGTTCGACGCCTCGATAAACCCGCTCCTACACAGGTTCGCTATCGTTGTAGGAGCGGGTTTATCGAGGCGTCGAACCGCCGCGAAGAGGCCGGTACAGGCTTACATCCACCAGGCCAGCACCACCGGCAACCAGGCAAACGACAGGTAGTTGATTGCAGCCCCAAGATGTCTGCCCAAGACACCTGCATGTCGCCCCCAGACTGCGGCGTCTCGTCGCACACCCAAGCCCCTTGGGCAAATCCTTGCAACCCCGTAGAATCGCGCTTCCTTTTCGCCCGTCGCCTTGAACGGTGGCAACCGGCAGCAATGACAGAGTCCGTGCCTGAACACATGAACGCACATGTGAAATAGGCTCAACCCTCCCCGCCCGGCCCATTTCCCAAAGGGCCCAGCGGTTGAGTCTTGCCCAGGTCGCATCCGTATGACCACTCGCCCCTTGTCGGGTCGAGCCGGTGTGCGCGTCCGAGAAGGCGCTCATTCCGCTCATCCAACTAGAGGTACGTATGTCTCCGCGTTTGCTGGCCATGGCGCTGGCGCCCCTGCTCGGGCTGTTCATCATCGCCCTGGGCAACGGCTTCATGTCTTCCCTGACCACCCTGCGCCTGGGCGCTGCCGGTGAGTCTGCCACCACCATTGGTGTCGTCTCGTCAACCTATTTCATCGGCCTGACCCTGGGTGCCATCTTTAACGACCGGCTGATCCTGCGCATCGGCCACATCCGCGCCTACACCAGCTTCGCCTCGCTGATCGCCGTGACCATCCTGTTGCAGGGGCTGTTCTACGACGTGACCTGGTGGTCGGTGCTGCGCCTGATCAACGGCTGGGCCGCGGTGGGCGTGTTCCTGGTGATCGAAAGCTGGCTGCTGCTGGCCGGTGACGCAAAAATCCGCGGCCGCCTGCTGGCGCTGTACATGATCGCCTTCTATGGCGCCGGGGTCATTGCCCAGGCCGGTCTCGGCGAAATCACCCAGTTGGGCGAAACGGCACCGTTCATGCTGGCCGGCGTGCTGGCCGCGCTGTCGGTGCTGCCCATCGTGATCCTGCCACGGGTGTCGCCGCTGCTGGACCAGGTCGAACCCCTCAAACCCCGCCAACTGCTGGGGGTGGCACCTTCGGGCCTGGTTGGCTGCTTCGGCTCGGGCGTGGCAATTGCCGGCATCTATGCCCTGCTGCCGTTGTACTTGCAGCGCATTGGCCTGGCGGTAGGCGAAGTCGGCAACATGATGGCCTGGGTTATCCTCGGCGCCATGCTGCTGCAATACCCGGTCGGGCGCTGGTCCGACCGCAAGGACCGCCAGGATGTACTGATTGCCCTGGCTGCGCTGTGCGTGGTGCTGTCGCTGGTTACCGTGTTTCTGCCGTCGGACTCGTTCCTGCTGCCGGCCATGCTGTTCCTGCTCGGAGGTGGCGTGTTCACCCTGTACCCGGTAGCGGTCAGCCATGCGGCCGACCGGGCGCCGTCCGATGCGCTGGTGCCGATGATCCAGGGCCTGCTGTTGATCAACTCGCTGGGTTCGGCCATGGCGCCGCTGGCCATTTCGCCGATGATGACCGAATTTGGCGAGGCAGGGCTGTTCTGGGCGTTTGCCGTGGTCAACCTGGCCATGGTGTGCTTCTTCATGTGGCGCCGTGGCAAGCGCCCGGCGGCAGAGCACCCGGCACCGTTCGCCGCTTCGACCACCTTCTCGCCAACCGGTGCCGAGTTGCGCGTGACTGAAGACCTGATGCATGCGGCGCAGGAGCATCCGCCGCTGGAACCGGTGGAAAGCCCGGCGCCGGCGCAAGCGCAGCGCCCCGAATAACTGCTCAGCCTGGCCGGTTAACGCCGGCCCCCTGTAGGAGCGGCCTTGTGTCGCGATAGGGCTGCGAAGCAGTCCCAGGATTTCAGCAAAAATGCACAAATTGCTGGGGCTGCTTCGCAGCCCTATCGCGACACAAGGCCGCTCCTACAGAGTGCGCGAAGGTCGGCGAGATGTGCTGGTTCAATGACCACTCGTCGCCCGGAAGGCACCCCATCCTCACCGCCCAGCCAAACGAATGACAGATCATCCGCCAAGGAGACTTCCCATGATCCGCATTCGCCCTCTTTCGCTGTCCTTCGCGCTGGCACTGGCCATGCTGAGCGGCACCAGCTTCGCGGCCACCGAAAGCACCAACACCGACAGCCACCCGCAAACTGACCAAACCGGCGGCAAGACACCCGGCGAAGGCAGCAGCGTCAATACACCTGGCGGTGCCCGGGACAATGACAGCAGCAATACCGGCACCGACTCCACCCATGACGGTGCCGCCGGTGGTTCCAACAGCACTGGCGAGGCCACCGGCTCCGGTGCCGGCGCCAGCGGGGGCAGCGCCGAGGACCAGGACAGCCACTGACGCAGGCTTGGTCTAGACTGAGCCCAACGCTCTGCCAAGGTCCCCCACATGCACTTTAAATGCTGGCTGTTCGCAGCCCTGTTGCCGTGCACCGCCCTGGCCGCCGGCAGCAACCAGGGCGCGCTGTCGATCAGTTCGTCATCATTCACCGACGGCGGCACTATCGCGTTGCAGCAGGTTGGCCTGGATCCGGCCTGCGGCGCAGGCGAAGAGCGCACCCCGCAGCTGAGCTGGAAAAACCTGCCCGAGGGTACCCGGTCGCTGGCCCTGATCATGTTCGATCCGGACGGTGGCAAGGGCATTGGCGTGGTGCACTGGCTCGCCTATAACATCGACCCCGAGCAGGATGGGCTCCAAGAAGGCATGGCCGGGCTGAGCGGGCAATATGTCACCGTCGGCCGCAACTCCCGCGGTACCCTCAGTTACCGCGGCCCTTGCCCACCCGCCGGTGATAACCCGCACCATTACGCGTTGACCCTGGTCGCCACCGACCTGCCGCTGGGCACCCTGCCCGAAGGCCTGGACCGCAACGGGCTGCTGGAACTGCTGCAGGGCCATGCATTGGGTGCACAGAGCCTGATCGGGCGCTATGGGCATTGAACCAACCAGTACATAAATAAATGATCAACGTCATAGTATTTATCCATTGAATGGCCCGGGCGAAGTGAAGTAAGCTCGGGCTCATTCACTGGAGAGCAACATGCCAACACACACCCGCAACCACGCCAACCACACCGGTCGCAGCCTGCGCCCAGTGCTGGCCGTTGCCGGCTGCGTGGCACCTGCCAGCTATTACTTTGGGTATTGGTTTAGCCACTAGGCGCCGATACCCACACGGCGCCCACCTTCGAGGGGCCGCCGAACATGAGAATACTCAAACCCCCGGTCGGCTTCCCGACCGGGGGTTTTGCTTTTCAGGCCTTGAACAACACCGATTCACATTGAGGACAGATTCATGAACTACGCCACTTATTACTGCGCAAACACCTATGCCTGGCGATTTAGCCAATCCCGTTCGGGCCAGCCTGCCGCCTCCGATCGGTCCTGCACAGGTGGCAATGCAGTAGCCAATACGAATTCAACGATCTGTCGAACACCTCGATAGGGCCGACCGCGCGGGCCAGAACCCGCCGTCCGCCCAGGGAATAACGCCATGCAAGCTTCCAGCCTCGCCCTGCCCCTGACCCAGCCGCAAGCGGCCAACACCACCGTCAGCAAGCGCCTGCCCAGCCCGCACCTGCTCAAACAGCAAATGCCGCTGTCCAGCGAACTGGCCCAGCAAGTCCAGGCCCACCGCCAGGCCATCCGCAACATCCTCGAAGGCCGTGATCCGCGCTTGCTGGTCATCGTTGGCCCGTGCTCGATCCACGACCCTCGCTCGGCCCTGGAATACGCCGACCGCCTGGCCGCCCTCAGCCGCGAAGTCGACGACAAGCTACTGCTGGTGATGCGCGCCTACGTCGAAAAACCGCGTACCACCGTGGGCTGGAAAGGCCTGGCCTACGACCCGCATCTGGATGGCAGCGACGACATGCACTCGGGTATTGCCTTGTCCCGCGGGCTGATGCTGAGCATGATCGAACGCGGCCTGCCAGTTGCCACCGAATTGCTGCAACCGATGGCCGCCGGCTACTTCGACGACCTGCTGGCCTGGGCTGCCATTGGCGCACGCACCACCGAATCGCAGGTCCACCGGGAAATGGTCAGCGGCCTGGAGCTGCCAGTCGGTTTCAAGAACGGCACCGACGGCGGCATTGCCATCGCCAGCGACGCCATGCGCAGCGCCGCCCACCCGCACCGCCACTTCGGCATGGATGCGCAGGGCCACCCGGCAATCATCGAGACCCTGGGCAACCCGGACACTCACCTGGTGCTGCGCGGCGGCCACAAAGGCCCGAACTACGATGCCGATAGCATCGCCATGGCCCGCCAGGCACTGGCCAAGGTCGGCTTGCAGGCACGGATCATGGTGGATTGCAGCCACGCCAACAGTGGCAAGGACCCGGCGCGTCAGCCTGCGGTCTTCAACGACGTGCTGGAGCAGCGCCTGGCCGGCGACCGCTCACTGGTTGGCGTGATGATCGAGGGGCACCTGTTCGACGGTTGCCAGGCGCTGGGCAAGGGCGTACTGAAATACGGCGTGTCGATCACCGATGGCTGCCTGGGCTGGGCCTCGACCGAAGCGCTGTTGCGCGAGGCGGCACAAAAACTCTAGGCCCATGGCTGCAAGCCTGGCGAGACATACCCCGGACAAGTGCGCTAGGCTTGCGTTTTTACCCCAAGGAGCAGTACCCATGGCCCGTGCAACCGCCCGCCACATCCTCGTTGCCAGCGAAGACAAGTGCAACGAACTGAAAGCCCAGATCGAAGCAGGCGCCGACTTCGCAGAAATCGCCAAAGCCAACTCCACCTGCCCGTCCAGCCGCCAAGGCGGTGACCTGGGCTCGTTCGGCCCAGGCCAGATGGTCAAGGAATTCGACACCGTGGTGTTCAGCGCCCCGGTCAACACCGTGCAAGGCCCGGTGAAAACCCAGTTCGGTTACCACCTGCTGGAAGTGACCAGCCGCCAGGACTAAGTAGCCAGTAGCTGCTCATGTCCCCTGTAGGAGCGGGTTTACCCGCGAATGCGTCCGTTCACGCAACGTCGTTGCCTGATCTGGCGCATTCGCGGGTAAAACCGCTCCTACAGGTCCTGTGTTACCTGTTCCTGCTTTGTTTTGCCTTCAATAGCCCGGCTGCCCCCACCCACGCCCTCACTGTCTACGGCGAAGCCCCTCGCTACACCACCACTTTCCAGCACTTCGACTACGTCAACCCCGACGCCCCCAAAGGCGGCATCCTGCGCCGCTCGGCCATGGAAATCGGCCAGTTCGACCATATCCTGCCCTATATCGACAAAGGCATCGGCGTCAGTGAAGTCGATGGCCTGCTGTACGCGCCGCTTGCCGTGCGCTCATTCGACGAACCCTATACCGTCTACGGCCTGATCGCCCGGCGCATGGAGCGTGGGCCGGACGACGCCTGGCTGCGCTTCGACATCGACCCGCGCGCTACGTTCGCCGATGGCAAACCGGTACGCGCCGAGGACGTGCGCTTTACCTACGAACTGCTGATGAGCAAGGGCAGCCTCAAGTACCGCACCCAGTTCGCTGATGTTACCGGGGTGACCGTGGAAGGCCCGCACAGCGTGCGCTTCGACTTCAAACCCGGCCACGGCCGCACCTTGGCGCTGGACCTGGCCAGCCTGCCGGTACTGCCCGAGCACGACTGGCAGCGGCGCGATTTTGCCAACGGTGCCGGCTTCGATAAACCAGTCGGCAGCGGGCCTTACCGCATCGGCCAAATCGACAACGGTCGCAGCATCACCTTCGACCGCGACCCCAACTGGTGGGCGCGTGACCTGCCAGCCAGCCGTGGGCGCTACAATTTTGCCAAGCTGCGCATCGAGTACTTCGGCGACACCGAAGTGGCGCGCCAGATCCTCAAGGGCGGTGGCTACGACTATAACCGCGAGTTTTCCGCCACCGCCTATACCCTGGGCTACAACGGTGCGCAACTGGACGACGGCCGCCTGCAACGCGCCCACCTGGGCCCGGCCAAGCCGCAAGTGGCCCAGGGGTTCGTGTTCAACCTCGACCAGCCACGGTTCAAGGACCGCCGCGTGCGCCAGGCGCTGGGCATGCTGTGGGACTTCGAGTGGAGCAACCGGCAGATGATGCGCAATCTGTACATTCGCCAGCAAAGCCTGTTCTCCAACACCCCGTTGGCCGCCCGCCAGCTGCCGGATGCCGGTGAGCTGAAGCTGCTCGAACCGCTGCGCGGCAAAGTACCGGACGAAGTCTTCACCACCGTGTTCACGGCCCCGGTCACCGATGGCTCGGGCATCATTCGCAAGCAGCAGTTGCAGGCCCTGGCCCTGCTCGAGCAAGCCGGCTGGCACCCCGAGGGTGACCGCCTGGTGAACAGCGAAGGCACACCGCTGGCGTTCACCTTCCTCAATGGCCAGGCAGGCCTGGAGCGCCTGCTGCTACCGTGGAAGCGCAACCTGGCGCAGATCGGCGTGACCCTTAACATCCGCAACGTCGACTCGGCCCAGTACGTCAACCGGCTGATGGCCCGCGATTACGACATGATCGTCACCGGCTACCCGGTCACGTTGTCGCCCGGTGCCGAACTGTACAACTACTTTGGCGCGGCAGCCGCCCATGACCCTGGTTCGAACAACCTGATGGTGCTGCAGGACCCGGCCGTGGACCGCCTGATCGATGGCCTGGTTCGCGCCAGCAGCCAAGCCGACATGCTGCACCACGCCCATGCCCTGGACCGGGTACTGCAATGGAACTACTACTGGATCCCCAACTACTACCCGCCGGGCAGCTCTACCGTGTGGTGGAACCGCTTTGGCCTGCCCAAGGTCCCGGCCACCTATGACGAAGGCCTGGACACCTGGTGGGAAGTCAGCCCGACTGCACTGACCAATGAGCAAATGGCCGAACGACGGAAGCCAGCCCCATGACCAGCTACGTGCTGCGCCGCCTGCTGCTGATCATCCCGACCCTGTTGGCGATCCTGCTGGTCAACTTCGTCATCGTCCAGGCCGCGCCGGGTGGCCCGGTGGAACAGGCCGTGGCGCGCCTGCAGGGCATTGGTGGTGGCGCACCCGGCGCACGGGCCGAGGTGGTCCACGGTGAGTCGCGTGCCACCCGTGGCCTGGACCCGAAACTGATCGAAGAAATAAAACGCCAGTACGGTTTTGACAAAACCGCCCCGCAGCGGCTGTGGCTGATGCTCAGCCAGTACGCCCGGCTGGACTTCGGCAACAGCTTCTTCCGTGGCGCCAAGGTGACCGACCTGATCCTCGACAAATTGCCGGTGACGCTGTCGCTGGGTTTCTGGGCAACCCTGATCACCTACCTGGTGTCGATCCCGCTGGGCATCCGCAAGGCCGTGCGCCACGGCAGCCGCTTCGATGCCTGGAGCAGCGCGCTGATCGTGATCGGTTACGCCTTGCCCTCGTTCCTGTTCGCCCTGCTGCTGATCGTGCTGTTCGCCGGTGGCACGTCGCTGAACTGGTTCCCGGTGCGCGGCCTGGTTTCGGACAACTTCGACGAGCTGAGCCTGCTGGGCAAGGTTGCCGACTACTTCTGGCACCTGGTGCTGCCGGTCGGGGCGTTGGTGATTGGCGGCTTCGCCACCCTCACCTTACTGACCAAGAATGCCTTCCTCGACGAGATCTCCCGCCAGTACGTGGTCACCGCCCGGGCCAAGGGCCTCAGCGAGCGACGGGTGCTGTACGGCCATGTACTGCGCAATGCCATGCTGCTGGTCGTAGCCGGCCTGCCGCAGGCGCTGATCACAGTGTTCTTTGCCGGCTCGTTGCTGATCGAGGTGATCTTCTCGCTCGATGGCCTGGGCCGCATGAGCTACGAGGCCGCCGTGTCGCGGGATTACCCGGTGGTGTTCGGCACGCTGTTCATCTTTACCTTGGCGGGCCTGCTGATCCGCCTGATCGGTGACCTGTCGTACACCCTGCTTGACCCGCGCATCGACTTCGACACGAGGGCGCACTGATGCTGTCGCCGGTATCGCGTCGCCGCCTGCACCGTTTTCGCCGCAACCGCCTTGGCTGGGTTTCGCTGTGGCTGTTTGCCGGCCTGCTGTTGCTGAGCCTGGGCGCCGAGCTGGTGGCCAACGACAAGCCCTTGCTGCTGGGTTACAAAGGCGAGTTGTACGTGCCGGCGCTCAAGCGCTACACCGAGCAGGAATTTGGCGGCCAACTGCCGTTCCAGCCCGACTACCGCAGCGCTTATGTGCGCCAATTGATCGAAAACCAGGGCGGCTGGATGCTGTTCGCGCCCATCCCGTTCAGCGCCGATACCCCCAACTATGACCTGCAAGTGCCTACGCCCAGCCCGCCGAGCGCAAGCAACTGGCTGGGCACCGATGACCAGGGCCGCGACGTGCTGGCGCGGGTGTTGTACGGCACGCGGGTATCATTGCTGTTCGCCTTCGCCCTCACCGTGGTCAGTGTGCTCATCGGCGTCGTCGCGGGTGCCCTGCAGGGCTACCACGGCGGCTGGGTCGACCTGCTCGGCCAACGCTTGCTGGAGGTGTGGTCGGGGCTGCCGGTGTTGTACCTGCTGATCATCCTCAGCGGTTTTGTCGAACCGGACTTCTGGTGGCTGCTGGGGATCATGGCGCTGTTTTCCTGGCTGACCCTGGTCGACGTGGTGCGCGCCGAGTTCCTGCGTGGGCGTAACCTGGAATATGTGAAAGCCGCCCGGGCGCTGGGCTTGCCAGACAGCCAGGTGATGCTGCGGCATATCCTGCCCAATGCCATGAATGCCACCCTGACCTATGTGCCGTTCATGCTGACCGGGGCAATTACCACGCTTACGGCGCTGGATTTCCTGGGTTTCGGCATGCCGGCCGGCAGCGCCTCGCTGGGTGAATTGGTGACCCAGGGCAAGCAGCACCTGGAGGCGCCGTGGCTGGGCTTTACCGCGTTTTTTGCACTGGCGGTGATCCTGTCGTTGCTGGTGTTTATCGGGGATGCCTTGCGCGAGGCGTTTGACCCCAGAGGCTAGGTTAAGTGAATCCTTAGGAGCATTACATGACCCTCAACGGTAAGACTGCACTCGTCACCGGCTCCACCAGCGGCATCGGCCTGGGCATTGCCCAGGTACTGGCCCGCGCGGGCGCTAACATCGTGCTCAACGGCTTTGGCGACCCCGCACCAGCGCTGGTCGAGATTGCCCGGCACGGGGTGAAGGTAGTCCATCACCCGGCCGACCTGTCGGACGTAGCCCAGATCGAAGCGCTGTTCGCCCTGGCTGATCGCGAGTTCGATGGCGTCGACATTCTGGTCAACAACGCCGGTATCCAGCATGTGGCGCCGGTCGAGCAGTTCCCGGTCGAGAGCTGGGACAAGATCATCGCCCTCAACCTGTCGGCGGTGTTCCATGGCACGCGCTTGGCGCTGCCGGGCATGCGTGCGCGCAACTGGGGGCGGATCATCAACATCGCTTCGGTGCATGGCCTGGTCGGCTCTACCGGCAAGGCGGCCTATGTGGCAGCCAAGCATGGCGTGGTCGGCCTGACCAAGGTGGTTGGCCTGGAAACGGCCACCAGCCAAGTCACCTGCAATGCCATCTGCCCGGGCTGGGTGCTGACCCCGCTGGTGCAGAAACAGATCGACGATCGTGCGGCCAACGGTGGCGACCCGCTGCAAGCGCAGCACGATCTGCTGGCAGAGAAACAACCCTCGCTGGCCTTCGTTACCCCCGAGCACCTCGGTGAGCTGGTACTATTCCTGTGTAGCGAGGCCGGTAGCCAGGTTCGTGGCGCCGCCTGGAACGTTGATGGTGGATGGTTGGCCCAGTGACGGGCGGCCTGGGCCTGGTGGTGGTCTCGCATTCGTTTATCTGCAAGGAGGCCTTATGCGCCCTACCCCGATGACCGCGATTCTGGCCCTGACCCTGGCTGCCGCTGCGCAGGCATCAGCTGCCAGCCTGAAGGACGTCGCGCCCTACCCCGAGGCCGAAAAAGGCTTCACCCGGCAGGTTATTCACCTGCCGGCCCAGGCTGACGAATCGGCCTATCAACTGGAAATACTCGCCGGCAAGACCCTGCAAGTGGACTGCAACCGCCAACGCCTGGGCGGCAAACTCGAGGAACGTACCTTGGAAGGCTGGGGTTATAACTACTACCGCCTGGACAAGGTCAGCGGCCCGGCGAGCACCCTGATGGCCTGCCCGGACGGCAAGAAGACCAAGGCCTTCGTGCCGGTGGTGGGTGAAGGCTTCATGCTGCGTTACAACAGCAAGCTGCCTGTGGTGGTGTATGTGCCCAAGGATGTCGAGGTGCGCTACCGCGTGTGGTCGGCATCGCAGGACGTGCAAAAGGCTAAAGTAGAGTAACGTGCGCCCCCCTGCTGCCTGAAGCTTGGCGCGGTCCCTGTAGGAGCGGCCTTGCGTCGCGATGGGCCGTGCAGCGGCCCCGGCAATCTCGGCTGCGAAGCTGAAAATTTGGGGCCGCTTTGCGGCCCATCGCGACGCAAGGCCGCTCCTACAGGGACCGCACCATCGCCTTGAGCCAATGAATTCAGGCATAATGCGCGCCTTTTTGCCCACGAAGCACAGGTACGCCCCATGAAAGCCCAAGCCCGCCACATCCTGGTAAAAACCGCTGACGAAGCCGAAAAGCTCAAGCAGCGCATCGCCAACGGCGAGGCTTTCGACGTACTGGCGAAAAAGTTCTCCACCTGCCCTTCGGGCAAGCGCGGCGGCGACCTGGGCGAAATCCGCCCCGGGCAGATGGTTGGCGCCATTGACCAGGTGATCTTCAAGAAGCCCCTGCGCGTGGTGCATGGGCCGATCAAGAGCAAGTTCGGTTACCACCTGGTGCAAACCTTCTATCGCGACTGATAGCCCCGGGCCACCTAGCATTTTTGCCAGTTGTCCCTTCACCGCACAATGCATACAAATCAGGCAGGGCCGTAGCCGCCAGACGGCGTTGCTTCAGGTAGTGGTCCTTTCAATGGACACGGAGACCTGCCTATGCGTTGCCCCCGCTTGCTGCTGCCTGTTGCACTCCCCCTGCTGACCCTGCCTTTGCTAACCCATGGCCAATCCCTGACCGTTTCAACGGGTGAGAACCTGGGTGCCCTCGTGCAAACGTCGGCTGCTGACACCTTCACTCTCAACGGGGGTGCGGTGCAGTCATTACAACAAGGCGATGGTGAGGACACGTTCACCATGTCTGGCGGCACGCTAGGGTCATTGAACCAAGGCGGCCACATGGACACATTCACTATGACAGGGGGTACCATCACGGGCGCCTTCGAAGATGGTGATACAGCGTGGTTCAAAGGTGGCAGCATTGGCCGGGTAGACCTCAAGCTTGCCGATAACTTCTTTGAAATGTCCGAGGACACCAAGACAACGGGTACCCAAACAACCGTTATTGGTAACGTGGTCAGCGGCCTTGGCAATGACACGATCATCCTCACCGGCGGCACCATCGGCGGTAATATCAGCACCAGTAGCGGCGTGGACAAGATCACCATCAGTGGCGGTACGCTCAAAGGTGAGATACGTGCCGGCAACGATAACGACATTTTTAACTGGTCAGGCGGGCGCATCGGCGGCCCAATCACAATGGGGCCAGGTGACGACCAGGCCAATATCACGGGGCTCGACTCGAAGACATTGGTCACTGTCCTGGATGGGGGCGCTGGCAGCGATAGCCTGTTGTTCGAAAAAAGCCAGATCGACGGTGGTGCGCGGTATGTGAACTGGGAGGCCATAGGCGTCTTCGATAACAGCCGCCTCACGCTCGACGACACATTAACCCTCGGCGATGACGACACCGGCACCGGTGACCTGCTCATCGATGACAGCAGCGCACTGCTATCCCGGCAAGGAACGATCACCGCCAAAGACAACGGGCAAAGCGCCTCAGTGTTCAATGCTGGGTCAATCGACCTCAGTACGGGCAATGACGCCCAAGGCCGACTGGCTATAAACGGCAATTACGAGGGCGATAACGGCCTGCTACGTGTGAACAGCGTGCTCGCCGGTGACGATGCAGCGTCTGACCGACTTGTCGTCAGCCGGGGTTCGATCAACGGCAGTACTCGCTTGCAAGTCAATAACCTGGGGGGCGCAGGTGCAGTAACGTCACGCAACGGCATTCAAGTGGTCGAAGCGCGTGACGGCGCCACCAGCACAGCCACGGCCTTCGTCCAGACCCAGACGCTTTCGGCCGGGGCCTACGACTACCGGCTGTTCAAAGGTGGCGTGACGGCAGGCAGTGAGAACAGCTGGTATCTGCGCTCGACCTTGGTCGCGCCACCTGCCCCAGCCCCTCTACCGGAACCGGGTGAGCCAACTCAGCCAACTCAACCGGGCGAGCCAGTCGTGGTCGCACCAGCCGTCACCCCACCGGTCGCCGCCCCTGCACCCGGCCAGGTTGACCTACCAGCACCGGTGCAAGGCAAAAGCCTGCCGCTGTATCGCCCAGAAGTGCCGGTTTATGCCGCAGCACCGCGGGGCGCCGCAATCATCGCCCGCCAGGCACTGGGCACGTTCCACCAGCGCCATGGCGACCAGCAATTGCTCCAGGGTGAAGGTGGCCTGCCTGCCAGTTGGGGCCAGGCCTACGGCGGCGCGCTGCGCCAGCAATGGAGCGGCACGGTCAGCCCGAGCCTGGATGGCGACCTGTATGGCTTCAAGGTCGGCCAGGACCTGTACGCCGAGGTTGGCGACAACGGTTATCGCCAGCATGTCGGCTTCTACGTCAGCCATAGCCGCCTGGACGCCGACGTCAAAGGCTTCGCCCTGGCCGTGCAAAACCGCAGCGTCGGTGACCTGAAACTTGATGGCGACAGCGTCGGTACCTACTGGACGCTGGTCGGCCCTCAAGGCGCCTACCTGGATGCCGTACTGCAGTACACCAGCCTCGATGGCCGGGCGCGCTCCGACCGTGGCGACAAACTGAACATCGACGGCCACGCCTGGACCGCTTCGCTGGAGTCCGGTTACCTGATCGCCCTGTCCGAGCGCTGGACCCTGGAGCCACAAGCTCAACTGATCGCGCAGAAAGTCTCGCTGGACAGCGCCAGCGACAGTGTCTCGCACGTCAGCTACGACGCTCAGGTCGAACTGACCGGCCGCTTGGGGGTACGCTTGGAGGGTGCGTTCAAAGGCAGCAGCAACCGCCTGTTACAGCCCTATGCGCAGGTCAACCTGTGGCACGGCGACGGTGGCCGCGACACCTTGACCTTCGACGGCGTCGACAAGATCAAGGCCGACTACCGCTACACCTCGGTGCAACTGGAAAGCGGCCTGGTGGCGCAGGTCAGCGAAGCTTTAAGCCTGCATGGCGGCGTGCAGTACACCACCAACCTGGACAGCCGCCAGCAGGAAGCCAGCGGCGTGAACCTGGGCGTGCGCTGGCAGTTCTAGCGGCGCGCAGCCAGCAGACCAAGGCCAGCGCAGCCCAGCAGGGAGGCGCTGGCCCGGTTGAACAGGCGCCGCGGGCCGGGCTGGCTGAACCAGCGCTGCATGTAGGCACCCAGGCCCGAATAGATGGCAATGGCCGCCCACTCCAGCAGCAGGAACAACCCGCCCAGCCAAAGGAACTGCTCGCTCACCGGCGTAGCGCTGCCCACCGAGACGAACTGCGGCAGGAAGGCGGTGAAGATAAGGATGGCCTTGGGGTTGCCGGCTGCCACCCAAAACTCCTGGCGTGCCAGCCGCCAGGTGCCGCGCGGGTGGTCGCTGGCCACCACGGCCTCGCCCACTGGGGCACGCCACAGTTGCCAGGCGATGTAGAACAGGTACGCGGCGCCCACCACCTTGATCGCCAGGAACAGGTATTCGCTGGTGTGCAGCACCACAGCCAGGCCCATGGCGGCCAGGGCGATCATGCCGCTGAAGGCCAGGATGCGCCCGCCGCCGGCCACACAGGCGGTGCGCAGGCCGTAGCGGCTGGCGTTGTGCAGCGACAGCAGGTTGTTTGGCCCCGGTGCCATGTTCAGGGCGAAGCAGGCAGGGATAAAGAGCAGCAGGCTGGTAAGGTCCATTATTGTTTTCCTCGGGCAACAAGCGTCTATTTCGGCGCGTGCAGGGCCTTGCGGTCAAGTTACAGCCAACGATAAAAACTGTACGGGTGCGTGACAACTGTTACCCTGCCGAGGATACCGAGGACCACCCTGATGCCTTCTTCTCATGCCGTGCTGTGGCGCGACCCGGCGCTGCCGCATGTCGAAAGCCGCCGCGCCTGCCACAGCCGCGCTTGCTACAAGGCCCACAGCCACCCGACGTTTTCCATTGGTGCAGTGGATGCCGGCTTCAGCCTTTTCAGCGGTGCTGCCGACGGTCAGGCGCGGTTGACACCCGGCACGCTGGTGATGGTCCCGGCCCATCGCCTGCATGCCTGCAACCCCGCCCCCGGGCAAGCCTGGAGCTACCAGATGCTGCATGTGGATGCCGACTGGCTGATGCACGTGCGGCAGGAGTCGGGGCTGGGCGGTGCGGGGGCTGGGGAGCCGGCGCGTATCTGCCGGGCGCCGCAGGTGTATGCGCAATTCTGCGAGCTGAACCGCGTGTTGTTTTCCAGCGCCAGCACCCGTGAAAAAGATGCAGCGCTGATTACCTTTCTCGGCGACCTGGACGTTTGCGCGCAGCCGCCGCTTGCGCCAGCACCGGGTTTGCCGGCGACAGCCCTGAGCGGGCTGATCGCACAGGTCGAAGGCCAGGACCCGGCGCAGTTGAGCCTTGAGGTACTGGCGCGGGAAGCCGGGCTTGGCCGCTATCAGTTGATCCGGGCGTTTCGCGCGGCTACCGGGTTTACCCCGCATGCTTACCTGCTGAACGCGCGGGTCAACCGAGGGCGACAGTTGCTGAGTGAAGGGCAGGCGCTGGCAGAGGTGGCGTACCGGCTCGGGTTTGCCGACCAGAGCCATTTTCAGCGGGTGTTCAAGGCGCATGTGGGGGTGACGCCGGGGCAGTATCGGGGCGATTGAAGATTTGCGCGGTCCCTTGTAGGAGCGGCCTTGCGTCGCGATGGGCTGCGAAGCAGCCCCAAATTCTCAGCTTCGCAGCGGAGATCGTCGGGGCTGCTTCGCAGCCCATCGCGACGCAAGGCCGCTCCTACACGGGACCACGTCAGCTTCTGGCATTTGCAATATTGTTCAATACGCCCAACCCGCCCGCCAGCAGACTGCGGTTTTCCCCCCCAGAGCCGCCCGCACCATGCAACAATTCCTGATCATCGCCCTCGCCCACTTTCTTGCCCTGCTCTCGCCCGGCCCGGACTTTTTTCTGGTCGCGCGCACTTCGGTCAACAGCGGCTGGCGCATCGCCAGCGGCGCGTGCCTGGGCATTGCGCTGGCCAATGGTGCGTTCATCGCCATGGCCTTCACCGGGCTTTCAGTGCTGCAGGAAGGCAGCCCGCTGTTCACTGGCCTGCAACTGGCCGGCGCCGGCTACCTGCTGTACATCGGCACGCTGTTCCTGCGCCATGCCGGGCAAACCCGCCTGGGGGTCGTCGCTGGCGAGCAGGCCGTTGACGGCTGGTGGCGATGCTTGGCCATGGGCTTTTTGTCCGGCATCCTGAACCCCAAGAACGCGCTGTTCTACGCCAGCCTGGCCAGCATGGTCGCCAGTGCCAGCGTCGGCTGGAAAGCCACCTACGCGCTGTGGATGTTCAGTGCCGTGCTGTTGTGGGACCTGCTGGTGGCCATGGCCATCGGCAACCAACGGGTATTGCGGCGTTTCGCCCGCAGCCTGCCCTGGCTGGAACGGGCCTCCGGGCTCATGCTGGTGCTGCTGGCCGCGGCATTGCTGTTTCACCTGGCCCGGGGCTGAGTAGCGTCAGGCTGCGCATGTCCATCAAGGTAAAGTGGCCGCTGGCCCAGCCCCCGGTGTCCAGGTGCCAGACATTGCCCAGCAGCTTGGCCTCCAGCACGGGGGTGTGGCCCACCAGCAAGGCACGCAGGCCTTGCACCGGCTCGGTATCGCCCACTTTCAGCCGTCGCCGCGACCACTGGCACACTTCCCGTACCTTGGGGTCGTGGTCCAGTTCCAGCTCCAGCCAGTCCCGCAGTACCGCCCAATCGGCAAACGGGCTGTCGGCATGCAGCAGGCCAACCAGCCCCGCTGCACTTTCAACTTCTATCGCAATCGGCAACTGCTCGAAGCGCTCCACATAGCGCAATTGCTCGGCCCGTGGCAGGTCGAGAAACCAGCTGCCACCGGCGGCGCGGTACATCTCCAGATCAAGCCGCCCGCCACGTACGCGAGTAATTGCCAGCGCTTCATGATTGCCTTGCACGGCATGGAACCAAGGCTGCGCCAGCCATTGCAGCGCCGCCTCGTTGTCCGGCCCACGGTCGACCAGGTCACCCACGCTGAACAGGCGGTCCACGGCCGGGTCGAACCCCACCGCATCCAGGCATTGCTGCAGGCGCTGGAAGTGCCCATGGATATCGCCAACGGCCAGGTCCCGCCCCCGCAGGTTGGCCATCAGCCGCCGAAACCGTCCCATTACAATCTTCCTCTGCTGGTAGCGCCTTGCCAGGGGTAAAATGAAGGCACCCGCAATCCGCCCCGGAGGTGCATCATGCGTACCGCCCTCGTGTGTGCCGTGCTTATGGCGCTGTCAATGGACAGCATGGCACAAGCTACCCCACCCGCGCAGGTCGAGGTGCGTTTCGACCACCCGGAAAAATTCCGCGATGCCAGCCTCGACAACCACGGCTATGAACGCGGCGCAGACGCCTATGTGATGAAAACCCTCACCCAGTACTTGCAGAAACTCGGCCAGCGCTACTTGCCAGCCGACGAGCAACTGATCATCGTCATTCGCGACATCGACCTGGCCGGGCGCTTCGAGCCGTGGCATAGCCAGGCCTACGATGTGCGCTTCATGCGTGAGATTACCTGGCCAACGATTGACCTCAGCTATACCCTCAACCAACCCGGCAAGCCCGAGCAACAGGCACAGGAACGGGTTAGCGACAAGATGTACCTGAGCCGCCCGGGCCGGGTCGCCAGCAGCAGTGACCGCCTGCATGCAGAAAAAGCCATGCTCGACGACTGGTTCCGCCAACGCTTCGCCACCCAGCCCGCATCCTGAAAAAACCTTCACTGGTACGGGTGTTGGTGCCGATAGTATGCTCGGCCCTTCAACCTGTACCAGGGAATGGTCCACATGAAGCTTTGCGCCGTACAACTGGCGTCGCTCAAGGGCGATGTGCCAGGCAACCTGCAGCGCCACTTGGCCTGTATCGAACAGGCGGCTGCCCTTGGCGCCGAACTGGTGGTATTCCCCGAGTTGTCGCTGACCGGTTATGAACCCAGCGTGGCACGCCAGGCGGCCCTGCCCGTCACCTCCATACGGCTGGACCCGCTGCAGGCTGCCTGTGACCGGCTGGGTATTACCGTGGCCGCAGGCCTGCCACTGCCAACGCCTGACGGCATACGCATCGGCATGCCGATCTTCAGCCCTGGGGCACCGCGCCAGGCCTATGCCAAGCGGCGCCTGCACGTAGATGAGCTGCCATGGTTCACCCCCGGTGACCACGCCTTGCTTTTGCCGCTGGGCGAGCACCGCATAGCACCCGCCATCTGCTTTGAGTCGATGTTCATGGCGCATGCCGCTGCAGCCCGTGAGCATGGCGCCGACCTGTACCTGGTCAGCGTAGCGAAAACCGCCAAAGGCATTCGTGAAGGCTACACGCACTACCCCGAGGTAGCCCGCGAGCTGGGCATGCCGGTACTGCTGGCCAACTGTGTGGGGCCGGCCGACACGTTCATCGGCGCTGGTGGCTCTGCTGCCTGGGACAGCCAGGGCCACTTGCTGGCCAGCCTGGATGACCACAGCGAGGGGCTGATCTTGCTGGACACTGGCAATGCCAGCGCCAAGGCCCTCCCCCTGGCCACGGCATGACTTATCTGTTCCTCGCGCTGCTCAGTTATGCCTGCACCTACTACGTGGTTGGCCTGCTCATCCGTGGCCAGTTGGCAGAGGTGGCCGAAGGCCTGCGTCACCGACCCGATGCGCCGACGCCCGGCGAGTACCTGCGCGAGGTCAGCCAGGCTGCACGACGGGCTCAGCGGCACTACACCCTGATGGCCGGCTCTGTGTTGGCGGTTGTGGCTTGCCTGGTCGTCAGCGGGTTCGGCTGACGCCTTACAAGTCCAGCGCCAGACTCTGCCGGCCTTCCAGCGCCAGCAGATACTGTTTGGCCGCCAGCCCGCCGGCGAACCCGGTCAGGCTGCCCGAAGCGCCGATGACCCGGTGGCAGGGGGCGATGATCGAGATCGGGTTGCGGCCATTGGCGGCGCCCACCGCACGCACCGCACTGGGGTTGCCGATCTGCCGGGCGATGTCGCCGTAGCTGCGGGTTTCGCCAAACGGTATCGCCAGCAGCGCGGCCCACACCTGGCGCTGGAACCCAGTGCCGACAAAGTCCAGCGCCAACTCGAAACGCTGGCGCTTGCCGACGAAGTACTCACCCAATTGGCGAGCGGTTTCCAACAATACCGGGCACTGGTCGTCGCGGTGCAGCGCGCCCAGGCGTACACGGTTCTCTCGTTCCTCTTCCCACAGCACGGCGGCCAGGCAATCGCCACGGGCCACCAGGGTCAGCGTGCCGACGGGTGATTGCATGAAAGTGAATGCGCTGGACATCAGCGGGCTCCTGCAGTTTGCGATAAAGCCACTGTACGCATCCACAGTCTTGCCTGCATCCGCTTTCTTGCTCAGTTAATTGCGCAGCCAGCAATGCGTCGTGCCTGGTTGAGGTTGACCTTGGGAATCAGCTCGACCGGGATGCGCGAGGTCGCCGACAGGTTGTAGACATGGAAATGCTCATTGACCACTTCGCGGGCCATCAGCGTCAGCGACGGCAGGATGCGGCTGTCCCAGTGCTGGTCGAGCCCGCAAGGCGAGCACTGGCCCTGACCATTCTCATAGAACCGCCCGACGCTCTGGTCGAGGTCTACCCCGACCAGCAGCACTTCTTCAAAACCCAGGTGATAGGCCAGCTGCAACGCCACATACGCGACCGTGCGGGCATCGAAAAAGCCGTGGGCCAGGTCTTTGCTGAAGGCAATCGAGCGGCTGCGCTTGCTCCACAACGCGCGGTTGCACACGCAACTGTCACTATGGCCGCGCAAACCGTCGAGCAGGCCCGGTGTGTCGGCCTTGTGCAAGGCATAACGCTCGGTGCCGGCCGGCACATCGGCACCGGCATACTGCTCGGGCCACAATGCCAGGCGTTCGCTGTCGCGCACGGCGGTGGCGAAAAAGCCCGGCTGTTGCTGGCGGAAGCTTTTGTCGGTACACACGTAGAAGAACGGTTTGATGCCGTGTTCGGCGGTCATGGCGACCGAGCCGTTCATGGCGATGACGGGCAGATGGGCAAACTCTGCCAAGGGGAAATGCCTGGCAGAGGCGCCGGAGGCAAGAATCACCACCGGGCCCTGCTGGGTGTTGCGACACGCCTCGAAACTGGAGAACGCCCCGCGTTCAGCACTCGGCTGCGACGAAAGTGTGTTCATCAATGGCTTCTTTGGACTGGACAGTTCAAGCCACAATACTGATCCGTGTATACCTCGCGGCCGCTTTTACCTAACTTTACTCATCTGAACTTTAGTCAATCGCCAGTCCTTTGTTTGGCGGGTTTGGTCACAGCCTCAAAACATACACCTGACGTGTAGGAGCGGCCTTGTGTCGCGATGAGCTGCAGAGCAGCTCCAGGTTTCGGCACCGCTACACAAATTGCCGGGGCTGCTTCGCAGCCCATCCGACCGGTCCGGCGCCCCGGCAAGGCCGCTCCTAGAAGGTTCAGCGCAGGGCTTAACACCTAGGGCTGTGCCTGGCGAATGCGCTTCTTGTCGAGCTTGCCGACACTGGTCCTGGGGATCTCGTCCACGCAGCGCAGCTGCCGTGGTATCGCCCATTTGTTCAAGTGCCCGCTGTCGACATACGGCTGCAGGTGCCTGGCCAAGGCCGGCTGGTCCAGTAGCATGCCCTCACAGCAGACCACCAGGGCGAGAGGTTGTTCCCCCCACTGGGGGTCCGGTATACCGATCACTGCCACCGAGGCGACGGACGGGTGCTGGCTGATCAGGTTTTCCAGCGCCACCGAGCTGACCCACTCGCCACCGGTCTTGATCACATCCTTGATCCGGTCACGGATGCGCACCACGCCCGAGCGATCAATGCAGGCCAGGTCACCGGTGTGCATCCAGCCGCCCAACCACAAGGCGGCGCCCTGCTCCGGTTCGTGCAGGTAGCCCTGAGTCAGCCATGGCGCACGCACCACGACTTCCCCCAGGCTTTCGCCGTCGTGTGCGACCTCCCGGCCCGCGTCGTCGACGATGCGCAAGTCCACCAGGGCAATCGGCACGCCGGCATCGATCCGCAGCGGCAGCTGTTGCGCCATGGGCTGCGCCAGCAGGTCGGCACTCAGGTGGGTGATGCTCAGCAGCGGGCAGCTTTCCGACATGCCGTAGCCACAATGCACGCTGATGCCACGCTCGCTGGCACGCTGGGCCAGGCCCAGCGTCAATGCGCTGCCGCCCAGCAGCATCTTCCAGCCACTCAGGTCGGTGCTGCGCCCTTGCTCGCTGTCAAGGATCATCTGCAGCACCGTAGGCACGCAATGGGAAAAGGTCACCCCCTCATCGCGATAAAGGCCAACCAGCCGATTGGGCTCGTAGCGCCCCGGGTAAACCTGCTTGATACCGAGCGCCGTGGCCACATAGGGCACACCCCAGGCGTGCACGTGAAACATCGGCGTGATCGGCATGTACACATCGCCGGTGCGCAGCAACGGTAGCTCGCCACATGCCGCCAGCGTGCCCTGCTCGACCAGGGTATGCAGCACCAGTTGCCGATGGCTGAAATACACGCCCTTGGGGTTGCCGGTGGTACCGCTGGTGTAGAACAGCGTGGCCAGCGAGTTTTCGTCGAAGTCGGCGAACTCGAACTGCGGCTCGGCGGCCGCCAGCATGGCTTCGTATTCACCCAGCAACGGCACCCCCAGCACGGCGGGCGCGCCATCACTCAGGCGGATGAAACCCTCGACGCTCGGCAAGTCTTCGCGCAGCTGCTGCAGCAATGGCAGGAAGTCGTCATGCACCAGTACTAACCGGTCCTCGGCATGGTTCATGGTGTAGCGCACCTGCTCGCTGGACAGCCGCACGTTTACCGTGTGCAGCACCGCGCCCAGCATCGGCACGGCAAAGAAACACTCCAGCGCCCGGTGGCTGTCCCAGTCGAGCAAAGCCACGGTGTCGCCCGGCCCGACCCCGGCGGCGGTCAGCACGTTGGCCAAGCGCTGGATACGTTCGAGCAAGGTGGTGTAGCTGTAGCGCAGCTTGTCGGCGTAGACGATTTCCTGGTTGGGCTGGTAGCGCACGCCCGACAGCAGCAGGCGCTTGATCAGCAGCGGGTAGCCGTAGGCCTGCGCGGCCGCAGGCATGATGCGGGTGTTGGTCATATTGGCACTCACAGTAGCCCGGCCTCCAGCAGGTACAGGCTGTCGCTGCCGGCCCTGACACTGGCGCCAAGCGAATGGATGCGGGGCAGCAGGCGCGCGAAGTAGAAGCGCGCGGTGCCCAGCTTGGCGAGGTGCAACGGCTCAGGTGCGGCATGGCCCTGGCAGACCGCGGCCATGCGCGCCCACAGGTAGGCGTAAAAGGTGTAGCCGAATACGTGCAGGTATTCGACTGCCGCGGCGCCAAGCTCACGCGGGTTGCCTTGGCCACGGTCGAGCAACCAGGCACTCAGTTCGTCAAGGTGACGCACCGCCGCCAGCAGCGGCGCAGCGAACTCGGCCTGCTCCGCCGGCAGCGCCTCGGCAAAGGCGGTGATTTCGTCAGACACGGCAAGGTAGGCCTTGCCACCATCACCCAACAGCTTGCGCCCGACCAGGTCGAGGGCCTGAATACCGTTGGTGCCCTCGTAGATCTGGGTAATGCGGCAGTCACGAATCAGCTGCTCCTGGCCCCACTCACGGATATAGCCATGGCCGCCCAACACCTGTTGGCCGTGCACGGTGGTCTCCAGGCCCATGTCGGTGAGAAACGCCTTGGCGACCGGCGTGAGCAGCGCCACCTTGGCCTCGGCCTGGGCACGCATGACCGGGTCGTCGCTGTACTTGGCCAAGTCCAGTTGCAACGCCACATAGGTAGAAAACGCCCGCCCGCCTTCGTTGAGCGCTTTCATGGTCAGCAGCATGCGGCGTACGTCCGGGTGGACAATGATCGGGTCGGCACTTTGCTCCGGGGCTTCGGCGCCGGTTGCAGCGCGGCCTTGCAGGCGGTCACGGGCATAGGCAATGGCGCCCTGGTAGGAGCGCTCGCCCAGCGCCAGGCCTTGAATGCCGACACCCAGGCGCTCGTAGTTCATCATGGTGAACATGGCATTGAGGCCCTTGTTCGGCTCACCGATCAGGTAACCGGTGGCGCCGTCGAAGTTCATCACGCAAGTGGCCGAACCCTTGATGCCCATCTTGTGTTCGATCGAGCCGCAGCTCATCGCATTGACCGCGCCCAGCCTGCCGTCGGTGTCGACCAGCACCTTGGGCACCAGGAACAGCGAGATGCCCTTGGGCCCGGCCGGCGCATCCGGTAGCCGCGCCAGCACCAGGTGAATAATGTTTTCGGTCAGGTCCTGCTCGCCACCGGTAATGAAAATCTTGGTGCCGCTGATGCGGTAGCCGCCATTGGCGTGTGGTTCGGCGCGGGTGCGGATCAGCCCCAGGTCGGTGCCGGCATGCGGCTCGGTCAGGCACATCGAACCGGCCCAGCGGCCTTGGTACATCGGCGGCAGGTACAGTGCTTTCAAGGCTTCGCTGGCATGGTTGAGCAGCGACAGGCAGGCACCTGCGGTCAGCATCGGGTACAAGCCGAACGACAGGTTGGCAGCGTTGAGCATTTCTTCGAGCTGGGCACTGATCACCTTCGGCATGCCCATGCCACCGTACTCCGAGGCGCCGGCCACGCCCACCCAACCGTCAGCGGCGAATGCCCGGTAGGCGTCAACGAAGCCATCGGGGGTTTGTACCTGGCCAGCGTGCCATCGGCAGCCCTGTTCGTCGCCACTGCGGTTGAGCGGCGCCACCACCTCGGCAATCAGCTTGCCGGCCTGCTCGAGCACGGCCCGGGCGGTGTCGCCGTCGACCACGTCGGCCAGGGCGGGGGTTTGCGCCCACCAGGCCGGAATGTCGAACACTTCGTTGAACAGAAAATCCATGTCGCGCAGTGGCGGAAGGTAATCAGACATGAGGCGAGCACTCGGTTTCTTGGGTTTGCGAACGCGCGGCGGCCTGGGTGTCGGCGGCTGCCGAGGTGCCCTGGCCACGCAGGAGGAAGTGCGACAACGCCGGTATCAGCACCAGCGCGCCGAGCATGTTCCACAGGAACATGAAGGTCAGCAGCAGGCCCATGTCGGCCTGGAACTTGATCGGTGACCAGGCCCAGCCGACCACGCCGGCCGCCAGGGTTATGCCGACCAGCCCCACTACCCGGCCGGTGAAGGCCACGGCCTTCTGGTAAGCCTGGGCCAGACTCAACCCGGCGCGCTGGTAATGCAGCTGCACGCTGAGCAGGTACAGCGCGTAGTCCACGCCAATGCCCACGCCCAGGGCGATGACCGGCAACGTGGCCACTTTGACGCCAATGCCCATGGCCACCATCAGCGCTTCGCACAGTACCGAGGTGAGCATCAGCGGCAGGATCGCCACCAGCGTTGCCCGCCAGCTGCGGAAGGTGACCAGACAGAACAACGTCACCGCCAGGTACACCAGCAACAGCATGCGGTGGTTGGCCTCGCGTACCACCTCGTTGGTAGCCGCTTCGATGCCGGCGCTGCCGGCGGCCAGCAAGAATTGGTGTTTGGCGCTGCTGTTGTCTGCGGCGAAACGCTCGGCTGCCGCGGCCACCTGGGCCAGGGTATCGGCGCGGTGGTCCTTCAGGTAGGCGATCACCGGCATCAGCGAGCAGTCGTTGTTGAACAGCTCCGGGGCGTTGACCGAGGCCTGCTGGGCGGCGTAGTTGAGCACGTCCTGGTTGCGTTGCAGGCTGTTCAGGCGCGGGTTGCCTTCGTAGGTGCCGGCGGTGATCTGGCGCACGGCGTTGGCCAGTGACACGGTGGTCTGCACACCCGGTAGCTGTTGCAGTTGCCAGGCCAGGCGATCGGCGAGAATCAGCGTCTGGTATTGCAGGCAGCCTTCCGGGGCAGTCTTGACCATCACTGCGAAGGTGTCGCTGGACAGGGCGTAGTGCTGGGTGATGTAGGCGTTGTCGAGGTTGTAGCGCGAGTCGGCGCGTAGCTCGGGGGCGCCGCTGTCGAGGTCGCCGATTTTCAGCTGCAGGCTGCCCCAGATGCCGAGGGCGGCCAGGGCCAGAGCTGCCAGCAGTGCGGCGCTGGCCCATTTGCGCTCGGTGAAGCGGTCGAGCAGGTCCCACAGCCGACCGAAGCCACGATGCTGAGCGGCGCGGGCATCGATATGCAGGGCCCGCTCGGCAGCCTTGCGGCCTACGCCGACATAGGACAGTGCCACCGGCATCAGCAGCAGCGAGGTGAAGATCAGCACCGCCACGCCAATGCTGGCAGTAATGGCCAAGTCTTGGATCACCGGAATGTCGATGAGCATCAGTACGGCAAAACCGACGGCATCGGCCAGCAGTGCGGTGACCCCGGCGACGAACAGGCGGCGGAAGGTATAACGCGCGGCAACCAGCCGGTGGGTACCTCGGCCGATGTCCTGGAGGATGCCGTTCATCTTCTGCGCCGCGTGCGACACGCCGATGGCAAAGATCAGGAACGGCACCAGGATCGAATACGGGTCGATGGCATAGCCCAGCCAGGCGACGATGCCCAGCTGCCACACCACCGCTGTCAGCGAACACAGCACCACCAGCAAGGTACTGCGCACGCAGCGGGTGTAGCAGTAGATGATCACCAGGCTGGTCAGCACTGCCAGGGCAAAGAACGCCATTACCTGGATCAGCCCGTCGATCAGGTCGCCCATCAGTTTGGCAAAGCCTATTACATGGATGCGGTACTGGCCGCTGGCCTGGTACTGGCTGCGCAATTGTTCGAGCTTTTGCGAAAAGGCGTGATAGTCCAGGCCTTTACCGGTGGCCGAATCCTGGTCGAGCAACGGCACCACCAGCATGCTCGACTTGAAGTCGCGTGCCACCAGGCTGCCGACGATGTTGGCGCGCTCGATGTTCTGCCGTAGCTGTTCGATGTCACCCGGCGCCCCCTGGTAGCCGTCCGGCATCACCGGGCCACCCTGGAAACCTTCTTCGGTCACTTCGGTCCAGCGCACTGCCGGGCTCCACAGCGATTTGACCCAGGCACGGTCCACGCCCTGGCTAAGGAACAGCTCGTCGTTGATGTGGCGTAGGGTCTGCAGGTAGCCGGGGTCGAAGATATCGCCCTGGGTGTTCTCCACCACCACCCGCACCGCATTACCCAGGCCACGTAACGAAGCGCGGTTTTCCTGGTAGTTCTGGATGTAGGGGTGGCTCTGCGGCAGCATCTTGTCGAAACTGGGGCGCAGCTCCAGGCGGGTCAGCGCCATGAAGCCCAGCACCAGGCTCGCCAGCAACATGCACAGCAGAAATGGCAGGCGGTGGTTGAACACCAGGCGTTCCAGGCAGTTGCCCGAGCGCGGGTCGAAATCGGCAAGATTGCCGATTACCGGAAGGGTATCTTGGCGGGTAGCGGCCATCAGGGTCTTCTCTTGTTATGGGTGCAGGCTGGGGTTGCCGGCCTGGTTGCGTACGCCCCGCTCGCCCACCAGCACCAGGCCACTGCCGGCATCGTTGGCAAGCGCGGTGACCGGGCCGCGCGCGCGCTGGGGCACCGGGCTGAAGCTGGCACCGTCATCGCGGCTGAGCAGCAGGTCACCGGCCTGGCTGGCCAACCACAGTTGGCCGTCACGGTCGAAACCGGCAGCGGTCAGGCTGGTGTTGATGCCGGTGTCGACGGCTTGCCACTGCTGGCCGCCATCGCTGCTGCGGTAGGCGTGGCCGCGCAAGCCGTAGATCAGCAACACGCCGGGCTTCCCGGCAGCGCCGAACAGGGTGCCGGCGTAGGGGGTATCGATGCGGCTGAAGCGCGCGCCATCCCACTTCAGCAGCAAGCCTTGCTCACCGGTGATGTACAGGTCGCCCGCCACTGCCGCCAAGCTGGTCAGGTGCAGGCCCTGCGGGTTGTCGCTGTGGTCAAGCCAGGGCTGCCAATGCTCGCCACCATCGGTGGTACGTAACAGCAGGTTGAACACGCCCACCGCATAGCCAGTGTGGGCATCGTTGAACCACACGTCGAGCAAGGCGTTGTCGGTGGTGGCCGCGGGCAACTGCTCGGCCAGTGCGCGGCCATCCAGCTGCTTCTGCCAGTGCACGCCGCCATCGCGGCTGTGCAGCACCACGCCATCATGGCCAACCGCCCAGCCCAGCTCGGGCGTGGCGAAGCTCACCGCGTTCAAGTCGGCGCTGACCGGCACCTGGGCTTGTTGCCAGTGCACGCCATGGTCATCGGAGTACAGGATGTGCCCCCGTGGGCCGACCGCGACCAGGCGCTGCCCGGCCAAGGCCACATCGCGCAGGGCGCTGCTGCTGGCCAGGGCGCTGGGCATGGCGGGCATTTCCAGCACATCGGTGAAGGGCGCCGCCTGGGCCGCGCCCTGCAGCGCGGCCAGGGCCAGCATCACCCTGCCGTAGCGTTTGAAGACAGACATTGGCAACCTCGGCTCCATGGGTTCAGCGAATACCATTGCCGGCCAGGGACTCAGGCGACCACTGGGTTTTCGACAGCGGGTCGATGTAGCGAATGCCGCCGTAAGCGCCGACCACGCCGTTGAGGTTGTAGGTGCCACCGATCAGGTCGTAGATCATGAACGGCGTGGCGTCCGGGGTCTGTTTGTCGTAGCTCTGGGTGAGGAAGGCGAACGAGCCGCGGTACAGCTGGCCACGGGCGTCGTACTGGTCCGAGGCCAGAGCGATCCAGCTGTCTTCGTCGAGGTAGAAGCGGCGCTTATGGTAGATGTGCCGTGCGCCCTCCTTGAGCTTGCCTTCCACGACCCAGACACGGTGTTTTTCCCAGCGCACGAACTGCGGGGCCAGGTGGTTGGGGGTGATCACCTGCTTGACGTCGGTGTTGTAGGTGAGCTGGTAGGTGTTGTACGGCACGTACATTTCCTGTTTACCGACCAGGGTCCAGTCGTAGCGGTCCAGCGCACCGTTGAAGACGAACACATCATCGTAGGTGCCCGAGCCGGAGGTGCCGGGGTTTGGCGTGTCATAGGCCAGGTTCGGCGCCAGCTTGACCCGGCGCTGGCCCGGCAGGTACTGCCAGGCATTGCGCGGCTGCACCAGCGGGTTGGCGGCATCGCGCAGCATCATCGCTTCACCGGCACGGCGTGCCGGCCCGGTGTACACCAGCTTCATCTGGTAGTAGGTGTCCTTGGCGCCGATCGGCTTGGCCATGTCCTCGTAGATCGGGTAGCTGATGTTGGCCTGGCCGGTAGTGGACAGCGACGGTTTGCCGGCCGCATCGACGTTCCACGAATCGTACTTGGCGGTCATGCTGACGCCCTGGTAGCGCAGCAGGAAGTTCCACATGGCCTCGGCGCCGTTCTGCGGAATCGGGAACGGGATGCCCGGCAGCACGTTCTCTACCGCCGTGCCGCCCTCCTGGCTTTTGGCACCGGTCGCGTTCTTGCGGGTGTTGTCGAGCACGGCTTGCGGCAGCGCCACGCTGCGGTGGGTCGGGTACACCTCGACACGGTAGCTGGGGTAACGCTTGAGCAGTTCCAGGGTGGTGGCGGTCAGCTGGCCCTTGTACTGGTCAGCGTTCTTGCCATCGATGACCAGCAGCGGCTTTTCGCTGGCGAACGGGTCGGGGCGCATGCTGGCGCCGCTCTGGTAGCTGGCCGGCGGCGTTTGCAGGCCGCCCTGGTAAGCCGGGATCGAGCCGTCGGCATTGCCGGCTTTTTCCGCGCCGATGGCGGTCAGGTTGTTGCCCAAGCGGGCAGCCTGATCAGGGGAAACGGCAGCCTGGGCGGCGTTGAGCGCGGCCAGTGACAGGCACGAGGCCAGCAGGGTACGTACGAAATTCATGATGGTTGTCTTCCTGTGTAGGCGGTAGGAAACATGACTCAGAAGGTCGTCTTGACGGTCAGGTACAGGGCGCCACGGTCCTCGGTGGTGGCTCCGCCACCAGAGAAGGAGGCGTAACCGCCGCCGTAGCAGGTGTAATCCTGTTCGCCGTCCAGGGCATTGGGGGTGCTGCCGTCGGTCTGGCCATCCCGGCAGGCCTTGGTCTCACCGAAGCTGTCGACGTACTTGAGGTCGACGAAATACTGGTTGTAGATCGCGGCGCTGAAGCCCACCGCGTAGTTGCCGGTGTTCTCGGCACCGCCCCCCTGCACCGGCGAAACGCCGTCGATGCCGACGTTGACCGACAGCGGCATGCTCAGGTCCATGCCTGGCAGCACCTGGTACCAGGTGGGGGTGAAGTTGACGGCGATGCCCCAGTTATCGCGGGTGGCCTTGTCGATGCCGCGGTAGCTGCTCTTGCCCTTGTACAAGGCCTCGTTGTGGCCATCGAGCTTGAGCAGGTTGCTGTAGAACAGTTCGCCGAGCAGGGTTGCGGCGTCGAACAGCGGGGTGTCGCCTATGGTCATCAAGCCGTTGACGGTGAAGTGCAGGGTGTCGCCGGTGGCACTCAGGCTGTCGCCATCCTTGGGCACGTCGTAGATCACCCCGCTGCTGGGCAGGCGCGCCGGCAGCAGACCAAAGCCGCCACCCAGGCCGCCCTGGCCGGGAGCGCTGACGATGGCCGGGATGCTCGCCAGCGGCATGTTGTGGCGGATGTTCAGGTCGCTACCGACGCTGATGCCGCCGACATCCTTGGACAGGCTCAGGCCATAGATGTCGATGTTGTCGGCGTAGGCAAACTGGTAGGTGGTGCTCTGCAGCGAGTTGTACAGGTTGCCGACCGCGCCCTGGCGGCTGCCCGGCGGGTTGCCGAACGGGCCGTTGGCCACGGTCATGCCGCGCGCGTCGAGCCAGGCCTGGGGCAGGATCTCGGAGGTTTTGCGGTAGTAGAAGCCGAGGGTACCGCCCAGCCATTGCGGCGACCACTTGGCCATGATGCCCCAGTCGCCGCTTTTGCCCGGGGTCAGGTCATGGCCACGGCGGATGCTGGTCAGCGCACCGCGCACCGGGATCAGCCCCGGGGTGCCGGTGTGGCCGAGCAGGAAGCTTTGCGCGCCCTCGCCTACCACATCCGCGCCACCGTAGTAGGTACCAGCCTCGGGCAGGCGGGCGGCATCCCAGTCGAAGAAGTACTGCGCGCCAAGGGTCAGCTCGGAGTTGACCAGGAACGAGGTCGACAGTTGGTTACGCGGCACGAACAGTTCCTTGGCCTCGGTACCTGGCGATGCAGCCAGCTTGGCCAGGTCCAGGCCGGACTGCCCGTAGCTCAGCGAGTGCACCGGGTTGAGCAGGGTTTCACCCCAGAACAGGTTGTGCTGGCCCAGCTTGGCGCTGACCTGCGATTCTTCGCCTACGTCACGGCTCATGAACACGAAGGCATCCAGCACTTCACCCGAGGGGCCGCTGTAATAGCGCTGGGCGTAGTTGCTCAGGTGTGGGCTGCCCAGCGCAATGCCGGTGCCCGGCAGGCCATTGAGGCTGGGGTTGATGCCGGACTGGTCACCGTTGCCATTGACGAACGGGTTGCTGTTCGAGCCGGTGTTGTCGTACGCCTTGTCGTACCAGCTGGCGGTGCTGACGCGGAAACCGGTATTGCCTTGGTACACCACATCCAGCTCGGTCAGCAGGTCGACACGGTTGGTGATATTGGTGCCGGCCTTGCGGAAGTTGTAGTCGCCATCGTTGCTGTTGGGCGTGCCCAGCAAACGCTTGTCGGCGCTTTCGGTGCGTACGCCATAGTTGTACTTGACGGTGTTGTCGAAGCGTACGGCCCAGTCTTCGTTGCCGGTATCGACTTCGAAGGCCTGTGCGCCGGGCAGCGTGAGCAGGCCGATGGCGCAGGCGAGCAGGCAGCGCTGTGGTTTCACAGCACGGTGAATGCGGTGTTCTGGCATTACGATGGCTCCACGTATTGTTATTGTTTTCTACGCCGCCCGTCTTGTGCGGGCGTGGCTAGGGGCGTCCATGCGCTGTTACAGGGTCGGGCTGTCCAGTCGGCGGATCAGCGCCTCGGCCAATGGCCAGGGGCCAAAGCCGGATGCCGGATTGAGGTGACCGACGGCGCCCAGGCTGACCAGTTCACTGCCCCAACGGCGGGCCAGTTCGGCGGCAGCGGCGTAGCTGGCCAGGTGATCGTTGCTGCTGGCTGCCACCACGCTCGGGAATGGCAGTGGCGTGTGTGGCAGCGGCGACCAGCCCTTTTCGGCCAGGCTGGCCGGGCTTGGGTAATGCGCCGGCCAGCGGGCGTTGAGGTCTGGCGGTGCGGCCAGCAAGGCGCCCTTGATCGGCCGCCGGTAGCGTGCAGCCCAGTGGGCAACCATCAGCACGCCAGCGCTGTGCGCCACCAGGATCACGTCACCCTCGATCTGCTCCAGTTCACGCTGGATCGCCTCGACCCGGGCGCTGCAGCACAGGCCGTCCTCGTGCAGCGGCGGTACGCTGCGCACCTTGGCCAAACGGCCGGCAAGCAGGGTTTGCCAGTGCTCGGCAACGTGGTCGCGCAGGCCGGGAACGATCAGTACGGTGGCGGTGGTTTGCAGTTTTTCCACGGTGAACCTCGTGTGCGGTGTAGCGCTTGAGGTTCACAGTAAACAGCCGTCCCCCAGGGTGCTTCACATTGGGCGTCAGTCGCTTTTCATTTGATGACAAGGACACAAACAGCGCTTTGCTTTTCAATTGATGACACGCAGGTTATAAAAACGGTGCACCTGCAAACCGCGTGTTTTAGGGATAACAATAAAAAATGCCTGCTCTCGTCCGTGCCGCCAGTTTGACCAATTACCTGGAAGTGTCCCGCCACCTGGGCCTCAACCCGCATGCGCTGCTGGCACAGGTTGGCCTTAGCGCCGCCTTGCTCGACGACCCTAACCGGCGTATCCCGGTGGCCAGCGTGATCACCTTGCTCGAAGCGTCCGCCAGTGCCAGCCAGTGCGAGAGCTTTGGCTTGCGCATGGCCGAGCTGCGCCAGTTGTCGGACTTTGGCGAAATCAGCCTGCTGCTCAGCCACCAGCGCAACCTGCGCGACGCCCTGCAGGTGATCGTGCAATACCGCCACCTGCTCAACGACGCGCTGGCCATTCACATCGAGGAAGCCGGCAAGACCGTGGTCATTCGCGAAGAAGTGATCAACGAGCGCGCGCCTTGCAGCCGCCAGGCCACCGAGCTGGCCATCGGTGTGATGATGCGCCTGTGCGCGGCGCTGCTGGGCGCGCACTGGCACCCGATCAGCGCCAACTTCACCCACGCGGCCCCCGCCGACCCGGCCATTCACCGGCGAATCTTCGGCTGTACACTGGTGTTCGGCAGTGAATTCAACGGTATCGTCTGCCCGGCTGCCGACCTCGACAGCGCCAGCCCGCAGGCCAACGAAGCCATGGCCCGCCTGGCCCGGCGCTACCTGGACACCTTGCCGGCCAGCGGCGTGCCGTCACTGGAGCTGGAGCTGCGCAAGACCATCTACCTGCTGCTGCCCATGGGCCGCGCAACCATTGAGCAGGTAGCGCAGACCCAGGGCATGAACGTGCGTACATTGCAGCGGCGGCTGGAAGAAAACGGGCTCACGTTCAAGGACCTGATCAACAGCGTGCGCCGCGACCTGGTGATGCGCTACCTGGAAAACCCCAGCTATTCGCTGGGGCGCATTGCCGACATGCTCGGTTATTCGATGCCCAGTTCGTTCACCCGCTGGTTCATCGCCCAGTTCGGCATGCCACCGGCCAGTTGGCGGGCGAAGCACGGCGAGTAATTACCTCAACCTCAACCCCCGTGCATTTTCTTTGTAGGAGCGGCCTTGTGTCGCGATAGGGCTGCGAAGCAGCCCCGGCGATCTGTGCGTTTGCGCTGAAATCCTGGGGCTGCTTCGCAGCCCTATCGCGACACAAGGCCGCTCCTACAACTGACCGTGTCAAAGGCCCGAGTGCATCAGCGCCAGCACCAGCAGCACAAGGAACTGTTCACTGCCCTGCCTCTTCGCTGTCCAGCACGATGTAGACCTGCCCGCCTTGCTGCTCGACCGGGTAGCTGGCCACCTTGAGGGCTTTCGAATTAAGCAGGTAACCGCTGGCCAGATCGAAGCGCAGGCCGTGGGCGCAGCATTGGATCACCCTGCCTTCCAGGCGCCCGCCACACAGCGACGCACCCTGGTGCGGGCAGCTGTCGTCAATGGCATACAGCGCGTCCGCCACATTGAATAAGGCCACGCTACGGCCCTCAAAGGCCAGCAATACTCGGCCATCGCGTTCCGGCACCTGGCCGGGGCTTAATGCAAACCGTCGGCTCATGCCTGTTCCACCGTGTGCAAGGCGTCGGTCATGGCTGCAAACAGTTCTTCGGCTGGGCGTACCCCGGCAAGCAGCGGGCCTTGGTTGAAGCGGTAACGTGGCACGGCACTGCCTGCACGCCCGGCTCCGTCGAGGAACGGGCTGCCGTCGTCACGCAAGCAGTCGATCACCTGGGCGGCCTCCAGCCCGCAACCCTGGACGATGCCAAGCAAGGTGCGGCTGTCACCCAGGTCACGGCCCTGGTGGAAATAGGCAATGAACAACCGCGCCAGCAACGCTTCCTGTTGCGCTGCATCAAGCAGGCTGCCGGCCCGTTGCATCAAGCGGTGGGCATTGCCGGTGTTGGGCATGCGGCGAATGCGCGAGAAGTCGATATCCTCGCCGACCACGCTGGCAGCAGCGCGCACCTGGGCCTGGCGCTCGCGCACCGCTTGCTCGCTGCCCAGGCGTTGCAGGTAAAAGGTATTGAAAGGTACACCGTGGACGGGCAAGCCAGGCAACAACTGCACGCCCCGCCATTGCACGTGCACCTGCACGTGCGGCTGCTCACGCTGTAACAGCAACAGGGCCGCCTGCAGATGCCGCTGGCCGATCAGGCACCAAGGGCAGACGAAATCAAAGAACACCTCAACGGACAACAGCTGTTTCACGGTTTCAACTCCTTGAATGCAGACTGTCCATGTCGCGGTGGTAATGACGTTTGGCAAGGAAGAACACAGCGGCCGCCGCGATGCTTATCAGCGGTACCAACTGCAGCGCGGCCTGCAGCCCGACAAGGTCGGATACCCGGCCGGTGATCAGCGGCCCGGTAGCCAGGCCCAGCAGGTTGTTGGCCAGGGTCAGGGTAGCGAATGCCGTACCGTGTACCGAGGCATGGGTCAGGTTGGCGACCATGGCGCTGGATGGGCCATTGGTGCCGGCGGCGATCATCATGCCCAGGCAAATCAGCACCAGTTGTGCGGTGCCGACGGGCAAGGCAAAGGCAAGGCTCAGCAACACGCAACTGCCCAGGCAATAGCCGATGGCCAGGCTGATCTTGCGGTCCGGGCGTTGCCGCCCCAGGCGGTCGCAGAGCATGGCGCAGAGGATCATGCCAATACCACTGCACAGCACGATGACCGCAGCAATCGCCCCGGCGCGGTCGGTGCCCATGGCGTAGTAGCGGTTCAGGTAGCTGGGCATCCACACGATCAGGGTGCCGCCGACGAACAGCTGCAGGCCGCTGCCGACATAGGCGGCGATCACCGAACGGCTGCTGTACAGGCTGCGCAGCGGGCGGGTGCCCTTACCCAATGCCTGGTGCGCGCACTTCGGCGTAATGCGCGCCTCCTTGACAATCAGCGGGTACAGCATGGCCAGCACCAAGCCGAACAATGCCATGCCGGCGAACGCCCAGCGCCAGCCCAGGTGCTGGGCCAACACGCCACCCAGGGCCATGCCCAGCACCGAGCCGAACATGCCACCGGCCATGAACGCACCGGCCAGGGTCGAGCGCATGTCGCGCGGGAACACGGCGACCACTACGGCAATGCCGACGCTGCCATAAGCCGCTTCACCCACCCCGACCAGAAAACGCGCAATGAACATTTGCGGGTAGTTTTCTGCCAGGGCGCAGCCGAGTGTGGCCAGGCTCCACAGCACCGCCATCAGCACCAGGCTACGTACCCGGCCGAAGCGGTCGGCCAGCAGCGACAGCGGAAACGTCAGCAGGCCGACCATCAGCGCGACAATGCTGCTGAGCAGGCCGAGCTGGCTGTCGGTGAGTGCCCACTCGCCCTTCAGAAGCGGGAATACCGCGTTGAGGACCTGGCGCGACATGTAGTCGGAAATCAACAGGCCAAAGGTCAGGGCAAAGACCACCCAGGCATAGCGCCGGGGGACGCTGGGGGCGGTGTCGGTGCCGGAATCTGCGGCACTGGCGAGGTAGGTGGCCATGTTGCCTCCTTGGGTGTGGTTTGGGTTTTTCTTGTTGTTATGTAATGGCGCGCACCGATGTAGGAGCGGCCTTGTGTCGCGATCGGGCCGCAGAGCGGCCCCCGTACGTAGCGTCAGGTCAGATATTGCTGGGGCTGCTTTGCAGCCCGATCGCGACACAAGGCCGCTCCTACAAAGAGCATCGCCGGACCGTTCAATCAGCGCTGCGGCACACCCTTCACACCCGGCAGGCGGTTCGGCGCCATGCCGTTGGCCTTAAGGGTCTGCTCGATGCTTTCGTACTGCTGGCCGATGCGGTAAATGGCGCGGGCCTCTTTGCCAGTGGCAATCTCGCGGCCCAGCTCGTGGGCCACGCGCACGGTCTGCTGGATCTGCTGCACCGAGGTAAAGCGCTTGCCGTGCTGGTCGATGATGGTGTCCTCGTTGCCGCAGCGCGGGTGCAGGCCCATGGCCAGGGCCATGGTGTTGAACGGCAGCACATTCTTCAGCAACGATTCGGCGGTCAGCGTGCAGCCGTCCGGCGCACGGTGGATGAAGTTGAAGAAGTTGAACGGGTTGGGGCCATCGAAACCACCACCGATGCCGATCCAGGTCAGGTTCAACGGGCCCATGTAGTCACCACGGCGGACGATGCGCTCAAGGGTTTCCAGGGCGTGCATGCCGGTCAGCTGGAAGTGTGGCTGGATATTGCTGGCCTGCAGGCGGCGCAGGTGCTCGCGGACCCAGGCCGGGCCGGCCGGTACTGTCATCTCGCTGTAGGCGGCATGGATGGCCGGGCTGGCCAGCGAGGTACCTTCAAGGTACTCGGGGTACAGCAACTCCATGATGTTCATCTGCGTGGTGTTGATTGCCACCGTCACCTGGTCGGGGCGCGGGGTCAGCTCGGCAAGCATGTGCCGGGTGTCGTCCGACAGCCATTTGGCTGCCTCGCCTTCGCCTTCCGGGGCGAAGGAAATCGAACCGCCTACCTGAATGATCATGTCTGGCACCGCTTCACGCACACCGGCGATCAGCTCGTTGAACTTGGACAGGCGCTTGGAACCTTTGCCGTCCAGCTCACGCACATGCAGGTGCAGCACGGTGGCGCCTGCCTCGTAGCAGTCGACGGCCTTCTGCACCTGCTCGTCCATGGTCAGCGGAATGTCTTCCGGGAAGTCTTCGGGCATCCACTCCGGGCCATAGGGGGCCACAGTAATCACCACTTTTTCCATGTTTTCCGGGTGCAACGAATCGTCGAAGAATTGCATGCTGTAGTCCTCGCTATTGTTATTGTGCGGTTGCCGCCGGTACGGGCGGCGGCCTTAGAAGGTGCGGCTGCCCTTGATGCCGGCGCGCTCCATCTTGCGGTGGCATGGTGGGTAGTCCATGACCGCGTAGTGCTGGGTGCTGCGGTTGTCCCAGATGGCCACGCTGTTGGGCTTCCAGCGCCAGCGCACCTGGTACTCGGGCAGGTAGGCCTGGCTGATCAGGTAACGCAGCAAGTCGCTGGCGCCGGGGTTGGCGTCCTGGCCAAAGCGCACCCGCTGCGGCGTGTGGTAATTGCTGAAATGGGTGGTGAAGGCGTTGACGAACAGAACCTGCTCGCCCGTTTCCGGGTGGGTGCGCACCACCGGGTGCTCGGCATCAGGGAATTGCGCTTTCAGTGCCAGGCGCTTTTCCAGCGGCATGGCGGCGCCGAAGCTGGCCTCGATGCTGTGGCGGGCGCGCAGGCCTTCGATCTTGGCCTTCACATCACTTGGCAGGTTTTCATAGGCCAGCACCATGTTCGCCCACATCGTGTCACCGCCCACCGGCGGGCACTCCACGCAGCGCAGCACGCACCCCATGGGGGGCGCCTCGCGCCAGGTGGCATCGGTGTGCCAGGCATTTTCATAGCGGTCGTTGGGCTGGTCCGGGCGCTTGTAGATCTGCACCAGGCCTGGGTGCTCCGGGTCGCTACCGGCCACCGGGTGGTCCTCCAGTTCGCCGAAGCGCCGGGCAAACGCTACGTGCTCGGCACGGCTGAAGTGCTGGTCGCGCAGGAACAGCACACGGTGCTGAAGCAACTGCTGGCGCAGCTGGGCGAACAGCTCGTCGTCATGGATCGCGTCGGCCAGGTTGATACCACTTACTTCGGCACCGATCGCGCAGGTCAGTTGTTCGATGTGCATGCGGGTGCCCTGCTCAGATGACGAAGATCGACGAGCCAGTGGTCCTGCGGGCTTCCAGGTCACGGTGGGCCTGGACGGCATCCTGCAGGGCATAGTGCTGGTTGATCTCGATACGGATACGCCCGCTGCTGACGTGCTCGAACAGTTCCCCGGCCAGGTCGGCTTTTTCTGCCGGGTCGGCGATAAAGTCGGCCAATGCCGGGCGGGTCAGCTGCAGCGAGCCCTTTATCGCCAGCAATTGCGGGTCGAACGGCGGGATGGTGCCGGACGCCGTGCCAACGCAAACCATCAGGCCGCGGCGCTTGAGCGAATCCAGCGAGCCGTTGAAGGTGGTCTTGCCGACGCTGTCGAACACCACGTTCACGCCCACCCCGTCGGTCAGCTCACGTACACGCGTGGCCACGTCCTCGACGCTGTAGTTGATGATGTGGTTGCAGCCATGGGCACGTGCCACTTCAGCCTTGGCCTCGGTGGACACGGTGCCGATCACGTTCAGCCCCAGCAGCCGCGCCCATTGCGCGACAATCAGGCCGACCCCGCCTGCAGCGGCATGCAGCAGCACGCTGTCGCCCGGCTTGAAGTCGTACAGGCGGCGCAGCAGGTAGGCAGAGGTCAGGCCGCGCATGGTCATGGCGGCAGCGGTCTCGAAGGCAATGGTTTCCGGCAGTTTGATCAGCGCCGCAGCGGGGATCAGGCGCTCGGTGCAATAGGCACCCAGGGTGTTGAGAAAGCCGGTGTAGGTCACCCGGTCCCCGACCACCACCTGGGTCACGCCCTCACCCACCGCCTCGACCACCCCGGCCGCTTCCACACCGATGCCATTGGGCAGCGGGATCGCATAGGTGCCGTTGCGGAAGTAGGTGTCGGCGTAGTTGAGGCCGACCGCCACCTGGCGCAACCGCACCTGCCCCGGGCCGGGCTCGCCGACCTCGGCATCCTCGTAGCGCAATACTTCGGGGCCACCGGCCTGATGGAAACGTACGACTTTGGACATGCTTGTCTCTCCAATCATCGATCTGGACGCCAGGCGTCAGTTCTGGGTGATTGGACTGTATGCCCTTGCCTTGCGGGGTGCTTCGCATCGGACGACAGCAGGTTTTCATTTGATGACAACTGCGCTTATGACCTTCCGACTAGTCGGAATAGAACTGAATCCCGTCCTTGTGGGTTGGGTCGAGAATTATGAACGCAGCCATTTTGATGAGGTGAATCATGACCATCGTAGCTGAGACGCTTGCTCAACTGGCCCAAGCACTGCGGGCGCAAGGCGCACAACGCGTTGCAGATCTGACTTTCATTCGCACGCCCTATCGTTGCGGCAAGCGCTGGATATGCAACGTCATTCGTCGCAACAAAGGGCGAAAAGCCATCAATTATTCATGAGCCTGCTTGATGCCTATCAAAGGCAGGACTAATACTTAGGTCTCTGCCTGGGGAGGCACGAAACATGCAACCAAGATTCGTTATCGTTCCCGCAGTGCCCATAGAAAAGGAGTCCTTCCGCGTCGGTAGCCGCTATTACGCCGCTACGGTTTGTGGAGGCTTTGACATTTACGACAATCAGGCCAAGGAGCGGCTCAAGCCGAGCTATCCCAGCCGGACGGATGCGCAGGTGCAGTGTGAGCAGATGAACAGGCGAGGTGAATAGCTGCTCACGCTGTGGGAGCGGGTTCACCCGCGAAGAAGCTGACGTGGTTTATGGCACCGGCTTTGCCGGTGTTCGCGGCTGAAGCCGCTCCCACAGGGACGGCGTGCGCCTTTGAAGTTGAGCAACAAAGGCGCCCACAACGTCATGTGTTCGTGGCGTTGACCTCGCCCTCCTGCCAACCGGCAACTAACCGTCGCGCGTTTTCCTCGCAATTCATCCCCTGCGGTTTGCCTTCAATACCGGCAATCACTGCCAGCAACTGGGCCCGGTTCTGTGCCAGCCGCTGCTGCATCGCCTCAATCTCCGCGACCTTGCGCTTGAGGCTCGCCAGCAACAAACCGTGCCCTCCCTTCGCCGCCCCGGCGGCATCCGTAAGGTTGCGCATTTCCTCCAGGCTGAACCCCGCCTGCTGGCCACAGGTAATGATCTCCAGCGCGCGCACCACGTGCTCCGGGTAATCCCGGTAACCATTGCCCAGGCGACGGGCGGCAATCAGCCCGCTGGCTTCGTAAAAGCGGATTCGCGATGCGCTAAGCCCTGTACGTTGTGCCAGTTCACCAATTTTCATTCCGGTGCCATTCCCCTATTGACCTTCAAGTTGACTTTAACCTTAGCCTTCTCGCGAACCTAGCCCACGCGTGCAGCAACCGATGCGTGGTAGCCCTTATTCGGAGATCGCCATGACGCCGTTTCAGCCTCTGCCCCTGCCCAATGGCAGTGTCATTCCCAACCGCATCGCCAAGGCGGCGATGGAAGAGAACCTGGCCAACCCGGACCAGACCCCGTCCGACCAGTTGCTGCGCCTGTACCAGGCCTGGGCCAAGGGTGGCGCCGGCTTGTTGTTGACCGGCAATGTGATGATCGACCCCAGTGCCATGACCGGCCCGGGCGGCGTAATGCTCGACGCCAGCCAGCCGCTGCAACGCTTTCGCGACTGGGCGCGTGTCGGCCGTGCCCACGGCGCGCAGTTCTGGATGCAGATCAACCACCCTGGGCGGCAGATGCAGGCCAACCTGGGCCAACCCACCGTCGCCCCTTCGGCCGTCGCCCTGGACATGGGCGGCTTGTCCAGGCTGTTTGCGCTACCCAAGGCGCTAACCGAAGCCGAGATCACGGCCTTGATCCAGCGCTTCGCGCGCACGGCGGCGCTCGCCGAAGAAGCGGGCTTCAGTGGCGTGCAGATCCACGCCGCGCACGGCTACCTGCTGAGCCAGTTCCTGTCGCCGTTGAGCAATCAGCGCCAGGACCGCTGGGGTGGCAGCCTGGCTAACCGCGCCCGGCTACTACTGGAGGTGGTCAAGGCCGTACGCGAGGTGGTTTCGCCAGGTTTTGCCGTGGCAGTGAAGCTGAACTCGGCGGACTTCCAGCGCGGCGGCTTCGAGCCTGAGCAGGCCCGCCAAGTGGTGCTGTGGCTGAACGAATTGCCAGTAGACCTGGTGGAACTGTCGGGTGGCAGCTATGAGGCGCCGGCCATGCAGGGCGATGCCCGCGATGGTCGCACCCTTGCCCGTGAGGCCTACTTCCTGGAGTTTGCTCAGGACATTGCGGCCATCGCGAAAATGCCGGTGATGGTCACCGGCGGCATTCGTCGCCTACCGGTGGTCGAGCAGGTACTCGCCAGTGGCGTGGCCATGGCAGGGATCGCCACGGCACTGGCTGTGGAACCTGCCCTGCCCCAGCGGTGGCGCAACGGCGAGGCGGCTGCCACAGCCGAGCTGCAACCAATACGCTGGAAGCGCAAGTCCTTTGCGGCACTGGCCTACATGGCGCTGGTCAAGCTGCAGATGCGTCGGCTGGCGGCGGGCAACCAACCCAAGGCGCATGCGTCGCCGTTGCGCGCATTGTTGCTGGAGCAAGGCTGCACGTTACTGCGGGTCAGGCAGTACAGGCGCATGATGAAAAGCCGGGCGGGCTAATGCAGACAGGCGCTCCGTGCCCTCTGTGGGAACGGGCGCGCCCGCGAAAATCCGACGCGGTGCAAAGGGCACCGGCTGCGCCGGTGTGCGCGGCTAAAGCCGCTACAGGCATTCCTTGGCAGCCTGGCGCAGCTTGTCGCCAGACAGGAAGCTGCCCTTGTAGAACGTCGCGCGGCTGCCCTCGCGGGAATCGACCACGTCCAGCACATCATCACTGGCCACGGCACTGGACGCTGTCAGCCGGTAACCGTGAGCAATCGATTTTTGCGTAGCCTGTGGTGCCACCGCCTGCCATTTGGGCAGGACGCAGGCCGCGTACTCCTGTGGCGTTTTTTGGGTCAGCTTGCTGGCTGTGGGGTTGCCGGGGGTTGCGCAACCGGCAAGGCTGGTGACTAACGCAGAAACGATCAAAATACGAAAAGTAGGCATTTTCAATTGGCCAGTAGGGATACGCTGCATTCTAGCGAAGCGCATTCCGAGTGACTAATCAACCAAGGTCTTGATGGAGGTGCCTGGCGCGATTGACACACCGCCGACATCCCCCCGACAGCCAAATGACAAGCCGACAAATTTACTACAGCAGTTCGACGTTAATTATTTGCTAGCACTCAGGGAACGAATCCAATCTGCCCTGCTTCTGATGAGCAACAGGCCGTGACAACAGGCGGCTTGCCCCACTCACTTACACCGATCAGTGCACGCTTTGCTCAGGAGGATCCCATGCTCTGGTGGTTGGAACTACTCGCCCAATACGCAACCGCAACCGGCTTGGCCGTGCTCTGCATTTTCGTGTTCTGGGCCTTCAGCCTGGCGTTCGGCAGGGCCTACCTGAAGCTGCTTTCGGGCATGCTGGCCGCCGCGCTGCTGTTTATCGCCGCGTTGCCTCATGGTGTGGACTTCGCCTTGGGCAAGCACCTGGCGCCTGGTGATACCAGCGCGCTGCTGTTGTTCATTGCCGATGCATGCGGCGTGATCACGGCTGTGATGGTGGCTTCGTTCTTTTTCAACCCCGAACGGTTGCTGGATGAGGCCTGAGCGGCATTGGAGAGACGCACCTGATATTTCTGCCAGTAGCCCGAACGGCTCGAGACTGGGAAAGTGTAAATGCCTATGGCCTTACACCACTACTCGTCAAGGGGATACACAACATGAAAAAGACAGCTGTCACTCAGCGGATGTTCTATTGCAATGGTAAGCTCGTTACACTCACGGATAACGAAAAAGCCACAAGGATCTGTCGCACCGCCGATGTGGCGCTAGCCGAACTGCATGCAGACGGTTACAAGTTGCTGGAAACGGATGCCATGGGTTCCGTTCTGCGGGTGCACGAGAAAGACTGAAATCTTCGCCCTCAACGGTGATCACCCTGGCTCTTCGGAGCCTGGGCAATAATTCGCCCTCCACAAATCTGTTGCGTTCCAGCCGCCCAAGCAGCGATGCTCACAAGCTCGCAGCAGCAACAGACAAGGAAGGCCCCACCGCCATGGAAACGCTCCACACCATAAAGTCAGACCTGGTCAGAACGGCCGACCACCTGGATCAGCTCAGCGAGGCTATGAGCGGCCACGCCAGGTTCATGGAAGCGCGCGGCAGCTCGCAGGGCGATATCGATGTGGCGGCGCACATCAAATCCATTGATGGGGTAGCGGACGAGTTGCGTATTGTCGCTGCGCGAATTGACGATATTACCGTTCCATCGCGCGGGTTCAGCGGAACTTGAGCTTCACCACTTTGCTCAACGCCCAGCCAGTGAAAACGTAAAACGCATCCAGATAAAAGCGACCGACATAGTTGGGCAGCGGCGCGTGATTCAGTAACACGTCCGGGTCGGGCGCCGGCGGGAACAAGGCATGAATACCGTTGGGCAACACAGCCAATGCCAGCAGCAACAGGTTCGTCGAGGCTTGCAGCAACGTTGCGCGGTGACTGAGCCTGGCAGACCACTTCAGGCCGTAATAGGCCACCAACCCGGCAACCGGCAATACCCAGAAATGCGTCGGGATCCCGATAAACATTTCGGCGACAACGCTTCTTGCTTCCACCCGCTGTTCTCCATCCAAATGCGCGGATTATTGCGGGCGAGGCCGGCAAATGCAAAATTCGGTTCGCCGCCCGAACACAAAGCCCGCTCTCGACGGCGGGCCTTTTGTGGTCCGGGGTTAGATAATCATGCTTTTGAGCACATCAGTGCGGCATCCAGCAGCCTGCCATGGTCATACCAGGCATCCCGTTGATAGGCCGTGAACTGATGCTGGGTACCCGTGCCCCGTAATTCGACAAGCCCATCTGCCTTGTCGGGGTCGGTACTTTCGATGAACAGCTTGACCGAGTTGTCACCCGCGACTTCGTAGGTTTTAACAGTGCCTTGCAGTTCGCCTTTGACACACCCCAGATAGGCGGGTGGGCTTTTCGCGGTAGTACCGGAGGTAGCGTCATGGCTGTCACGCACGTCGGGGTCATGTGCACAACCTGCCAAGAACAAAGAGGCAAACCCTGACACCAGTATTGCGCCTGCTAGCGACCTTGAGCTTTTCACGCGACACGCTCCTGCTGCCCCCTGGAAAACAGGTTAAATAGTGCCAGGTAACATGCCCTTTCTGGTTGTCATTGGCCTATGTTACTGCCCAATGACAAACGGACATTAGTTTAGTTTGCTATATGCCGTTAATGCCGTATTTCTGACGCACTGGCAGTTGCCCCGATGCCGCGTAGGCCTTGCCCCACAACCGGGGTCAGCCGATGAAATTGAGGAACACGAAGGTGGCTGCCAAATCCAGTGTCAGCACGGCAACCACGCTGAAAATCATGTAGTAGCGGTCATCCTGAGTCATTTTTGCGTACTCCGCAGGGTCAATGTCTCCGGATCACAGCAATTACTGTTCCAGTTTTACCTTGGCGTGGTTGTCGACAGGTTAGCCACTGTGCAGTCTTGCGCCTTCCGCCTGGCGAGTATCAGGAAGCCAAAAGGTAAGCCGCCACCCCCTTGATCAAGTGCCAGGGCTTACCGAGAGACACCTGTTCGAGCAGCCGGTTGTAATTGCCCGCAAACCCGGCAATAGCGAAGTAGACAAACCACTTCCGTATAATTCTGGAGCGTTTCTTTTTGGTGATTCGCAACAATCGGTACATCTTGAATAATGGCCCTGCCGAACAATAATAAAAAACCAACAGCGCGTCGGGCTTTGGGGGCATCCTATTTACGAAATTCTGCTGCCAGCGCGTCAGCGCTTGTCGTGAAGCTCGGCCGGCCAAGCGCTGAACAGCATGTACATGCCAGGCCCACCTAGCCAGGCCCAGTTGGAGCCTGGCCAGATTAACGTCGCAGTGATCCAGGCGACGATCAGCGTTAGCCCCGTGCGGCGCCGCCGCCTTGGCGTTAACCACACCTGTAATGCCCTATGCCTTTCCCGCAATCTCATTACCGCTTTCCTTGCCTGGTAAGCAGTGCAGGATACCACCGCAGCGAAACGATGACCGCCTGCCGGACGTTTACGTCGATACACAACGGAAATCATCAAGGTCGGCTAGTATTCAGATGAGTACAAGCACCGCGAGATGACGATCATGCTAAAACAAGAAGCGGACGACGTGATTGAGCGTATTAGAGATGACCTGAAAAGGCACGGCGTGCTGATCGGCTACGATCCAGAGCTAACCAATGCTGAATTCGGGTGCGACCTGGACCACCACGTGGCTCAGGTAAGAGACGATCCGAACAACCATGTGTTGCGCATAGCGATACATGACGAAGGCTTGTGGGCCCAGCTCCGGCAGGGAACGATATATCGCTGCATTGTCAGTGATTGTCGAGGGAAGCTTTTCGGCATTCCTATCTCCATTGAACCAAGAACCGATGCGTCCTACACCATTCAATACAAGGTCTAGAACAATGGCAGAGGGCGGCCACCTCCGCCCTCTGCGTTCATTAGTAGATCCTCATCGGAGCCAGGACCGCCCGGCCGGTCGGCAAGAAAGAAAAGTCACCGAGGTTCGGGATGCTCACTGGACACCGAGTTGTTGGCATCCACATCTTTCATCTCTTCCTCGATCGGAGCATCGTCGTCCGATTCCAGCGGGACCTCACCACCGGTCTCTGTAGGATCAGGTGCTCCAGCCTCCTCGGTACGAGCAGAGCCGTTATCCCGTGGAACTTGTGAGTCTTGGTCGGAGCCTGGGTTGCCAGGAGGAGGATTCCAATCCTCAGGCCGCTTTTCTGACCATGCCTCGCCGACGCCCTGCTTAGGCTCCGAAGCCGTTTCTTCCAAACCAGCCCCATGAGCGTGTCCTTTATCCGGTGCTCCTTCATCGGGTCCTGGGTACGCAGCGTCTGGGCCATTGTGGTCGATCGCCATGACAGTTTTCCCATGTGAGGCGCAGGATATCTGCGCATACGATTGGGAAATCCGGCTTGGTATGAAGTGCCAAAGGCTCGACGAGCGGGCGGACAAGGCGATAAGGCTCCAGCCTGAACCTTCGCAGCACCGCGATAGGGTGCTACCGCTCTGTCAGATGAACGCCGACGGCAAAGGCAACAACGACCAGGACAACCTCCGCTACCACGTATGCCACATAGAACTCATCCGAAAACATGACCCGATCTCTGAGAAGCCGCCTAGCCCTTTGCTTTGCGGGAATCGATCAGAGCTATCAGGTTGATCAGAAGTTCAGTGGTGGTCTGTAGTCCTCAGGTCACCGGCATCGACTGGCTCCGCGACGATCGCCGTGAAGCTGCCGGTGAAGCTGTGCCGAAGCTCCCTCGGCATGTCGTAGGAAAAGTGGACAAGCCAGGATCCGTCGCCGAGGAGCACTGCTTCCTGGCGATACTTATCGACCTCGTCCTCACCAATTCCGATAACGGCTGCGACTTCGTGGTTCGTTGGCTCGCGGTCCATCGGGACTCAACTCGTTGGGATGGGATTACAACCAATAGCTCAAATGGCATCACATTGCCACTATGACCGACATGAGGTTGACGACGCCCCTTCAAACGAAAGCTAACGAGGTGGGCTTAACGGTTTTCAAGACCGTGGGATAAAAGCACCCAACCACTGTGTGCTTGCATTAAACATATGGAAATCCGTATATTCGACTTTCCATATGTATTGGTGCAGCCATGATTACCCCGCCCGATGTGTTCAAGAGCCTATCCGACGAGACCCGTGCTCGCGCCACCCTGCTGATCGCAAGCCTCGGTGAACTATGTGTCTGCGAACTGATGTGCGCGCTGAACGACAGCCAACCCAAGATAAGCCGCCACCTCGCGCAGTTGCGCAGCAATGGCGTGCTGTTGGACCGTCGACAGGGTCAGTGGGTGTACTACCGCCTTAACCCGGAGCTTCCCGCCTGGGTGCACGAAATGCTGCAGGTGACCTTGAACGCTAGCTCGCAGTGGTTGGCAGATAACTCGCTTCGGCTGCAAAACATGGACGGCCGCCCCGTCCGTGACGCTGCCTGCTGCTGACCACTATCAAGCGAGGTCTTCGTGCTGGTCGCAATTGCCGTCTTTGTTGTAACCCTCACCCTGGTCATCTGGCAGCCGAAGGGGCTCGGCGTTGGATGGAGTGCCACGCTCGGTGCCTTCATCGCCTTGGCGGCGGGTGCCGTTTCGCTGCACGACATCCCGACCGTGTGGGCCATCGTCTGGAATGCCACCGCCACTTTCATCGCCGTCATCATCATCAGTCTGCTGCTGGACGAGGCCGGTTTCTTCGAATGGGCCGCGTTGCATGTGGCGCGCTGTGCAAACGGCAGCGGCTACCGCCTGTTCGCCTTCTGCGTGCTGCTCGGTGCTGCCGTGTCGGCGCTGTTCGCCAACGATGGTGCGGCACTGATCCTCACACCCATCGTCATGTCGATGCTTCTCGCGCTGCGTTTCTCTCCTGCCGCGACGTTGGCCTTCGTCATGGCTGCCGGCTTCATCGCTGACACGGCGAGCCTGCCGCTGGTAGTCTCCAACCTGGTGAACATCGTCTCGGCCGACTACTTCAGGTTGGGTTTCAGCGAGTATGCCTCGGTGATGGTGCCGGTCAATTTCGCCAGCGTGGCCGCAACCCTGGTGGTGCTATTCCTGTTCTTCCGCCGTGACATCCCGAGGCGGTACACGGTCACGGCCTTGAGAGTGCCAAGCGAGGCGATTCACGACCGCGCGACCTTCAATGTCGGTGGCGGGGTGCTGCTGGTGCTGTTGATCGGCCTGTTTGCCCTGGAACCACTGGGTATCCCGATCAGTGCGGTAGCCGCAGCCTGTGCGGCGATCCTCCTTGCCGTCGCCGCTCGCGGGCATCGCATCTCGACCCGCCGGGTACTGCGCGAAGCGCCCTGGCAGGTAGTGATCTTCTCTGTTGGCATGTACCTGGTGGTCTACGGACTAAAGAATGCCGGCCTTACCGACATGCTGACCCACCTGCTGGATCGCCTTGCTCAACAAGGGCTGTGGAGTGCCGCCATCGGCACCGGGTTGATTGCTGCATTGCTGTCCTCGGTAATGAACAACATGCCCAGTGTGCTGGTCGGCGCCTTGTCGATCCAGGCCAGCGAGGCGCAAGGGCTAGTGCGTGAGGCGATGATCTACGCCAACGTCATCGGCTGCGACCTCGGCCCGAAAATCACCCCCATCGGCAGCCTCGCCACGCTGCTCTGGCTGCACGTGCTCGAGCGCAAAGGCATGCGCATCACCTGGGGGTACTACTTCAGGGTCGGCATCCTACTGACGTTGCCAGTTCTGTTGATCACCCTTTCGGCCCTGGCATTGCGCCTGAGCCTCTGAGATCCGCTACGAAGCGGAGGAGCCTCCATGCGAGTCCTGTTCATGTGCACGGCCAACAGCTGCCGCAGCATCCTTTCCGAGGCCATGTTCAATCACCTTGCGCCTCACGGATTTGAAGCCGTCAGTTCCGGCAGTTTTCCGAAGGGCCAAGTGTTGCCTCGCAGCCTGACCACCTTGGCGCATGCTGGCATCTCGACCGATGGGTTGAGCAGCAAGGGCAATGACGCGTTCGAGGGGTGCCCTCCGGATATCGTCATTACCGTTTGCAACAAGGCTGCCGGGGAAGCGTGCCCGGTGTATTTCGGCCCGGCATTGAAATCGCACTGGGGGCTAGAGGATCCGTCCGATGTCGTGGCTGGCCAGGCGCCGGTCGACGCTGCATTCTGCGCCACGCTGGCCCACATCGAGTTACGCTGCCGGGCGTTCTTCGCTCTTCCCTTCGACACCCTTGGCCGCGACGAACTCAAACGCGAGCTGGATCGCATCGGCGCTCTCTGAGCAGCAGGAAACTTGTCCCAACCAGCTGTGGGTATTGGGCCGCTGGAGTAAATCAGCGCTCAATCTGAGGCAGGCATGTGCATTGAAGTACAAAACTACTCGATCCAGCGGTAACCCCTCTTCCGTCTATTTACTGCCGCGATATAGCGGCGGACAGGGGCTGGCTCAGTCTCCGACCCTGAGCCAGCCAGAGTGAACGGCAAGTCTACCCTACAGACGCTGTGGGTATGGCGGCGGGCACGCCTTCAGTGGCTATCCGGCGCGCCCGGCCAACACCCCAGGCCAGGGCCCGGGTCATCGATTCGCCGGGTCGTGAATCGAATGCTTCTTCGTGCAGCGCCATGCCCTGAGGGGCGTACACCCCTATGAACAGCTGCGTTTGGCCTGTCCGAGAAAGCCTGACCTGAACATCAATGTGCGTGCCGTCGTCCAGTGTTTCGTCATGGGCGCGGTGGTGAAGTTGTGGGTCTGCCCAATCCCAGAACACATTTCCACGAACTCGCATGACCCCTCCTCCAAGATTCTTTATCCATAGAGGGTGGAATGTACGACCCGCAAATTAACTTTCAAGTGCCGTAGATCAAAAAACCTAACCGAAGCGACAACTGGCCATTTGAGCCTTATACAGAAATCGACGCCATGTATAAGTTTTCGCCGATAGCGCTCTATTTTCCTTCATTCGCCTCGCTTCGATTCGAAAGTGACTCGGCGAATTCGATCCACTGCTCAAACGCTGCACGGTGTGCATCGCAGGTCGCCTTCCAGTCAGGCCCGCCAAGTCGGCCATAGGCAACTTGATTCATGGTGTCCGAGGTCAGCGTGTCGAGTTCTCGCAGTAACTTGTACGCGCGGTATCTTTTTTCACTTTCCGGCATCGTTCTACCTTCCAACTTCGCACAGCAAGGTGGGGGCCACGTCGAGGTGGCCTCTGCCCTGTGGACCTGCCTAAGCTCCCTCCTATCCCCTTAATCACAAATTGTCCGCCGAATGGCGGCGAGGCGAAGCTATGTCTCAAGCAAAGGAACGCCCGATTCTGCTCCGCGAGCCTTGGAGGGCCGATACGGCGACGACGTGGGCCGGCACATCTTCCGAGCTACGCACCCAGACGCCATCTACTGCAATCGGCTCAAAGCACGGAGGAGTCCCGCACGAAACCCAACGCCGTTCGTCTCCCGCCAGGAAAGAATGGGGAGCACGTCAAACAGACCTCGGACCTGCATCACCAGTGGCGTCCGATCCTCAAGGCGCTGGGGATCCGGTACCGCCCCCCATATAACTGCCGTCACACCTATGCGACAATATGCTTAATGTCTGGCCTCAACCCCGCATTTATAGCCCAACAGCTCGGGCATAGCGTGCAGATGCTTCTGTCGACGTATGCACGTTGGGTCAACTCGGCCTCGGATTGGCAGGAGCTCGAAAAGCTCCAGATTGGTCCCAAATTGGTCCCAGGCTGAAAAAGCACATCGTAAGTTATTGATAGGTAAGCCCTTTGATCTCCACCGCTAACATCACCATGCAGTTCGGCTCCAAGCCGCTGTTCGAAAACGTTTCCGTCAAATTCAACAACGGCAACCGCTACGGCCTGATCGGCGCCAATGGCTGCGGCAAGTCGACCTTCATGAAAATCCTCGGCGGTGACCTTGAGCCGTCTGGCGGCCAGGTCATGCTCGAGCCGAACACCCGCCTGGGTAAACTGCGCCAGGACCAGTTCGCCTACGAGGAATTCACCGTGATCGACACGGTGATCATGGGCCACGGCCAGCTGTGGAAGGTCAAGGCCGAGCGTGACCGTATCTACTCGCTGCCGGAAATGACCGAGGAAGACGGCATGGCCGTCGCCGAGCTGGAAACCGAATTCGCCGAAATGGACGGCTACACTGCCGAATCCCGCGCTGGCGAACTGCTGCTGGGCCTGGGTATTCCGCTGGAACAGCACTTCGGCCCGATGAGCGAAGTGGCGCCAGGCTGGAAGCTGCGTGTGCTGCTGGCCCAGGCGCTGTTCTCGGACCCGGACGTGCTACTGCTCGACGAACCAACCAACCACCTGGACATCAACACCATCCGCTGGCTGGAATCGATCCTCACGGCGCGTAACAGCACCATGATCATCATTTCCCACGACCGCCACTTCCTCAACAGCGTCTGCACCCACATGGCTGACCTGGACTACGGCGAACTGCGCCTGTTCCCGGGCAACTACGACGAGTACATGACTGCCGCCACCCAGTCGCGCGAGCAACTGCTGTCGGACAACGCCAAGAAGAAAGCCCAGATCGCCGAGCTGCAGACCTTTGTCAGCCGCTTCTCGGCCAACGCCTCGAAAGCCAAGCAGGCCACCTCGCGCGCCAAGCAGATCGACAAGATCCAGCTGGCCGAGGTCAAGCCGTCCAGCCGTGTCAGCCCGTTCATTCGCTTCGAGCAGACCAAGAAGCTGCACCGCCAGGCCGTGGTCGTCGAGAAAATGGCAAAAGCCTTCGACGACAAAGTGCTGTTCAAGAACTTCGACCTTACCGTCGAAGCGGGCGAGCGCGTGGCGATCATCGGCCCCAACGGTATCGGCAAGACTACCCTGCTGCGCACCCTGGTCGGCGAAATGACCCCGGATGCCGGCTCGGTGAAGTGGACCGACAGCGCTGAGGTGGGCTACTACGCCCAGGACCACGCCCACGACTTTGAAGACGACGTGAGCCTGTTCGACTGGATGGGCCAGTGGACCTCCGGCGAGCAGGTGATCCGCGGCACCCTCGGGCGCATGCTGTTCTCCAACGACGAGATCCTCAAGTCGGTGAAGGTGATTTCCGGTGGTGAGCAAGGCCGCATGCTGTTCGGCAAGCTGATCCTGCAGAAGCCGAACGTGCTGGTGATGGACGAGCCGACCAACCACCTGGACATGGAATCGATCGAAGCGCTGAACCTGGCGCTGGAAAACTACCCAGGTACCCTGCTGTTCGTCAGCCACGACCGCGAGTTCGTGTCGTCGCTGGCCACGCGCATCATCGAGCTGTCGCCAGACGGCGTGGTGGACTTCAGCGGTACTTACGATGACTACCTGCGTAGCCAGGGTGTGTTGGTCTGATTGAAAGGTAAGGCCTGGCCATCTGGTATGGCTGGGCCGGCCTCTTCGCGGGTAAACCCGCTCCTACAAGGACTGCACAACATTCGAAGGCCTGTGCAGTTCCTGTGGGAGCGGGTTCACCCGCGAAGAACCCACCACCAATCCCACAGGCTGGCACTACCCAACGAATAATTCGTTAGCCTGCTTTCATTTCCTGCGCGCAACAGCCATGATGGGGCCACGCCCAACCGCCTGCCCGCGAACGAGCCCATGACCGCGCAACAACCCGCCCCCACCAGCAACACCCTGCACATCACCCTGCAGATTCTGTCGATCGTCTTCTACACCTTCATTGCCTTCCTCTGCATCGGCCTGCCGATTGCGGTGCTGCCCAGCTATGTGCACGACCAGCTCGGCTTTGGCGCAGTGATCGCTGGGGTGACGATTGGCCTGCAGTACTTGGCCACGCTGCTCAGCCGCCCGTTTGCCGGCAAGGTGGCAGACACTTTGGGAGGCAAGCAGGCCATCCGCTTTGGCCTGCTGGGCATTGCCGGCTGCGGGGTGTTGACGCTACTGTCGGCGTGGACCCTGAACCTACCGCTGCTCAGCCTTGCACTGCTGCTCGGCGGCCGTTTGCTGCTGGGTATCGCTCAAGGGCTGATTGGTGTGGCAACCCTCAGCTGGGGTATCAGCCAGGTCGGCCCTGAGCACACCGCCCGGGTGATTTCATGGAACGGTATCGCCTCATACGGCGCAATTGCCATCGGCGCGCCACTGGGTGTGCTGGCCGTGGACGGGCTGGGCTTCAGCGTGCTGGGGCCGGCGCTGCTGGTGCTGGCAACCGTTGCCCTGCTGGTGCTGCGCAAACGCCCCGATGTGGTGGTGGTGCGCGGCGAGCGCCTACCGTTCTGGTCGGCGTTTGGCCGGGTGGCGCCGTGCGGCCTGGGCTTGACCCTGGCCTCGATCGGCTACGGCACCCTGACCACGTTTGTCACACTGTATTACCTTGAGCGCGGCTGGGCCGGCGCGGCCTGGTGCCTCAGTGCCTTTGGCGTGTGCTTCATCATTTCGCGGCTGTTGTTCGTCAATGCGGTCAACCGCTTTGGTGGCTACAACGTGGCGGTTGCCTGCATGGCCACCGAAGTGCTCGGCCTGGGCCTGCTGTGGCTGGCACCCTCGCCGCCGTGGGCACTGGTGGGTGCGGGGCTGACCGGTTTCGGATTGTCGCTGGTGTACCCGGCATTGGGTGTCGAGGCGATCAAGCAGGTGCCTAGCAGCAGCCGCGGTGCGGGGCTGGGCGCTTACGCGGTGTTCTTCGACTTGGCGCTGGCCATTGCCGGGCCAGTGATGGGGGCTGTTGCCGTGCACCTGGGCTATGCCTCGATCTTCTGCGTGGCCGCCCTGCTCGCGCTGGCCGGTGTCGGCCTGACGCTGCTACTGGCGCGACGCGCCCGTCGCAGATAAACGTGCGGCCAGTTCCGGCGCGCCCAGCGCCTCACTGAAAAACGCGGCGGTTTCACGCTGCAGGGAGTGGTGGATATGCCGGCGGTCGACACCGTCGGCGTCCTTGCACAGCGCCGGCATCCGCACGTACTGCTCGGCATCGCAGTGAGCCATGAACACGAAATGCCCGGCACCTGCCAACAGTCGATAGTCTGGTGTGACCGGCAGCTTGCGGGCCAAGGCTTCGGCATTGCGGTCAACAGCCACCAGTTGGTCGCTGTCGCCGCTGTAGATCAGTACTGGCACTCGCACCCCGGCCAGGGCATGGCGGCCGAACAGCAGGCTCAGCGGTGCCATCAACATGGTTGCACCCACGCGCGGGTCGGCTTCGGGCGCCAGTTCGCTGCGGTCGGCAATCAGTATGCCGTGGGTCTTGCAGGCGTCGGCGTCGTTCGGGCGCTCCAGGCAGTACTGGCGCAGGCGGTCGAGGTCGGGGCGCGCGCCGGACAGGATCAACGCGGTTTCCCCCCCCGCTGAATAGCCGATTACACCCACCTTGCCGTCATTCAGGTAAGGCCCCACCAAGCCATCGCCGCGGGCCGCAGTGATCGCGGCACTGACTTGCAGCGGCCGGCCATAAAGGTTGCTCAAGGTGCCGAGGCGGCTGTGGTCGCGGGCATTGTCCCCGGGGTGCACCACCGCCACCACCACGAACCCTTGGCGCGCCAGCGAGGTGGCCAGGTAATGCAGGGCCAATGGGCTGCCAGTATTGCCATGCGACAGCACGAGCAGCGGGAACCGGCCCGTGGCAATGGGGGCTTCTTCGGCTACCTCGATCGGGTAACCGTCGATACGGGTACTGCGGGCCTGGCCGAGCGCAGGGTAGAAGGCCAGTGCCTGCATGGGCCGGCTATCGACCGGGTCGGGCAAGGTCATGTGGTGCAAGCCGGCTGCCCACTGCGCAGCCTCGGCATGGCCCAGCAGGCCGCCGAGCAGGGCCAACGCCAACACGCAACGGGGGATAGTCATCGGCCGGCAGCTCCTTGCGGGTGAAGCGATATGCCAGCATAGGAGCGGCACGGCGTGCGCCGGATGAAAACTGGATGAAACCCACGTCATGCACGGTGTGCGTGCGCCCTATGCATTTGCGCGTGACGGCGAACCCGTGGCATAGATGCAGGTCAACGTCTTTACGTGACCGTTTTAGCGCCATTGAAGGAGTTTCATGCATGAGCAAGCCCGCCTACGTGCCACCCAAAGTCTGGCGCAATGACGCAGCCTCCGGCGGCCAGTTCGCCAGCATCAACCGCCCGGTTGCCGGCCCGACCCACGACAAGGACCTGCCGCAGGGCAAGCACCCGCTGCAACTGTATTCGCTGGCCACGCCCAATGGCGTCAAGGTGACCATCGCCCTTGAAGAGTTGCTTGCCCTGGGCCATATCGGTGCCGAGTACGATGCCTGGCTGATTCGCATCGGCGAAGGCGATCAGTTTTCCAGCGGCTTCGTGCAGATCAACCCCAATTCGAAGATCCCCGCCTTGCTCGACCGCAGCGTCGAGCCGCCGGTGCGGGTGTTCGAGTCCGGCTCGATCCTGCTGTACCTCGCGGACAAATTCGGCGCTTTGCTACCCCAGTCGTCAGCGGCGCGCACCGAAAGCCTGAACTGGCTGTTCTGGCAGATGGGTGCGGCGCCTTACCTGGGTGGCGGCTTTGGTCACTTCTATGTGTACGCGCCGGAAAAGATCGAGTACGCCATCAACCGTTTCACCATGGAGGCCAAGCGTCAGCTGGATGTGCTTGAACGCCGCTTGGCCGAAAACCGCTACCTGGGCGGCGAGGAATACAGTATCGCCGATATCGCCGTGTGGCCATGGTATGGCCAGCTGGTGCGCGGCAACCTGTATGGCGCGGCGGAGTTTCTGGCAGTGGACGAGTACCCGCATGTGCAGCGCTGGGCCGAGGAAATTGCCCTGCGCCCGGCGGTGCAGCGTGGTACCCGGGTGAACCGCACCTGGGGGGATGAAGGCACTCAGGTGCCGGAGCGGCATTCCGCGCAGGACCTGGACTGACCTTCTCAGCCGGCTGACGCGAGCCCTTGTAGGAGCGGCCTTGCGTCGCGATGGGCTGCGAAGCAGCCCCGGCAATCTGTGTATTTACGCTGAGAACCTGGGGCTGCATTGCAGCCCATCGCGACGCAAGGCCGCTCCTACAGGGGACCGCGTCGCCTTGCGGAGGGAGCAGTACAGGCCCCGACAATGCCCACCTGCACAAAACCATTTGCCCCCGCGCAAACCTGCGTCCGCCATGCCCTTCTTGTACACTCCTCGCAATAGCCCCCACCTGCACATTTTTTTGGTGAACGCATGATCGAGGTAACCGAGGTTTCCATTGCCGAGCTGCGCGACGCGCTCGAGTCGGGCCGCACGACGGCGGTCGAGTTGGTCAAGGCCTACCTGGCACGCATCGACGCCTACGACGGCGCCGACACTGCCACCGCGCTGAACGCCGTGGTGGTGCGCAACCCACAGGCGCTGAAAGAAGCCGAGGCCTCCGACGCCCGCCGCGCCAAGGGCCAGGTGCTGAGCCCGCTGGACGGTATTCCCTACACCGCCAAGGACAGCTACCTGGTCAAGGGCCTGACCGCTGCATCGGGCAGCCCGGCCTTCAAGGACCTGGTGGCCCAGCGCGACGCCTTCACCATCGAACGCCTGCGCGCGGCCGGTGCCGTGTGCCTGGGCAAGACCAACATGCCACCAATGGCCAACGGCGGGATGCAGCGTGGCGTGTATGGCCGCGCCGAAAGCCCGTACAACGCCGACTACCTGACTGCGCCGTTCGCCTCCGGCTCGTCCAACGGTGCCGGCACTGCCACCGCAGCTAGCTTCAGTGCCTTCGGCCTGGCCGAAGAAACCTGGTCCAGCGGCCGCGGCCCGGCGTCCAACAACGGCCTGTGCGCCTACACCCCGTCGCGTGGGGTGATTTCGGTGCGTGGCAACTGGCCGCTGACGCCGACCATGGACGTGGTGGTGCCGTATGCGCGCACCATGGCCGACTTGCTGGAAATTCTCGACGTGGTGGTTGCTGACGACGCTGATCCGCGCGGCGACCTGTGGCGCCTGCAACCGTGGGTGCCGATCCCGGCAGCCTCGACGGTGCGCCCGGCTTCGTACCTGGACCTGGCGGTGGATGCCGGCTCGCTCAAGGGCAAGCGCTTTGGCGTACCGCGCATGTACATCAATGCCGACAGCGAAGCCGGCACTTCCGAAAAGCCAGGCATCGGCGGCCCGACCGGTCAGCGCATCAACACCCGCGCTACCGTGATCGATCTCTGGCAGCAAGCCCGCCAGGCCCTGGAGGCGGCTGGCGCCGAAGTGCTGGAAGTGGACTTCCCGCTGGTATCCAACTGCGAAGGTGATCGCCCGGGTGCGCCGACGGTGTACAACCGTGGCATCGTCAGCAAGGCGTTCCTGCATGACGAGCTGTGGGAACTGTCGGGCTGGGGCTTCGATGATTTCCTGCGCGCCAACGGCGACCCCAAGCTTAACCGCCTGGCCGACGTCGACGGCCCGCAGATCTTCCCGCACGACCCGGGCACCCTGCCCAACCGTGAGGACGACCTGGCGGCCGGCATGGATGAATACGTCAACATGGCCAAGCGCGGCCTGAAGACCTGGGACCAGATCGAAACCCTGCCCGACGGCCTGCGTGGCCTGGAGCAGACCCGCAAGCTGGACCTGGAAGACTGGATGGACCAGCTGGGCCTGGACGCCGTGCTGTTCCCGACCGTGGCCGACGTGGGGCCGGCGGATGCCGACATCAACCCGGCATCGGCAGACATTGCCTGGAGCAACGGTATCTGGGTGGCCAACGGCAACCTGGCGATCCGTCACCTGGGCGTGCCGACCGTAACCGTGCCGATGGGCGTGATGGCCGACATCGGCATGCCGGTGGGGCTGACCTTTGCCGGGCGCGCTTATAGCGACAACGCGCTGCTGAGCTATGGCGCTGCCTTCGAAGCGACCGGCTCGCGCCGCATGATCCCGCCGCGCACGCCGGCGCTGGGCTGAGTTTGCCAGGGGGCCGCTTTGCGGCCCATTCGCGGGTGAACCCGCTCCCACAGGGACCCCACAGTATTCAAAACCTGTGGTGAACCTGTGGGAGCGGGTTACCCGCTAATGGGGCTGGAAAAAGTAAATCGCCGAATTCAACTTAATGTGTAAAAATACACAAATAGTTGATTTTGTGACTCATCATGCCCATCCCCCCCATCGAAGAACGCCAGCTCACCCTCACCGTGCTCAAGGCCGCCATCCAGGCCTTGGGCAGCGTTGCCGCGCGCAACATGGAAATCCTCCTGCACGACCTCGATCACCCCGAGCACTCGGTGGTGGCGATCGTCAACGGCCATCTTTCCGGGCGCAGTATCGGCAGCCCGATCCTCGCCGCACCCGAGCAGGACCAGGGTTTCAAGGCGCTGATGCAGGCCTCGGCCGACCAACACGGCTGTGAGCCGGTGGTGCTGCCCGACTACCCCACTACGCTCAAGGGCCGTACCCTGCGCAGCGCCACGGCCATCTTCCGTGACAGCAGCGGCCACCCGTTCGCCAGCCTGTGCGTCAACACCGATGTCACCGGTCTGGACGCTGCCATGAACTTCCTTCAGCAGTTCCAGCCCTTGGGCGCCACGCCCGCCGTCAACGAGCCCGCCGACATGGAATTGCTGATGAGCGAGATCATCCAGGCCTCGCTGCAACGCTGCGGGCAGGGGCGGATGAACAAGCAGGCCAAGGTCGAAGCCGTGCGGGTGATGCAGGAACGTGGCCTGTTCATCGTCAAGGGTGGTGTCGAGAAGGCTGCCAGTGCCCTCGGCGTCACCCGCTACACCATCTACAACTACCTCGAACAACTGCGTGGAGCCAGCCAATGACCTTGCACATTCCTACCCCCCTGATCGAATCGCGCCCACTGTCGCTGGCGGCCGGTCGCAACATCTGGCTCAAGCTCGATGCCCTGCAGCCCTGCGGCTCGTTCAAGCTGCGCGGTGTGGGCCACGCCTGCGAGGCACATGTGGCCCGTGGCGCCAAGCACTTCGTGTCGTCTTCGGGGGGCAATGCCGGCCTGGCGGTCGCCTATGCCGGGCGCAAGCTGGGGGTACCGGTGACCGTAGTCGTGCCCGAGACCACCACTGAACGGGCCAAGGAGCTACTGCGCCAGGAGGATGCCAAGGTGCTGGTGCACGGTAGCTCCTGGCAGGAGGCCAACGAGCTGGCGCTGACCCTGGTCGGCGCTGGCGATGCTTTCATCCACCCGTTCGACGACCCGTTGCTGTGGGCCGGGCATGCCAGCCTGGTCGACGAAGTGGCAGCGGCCGGGTTCAAGCCCGATGCCGTGGTGCTGTCAGTAGGCGGTGGCGGGCTGCTCAGCGGTGTGGTCGAGGGGCTGCAGCGCAATGGCTGGGGAGATGTGCCGGTGCTGGCCGTGGAGACCACGGGTGCTGCCTCGCTGTACGCGGCCATGCAGGCCGGGCACACGGTCGAGTTGCCGCGCATTGCTTCGATCGCGAGTTCACTCGGTGCCAAGCGGGTGGCCGAACAGGCGCTGGCCTGCACGCAACAGCACCCGGTGCACAGCCACCTGGTCAGCGACCGCGCGGCGTTGGAGGCTTGCGAGCGGTTTTTGCTTGATCATCGTGTGTTGGTGGAGCCGGCGTGTGGGGCGGCGTTGGCATTGGCTTATGATGCCGACACACTGGGCAGGTACCAAAACGTGTTGGTAGTCGTTTGTGGTGGCGCTACCGCTACTTTGGAACAGATTCAGGCCTGGTTGAAGCAGGTCGAGTGATTCTGGCTGTGCCGGCCTCTTCGCGGGTAAACCCGCTCCTACAGGGGTATCACCAGGCCTGAGGGCGGTGGGTTCCTGTGGGAGCGGGTTTACCCGCGAAGAGGCCGGCACAGGCAATACACGGGATGATCACGACCCTGCCATTGGTCAGGCTGTCATCAGACTGTTCCCTTCTCTCTGTACTACTACCCCCAGCACAGCCGGAAATTTCACCGGCAACCGCACCCACGCAGACGAAAAACGCCTCGCGCCCTTTCGGTCTGCAGCAAGTGAAGGCACAATGCGTGTCCTTTTTTTGGCCGGCCTGGCCGGGGGCCTTTAATTGATCAAGACGCCGTATTACCTCATCGATAAAACCAAGCTGCTCAGCAACATGGAGAAGATCGCCTACGTGCGTGAACACTCCGGTGCCAAGGCGCTGCTCGCCCTCAAGTGCTTCGCCACCTGGTCGGTGTTCGACCTGATGCAGCAGTACATGGACGGCACCACTTCGTCCTCACTCTTCGAGCTCAAGCTCGGCCGCCAGAAGTTCGCCGGCGAAACCCATGCCTACAGCGTGGCCTGGGCCGACGACGAGGTCGAGGAAATGCTCGAGAACTGCGACAAGATCATCTTTAACTCGATCGGCCAGCTGCAGCGCTTTGCCGAACAGTCCGAAGGTAAAGTGCGTGGCCTGCGCGTCAACCCGCAGGTCAGCAGCTCTGACTACCTGCTGGCCGACCCGGCCCGCCCGTTCAGCCGCCTGGGCGAATGGGACCCGGCCAAGATCGAGCAAGTGATCGAGCAGATCTCCGGCTTCATGTTCCATAACAACTGCGAGAACGGTGACTTCAGCCTGTTCGACAAGATGCTCACGCACATCGAAGAGCGCTTCGGCCACTTGCTGCACAAGGTCGAGTGGGTCAGCCTGGGTGGCGGCATCCACTTCACCGGAGAAGACTATGCCGTTGACGCCTTCTGTGCGCGCCTCAAGGCGTTCTCGCAAACCTACGGCGTGCAGGTGTACCTGGAGCCCGGCGAAGCTGCCATCACCAACAGCGCCTCGCTGGAAGTGACCGTGCTCGACACCCTGTACAACGGCAAGCACCTGGCCGTGGTCGACAGCTCGATCGAAGCGCACCTGCTCGACCTGCTGATTTACCGCCTCAACGCCAAGATGGCCCCTAACGACGGCGAGCACACCTACATGGTCTGCGGCAAGTCGTGCCTGGCTGGCGACATCTTCGGCGAGTACCAATTCGACCGTCCTTTGGCCATTGGCGATCGCCTGTCGTTCATCGACACGGCCGGTTACACCATGGTCAAGAAAAACTGGTTCAACGGTCTGAAAATGCCGTCCATCGTGGTCAAGCAACTCGACGGCAGCGTCGAAGTGGTCCGCGAGTTCGGTTTTGAAGACTACGTTTCCAGCCTGTCGTAAGACCGGCTTTCCTAGTAAGGAGCAAAGGGTAAATTGAAGAAGAACGTTCTTATCATTGGTGCAGGAGGTGTCGCCAAGGTGGTGGCCCACAAGTGCGCACAGCATAACGACGAACTGGGTCGTATCGCTATCGCGTCACGGAACATCTCCAAATGCCAGGCCATCATCGACAGCGTCAAGGCCAAGGGTAGCCTCAAGGTACCCGCCGACATCCAGGCCTTCTCGCTTAACGCCCTCGATGTCGAGGCAACCAAGGCACTGATCCGCGAGACCGAATCGCAGATCGTGATCAACGTGGGCTCTGCGTTCCTCAACATGTCGGTGCTGCGTGCCTGCATCGATACCGGTGTCGCCTACCTGGACACCGCCATCCACGAAGAGCCGGGCAAAATTTGCGAGACCCCGCCGTGGTACGGCAACTACGAGTGGAAACACCTCGAAGAGTGCCAACAAAAGAACATTACCGCCATTCTCGGCGTCGGTTTCGACCCGGGTGTGGTGAACAGCTACGCAAAACTTGCGCAGCAGCAGTATTTCGACAGCATTGATTCGATCGACATCCTCGACGTCAATGCCGGTTCGCATGGCAAGTACTTTGCCACCAACTTCGACCCGGAAATCAACTTCCGCGAGTTCACCGGGCAAGTCTGGAGCTGGCAGAACAGCCAGTGGACCAGCAACACCATGTTCGAAGTCAAGCGTACCGACGACCTGCCTGTGGTAGGTTCGCAAAACCTGTACCTGACCGGCCACGATGAAGTTCACTCGATTTCGAAGAACCTCAACGTGCCGAACGTGCGTTTCTGGATGAGTTTCGGTGAGCATTACATCAATGTGTTCACCGTGCTTAAAAACCTGGGCCTGCTCAGCGAGCAACCGGTAAAAACTGCCGAAGGCCTGGAAGTGGTACCGCTGAAAGTGGTCAAGGCCGTGCTGCCGGACCCAGCTTCGCTGGCCCCTGGCTACACCGGCAAGACCTGCATCGGTGACCTGGTCAAGGGCACCAAAGATGGCCAGCCGCGCGAAGTGTTCATCTACAACGTGGCCGACCACGAAGAAGCCTACGCCGAGACCGACAGCCAGGGCATTTCCTACACCGCCGGCGTACCGCCAGTGGCTGCAGCATTGCTGGTTGCCCGTGGCGAGTGGGATGCCAAACGCATGGTCAACGTCGAGGAGCTGCCAGCCGAGCCGTTCCTCAAGGCGCTGGACGTGATGGGCCTGCCGACCCGCGTCAAGGATGAAAAAGGTGATCGTCCTTGGGACGCTGAAGCCTAAGCGGTAACACAGAGGGGGCGCCAATTGGGCGCCCCCTCTGCTTTTGCAGCCCTGGCCTATTCGCGGGTGAACCCGCTCCCACAGTCTCGGGTGTTGTGAAGTCCATGTAGGAGCGGGTTCACCCGCGAATAGGCCGGCCCAGGCTAGCCCCATTTCCACATTCAATAACAACCCGCCCAAGTAACAATATCTAAACACCGATGTGACATTTTTTTTCAGCTTTCTTATCAAGGAGCTGTCAAATGAAGGTCACGGTTTTCGGTACCGGCTATGTCGGCCTCACCCAGGCAGTGTGCCTGGCCCAGGTGGGGCATTCGGTGTTGTGCATGGATGTCGATGCCGAGCGGGTCGCCGCCCTCAGCGCCGGGCATTGCCCGATCTTCGAGCCCGGCATGGCTCCGATGCTGGAGCGCAACCTGGCCTGCGGCCGCCTGCGCTTTACCACCGACGCCGGCCAGGCTGCCAACTACGCCAAGCTGCAGTTCATCGCCGTCGGCACCCCGCCACAGGCCGATGGCAGCGCCGACCTGAAACACGTGTTTGCCGTGGTCGACAGCATCCTCGAACATGCTGACGGGCCCAAGGTAATCGTCAACAAGTCCACAGTGCCGGTAGGTACGGTACACCGCATCAAGGCGCGCATCGCCCAGGCCGTGGCCGATAGCAGCCGCTTTCAGGTTATCAGCAACCCGGAGTTCCTCAAGGAAGGCTCCGCCGTGGACGATTGCATGCGCCCGGAGCGCATCATCATCGGTGGCGCCGAGCCGGCCGAAGTGGAGCTGCTGCGTGAACTCTACCTGCCATTCAGCCGCAACCGCGAAAAACTCATGGTCATGGATGCGCGCAGCGCCGAACTGACCAAGTACGCCGCCAACTGCATGCTGGCGACCAAGATTTCCTTCATCAACGAAATCGCCAACCTGGCCGAGCACCTGGGCGCCGACATCGAAATGGTGCGCCGCGGCATCGGTTCGGACTCGCGCATCGGGTACGACTTCATTTACGCCGGCTGCGGTTTTGGTGGTTCGTGCTTCCCCAAGGACCTGCAAGCCCTGCGCCGCAGTGCCGAGGCCGAAGGCTTCGAGGCGCAGCTGCTGCGCGCGGTAGAGGCGGTCAATGAGCGGCAGAAAGGCCGGCTGTTTAGCAAGATTCAGCGCCACTATCCCGGTGGCCTGCGGGGCAAGGTATTTGCCCTGTGGGGCTTGTCGTTCAAACCCAATACCAATGACATTCGCGAGGCTGCCAGCCGAGTACTGCTGGAAGCGCTGTGGGCCGCTGGCGCACGGGTGCAAGCCCATGACCCGCAAGCCATGGAAGAAATCCAGCGCCATTACGGCGCCCGTGCCGACCTGCAATTGGTGCCCTGCAAGGACGATGCACTGGAGGGCGCCGATGCCCTGGTGATCGTTACCGAATGGCAGGACTACCGCGTGCTCAACCTGGACAAGGTGCCACAGCTGCTGGCCGACCGGGTGGTGTTCGACGGGCGTAACCTGTTCGAGCCGGAACACATGGCCGCTGCCGGCCTGACTTACTACGGCATCGGCCGTGGCCAGGTGCAGCCAGCATGCCCGTACTGATCACAGGCGTTGCCGGTTTCATCGGTTTTCACCTCGCACGCCGGCTGTGCGAAGCCGGCATTGAGGTGGTCGGCATCGACAGCCTCAATGCCTACTACAGCGTCGAACTGAAAATGGCACGCCTGCGAGAACTGCGCGGCTTTGCTCATTTCCGGTTTCGCACCCTCGACATCGCCAACCTCGACGACCTGCAACAGCTGTTCGCCGGCCAGGCGTTCAGCGAGGTAATCCATCTGGCAGCCCAGGCCGGGGTGCGCTACTCGCTGGACAACCCGGGCGCCTACGGCCAGGCCAACCTGGTGGGTTTTCTCAACATCCTCGAAGCCTGCCGCCAGCAGCCGCCGCGCCACCTGATCTATGCCTCCAGCAGTTCGGTGTACGGCGCCAATGCCAAGCTGCCGTTCAGCATCGACGACCCGGTCGAACAGCCGGTATCACTGTACGCCGCCAGCAAACGCGCCAATGAACTGATGGCGCACAGCTACGCGCACCTGTACCGGCTGCCCACCACTGGCCTGCGTTTCTTCACCGTCTACGGCCCATGGGGCCGCCCCGACATGGCACTGTTCAAATTTACCCGCGCCATGCTCGAAGGCCGGCCGATCGAGGTCTACAACAACGGCCTGATGGGCCGCGACTTCACCTACATCGACGACATCGTCGAGAGCATCGTGCGCCTGCGCCTGAAGCCGCCCCGGCCCGCCGAGGGGCAAGCGCCCTGCCAGCTGTTCAACATCGGCCGTGGCCAGCCGGTGAGGCTGCTGCATTTTGTCGAGTGCCTGGAGGACACCTTGGGCATCAAGGCCCAGCGCAACTACCTGCCGCTGCAAGCAGGTGACGTGCTGGAAACCTGGGCCGATGTCGGCTCGCTGGCGCGCTGGATCGACTTCACCCCTGGCACATCGCTGGCGCACGGCGTAACGGCTTTCGTTGGCTGGTACCGGGACTTCTACCGGGTTTGAACCGCGCAAACACAACAAGACCACAGGTAACCTAATGACAGACGCACTGGACCTCTCGGTACTGATCCCCGCCAAGAACGAGGCCGACAACCTGCCGTCGCTGTTGATGGAAATACGCGCCGCACTGGCGGCCGAAAACTTTGAAGTGCTCGTGGTCGACGACGGCAGCAGCGACCGTACCCTGAGCGTACTGCAGCAACTGAAAAGCCAAGGCTACACGCAGCTGCGCATCCTGCGCCACGACCGCTCCCTGGGCCAGAGCACCTCGCTGTGGCATGCCGCCCAGGCAGCCCGCGGCCACTGGCTGGCGACCCTGGACGGCGACGGCCAGAACGACCCGGCCGACATCCCCGGCATGCTCGCCCTGGTACGCACCAGCCAGGACCTGACTGGCGGTATCAAGCTGGTGGCCGGGCACCGCGTCGACCGCCGCGACAGCACCAGCAAACGCTGGGCCTCGCGCTTTGCCAACGGCCTGCGCAGCCGCCTGCTCAAGGACGCCACGCCCGACACCGGCTGCGGGCTGAAGCTGATCGAACGCGCTGCCTTCTTGCGCCTGCCCTACTTCGACCACATGCACCGCTACATTCCGGCGCTGATCCTGCGCCACAACGGCCGCATGCTGGTACACCCCGTCAACCACCGGCCACGCCACGCCGGGGTGTCCAAGTATGGCAACCTCGACCGCGCACTGGTCGGCATCCTCGACCTGTTCGGGGTGTGGTGGCTGATCCGTCGCACCCGCCTGCACAGCCAACCGCAGGAGCTTGAGGGATGACCCGCGAAACCCTGTGGCTGATCATCGGCTTTGCCGGCCAGGCGGTGTTCACCGGGCGCTTTGTGCTGCAGTGGCTGTACAGCGAGTTAAAGCGCCGCAGCGTGATACCGGTGGGCTTCTGGTACCTGAGCATGCTCGGCAGCGCGCTGCTGCTGACCTACGCCATCTACCGCCAGGACCCGGTGTTCATCATCGGCCAAAGCTTCGGCTTCCTTGTCTACCTGCGCAACCTGCAGCTGATTGCCCGTCAACAGGAACAGAAGGAATAGCCCTGTGCCCACGTTCAAGACCCTTGGCGCCGAACGCCTGGCCCTGATCGCGCTGGCCCTGGTGCTGGTCGGTGCAGGCATCGGCTGGCGTCAGCCGATGAACGTCGATGAGGAACGCTTTCTCGGCGTGGCCCTGGAAATGCTGCAAAGCGGCCACTGGTTCATCCCGCACCGGGCTGCAGAAATCTACGGCGACAAGCCGCCGCTGTTCATGTGGACGGTGGCACTGTTCAGTTACCTGACCGGCTCACCCAAGGTTGCCCTGTACCTGCCCGGGTTGCTGTCGGCAGCGACCATCACCTGGGTGCTGCACGACCTTGGCCGGCGCCTGTGGAACCGGCGCATCGGCGTGATTGCCGCGCTGCTGTTCCTGGCCACCTACCAGAGCTACAGCATCTTGCGTACCGGGCAGATCGACAGTTTCTTGTGCCTGTGGGTGGCGCTGGGCTTTTACGGCGTGGTCCGTCACTTGCTGCTGGGGCCGGCCTGGGGCTGGTTTTACCTGGCCTGTGCAGCCATGGGCCTAGGCATCATCAGCAAGGGCGTGGGTTTTATCCCGGCATTGATGCTGCTGCCCTACGCCTGGGCGGTGCGCCAGCGCTGGTACGGCGTGGTAGCCATGCCCGGCCACGGTTGGCGCTGGAGCCTGGGGCTGGTGTGTTTGCTGGCCGGTTGCGCGGTGTGGCTGCTGCCATTGCTGGTGTCGATTGCCCATGACGGTGGCGCGGCGGAACTGGCCTACCTGAAGGAAATCCTGCTGCGCCAGACTGCCAGCCGCTATGCCAATGCCTGGGACCATCGCGAGCCGTTCTGGTACTTCTTCGTCCAGGTCATCCCCAAGTACTGGCTACCGCTGATACTGGCCCTGCCCTGGCTGGTGCCGGCCTGGCGCCGGCAGCTGCAAAAACGCGATGGCCGCTTCCTGTTATTGCTTGGCTGGGTGGCACTGGTGCTGCTGTTCTTCAGCCTCAGCAGCGGCAAACGCAAGCTGTACATCTTTCCGGCGCTGCCCGGCCTGGTGCTGGCGATGGCGCCGCTGGTGCCTTGGTTGCTCAAGCGCTGGTGGCAGCGCCGGCCAGGTTGGCGCAAGGCCTTCACCGGCGTGGCCATGGTCTGGTTTGCCCTGTGGTTTGCCCGTGGCTTCGTCGAACCGCTCAAAGAGGGCCGCAACCCGCATGACACATTGATGAGCGACGCCGCGCGGGCTACGGGCGGTGCCGAGCTGGTGCTGGTGAACTGGCGGGAGGGGCATTGGCTGTTTGCCCGGCAACCCATCGTGCACTTCGGTTTCACCGGGCAGTCCAAGGCCGACACGGCAGCCTATTGGTTGCGCCAGCACCCTGCCGCCTTCGCCCTGATACCGGCCACCGAACTGGGCCGCTGCTTCAGCGCCGACAAGGCACGCAAGCTGGGCGAGACTTCGCGGGCCGAATGGTTCGTGGTGGGCGCCGATGCCGACAACGGCCAGTGCCAGGCCACGGCCCCCAGCCATGTCTACCGTTTCAGCTGGGGTGATGTTCCCGGCAACCTGCAGGCCGTTGCGCAGCGCAAGCCCTGAGCCTGTCGGGAAATCAGGGCCACGTAGGAGCGGGTTTACCCGCGAACGCTGGCGAAGCCGGTGACAGGCAGCGAGTCGTCTGTTTCGCGGGTAAACCCGCTCCTACAAGGACCGTGTATAGCCTGGAATTACGGCGCTGGCGGGTTGAGCTGCAATACCTCGTTGGTATACGCCCACTCCTTCTGCACCTCGTCCGGGTGGTCATTCAGGCGCATGCCATACGATGGAATGATCTGCCTGAACTTCGCCTGCCACTCTGGCGAAGCCACCTTGTCCTTGAACACCCTGTTCAGCACATCGAGCATGATCGGCGGCGCGGTCGAGGCGCCCGGCGAAGCACCCAACAAGCCGGCGATACTGCCATCCTTGGACACCACCACTTCGGTACCGAGTTTGAGCACGCCACCCAATGCCTCATCTTTCTTGATGATCTGCACCCGCTGGCCCGCCTGCCACAGCCGCCAGTCCTCCTTCTTCGCCTCGGGGAAGTAGGTGCGCAACGCCTCGAAACGGTCATTGTCGGATTGCAGCACCTGGCCGATCAGGTACTGCACCAGGTCGAACTCGCGCACCCCGACCCGCACCATCGGCCAGGCGTTGTGCACACTGGTGCTGGCCAGCAGATCCAGCAAAGAGCCCTGCTTGAGGAACTTGGTCGAGAAGGTGGCGAACGGGCCGAACAGGATCATGCGTTTGCCATCGAGCACCCGGGTATCCAGGTGCGGCACCGACATAGGCGGTGCGCCAGTGGCGGCGATGCCATAGGCCTTGGCCATGTGGCGCTGGGCGATGGCCGGGTTGTCGGTGACCAGGAACGAACCACCCACCGGGAAGCCGGCATAATCCTTGGCTTCGTCTATCCCAGACTTCTGCAGCAAGGGTAATGCCGCACCGCCAGCGCCGACGAACAGGAACTTGGCGTCGGTGGCCGCCTTGCTGCCGTCCTTCAGGTTCTTGTACTCGACGTGCCAGGAGCCGTCACCGTTACGGGTAATGTCCTGCACCTCGGTTGACAGCTTGAGGTCGAAATTCGGCCGGGTCTGCAGGTACCCTACGTATTGCCGGGTAATCTCGCCAAAGTTGACGTCCGTGCCGATCGGCGTCCAGGTCACGGCCAGTTTCTGATTGGGGTCGCGACCTTCCATCATCAGCGGTACCCACTTGCTGATCTGCGCGTAGTCTTCGGAGTACTGCATGGGCTTGAACAATGGGCTGGCCTGCAGCGCCTCGTAGCGTTTTTTCAGGAAGCGGATGTTGTCATCGCCCCAGACAAAGCTCATGTGCGGGGTGGTGTTGATGAACGAGTGCGGGTTCTTCAGCACACCCTGCTTGACCTGCCAGGCCAGGAACTGGCGGGTTACCTGGAACGACTCGTTGATCTCCACCGCCTTGCTGATGTCGATCTTGCCGTCCTTTTCCGGCGTGTAGTTCAGTTCTGCCAAGGCCGAGTGACCGGTGCCCGCGTTGTTCCAGCCGTTGGAGCTTTCCTCGGCCACCTTGTCCAGTCGTTCGACCATTTCCATCGACCAGCCCGGCTCCAGTTCGTTGAGCCACACCGCCAGGGTGGAACTCATGATGCCGCCGCCCACCAGCAGCACATCGACCTTCCTGGTTTCCGCTGCCTGGGCGTTGAGCGTGCCGATGGCCAACGCCAGCCCGGCCAACGCCAGTTTGGGCTTGATGGTGATCTTCATAACCTCTCCCGCGCCTCGTGCTATCCGTAAGTTAAGCCACAAGCTTAGCTGACGGATTTAGTCAGGTATGACGGGCACATAAACACTTGCATTCAGGCACTTCTCAAAATACTGTATGAATATTCAGTATCGCAGGTCAGCCCCATGCAACTCATCGCCAAACTCGGCATCCTCGCCGACGCCGCCAAGTACGACGCTTCCTGCGCCAGCAGCGGCGCGCCCAAGCGCAATTCGCGTGGCGCCGAGGGCCTGGGTGCCACCAATGGCATGGGGATCTGTCACAGCTATACGCCCGACGGCCGCTGCGTATCGCTGCTGAAAGTGCTGCTGACCAACTTCTGCCTGTACGACTGCCAGTACTGCGTGAACCGCCGCTCCAGCAACGTGCCGCGCGCGCGCTTCAGCCCCGAGGAAGTGGTGCGCCTGACCCTGGACTTCTACCGGCGCAATTGCATCAGCGGCCTGTTCCTCAGCTCTGGCATCATCCGTTCGGCGGACTACACCATGGAGCAGCTTATTCGCGTGGCCCGGCTGTTGCGCGAGGAACACAACTTCCGTGGCTATATCCACCTCAAGACCATCCCCGATGCCGACCCGCTGCTGATCGAAGAGGCCGGGCGCTTGGCCGACCGGCTCAGCGTCAACATCGAACTGCCGACTGACGCCAGCCTCAAGCGCCTGGCACCCGAGAAACAGGCGCACACCATTCGCCAGGCCATGGGCGTGATTCACCAGGGCCAGCAGGCCGTGGCCAACGAGCCCAGGGCGCCGCGGTTTACCCCGGCCGGGCAAAGCACACAGGTCATCGTCGGTGCCGACAGTACAGACGACAGCACGTTGCTGCGCAATGCCGAATCGCTGTATCAAGGCTTTGGCCTCAAGCGCGTGTACTACTCCGCCTTCAGCCCGATCCCCGACAGCCCCGGCAGCGTGCCGCTGGCCGCGCCACCGCTGCTGCGCGAGCACCGCCTGTACCAGGCCGACTTCCTGTTGCGTGGTTATGGCTACAAAGCCGGCGAGCTGCTGGGCCAGAGCGGCAACCTGGCACTGGACATCGACCCCAAGCTGGCCTGGGCGCTGGCCAACCGCGACGTCTTCCCGCTGGACGTGAACCGCGCCGAACCTGCGCTGCTGGCGCGCATCCCCGGCATTGGCCTGCGCAGCGTGCAGCGCCTGGTGGCCCTGCGGCGGGAGCGGCGCATCCGCTATGACGACCTGATCCAGCTGCGCTGCGTGCTGGACAAGGCGCGCCCGTTCATCGTCACCAGCGACTACCGCCCGGCCCAGGCCGAATTGCGCAGTGGCCTGCTGCGGGCGCGTTTGCGTGAACCGCAGGCGCCGGTGCAGATGGGGTTGTGGGGGTGATTGCGCTCGATTGCGACGACCTGTTCACCACCTGGCGCGAACAGGCCCGGGTGTTGTTGGGGCATGGCATCGACCCCTCGCAGGTCACCTGGTCGCAAGGCCCGATGGCAGACCTGCTGGCGGTGCCGACAGCGCTGCCTGATGGCCCCGGCCCTTTCCGGGCCAAGGTCCCGGCAGCCTTGTTGAGCCAGTTGGAACAGGCCTCGTGCTACCGTGGCGAGCAACGCTGGAACCTGCTGTACGAAGTGCTGTGGCGCGTGGCCCACGGCGACCGCACGGCGATGCTGGCGGGGGACCGTCTGGGCAGTGAGTTGCAGCGGCGCATCAAGCAAGTGAGCCGAGAAGCCCATCACCTGCATGCCTTTGTGCGTTTCGTGCCGTTGCCTGAACAACTGGTTGAACATCTGCAGCTTGATCTGGTGGCCTATCACGAACCGGCGCATGACATTCTGCAGAGCGCCAGCCCGCACTTTGCCGATCGCCTGGGGCGGTTGCGCTGGCTGATCGCCACCCCCCAGGATGGCATTCGCTTCGACGGCCAGGTTTTCGATTACCAGCGACAGTGCCCCGAGCCTTGGCGCCAGTGGTCGCGCAACGCCGAAGACCCGGGTGCCGAGCTATGGCGCACCTACTATCGCCACACCTTCAACCCTGCCCGCCTCAACCCCGACGCCCTGCGCCTGCACATGCCCGGGCGGTTCTGGCGCCACTTGCCGGAAGGCATGTTGATCCCCCAGCTTGAAAGCCTGGCACGCCAAGGCAAGCAACGGGATGGCCAAGCCCAGGAAGTGGCCTCGCAGATCGGCAAGCAAATCAGCAAGCCTGCGCGATCGGTGTAGGTGTAGCTTAAGGCATCCGTTCGCTCATCAATCCAGCAACCACCCGGCATCGCCCTCGTCCAGCACGCCACCGTGATCAGTCTGGTCACCCTTGCGCGCCACCGCCGCCCCCTCGATCAGGAAATGCTCAGCGCCACTTTCGATTACAGCACCACAGGTAGTACGGTCACCCACCCTGGCAACCGCTCTGCCATTGAACGTATACGCAGCACTGCCGCTTTCGACCTGGTTGACACCATGCAACGGGCATACATGTCGATGCCCTACCAGTACAACAGGGTTCATTGGGCTTCTCCTTCAGACGGCGCGGTGCGAGATTCTCGATCCATCGCCTCTGGCCAATGAACCTTCGGCGCCAGGCAGTGCATATGGCTGAGGCCATCGTCATCGTTCCAGTCACGGGGCGGGTGTACGAACTTCGGCAGGGCCTCGGGGCCTTGCTGCATGAATAGCCGGGCGATGGCCCAGTATGCCTCGCCGTGGTAGAGGTCGTGGGTGAAGAACACTCGGTCGATGACTTCGTTGGTTTCCGGGTTGCGGACTGACAGCATGACGTTTTCGATCAGGCCGCCGTGGCCGGGGGCGTAGACTCGGTAGACTTCGGCGGTTACGTCGTCCCAGTTGTAGGCGACGGGTTTGACGCCCCAGTGTTTGCGGCTGAACAGGTAGATGTAGTGTAATCTGAATTGATAGAGGTAGATTTTTCGGCGTAGGCGATTGAAGCGGATGGGTTCATCTCTTGGGAGCATCAAGTCCATTTTTACAAAGGATGCAACAGCCCACAAACCAACCAGCGGCATTACAACCGCTACAAGAGCAACATGCCAATCACGCGACCAATTGTCATCCAGCATGCTCCAGTACAATGGAATAAGCACCCAAAGGGCCAACACCAGACCTGGAAGCCCAAGCAATACTGCAAGCCCGCGCAAGCTAACAGTAGACCGCGGAATCTCTAGGCAAACCTCATCCAAATAATTTGGCGATGGATCTATATCCTCAAAACTAAAGCGCGGGATTGTCTCTGAGCTTACATCAGGCAGGTCATAGCTCCAACTTAACGCCCGCCCCCAAAGGGCCTTGGATTTGTTTTTCACTCATTGACCTCCTTGACGCCAATCTCTACATAAGCCTCCGGCATGTTTCTATCTGGCCAATACATCACTACCAGGGTCGCAGCGTTAATGGTATGTTGCCCAATAGTCGCCATGAGGTCTACAGCACCTGTAATTTCCAACCAAATAGTAGATAAATCATCTGTACCTGATGACTTACGCTTTCTATTCACTAAAAAATCACTTTTGTGGTCAGGCACCCTGGGCGGAGAGAAGCCAGAGAAATTGGAGGTCTTGGTGAGAGCCTTGACTGGATAGGCTTGATGCTCATCAACAATCAGGGTCTCTCCGCCCACGAAATCGGGGAAAACACCGTCGCCATTACGATGTACTACCAGGGTCCAACGAAAAGCTGATCGTCCATCAGTATACCCAGGCAAGTAAACTAAGAACTTAAGTTCATGCTCTAACTCCAAGCTGACAAGTCCACCAATCTTGGAAGCAGTCGGTTCGCTTGAGCGCTTGGTCTCAAAATTAATCGCCGCACGTACACCGAGCGTGGCCGCATTAAGCTCTGCAAACGCAATGTCTGCATATTCAGGAACACGCCAAACCACCGCCAGCTTTTCATCAGCCTTACCAAAACAGCATCGACTCGCCCAACGCTCAAGGGCGGTAGACTCGCTTTCTTCGGCCCACTTGCTAAGTGCATATGCACTAAGCGCCAGCAACACAGCCAAACCCAAAGATCCTAAAACGAAAGAGTTAAACACCGCATAGGCGAATAGCCCGGTTGAAACCCCATAAGCGAAGCTCGTAATGGAATATAGCTTTCCCGCTTTAGTATCCCCCTTTGCTGATGCGCGCTTTCCGGCAGAATGCGCTTGCACCGTGTCAAAAACTCCTGCTACCGCACTGATTATGGCGCCGAGCTTTATTAGCGTCACTGCAGTTCCTGATGTGCGCTTAGCCCACGGCTTACCAATTTTTTCTGCACTTGATCTTAACAGAAGCCCAACGAATTCGATCTGCCCTCCTAATAATCCCATTTGAGACCCCTGCAGCGCCAACTTGGCCTCATGCGCTCCCGGTCCAATCTCAGCCTCCGCCTTCTCCAGATTCCGGGCCAAACTGTCTTGCTGCAAATACAACCCACCTATCGCCAGCAGCACCTCCCAACTCCCAGCCACTCCCCGTAAACCCGAGAAGCCGGTCCGCACCAACTTACCTGCCTGCGCCGAAGTGATCCGCATCCCCTCAAGCAACTTGCGCGCATTGCTATCGAGCGTTCCTGCTGCCACCGAAATGTCTACCAAGGCAATCTGCGCCGCACTGCTTGCCTGGGTCACCTTCATGTCGGCCTCCTCAAACAACCGGCCATGCACGTCCTCTGCCTTTCCCTCGACCCACACCGTCACACTGATCATCATGTGGGTGAACCGCGGGTCGAGCACTGCCAGGCTCATCAGGCCGTGCTGGATGATCGGCCGCACCTTCTGCAGCGACTTCATCGAGCCGAACTCGAAGTCATCAATGCTGCGATGCATCCGGTCGCGCGCCTCGGCGATCGTGGCGTTGGCCTTGTGCTGTAATTCGCGCAGGTGGGCGCTCTGCAGGGCGTAGTACTCGCCCAGCTTCATCTTCACTTCCATCTCGATCAGGTGTACGCCGTTGTACAGAAACTGCGTCGCGCTGTTCAGGTGCCGCACAGCATTCTGAATGCCAGGCGCAAGGTTTGGCGTCAGTCGCTGGCTGGCGGCATTGAGCGCGCTCTGCGTCTCGGCAATGGCCTGCTTGAGGGTATTGCGCATACGCAAACCGGCGTCGTCGCTAGCGATGATCTTGCTCAGCACGCTGTAGAGCCTGTCGCTGTCGTTCCAGTTGACGGCTTCGCTGGCGGAGAAACTGGGCAGCAGCGCGGCCAGCAGTGCGCGGTCACGCATCAGCAAGGCGCGGTAGGGAGGACTGTCAGGGGCCTGCAGCCATTTCAACCAGAGTAGTTCGCTGGTTCCGGAAGCGGGGCTGCGTGGTTCCAGGCTGGATACAACCGCGTCCGTGACACCACCGCCCAGGCACAGGGCCATGGTCTTCGCGTAGGCCACACCGGATTCGCGATTGTGACCGTCATAGTCGTATTGCTCGGCCACCTTGAACATCGGGGTGTCGAACAACGCAACGTAGGCTTGCGCATCTTTGTCGATATAGCGTTGAAATTCGATTTCCTGACGGTCGTAATCGGCCTGAAACGCGGCCCGCTGCGGCTCGTGGTAGCGCTCTTCGAGCCTCTCGTCGCTTTCCAGTTGCGCACGCTCGACCAGGCGCTGACGCTCCACTGCCGGGTCCACGAACACCGGTGGCCCGTCTCCCGTCGTTGGCGCCATCGACGGCACCTTCTGCCCCGCCCATTCCCTGTGCGTGGCACGGATGACCTGCAAAATCTGCGAGGTCTGCAGCTGATAGGCCCGCATGGGCTCTTCGCGCCAGACCTGGCGCTTCACTACCCAGTTCAGCCGCTGGTGGTTGTACTCCTGAATCAGGCCCACCGTATCGTCGAGCACCACTGCCAGCACGCCGTTTTCCAGCTTGTGCCGGTTCATCGCATTGATCACATGACCACGCAGGGCGAACCGGCGCAGCCAGCGGCTGTGGAAGCCATGCGCGCTGTCGAAGGGTGAGCAAGCCTGCTGGGTGTATTCGAACACCTGCGTGTCGACCTGCAAGCTGTCGGGCGTCATGGCCATGCCCAGCAGTTCAGGGTTGTTGCGCGCCTGGGTCAGGTCCAGGCCTTCAAAACGGTGCGCTGGCGCCACGCCTTTCTTGTAGGCATTCAGCACACTGGCTGGCCAGGCATCGCTGGAAAAGGCCAACCAGGCGCTGTTGTATTTAGCAGTATCGATGTTGAGGAAGGACGAAGGAATGTCGTGGTTTTCATGCACGCACTTTTCCGGCAACGGCCTGGGCAGGCCGTCGGGTGGCTCGTAAGGGTTGAAGCGACGCAGATGCCCCTGTTCGCTGACTTCGTAGGCATGCCAGACCTGCTGGTCGAGCAGCACATACAGGTAGCCCATGCGCAGGGTGCGCAGGCCGATCCGGGTCGAAATGTGCAGGCTACCTGCGACGGTAGTGATGCACTGCGGCCGGGTATCCGGCACCAGAGCGCGGCGCAGGGGTAAAATCGGCAGCCCCTGGCGTTCGCAAGACATGCACTGGTCGTGCGGGAGCCCGGCTTCAGCGACGGCAAGGGCAATACGTTGGCTGATGGTCACAAGCGGCTCTCCGACTTTGGCAAGGATTCGCTCAGGCGGCGCCAATGCGCCTCGGAGTAACGGGCGAGCAATGGCGCGAGCGCAAGCTGGCCCCTAACGACCGCGTCGATCATGCTGCGCACTTCGGCAAGCGTGTGCATCCGGGGATGGATGCACAGTTGATGCAGGGCGAGAACGGCGATGTCTTCCGTGTCATTCAATCCAAGGCTGCGCGCATCATCGATGTGGTTGGACACACGGACGGCTGCAAACGGCGGAATCTGGCACTGGCGGGCATCGGTCGAGCCTGCCCGCAACACTCTCCAGCTGGCCAGCACGCGCTCAATCACAGGCACATCTTGCTGAATGCGCAGCGCCGCCACCGGTAACGGGTACTGTCGACCACTCTGGCCTTTCAGGTTGGCCAGCCTCCCTCCGCTACTCAAAAACACCCAGTTGCCGATCGGCCACCATGGGCCTTGTTCCACCTGCTTGAACGTCGCCGCAAGCAGCTCCAGCCGTACGGGTTCATAGACCGGATAGAAACTGGATTCCCGTTTCGTATCGGGCACCCGGCACAGCCCCTTGAGGTGCGAAGCAACGGCTGCCGATGGCGCCTCACTGAACAGCCAGCCGCACACGTGGCGCCGGCGCTGATACAGCCCGCGCTGCGCGGCCCGGGCCGCCAGTTCCAGCAATGAACGGCATGGCGAGGTTCCCGGGGAGGACAGACAAACCAGCACGGGGTGCAAGTGGGGTGCATGGAGCAGGTCGGCCCGGGGCACACGCGTCAATGCGTGTTCACCCAAGGCCTCGCGCAGCCGGGCCAGCAAGGCATGGTCACCCTTGCCGGCGCTCGCAAGCGGGTCGATCAGCACATGGCAGTACACGTTTACTGCGTGGTGTTTTTCAATTTGGCTTACCAGGCTTTCAGTGCCCATCAGACGTTGACCTCACACTGGGTACTGGCATTCGCCGTCAGTGCCAGCGACTGGTTGCTGCCTGCCCCTTGCGCAGCTGCCCGGGTCTGCCCCTGCAGGTCAAGTGTCAACCCGTTGATGGTGATGCCCCGCTGATCCAGCACGATGCTGCCACCTGGGGTTTGCAGCTCGATGCGCTCACTAGCCCGTAACTGATAGACCGTCGTGAGTTGCTCCATGCCGTTTCCGACGCTGACCCTTTGCGCACCTTTGACGACCAGCCCGCTGTCGTTGCCGACGAAGACATGCTGATTGCCGGCGGTAGATTCGCTGCGATTGTTGCCGACTTTCTCTGTCAGGTCCTGTCTGATCTCCACCTGGCAGTGTTGCCCGATGAACTGTGTATGGTTGCCGCCTGTTGCCTGGCTGTAGTGGTTACCAACGCTCAGTTGCTCGTCATTGCCAACCTGCTCGACCCGGTTGCGCCCGACCCGCGTGGTCTCATCATGGCCGACCACATTGTTCTGGTCCCGCTGGGCATGAATGAATACTTCCTCCTTGCCAAGCTCGTCCTCGAAACGCAGCTCGTTGAAACCATCCCCCTTGTGGGTCTGACTCTTGATGGTCATGCGTGTCTTGTGCTCCGGCAGGTCATACGGCGGAAGCTGATCGCCGCAGTAGGTGCGCCCGGTAATCATCGGCTGGTCCGGGTCGGCGTTGACATACTGGATGATCACGTCCTGGCCAATCCGTGGAATCGCCATCGTGCCCCAGCTGCCGCCCGCCCAACCTTGGGATACCCGCACCCAGCAGGAGCTGAATTCGTTGTTGTTGCTTTCCCGGTCCCAGGGGAAGCTGACCTTGACCCGGCCCCACTCATCGCAATAGATCTCCTCGCCGGGCGGGCCAACGACAGTCGCCATGTGCGGGCCATCGATACGCGGTTTGGCCAACGGTGCCGGGCGCCATTCACCCCGGCCGGGCACCAGCACGGCTTTCTGCGTGTAACGGGTACCCTGATCGGCACCGGCGGCCTCTTCCAGCAGGCTGGTGAACTGGATGCCTTCGTGGTGCAAGCTGATCGTGCGCCAATGCACGTTGAGGTCTTCACGCGGGTGTTCGATGAGGGTGAAGCTCAGCCCCGGTTGCAGGCGTACATCATCGCCTTCTACCTCGGCAATGCACGCATCGTGGCGCAAGCCCGTGAGGCGGGTGGCGGTGAACGGGACGCCGACCGCATCACGCTTGTAGCGCCCGGGGTAGTCGAAGCGCTCGTAGTGCTGCGACTGGTGAGTGATGTTGCCATCAATCGCGCGGTGTTCCTGGCGGTATTGCGGGTTGGTGAAGGTGTAGTCCCGCTGCACCTGCCTGGCGGTGCGCACCTGCTCGCTGTAACGCAAGCGGCGCAGGCACGGCCTGGCCTGATCGCCACCGCTGTTGGCGCGGTAAAGCACCTGGTCGGGCCCGACGTCGTCCTCGTCGAATAAGCCTTCATCATCGTCGTCGGCCTTGATCGCACCCCGGCTGATCGGCCCCAGCGCCAGCAGGCGGTCGGTAATGATCAGTTGATGGTGTTTGGGCGTGTGTTCGAAGCGGTAGACAAAACCCTCCTCGCCAGCCAGACGGGCGATGAAGTCGAGGTCGGTTTCGCCGGCCTGCACGCAGAATTCGCGCACCTGGTGCTCGCCGAGGCTCTTGATTTCGAATCGGTTTATGCCTTGGCCCTGCAGCATCAGTTCGATGATTTGCGGCACGGTCTTGTGCTGGAAAATGCGCCAGTTGGAACGCAACGCGGCCCGGGCCAACTGCGGTTCGACCAGCGCACGGTAGCGGGTGCGATGATGGCCGGTTTCGCCCTGGCTGAAACTGCTGACCAGGCCGTGTACGTGACGCAGTATTCGCATACCGCGCCAGAGGGTGAAGAGCACCGGCTTGTCGAGCAACTGGCCGAAGTCGACATCGCCTTCGAAACTGACCAACTCCAGCTTCAGCTGGAACGGTGAGCTGATCGCTTCGTCAAGTGTGAACGACACCACTTCGAACTCAAGCTGGCCGACCAGAGGCTCAAAGGTAAAGCGCAAATCGGATTGAGTAGGCATGCGGATTTCCCTGCTACGGCCTTGACATGATGCTGTCGAGCGACTGAAGAACTTCGGCGGTGGTCAGGCTAAGGCGGTAGCTGTAGTAGCAGTAGGCACAGGCCATGGCGATGGCCGAAATCACCAGCGGGCTCCATCCGGGCCAATACCGGCGTGGCCTGCGGTAGGGGCGATCGGCAACATTGATAGCGGGGTCGCACAGCTGTCCCGGCGTGGGGCCGCGCAGCTCGCGAATGGCCTTGTGCATCCGCGTGATCAGGGCGTTGATGATTTCGTCGCCCTTGGGGTCGAGGGCGTACTTGCCCCGCAGCCCCAGGCAAAGGCAGAAGTACAGGAGTTCCAGTACATCCTGGAATTCCTTGGGCGACAGCATTATCCGTTCCAGCAACAGGAAGATCTTTTCGCCACCGTGGGTTTCGTCGTGGAAGATGCTCAGCAATGGTTCCTGGCTCCAGCACGAATTGTTGCCCCAAGGGCGACTCATTACGGCTTCGTCGATGTACAGGCACAGGGCGTAGGAATAGGCTTCCAGATGCATGGGCGGATAACCGTGGTGCTGCATCTCTTCACGGATGGCGTGGATCTGCGTTTGCACGCGCTGGTGCACGAACGCGATGTTGGGCAGCTCGTCCAGGGTGCGCAGGCGGATGACAAGGCCGAACAGTTGCGCGGCCGCGTCGAGCATCAGGTTGTCGTAACCGCCGCGCAGTCGGAATTCGGGATCCGCCAGGTAGCCCGCCTCGTCGGTGTGCACGCCTTGACCGGCCGGATAAGGCGAGTCGCCCTCTGCCTGGACTTCGAGCATGGCGAGCATGCTGTTGTCCGATGCGTCATGGCTATCATTGCCGTCCCCGCTTTTCTTGGGGGAAGTAGAGGGTGGGCGAGGCATGAACGGGATGAACGGGTCCTTGTCTTCCAACTAACTGAAGACACGAACCTACCGGGGAAGCCATTCTGTGGGGAGTCTGGCACTTCCTGATACGCTGTAGGAAAAGTCGACTGATCTACTGTTCTTGAAACAGAAGAAAACCCTCCCACGTGCTGCCAAAAGTTTCTGCATCACGCTGTACTTGTGGGAGCGGGCGTGCCCGCGAACACCGGCGAAGCCGGTGCCATCCACCGCGCAGGATTCTTCGCGGGCGCGCCCGCTCCTACAGGGACTGCTCTCGCTTTCAGGTCTTGAATAACCTGTAGAAGGTCAACTGAACAACCTGCCTAGGCAACCAAGTTTCTTCTTGTACGAGCGCCGCGCTTCCAGCGCCTGCTCCATGCTCACTTTCAGGAACCGCGCCGGCTGGTTCGGTTGCATCTGCCCGACCAGGTCGAGGTCGGCGCTGATCACCGTGCCAATCATGGCGTAACCACCCCCCGACACGGCATCGCGGTGGAGGATGATCGGCTCCAGCCCCGCCGGCACCTGGATCGAACCGATCGGGTAGCAGCTGTCGACGATGTTCGAGGGGTCCGAGCCGGCACCGAATGGCTGTTCCCGCGGCTGGAAGCCCAAGGCGCTGCCGCCCTTGTAGCGGTAGCCAATCCGGTCCGCTTCAGAGCCAACAGTCCAGGCCTCGGTGAAAAAGCGCTGCGCCGCCGCTTCGCTCAAGCGGTGAAAATACAACCCCGGCACCACCCGCAGCACGACTTCGCCGCCCAGGGCCTGGCGCAAGGCCATCGGTAGACTGGCGCCAGCGCGGCTTTTGCCGCTGGGTACACCTACCGGTAACAGGTCGCCTGCCATCAACTTGCGGCCCTGAAAGCCACCCAAGGCCCCCAGCGCGTAAGTCGAACGGCTGCCCAGCACCTCAGGCACATCAATGCCGCCAGCCACGGCCAGATAGGCCCGGGCGCCTGCCGTGGGGAAGCCAAAGCGCAGCACTTGCCCGGCACGCACGGCAAACGCCGTGTCCGGGCGCTGTTCGCGGCCATCGAGCAGTGCCGGCATCTGCGCACCGCACACGGCCACCAGCGTATCCTGCTGGAACTCCAGCTCCGGCCCTACCAATGCGCATTCCAGCCCGGCAGCACCCGCCGGGTTGCCCACCAGGTGGTTGGCCGCGCTCAAGGCATACTGGTCGAGTGCGCCAGACGGCGGAATGCCCAAGTGGTAATAGCCTTCACGGCCAAGGTCCTGCACAGAAGTCGCCAGGCCCGGTTTAAGTACCTTGATCATGCCAGCACCTCCTGCAGCGATTTCGGGTAGCCGACCGGGTCGGCGAGGAAGGCGTCCAGGGAAAACTCCACCGGGCGAATACGCAGGTCGAAACGGCCTTCTTCCACCTCTGCCACCGCCTGGTCATAGGCGCGGCGATCAATGGGCTTGAACTGCACGATGTCGCCGGGGCGGAAGAACACCATGTGCTCCTTGAGGTAATTCAAGGTCTGCTGCGGGTCGTAGATCGGCGCCGGGGTAACGCCGAACATCTGGTAGCCGCCTGCCCCGCGCACCGAGTAGATGCAACCGAAGCAACCACCATGGCCGAGGGTGAGCTTGGGCGTGTCGGTGCGCGGGCGCAGGTACTTGGGCACCTGCAACTGCCGCTCGCGCTCGACCATCTGGAACATGAACGGCAGGCCGGCGACGAAGCCGACCATCGACACGAACCACGGCGCGCCGCTGTGCGCGGCAATGAACGCCTCGACATCGGCCAGGCCATTGATGCGTGCGGCGTACTCCAGGTCGGTGCTGGTCGGGTCCTGGTGGCGATCGCGAAAGCGCATCAGCGTTTCGTGGGTCCAAGGGTCGTTGTACAGCACCGGGATCTCGATGATCCTCGTGTGCAACGAACGCTCGGCCACCGCCTGCGCTTCGGCGCCGCGCACGGCGTTTAGCAGGGCTTCGGGGGCAATGCGGTCAGGGTCGAAGCGGATCTGGAACGAGGCGTTGGCCAGGCATACATCGAGCACGCCGTCCAGGGCCAACCGCTCCACCGCGCGGGTGACGGCCATGCCCTTGAAGAACGCTTCCAGTGACATGCTCTCGCTGACTTCGGCAAACAGGTGTTCGTCTGCGCCGAAGCTGTAGCGGATGGGGGTTGTAGCAAGCGATTCGGCCATGACTATTCCTTTTCTTGGAATCTTTATAGAAAGACAGGCAAAAACAACATACACAGGCTCCGGCTTGTATCCGCCAAATGCCTCACTCAGCGCGGTGCACGCACCTCGATGCCGGCCGTATCCAGCGCCTTGCGCGTGGCCTCGACCAGGTCAAGCGCGCCCGGGGTGTCACTGTGCAGGCAGATGGAGTCGAACGCGATGGCCAGGTCCTGGCCTTCGACCGTGCGCACCACACCTTGCTGACAAGCGCGCAACACACGCTCGGCTACCGCCTGTGGCTGGTAGCCCCGCACATTGCGGGTAAACACGATCGAGCCGCTCAAGTCGTACTCGCGGTCGGCATAGAACTCGCGAACCACCGGCTGGCCCAGTTCCTGGGCAATGCGGCAGATCACCGACCCTGGCATGCAGAACAGCAGCAATTCAGGCTCGACGACGCGCAAGTTTTCCACCAGCAAACGCGCGGCCTCCTCATCGCGCGCCAGGTGCATGTACAGCGCGCCGTGCGGCTTGATGTGCTGCAGGCGTACGCCTTGGGCACGGGCAATTTCACGCAGGGCGCCCAGTTGGTAGAGCATGTCGTCGACCAGTTCCTGGGCCGGCGCATTGATGTGCCGCCGGCCGAAGCCGACCAGGTCACGGAAGCCCGGGTGTGCACCCACGGCAACCCCCAGGGCCTTGGCCCGCTCGACGGTACGGCGCATGGTGCCGGGGTCGCCGGCATGGAAGCCGGTGGCAATGTTGGCGCTGCTGATGTAGCCCATCAGCTCGTTGTCGACGCCGTCGCCAATCGTCCATGGGCCAAAGCCCTCACCCATGTCAGAGTTGAAATCCACTGCTTGCATTGCGGCATCTCCTGGCACTTGTGGCTGCATGCAAGCCACGTTAGATTCTCCGCACCCCCTTGGGAAGATCTATAAACAGATAGGGTGTCTTCGGAAAAACAGATACCTTGGGAGCCTACCGTGTCACTGACCCTGCGCCAGGTCCGCTACTTCGTCGCCACTGCCGAAATCGGCCAGATTTCCCAGGCAGCGATCCACCTGAACATTTCCCAGTCGGCGGTTACCACCGCAATCAAGGAACTTGAGGCAATGCTCGGCGTGCTGCTGTTCCAGCGCTCGGCCCAGGGAATGAGCCTGACCGAGGCTGGCCGGCACTTTCTGAACCGTGCTTACGTCATCCTGCGCAGCGTCGACGATGCCCTCAACAGCCCGCTGCCGGACCTGCGCGCCAGTGGCTTGCTGCGCCTGGCTGCCAGCTATACGGTGATCGGCTACTTTCTGCCGCACCATTTGCAGCGCCTGGAACACTGGCATCCGGACGTAACCCTGGCGCTGTACGAGCAGGAGCGCAGCGCCATTGAACAGGGCCTGCTGGAGGGGCGCTTCGACATGGCGGTGGTGCTCACCGCCAACCTCACCCACCCGGATATTGTTTCGGAAACCCTGTTCAACTCCGAGCGCCGGCTGTGGTTGCCCGGGCATCACCCCCTGTGCGAGCGCTCGGCGGTGAGCCTGGCCGATGTGGCGTGTGAGCCCTTCATCCTGTTGACCGTCGATGAGGCCGAGCAGAGTGCCATGCGCTACTGGGAACAGGCCGGACAACGGCCAAGCGTGCGGGTGCGGACCAGTTCGGTGGAAGCCGTGCGCAGCATGGTCGCCAATGGCAGTGGTGTGGCGATCCTGTCAGACCTGGTACACCGGCCGTGGTCGCTGGAAGGCAAGCGCATCGAGACGGTGACCATCAGCGACCCGGTGACGCCGATGAGCGTGGGGTTGGCCTGGCACCGGGAACGGGCGTTCAGCCCGGCGATGCAGGCGGTGCGCAATTACTTCCATGATGCGTTTCTGGCGCCGCAGCAGTTGTCGGCCCGGCGCTGAGGGGTGGGTTTGCAGGTCAGGCCTCTTCGCGGGTAAACCCGCTCCCACAGGCCCCCACAATTTTCAGACTTGTGGTAATCCCTGTAGGAGCGGGTTCACCCGCGAAGAGGCCCTTAGAGTTCTCCACCGAACGATCAGACCGCAATACCGTCATAACCTGAGCCGGTGCCGACACGCAAAGAGGACGCGAAATGACCCAGCCCGACCCGTCATACGTCAAATGGCTCGAAGACCGCGCCATGCTCAAGGCCTCCCAGGACCGTACCAGCCTGTACTCAGGCCAGTCGCGACTGTGGCAACAACCCTACGCCGAAGCCCAGCCCCGCCGGGCCACGGAAATCGCCTCGGTCTGGCTGACCGTCTACCCCGACGCCATCATCGCCCCCGAGGGTTGCTCTGTACTCGGCGCCCTGGCCCATGAAGCGCTGTGGAAGCGCCTGTCGGACATCGGCATCCAGGGCCTGCACACCGGCCCGATCAAGCGCTCTGGCGGTATTCTTGGCCGCGAGCTTACCCCCAGCATCGACGGCAACTTCGACCGCATCAGCTTCGACATCGACCCGCTGTACGGCAGCGAGCCGGAGCTGATCCAGATGAGCCGCATGGCCGCCGCGCACAATGCGGTAACCATCGACGACCTGATCCCGTCGCACACCGGCAAGGGCGCCGATTTCCGCCTGGCCGAGATGGCCTACGGGCCCTACCCGGGGCTGTATCACATGGTCGAGATTCGCGAGGAAGACTGGCCATTGCTGCCCGAAGTGCCGACCGGCCGCGATGCGGTCAACCTGCTGCCGGCCCAGTGCGACGAGCTCAAGGCCCGCCACTACATCGTCGGCCAATTGCAGCGGGTGATCTTCTTCGAGCCGGGGGTAAAAGAAACCGACTGGAGCGCCACGCCACCGATCACGGGCGTCGACGGCAAGACCCGGCGCTGGGTCTACTTGCACTATTTCAAGGAAGGCCAGCCATCGCTGAACTGGCTGGACCCGACCTTCGCCGCCCAGCAGATGATCATCGGCGACGCGTTGCACGCTCTGGATTGCCTGGGTGCGCGCGGCCTGCGCCTGGACGCCAACGGCTTTCTGGGCGTGGAAACCCGCGCCAGCGGCACTGCCTGGTCGGAAAGCCACCCGCTGTCGATCGTCGGCAACCAGCTGATCGGCGGCATGATCCGCAAGGCCGGCGGTTTCAGCTTCCAGGAGCTGAACCTGACCCTCGACGACATCGCGCAGATGTCCAAGGGCGGCGCCGACCTGTCCTACGATTTCATCACCCGCCCGGCCTACCAGCATGCGCTGCTGACCGGCGATACCGAATTCCTGCGCCTGATGCTGAAGGAAATGCATGCCTTCGGTATCGACCCGGCTTCGTTGATCCACGCCCTGCAGAACCACGACGAGCTGACCGTGGAGCTGGTGCATTTCTGGACCCTGCACGCCCATGACATGTACCTGTACAAGGGGCAGACGCTACCTGGCGGGATCTTGCGCGAACATATCCGCGAGGAAATCTACGAGCGGCTGTCGGGCGAGCATGCGCCGTACAACCTGCGTTTCGTCACCAACGGCATCGCCTGCACCACTGCCAGCCTCATCGCTGCCGCACTGGGTATTCGTGACCTCGAACAGATTGCTGCGGCTGATATCGAGCTGATCCAGAAGGTGCACCTGCTGCTGGTCATGTTCAACGCCATGCAGCCCGGGGTGGTCGCGTTGTCCGGCTGGGACCTGGTCGGCGCCCTGCCCTTGCCCGCCGAGGCGGTGGCCGAACGCATGCTGGACGGCGATACCCGCTGGATTCACCGTGGCGGCTATGACCTGGCCGGGCTTGATCCGCACGCCGATATGTCGGTGCGCGGCATGCCGCGTGCCCGGGCGCTGTATGGCAGCCTCGACAGCCAGCTGGAGAACGGCGACTCGTTCGCCTGCAAGGTGAAGAAGCTGCTTGCCGTGCGCCAGGCCTATGGCATTGCCACCAGTCGTCAGGTGCTGGTGCCCGAGGTCAACAGCCCGGGGTTGCTGGTGATGGTGCATGAACTGCCGGCCGGGCGCGGGATCCAGATCAGTGCGCTGAACTTTGGCCAGGAAGTGATTGCCGAGGAGCTGCTGTTGAGTGGGTTCACGCCGGGGCCGGTGGTGGACATGATCAACGAAACCGTCGAAGGCGACCTGACCGAGGACGGCCGCTTGCTGGTCAACCTGGACCCTTATGAGGCGCTGTGCCTGCGGATCGTCAACAGCAGTGGGCATGTCTGAGGCGCTGAGTGCTGGGCAGCAACAGCCGCAACCATACCGTGGTTGGGCAGTGGCAGTTGAAGTTCTGACCAGCACCCACCTACCCCTGTAGGAGCGGCCTTGTGTCGCGAAAGGACCGCAGAGCGGTCCCGGCAATGTCGGCGGCGAAGCTGCGATCGAGGGGCCGCTGCGCGCCCCTTTCGCGACACAAGGCCGCTCCTACAGGGATCGCGTGGGCTTGAAAAGAAGCGGCTCTTGCTTTTACTGCTCTACGAGCATAGCGTTCGCTAGCTTTCTTTTCTGTGCCCAGGAGCAACACCATGTACACCGGCATCGTCCAGGCCGTCCGCCCTCTGCTTGATGTGACCAGCTACCCGGGCCACAACCAGTTCACCATCGACCTCACCCCGGAACTGCTCGATGAGCTGAAGATCGGCGCCAGCGTCAGTGTCGAAGGCACCTGCCTGTCGGTTACCGAAATTAACGGCTCCGAGGTCAGGTTCGACGCCATGACCGCCACCCTCGAACGCACCAACCTGCGCAATTTCAAGGCTGGCCAGGGCGTCAACATCGAACGCTCGGCGAAGATGAACGCCGAAGTCGGTGGCCACCTGATGGCTGGTCACATCGCCACCACCGGCGAAATCGTCGAGCTGTCAATCAAGGAAACCGGCGCGTTCATTACCTTCCGCATGCCCGCGCAATGGGGCAAGTACGTGTTCCCGCGTGGCTTCATCGGGGTCAACGGCTGCAGCCTGACCGTTGCCGATGTCGAAGATAACGTGGTCACGATCAACCTGATCCCGGAAACGCTGCGCCAAACCACCTTTGCCAGCTACAACGTCGGCGAGCTGCTAAACATCGAGGTCGATCACCAGACCATGGTGCTGGTCGACGTGGTGGAGCGCACCATCAAGGGCACCCTGGCTCGCGAAAAACTGCTGCCCTGAGGCCTGCACATGCTGCCTGACGCCTTCCCAGCACGTTCGACCAGGCGGTTGCGCCTGCAAGTGCTGCGTGGCCGCGTTGGTCTCGGCCTGGTGGCTGCCCTGTCAGTGCTGGCGGGAATGACCGATGCCATTGGGTTGCTGGCGCTGGGCGATTTCGTGTCGTTCATGAGCGGCAACACCACGCGCCTGGCGGTGGCCATCAGTGAAGCAGACCTGGCCTTGGTGCTACGCCTGAGCGGCGCGCTGCTGGGGTTTGTTGCCGGGAATATGCTAGGCATACTGCTCGCACGCGGCTTCCGGCGCCGGGCCTGGCCCGTGTTGCTGGTAGTGGCCGCACTGCTGGCGTTCGCTGCGGCATGGCCGCTGGGGGTCACCTTCCCTGCATTGCTGGCCGCTACCCTGGCCATGGGCATGATCAACGCCGTGGTCGAGCAGGTGAATGGCCTGCCCATCGGCCTGACGTATGTTACCGGTGCCCTGTCGCGTTTCGGCCGTGGTCTGGGGCGCTGGTTGCTGGGCGAACGGCGCAATGGCTGGCGTGTACAGCTGGTGCCCTGGGCCGGCATGCTGCTGGGCGCCGCACTGGGCGCCTGGCTGCAACAACACCTGGGCCTGCAGGCGCTGGCCGCCAGCTGCGCGCTGGCTTGCGTGCTGGCCCTGGTGTCGCGGTTCATTCCGCGCGCCTGGCAGCGTGGCTACATGCCACGCTGATCAATCGATGCGCGGGTGCTGCTGCGCCAGCAGCTTGCGCTTGGCCTCCAGCTCCGCGATCTGCTCATCGATGTCCTCGATCTTCTGCTCGATGTTGTCGTGGTGCTCCTGCAGCAGTTCGCGCGCTTCTTCAATATCCGATGCCGCCGGGGCAGCACCGCGCAACGGCTTGTTGGCGGTTTCCTTCATGGTCAGGCCGGTGACCAGGCCAACCGCGGCGATCACCATCAGGTAATAGGCCGGCATGTACAGGTTGCCGCTGCTCTCCACCAGCCAGGCGGCGATGGTCGGGGTCAGGCCGGCGATCAGCACCGAAATGTTGAAGGCACTGGCCAGTGCGCTGTAGCGGATGTGAGTGGGGAACATCGCTGGCAGGGTCGATGCCATCACGCCAATGAAGAAATTCAGCAGCACGGCGATGATCAGCAGCCCCGAGAAAATCAGCCCAAGCGCCCCGCTGTTGATCAGCATGAACGCCGGGATCGCCAGCGCAAACAGCCCGACACTGCCGACCACGATGAAGGGGCGACGGCCATACTTGTCGCTCATCAGGCCGATGATCGGCTGCACGAACAGCATGCCGACCATGATCGCGATGATGATCAGCACGCCATGGTCTTCGCTGTAGTGCAGGTTGTGCGACAGGTAGCTGGGCATGTAGGTCAGCAGCATGTAGTAGGTGACGTTGGTTGCGATCACCACGCCAATGCAGGTCACCAGGCTGCGCCAATGCTGGGTGGCCACCTCCTTGAATGACACCTTCGGCCCCGAGGCCAGGCCTTCGCGGTCGCCCTGCTCCATCTTGTCGACATGCTGCTGGAACGCGGGGGTTTCCTCCAGTGCGTGGCGCAGGTAGAGGCCGATGATGCCTAATGGCAAGGCCAGAAAGAACGGCAGGCGCCAGCCCCATTCAAGAAACTTCTCTTCACCGAGGAGGGTGGAAATCATCACCACTACCCCGGCGCCCAGCACAAAGCCGGCGATCGAGCCGAAGTCCAGCCAGCTGCCGAGAAAACCGCGCTTGCGGTCGGGGGCGTATTCGGCGACGAATATCGACGCGCCGGTGTACTCGCCACCCACCGAGAAGCCCTGGGCCATTTTCGCCAGCAGCAACAGGATCGGCGCCCAGATGCCGATGCTGGCATAGGACGGTATCAGGCCGATGGCGAAGGTGCTGAGCGACATGATGACAATGGTGGCAGCGAGAATCTTCTGCCGCCCAAACTTGTCGCCCAACGCGCCGAAGAACAGCCCGCCCAAAGGCCGGATCAGGAACGGCACCGAGAACGTGGCCAATGCCGCGATCATTTGCACGCTGGGGTCGGCATTGGGGAAGAACACCTTGCCCAAGGCGTAGGCGACGAAGCCATACACGCCGAAGTCGAACCACTCCATGGCGTTACCCAAGGCGGCGGCGGTGATCGCCTTTTTCATCTTGGCGTCATCGACGATGGTGATGTCTTTGAGGCCGATTGGTTTGACGCTTTTCTTGCGAGATTTCATGCCCGTGTCCTTGTCGCTGAATGCTCTAAGGGATCAGATACAACGGGACACTAAATAATTCAGCGCTTACGAAATTTTTGTGTATTGGACGAGCTTTGAGGTGCCCTGTAGGCGCGGCTTTAGCCGCGAACACCGGCGTAGCCGGTGCCATGCACCGTGTTGGATTCTGCGCGGCTAAAGCCGCTACAGGGATGCGCCGCGACAGCGGCGCCCTTCGCATCAGATACCTTCGCGGGCGAGGTCCATGGCGAAGTAGGTCAGGATCAGGTCGGCACCGGCACGCTTGATCGCGCCAATGCTTTCGCGCACCACGCGGCCTTCATCGATGGCACCGGCCAAGCCACCGAACTTGATCATCGCGTACTCGCCACTTACCTGGTACGCCGCCAGCGGCAGGCGCGAGGCAGCGCGAATGTCGGCGATCACGTCCAGGTAGGCACCGGCCGGCTTGACCATCAACACGTCCGCCCCTTCCTGCTCGTCGAGCAGCGACTCGCGCACGGCTTCGCGGCGGTTCATCGGGTTCATCTGGTAGCTCTTGCGGTCGCCCTTCAGGGCAGTGCCGCCGGCTTCACGAAACGGGCCGTACAGCGACGAGGCAAACTTGGTGGAATAGGCCATGATGGCGGTGTCGTGGAAGCCAGCGCCATCCAGCGCGCTGCGGATCGCCTGCACCTGGCCGTCCATCGCTGCCGACGGGGCAATGAAATCGGCACCGGCAGCAGCGGCAATCACCGCCTGCTTGCCCAGGTTGGCCAGGGTCGCGTCGTTGTCCACACCGTGGTCATGCAGCACACCGCAGTGGCCATGGCTGGTGTATTCGCAGAAACAGGTGTCGGACATCACCACCATTTCCGGCACGGTGTCCTTGCAGATACGCGACATGCGCGCCACCAGGCCATTTTCGTTCCAGGTGTCGCTGCCCACGGCGTCCAGGTTGTGCGAGACGCCAAAGGTCATCACCGACTTGATACCGGCGCGGGCATAGCGCTCGATTTCCTGGGCCAGCAACTTCTCGGGAATACGGTTGACACCCGGCATGCTGGTGATCGGCACGAAGTCATCGATACCTTCTTCGACGAAGATCGGCAGGATCAGGTCTTCAAGGCGGAACTCGGTTTCCTGGAAGATCGTGCGCAGGGACTCGTTCTGGCGCAGGCGGCGAGGACGAACGGACGGGAATTGGTTGGACATGACTGCTCCAGGGCATTTGAACGGCGTATACCTTATGCCTGTCAGGCGCCAGTGAAAAGGCTAATTGGCGAGATATTGTCTTGCGTCAAAGGCAATGACTGGCATGAGGCATGGTTCTCCTGTTCCGGCCTCTTCGCGGGTAAACCCGCTCCTACAGGGTTAACGCAGGTTGTAGGAGCGGGTTCACCCGCGAAGAGGCCAGTACAGGCGGCGCATTACTGCAGCCAGGGCGGCGTAGGCTCCTCTGCCTTGGCCGGGCCATGCTCGGCTTCGGCCTTGGCCGCACGGCGGCGGGCGTCATCCAGCCGAGCGGCATCGATCTCGCGCATCACCCCACCCACGTCAGCCTCATGCTCGTCTTCCTCGAACACCCCAGTCAACGCGGTATCCGGCAGCAACTTGCCGGCCTCATACAACGCCCACATTTCCTGCGCAAACCGCGTGCTTTTCAGCTCGGGGGCAAAACGCCCGAAATAGTGGGCCATGTTGTCCACGTCGCGCTGCAGCATGCTGAAGGCATGGTTGTTGGCTGCGGCATCCACCGCCTGTGGCAAGTCGATGATCACCGGCCCGTCCGGGCCGAGTAGCACGTTGAACTCGGACAGGTCGCCATGCACCAGCCCGGCACACAGCATCAGCACGATCTGGCGAATGACAAAGGCGTGGAACGTGCGGGCCTCCTCGGCTTCGAGGTGCACGTCGTTCAGGCGCGGGGCCGCATCGCCGTCGGCGTCGGTCACCAGCTCCATCAGCAATACGCCGTCCTGGAAATCGTAGGGTTTGGGTACCCGTACACCAGCACCGGCCAAGCGGAACAGTGCCGCCACTTCGGCGTTTTGCCAGGCATCTTCGGCTTCTTTGCGGCCGTACTTGCTGCCCTTGGCCATGGCCCGGGCCTGGCGGCTGTTACGTACCTTGCGGCCTTCCTGGTATTCGGCGGCCTGGCGGAAACTGCGCTTGTTGGCTTCTTTATAGACCTTGGCGCAGCGCACCTGGCTGCCGCAGCGCACCACATACACGGCGGCTTCCTTGCCACTCATCAACGGTCGCAGTACTTCGTCGACCAGGCCGTCCTCGATCAGGGGTTCGATTCTTTTGGGTGTCTTCATCAGGCTGCGTTCAGGGTCCTGGCTGTGATGGTGGACATCCTCTCACAGCCTGATGCGACTTGCTCGTCTGTCTTCAGGCGCCCTGCCCTACACTACCAATCGAGACCCCTCGCGCGCGGCGGCGGGTGACCAGCAGGCCGGAACACACCACCAGCACCGCCAGCACCATGGTCGACACCACTTCAATGCGGTGATCCGGGCGGAACAGCATCAGCACCAGCACACTACTGATGAACAGGATCACCGCCCAGGTCAGCCACGGGAACAGCCACATGCGGTAACTCAAGGTCTTGCCCTGTGCGGTCAGACGCTGACGCAGACGCAGCTGGCTAATGGCAATCACCAGGTACACCAGCAGGGCAATGGCGCCTGAGCTGGCCATGAGGAAGCCGAACACCTGGGCCGGCACCAGGTAATTGGCGATCACCGCCAGGAATGCCGCACCGGTAGACAGCAAAACTGCCACCACCGGCGTACCACTGCGGCTGGTGACCTGGGCACAGGCAGGGGCATCACCACGCCGGCTCAGCGAATAGACCATGCGCGAGGCGGTGTATAGCGACGAGTTGAGGCAGCTGGTGACCGAGGTCAACACCACGAAATCGATGATCGCCTTGGCGTTGGCCACGCCGAGGGTATCCAGTACCGTGACATAGGAGCCTTCGGTAGCCAGACGCGGGTCGGTCCACGGTACCAGCGCAATGACGATGAAGATCGACAGGATATAGAACAGCGCAATCCGCCAGATCACCGAATTGGTGGCCTTGGAAATATGCTTGCCGGCCTCGTCCGACTCGGCCGCCGCAATGGTCACCACTTCAGCCCCAAGGAACGAAAACATGGTGATCAGCATAGCGCTAAGTACCGCACCAAAGCCGTTGGGCATGAAACCGCCGGTATCCCACAGCCGCGAAACGCCGCTGACGCCAGAGCCTGGCAACAGGCCGAAAATGGCACAGGCGCCCAGGGCGATGAAGCTGACGATGGCCACCACCTTGACCAGGGCCAGCCAGAACTCGAATTCACCGTAGTTCTTCACGCTGAACAGGTTGGTGGCGGTCAGCAGCAAAGTGATCACCAGCGACAAGACCCAGATCTCCAACTGCGGCACCCAGGAATTGATGATGGTTGCGGCAATATTGGCCTCGATCGGAATGATCAAGACCCAGAACCACCAGTACAGCCAGCCGATGGTGTAGCCGGCCCACTTGCCGATGGCGAGGTCGGCGTAGGTGGAAAACGAACCGGTATCCGGTGAGGCGACGGCCATTTCCGCCAGCATGCGCATCACCAGCACCACTAGGCCACCCGCGAGGATATAGGCCAGGATGGTGGCCGGCCCGGCTTCGGCGATGGCGCGACCAGAGCCGACAAACAGGCCGGCGCCGATCACGCCGGCAATGGACAGCATGGTTACATGCCGTGATTTCAATCCATGACTCAAATTGTTCTTGTGGGTTTGCATGGCACTACCTTGTTGTTTTTGTCATGCCCGCGGGCTGCACGTCACCGACGCGGGCGCGAAAAAACCCGCCCTGCCCTAGGCTTTGTACGAAAAGTGCCTGCGCGACGATCATGCTGCGTTGAAAACAGGCTCGGAATGCTCATTTGCAACCAGCAAACTCCGCTTCCTCGCCTGTTTTCGCCTTGCCTGATCGCCGCTCGGCGGCTTTTTGTACAAACCCTAAATGGTGAGTAGGGCAGTTCGGGTTGAGTAAAGCGAAACCGCAGAAGGTGTTACGAGGGTGTCAGCTGGCCACCCGCTGGTTGGCCGCCAGGTCTGCCTTGGGGAAGCTACCGCCCTGCAGGCTGACTTGCTCACGCACCTTGTCGACGATGTAGGCGCCGATCGGAATGGCCGAGGTGGCGGCCGGCGACGGTGCGTTGCACACGTTGACGCTGCGCGCGGTGTTGACGAACAGGAAGTCGTCGATCAGCTTGCCGTCGCGCGACACCGCCTGGGCACGCACGCCGGCCGGGTAAGGCGTGAGGTCCGCCTTGGTGATGCTCGGGCAGTATTTCTGCACTTGCTTGAGGTAGCCGCCCTTGAACAGCGAGTTCTTCATCTCGATCAGGCCCGGGCGGAAGTTTTTCGCCAGCACCTTGAGAATACCGGGGGTGGTCAGGGTCTGCAGCAGGTCGCCGGGGCTGACGTCGGTCTTGCGGTAGCCTTCGCGTTTCATCGCCAGTACCGCGTTCGGGCCAACGGTGACGGTGCCGTCGATCATGCGGGTCAGGTGCACCCCCAGGAACGGCATCGAAGGGTCGGGGATCGGGTAGATCAGGTGGTTGACGATCTGGTTGTGCTGCTTGGGCAGCAGGTAGTACTCGCCACGGAACGGGCAGATGACGAACTCGGTGCGCAGGCCCAGCATGCTGACCACGCGGTCGGCCATCAGCCCCGAACAGGTCACCAGGAAACGGCTGCGGAACTCGTCACGTTGCGTACGTACGATCACTTCGCTGGCCTGCTCCTGCAGGCCGACCACCTCGGCGCCATAGCGGATTTCGCCACCGGCACGCTGGAATTCGGCGCCCATGGCCGCCGTCACCTGTGCGTAATTGACGATGCCACTGGACGGCACAAAAATGCCACCCATGCCAACGATATTGGGTTCGCGCTCGCGCAGCTCGTCAGCCGACAGCCAGTAGCGCTCCAGGCCATTGGCCTCGGTGCGCTCCCACAGCGCCTTCATGCGCTGCATTTCCAGGTCATTGGTGGCGACCAGCAGTTTGCCGCACTCATCGAAGCGAATGCCCTGCTCGGTGCAAAAGGCCTTGGTGGCCTTGTTGCCTTCGAGGCAGAAGCGCGCCTTGAGGCTGCCGGGGGTGTAATACACGCCGGCGTGAATCACGCCGCTGTTGTGGCCGGTCTGGTGGCGGGCAGGGCCGGACTCTTTTTCCAACAAGAGAATCTTCGCGTCCGGGTAGACCTTGACCAGGTGCATGGCCGTGGACATTCCCACAATGCCACCGCCAATAATGATGAAATCGTACACAGCCTTACCTCACACGCAGGCATTGCCTGGCTGGCTCACCAAGGCCCGCGCGGACCCTGGTGGCATCGTTTTGTGCAAAGACGCGTGGGCGGGCGTCGCCCCGTGTCCTGTCATTATTGCCCGCGCTGGTACAGCGGTTTGGGGAAGGCGACGTAACCGCGCTGGCGCATCAGCTCGCGGCGCAGGCCGTCGTGCGGCGTGAAACGGTCGCGGCCATGCAGCCAGAACAGGTTGTTGATCAGTAAGAAGCTGCCGACACCCACCGGTACCGAAACCTTATTCTCGCTGCCTTCCAGCGAATCGGACAGCGCATTCAGCCAGATGCCTTCCTCGTAGTTTTCCGGCTGCACGAACTGGTCAATGTAGCGCATGGTCGGGCGCCCTTCGCCATCGGTATCGAACACCGAGTGGAACACATCTTCGGCCACTTTCTTGCTTGGCGGCGCGGTCCAGCGCATTTCACGGCGCGCCATCGGGTGACGGAAGAATGCCTCGCACTGCTCCCAGTCATCCAGGTGCAGCAGCAGCGAGTTGCCGCCTTCCATGTTCTTTTCGTCGATTTTCAGCATCAGCACGTAGTCGGTGATCTGGTTGACGAAGGTGCCGTCGTTGTGCAGCTCCATGACCCGGTGCGGCTGGCGCAGGTAGCTGTCGGAGTTGTCGCTGTTGACCACCACGAAGCGCGCATAGAACTGGCCGCTCATGGCGTCGTAGTTGGAGCGGCCGATCAGGTGCGCACAGGCCGTGGTGAACTTGACCATGTCCTCGGCCTGGCTCACGTCGTCCAGGCCGACCGGGGTGATCAGCATACCGCCGGTGGCGCGGTCGAGGATGGTGTTGAGCAGCACCGGGCGCAGGGTGCCCTGGCACAGCTCGTCAAGGATTTCACCTACGCGAAAACGCAAGAACGACTTGTATTCCAGCGCCTGCACCGGCCACTCGGCAACGGCCTGGACGAACGCCTCGACGGTTTCCCGGGCGAAGGTCAGTTCCAGCAGGCGCGGCGACTGCTTCGAAGGGGCGATGGTGTAACCACGCGGCTCGAGCGGCAGCGGCATGACAAGTTCGTCGATCTGCGTAAAGGCGTTCATGGCAGTTTCCCTGGCTAGAAAGTTGGGTGGCGCCGTCCGGTAGTGACCTGGATCAGTGCGGGCGAGGTAAAAATATCGCCACTGACTCAGAATGTCTACATTTTTATGTTTCAGCGATAGTTTATCGAATTGTCCATTGTTTTTCGTCAGCGGGTGGTTTCGGTATGATCGGCAAAACGTTTTGAGGAACAGGATCTTGGACGCGCTCGCCCCCCGACAAAACTCAGCATTCAGCGGGTATGAGAGGCTCAAGAAGGACATCATCCGCGGCGTGTTCAAGCCCGGCGAAAAGCTGCTGATGAGTGCCCTGAAGGAACGCTACGACCTGGGCGTTGGCCCGCTGCGCGAGGCCCTGTCGCAACTGGTGGCCGAGCACTTGGTGAACGCCATCAGCCAGAAAGGCTACCGGGTGGCACCCATGTCGCTGGACGAGATGAACGACATCTACGACGCCCGCGCCCACCTAGAGGCGATGATCATCGCCCTGGCCATCGAGCGCGGCGACGACGCCTGGGAGGCGTCGGTGCTGGCCCACTCGCACACGCTGGCCAAGGTGGTGGAAGTCAAAACCCGCGAGCAGCGCCTGGATGTGTGGGATGAGCGGCACAAGGCCTTTCATACCGCCATTGCTTCGGGCTGCGGCTCCAAGCATCTGCTGCAGGCGCGCACCTACCTGTTTGACCAGGCCGAACGCTATCGCCACCTGTGGCTGACGCAGACGGTGTTTTCGGAACAGGCGCTTGAATTGAAGCGCCAGGAACATGCGGCACTGGTCGAGGTGATTCTGGCCCGCGACGCCAAGCGCGCCAGCGCGATGATGCGCTCGCACCTGATGACGCCAGTGCCGATCATTGCCCAGATCATGCATGCCGAGGGGATTGGGGCCCGCTGATACACCGTGGCGCCTGCTTCGCGGGTAAACCCGCTCCCACAGGGATCTCGCTGCCCTGAGGATGTCGCTGTTCCTGTGGGAGCGGGTTTACCCGCGAAGAGGCCAGATCAGCCAAAACACCCTAGATGAATTTTTCTTAAATCGCCGGTTGTCTATTCTTTGGCACAATCAAATCTCTATTAGATGCCCAGGAACCAGCATGCCTCGCGTACTGACCATCGAAGACGACGCCGTCACCGGCCAGGAAATCGTCGCCGAACTTACCAGCCACGGCCTTGAGGTGGATTGGGCCGACAATGGCCGCGAAGGCCTGGCAAAGGCCATTGCCGGCGGTTACGACCTGATTACCCTGGACCGCATGCTGCCCGAGGTCGATGGCCTGACCATCGTCACTACCCTGCGCAGCCTCAAAATCGCCACGCCGATCCTGATGATCAGCGCCCTCTCCGACGTCGACGAACGGGTGCGCGGCCTGCGGGCCGGCGGTGACGACTACCTGACCAAGCCGTTCGCCTCCGACGAAATGGCCGCGCGTGTCGAAGTGCTGCTGCGCCGCAACAGCGTGCCCATGACCCAGACCCGCCTGCAGGTCGCCGACCTGCAACTGGACCTGATCAGCCACGAAGCACGCCGCGGTGACAACACCCTCAACCTGCTGCCCACCGAATACAAACTGCTGGAGTACCTGATGCGCCACAGCGGCCAAGTGATCACCCGGATGATGATCTTCGAGGAAGTCTGGGGCTACCACTTTGACCCGGGCACCAACCTGATCGACGTGCACATCGGACGCCTGCGCAAGAAAATCGACTCCCCCGGCCAGTCGCCGCTGATCCGTACGGTACGGGGTTCGGGCTATGCCATTGCTGAACCCGTCTAAAGGCTGGAGTTCATCGACCAGCCGCCTGCTGGCGCTGTACAGCTTTCTGTTCGTGGCCTGGAGCAGCATCCTCATGGGGGTGCTGTACTTCGAGGTGTCCAGCTACCTGAACAAGCTCACCCGCCACTCCATGCTGCAGCGCCAGCACCTGTTCGCACACATGAGCGGCAAGCAGCTGGACGACGCCCTGATCGCCAGCCAGGCTTTCGAAGAACGCAGCTTCGACGCCTATGGTTTGTTCGACGCCCAGCTCAACCCGCTTGGCGGCAGCGTGCGCGCCCTGCCCCCGGAACTGCGGCTGGACGGCAAGATCCATGAATTGAAGCACTGCCTGGATGCCGACGACCCGCACATGCCCCGTGACAGCTGCGATGCCGTGGCGATCAAGGTGCAGGACGGCCGCTGGCTGGTGCTGTTCCGCGATAACGGCTCGCTGTTCGTGGTAACCCGGATCATTCTCGATGCCCTGCTCTGGGGTATTTCCTTGACGTTGATCCCGGGTTTTGCCGGCTGGTACCTGTTGCGCCGTCGGCCACTCAAGCGTATCCGCGCCATCCAGGCCCAGGCCGAGCTGATCGTAGCTGGCGACCTCACCCACCGCCTGCCGCTGTCGGCCCGGCGCGACGAACTGGACATGCTGGCCGCCATCGTCAACGCCATGCTCGACCGCATCGAGCGGCTGATGCACGAGGTCAAGGGCGTATGCGACAACATTGCCCATGACCTGCGCACCCCGCTGACCCGCCTGCGTGCACAGCTGTACCGCATTCGCCAGCAAAGTGATGTGGATTCTGCGCAGGCCGAGGCGCTGGACCAGGCCATTGGTGAAACCGACACACTGATGGCGCGTTTTCGTGGCTTGTTGCGCATCAGCGAACTGGAAGACCGTCAGCGACGGGCCGGTTTCGTCCAGCTCGACCCGCATGGGCTGCTGGTGGAACTGCACGATTTCTACCTGCCGTTGGCCGAAGACGTCGGCATCCATCTGGAATTGCACCAACCCGCTCAGTTACCGGCGCTGCACGGCGACCGCGAGCTGCTGTTCGAAGCACTGGCCAACCTGGTGGGCAACGCCATCAAGTTCACGCCCGAGGGCGGGCAGGTGCAGGTAACCGCCACGCAGGACGAAAACGGCGTGCATGTAGCGATCGAGGACAGTGGGCCGGGTATCCCGGAAGAAGAACGAACCGCAGTGATGAAGCGCTTTTATCGCAGCGATGAAGGCCACCGCCATGCCGGGTTCGGGCTGGGGCTGTCGATCGTTGCGGCGATCGTCGACTTGCATGGGTTTGGGCTGGAGATTGGCGAGAGCCCGTTGGGTGGGGCGAAGCTGGTTTTGCACTGCCCATTGGCCGGGCTGGCCAAGTAGAAAATGGGGCCGCGTTGCGGCCCTATTACATTTGTAGGAGCGGGTTTACCCGCGAACACCGGCAAAGCCGGTGCCAGCCACCGTGGTGCCTGGTTCGCGGGTAAACCCGCTCCTACATCCAGCCCTCATCAAGCCGATCAGTCAGCCAGACGCCAGGTGGTTGTGCCCTTGCTGTCTTCCAGCACCACGCCCATGGCGGTCAGTTGGTCGCGAATGCGGTCCGACTCGGCCCAATTCTTGTCCGCACGCGCCTGCAGGCGCGCCTGGATCAAGCCCTCGACCTCTGCCGCATCAACCTTGCCTTCGGCACCGGCACGCAGGAAGTCATCGGCTTCCAGCTGCAGCACACCCAGCACGTCACCCAGCTCACGCAGGCGCCCGGCCAGGCCGGCAGCCGCCTCCACGTCACTGTCGCGCAGGCGGTTGATCTCGCGCACCAGGTCGAACAGTACGGCGCAGGCTTCGGGGGTACCGAAGTCGTCGTTCATCGCAACGCTGAAACGCTCGACAAACGCCTCGCCGCCCTTGGCCGCCACCCGTGGCAAGCCGCGCAGGGCGTGGTAGAAGCGCTCCAGTGCACCCTTGGCGTCGCGCAGGCTGTCTTCCGAGTAATTGATCGCACTGCGGTAGTGGCTGGCCACCAGCAGGTAGCGCACCACTTCCGGGTGGTACTTTTCGAGCACGTCGCGGATGGTGAAGAAGTTGTTCAACGACTTGGACATCTTCTCGCCATTGATACGGATCATGCCGCAGTGCATCCAGGCGTTGGCGTACTGCTTGCCGGTGGCCGCCTCGCTCTGGGCAATCTCGTTCTCGTGGTGCGGGAACTCCAGGTCGCTGCCGCCACCGTGGATGTCGAAGCTGTCACCCAGGCAGCAGGTCGACATCACCGAGCACTCGATGTGCCAGCCCGGACGGCCCGGACCCCATGGCGACTCCCAGCTTGGCTCGCCCGGCTTGACGCCTTTCCACAGCACGAAGTCCAGCGGGTCCTGCTTGGCTTCGTCGACCTCGATACGGGCACCGATGCGCAAGTCTTCGATCTTCTTGCGCGACAGCTTGCCGTAGCCGACGAACTTGCCGACACGGTAGTAAACGTCACCGTTGCCCGGGGCGTAGGCGTAACCCTTGTCGATCAGGGTCTGGATCATCGCGTGCATGCCCGCGATATGGTCGGTGGCACGCGGCTCCTGGTCCGGCGGCAGAATGTTCAGGCGGCGCTCGTCTTCGTGCATCGCGTCGATCATGCGGGCCGTGAGTGCGTCGAAGGTTTCGCCGTTCTCGTTGGCCCGGTTGATGATCTTGTCATCGATGTCGGTGATGTTGCGCACATAGGTCAGCTCGTAGCCGCTTTTACGCAGCCAGCGGGTGACCAGGTCGAACGCCACCATGCTGCGGCCGTGGCCAAGGTGGCAGTAGTCGTACACGGTCATGCCGCACACGTACATGCGCACCTTGTTGCCATCCAGCGGCTTGAAGGCTTCCTTGGTTTTGCTCAGCGTGTTGTAAATGTTAAGCACGGCGGTTCCTTAGCTGCCCCAGGAGTCACGCAGGGTGACAGTTCGGTTGAACACCGGGCGACCCGGCTGGCTGTCTTTCAGGTCGGCGCAGAAGTAGCCTTCGCGCTCGAACTGGAAGCGGTCTTCAGGCTGCGCCTGGGCCAGCGACGGTTCGGCGCGGCAACCGGTCAGCACTTGCAGCGAATCGGGGTTGATGTTGTCGAGGAAGCTGCCGCCGTCTTCGGTTTTTTCCGGGTTGGCGGAGCGGAACAGGCGGTCGTACAGGCGCACTTCACACTCGACGCTGCCTTCGGCCGGTACCCAGTGGATCACGCCCTTGACCTTGCGGCCTTCCGGGTTCTTGCCGAGGGTGTCCGGGTCGTACGAGCAACGCAGTTCGACGATGTTGCCGTCGGCGTCCTTGATGGCCTCGTCGGCGCGGATCACGTAGCTGCCACGCAGGCGTACTTCACCGGCCGGCTCCAGGCGCTTGTAACCCTTTGGCGGCTCTTCCATGAAGTCGTCACGGTCGATATACAGCTCGCGTGAGAACGGCAGCACGCGCACGCCCATGTCTTCCTTCGGGTGGCGCGGCAGTTCAAGCTGCTCGACCTGGCCTTCCGGGTAGTTGGTAATGACCACTTTCAGCGGCCGCAGCACGCACATGGCACGCGGTGCGGTACGGTCGAGATCGTCACGGATGCTGAACTCGAGCATCGACATGTCGACCACGCCGTCGGAGCGGTTGGTGCCGATCATTTCGCAGAAGTTGCGGATCGAAGCCGGGGTGTAGCCGCGACGACGGAAGCCGGACAGGGTCGACATGCGCGGGTCATCCCAGGCATCGACATGCTTCTCGTCCACCAGCTGCTTGAGCTTGCGCTTGGAGGTGATGGTGTAGTTAAGGTTCAGGCGGCTGAACTCGTACTGGCGCGGGTGAGCCGGCACCGGCAGGTTGTCGAGGAACCAGTCGTACAGCGGACGATGCCCTTCGAACTCCAGGGTGCAGATCGAGTGGGTAATACCCTCGATGGCATCCGACTGGCCGTGGGTAAAGTCATAGTTGGGGTAGATGCACCACTTGTCACCGGTCTGGTGGTGGTGGGCATGACGAATGCGATACAGGATAGGGTCGCGCAGGTTCATGTTCGGCGAGGCCATGTCGATCTTGGCCCGCAGCACGCGCTCACCGTCCTGGAACTCGCCGGCCTTCATGCGAGCGAACAGCTCGAGGTTTTCTTCCACGCTGCGCTCGCGGAACGGGCTGTTCTTGCCCGGCTCCTTGAGGTTGCCACGGTACTCCTTGGCCTGCTCAGGGGTAAGGTCACAGACATAGGCCTTGCCGCGCTTGATCAGCTCGACTGCCCAGTCGTGCAACTGGTCGAAATAGTCGGAGGCGTAGCGCACGTCGCCGGCCCAGTCGAAGCCCAGCCACTTGACATCGCTCTGGATGGCATCGATGTACTCCTGGTCTTCCTTGGCCGGGTTGGTGTCGTCGAAACGCAGGTGACAGACACCACCGAATTCCTTGGCCAGGCCGAAGTTGACGCAGATCGACTTGGCGTGGCCAATGTGCAGGTAACCATTGGGCTCCGGCGGGAAACGGGTGACGATGCTGCTGTGCTTGCCCGAGTCCAGGTCGGCCTGGATGATCGGCCGCAGGAAGTTCGCAGGGACAGCGGGGGCGCCTTTGGCAGCGGCGTTGGGCGCGTTGTCGGCAGTGGGCTTGCTCATAGGATCCTTGAATGCATGTGTCCAGCCTGGGTAGGCCGATTGAATCAAAGGGCCTATCATAGCCGAAGCAGTCAAGCTGCTGACAGTCGGGCCCGGACAAACTGGCGTGATTTATCACGGCTTTTTGCCGCAGCCTGGCAAAATGGCCGGTGCGCGCCATGTGTCGCGATCGCCTGATCCTGCGTCAGGGAATAACACGCGCCCAGCGCACCCTAATTTCCGTATGCCTTGAAAGAGCGAATTTCAGCATGTCCAAAGTCAAACTGAGCACCAACCACGGCGACATCGTCATTCAACTGAACGCTGAAAAAGCCCCTATTACCGTGGCCAACTTCATCGAATACGTCAACGCAGGCCATTACACCAACACCGTGTTCCACCGTGTGATCAAGGGCTTCATGATTCAGGGCGGCGGTTTCGAGCCAGGCATGAACGAAAAGCGTGACAAGCGTGCCAGCATCCAGAACGAAGCTGACAACGGCCTGAAGAACACCAAGTACAGCATCGCCATGGCCCGCACCATGGAGCCGCACTCTGCCTCGGCACAGTTCTTCATCAACGCCTCCGACAACGACTTCCTCAACCACAGCGGCAAGAACGTGCAGGGCTGGGGTTACGCGGTATTCGGCGAAGTGATCGAAGGCCGTGAAGTGGTCGATGCCATCGAAAAGGTTGCCACCGGTTCCAAGGCTGGCCACCAGGACGTACCGAAAGACGACGTGATCATCGAGAAAGCCGAGATCATTGAGTGATTCTGCTGATCTCTGATCTGCACCTGCAAGAAGAACGCCCGGATATTTCCCGGGCGTTTCTTGATCTGCTCGATGGCCGGGCACGCCACGCCAAGGCGCTGTACATTCTTGGCGACTTTTTCGAGGCGTGGATTGGCGACGACGCCATGACGCCCTTCCAGCAGTCGATCTGCCAGGCCCTGCGCCGGCTGAGCGACAGCGGCACGGCCATCTACCTGATGCATGGCAACCGTGACTTCCTGATAGGCCAGGCGTTTTGCGACGCTGCCGGTTGCACGCTGTTGAACGACCCCTGTGTGATCGAGCTGGGCGGTGAACAGGTGCTGCTGATGCATGGCGACACCCTGTGCACCCGCGACGTCGGATACATGAAGATGCGCCGCCTGCTGCGCAACCCGCTGAGCTTGTGGATTTTGCGCCACCTGCCGCTGTCGGCCCGCTACAAGCTGGCACGCAAGCTGCGCAGCGAAAGCCGCACGCAAACGCGGATGAAGTCCACCGAAATTGTCGACGTGACGCCGGAGGAAGTACCGAAGGTGATGGCGGCGCATGGCGTGCGCACTCTGGTGCATGGCCATACCCATCGGCCGGCGATTCACAAGCTGGTGGTTGACGGGCAACCGGCACGGCGCATTGTGCTGGGTGACTGGGACCGCCGGGGTTGGGCTTTGCAGGTTGACGAGCAAGGGTTTCAATTGGCACCGTTCGAGTTTTCCTGAAGGTTTTGCACTTGCAGGACCGGCCTCTTCGCGGGTAAACCCGCTCCTACACGAACACCACAAGGCCCGTCTCTGTGGCGTACCTGTGGGAGCGGGTTTACCCGCGAATAGGCCAGAATTACCTACTGCTGTGCCACTACCCTCTTGTCCCCTTCACTGATCACCACCTCCCGGTACTCCGGGTCAGCCTTGATCTGTGCCTCGGTAAACGGAATCACCGCCAGCTGCTTGGCCGCAAAGGCCTTGGTCTGGTCACTGGCATGCGCCGATGCCGCTTCGCTCGACTGCGAGAACGCCAGCAACCCACGCGCTTGCGGCCCTTTGTCGGTAAAACTGACCAGTTGCAGGTAGCTGGTACCACTGACCACCAGCCGCTTGCCCTGCCCGTGCGGCACGCTGTAGATCGCGTTGTACACGCCCAATGCCTGCGGGCCGCCCGGGACCGGTGTGCCATCAAGCGCCTGCTGCACTTGCCCCCACTTCACCTCCCCCGCTACACCGCTGCCAGCAACCTGCTTGAGCGAGGCGAGCGCCGCCGCGTGTACAAGCTTGCTTACCGACGCTTGCTCGACCGCCAGGCCGCGCGGGGTGTGTTGCGGGTCGGCCGGGTCGAACGCTACCCGCCAGCTTTGCGGGTGCTCGGCCAGGGCATTGAACAGGTTCAGGAAATGCACCAGGCCAATCCCGCTGTCGAGGTCGGCCTTGCCATTCCAGGCGGCCAGGCTGACGCACACGTCCTGCACATCGGCCTCAGCGCCCTGGCACCACTGCAGCAGGTCCGGCAGCACCAGGCTGGCCAGGTACACCTCGTCATCCGTAACCATACGCTGCAGGTCATCGACACCCAACCGCGCCGCCCCCTGCAGGCGCTGCAGGGCAAAACGGCCGCGCATCCCCAACGGCTGGTCATTGCGGCTGACCAGGGGCGAGTAACCGGTCAGCGGCTGTGCCGGGTTGGCCATCCAGGCCGGGTCGTTGGAGTTCTGCACGAAGTCTTCGCGCTCAAGGCTTGGCAGCAACCGTGCCGGGAAGATACCGGCTTGCGCCGCCTGCGCATCGACCTTCCACTGGCAGGCGCTGCGCGAGCCATCCAGCACCACCAGGCGCCCTCGCGCCTCTGGGTTACTGCAGCTGTCGAGCAGTTGCTGGTCGACATAAGGCACTACCGACTGGTTCAGGTACAAGGCCTTGCCAGCCTGGTCGACCGCCAGCGTGTTGACCCAGGGAATACCCTGCAACTGCTCCACCGAGCCCTTCAATGCCGCCAGGCTGTCGGCCCGGTTGATCTGGTACCACTGCTGCAACACCCGGGTGTTGTCCAGGTTGGCGTCACGCAGGCTGTAGGCGGCACGCGTGTCCCAGTCCAGGCGGCCCGGCCATTGCACCACCGGGCCGAACGGCGAACTGTAGACCTGGCGCTGCACCTGGCTCAGGCTGCCATCCTCGGCCTTGACCGTGACGCTGACGGTTTGACGGGCCAGCGGCAGCGACTTGCCATCGAGCAGGTAACGCGTCGGGTCCTTGGGGTCGAGTTGCAGGCGGTAGAGGGTGAAGTGGTTCGAGGTGTCGACGGTGTGGGTCCAGGCCAAGTGCTGGTTGAATCCGATATTGACCATTGGCAGGCCCGGTAACGCCGCGCCCATCACATTGAGCTGGCCGGGTATCGTCAATTGCATCTGGTAAAAGCGCATGCCGCCCATCCATGGGAAGTGCGGGTTGGCCAGCAACAGGCCGCGGCCATTGGCCGAGCGTTGCGCGCCTACGGCCACGGCATTGCTGCCACGCTCCGAAGCGAAGCGCTCCTGCCGGGCCAGCGCGGTGGCAAAGCCAGCCGTCGAGCGCTGGCCAGTCAGCGCTGGCGGTCGCGCGCCTGCCAGCGCCTCGACGAACTGCCCGACACCGCCTTCAGCCAGCAAGCGGCGCGTCAGCTTGACCAGGTCCTGGCTGCTGATGGGCCGCACCCACTCACCGTTGCCGCACTCCGCGGGCAACCCTTGGCTGCGACGCTCGGCCAACGCCCGGTTGTAGCCGCTGGCGTAACCGGCCAGCAGCGCCTGCACCGGTGCCGGCTGCGCCTGCAGGAACGCATCGACCGCCGCGGGGCTGTTGAGCCAGGTGAAGAACAGGTCGCTGGCCAGGTTGTCGCGCTGCTCCAGGGTCTTGCCCTTGGCACCGAAGTGGCGTGAGCGCTCACCGCTCACGGTCAGCACTTCATTGGCCAGCAAGCACAGGTTGTCTTGCGCGTAGGCGTAGCCGATGCCATAGCCCAGGCCGCGCTCATCCTTGGCGACGATATGCGGCACCCCGTAACTGGTGCGGCGAATCTGTGCGCTGGCATCGCCATCGGCGGGCTGCGCCTGTACGCCGGCGCTGAAGGCCGCCAAGGCAGCGGCCAGACCGGCGCAAGACATAGGACGGGAAAATGGAAACACGGGCACTCCTCGGCTTCGGGGGTTATCCCGATCAGACGAACGGCCAGATGAAAATTTTACGGTTTACACGGCGATGGAACGTCTTGAAGTGAAACAGGCATAATTTTTACGAGTGGGTTGCAGTTTTTGCGTTCTCATTCGTCCTAGTAAGTGAGGCACCCACATTTCGGGTTCGTCCACGAAAAGGAGCATTCACATGTACAACCCGCAACCCTCAACCCAGGCTGGGCGTGCCCCAGGCAAAGCGCCCAAGGGACAGGACGTTTTTGCTGACGAACGCATCGGCAACGAGCAAATCCGCGAACTGCTGCGCACCTTCGGCCTGCGCACCAGCCTGATCCGCCTCAAGGTGATCGACGCCCTGCACGCCGCCGACCGCAAGGGTCGCAGCATTGGCGTGCGCGGCGTGCATGCACAGCTGGAACAGCTGGACATTCCGCTGTCCTTCCTTAGCGTGCGCGAAGTACTCAAACGCCTGTGCACCGAAGGCGTTATCCAGCTGGGTAGCGACAAGTGTTACAGCCTCGACCCGCAGGCGCGCGCGATACTGGACCAGGCCCCTTCGCGCTGAGCGCATGGCCGGCCATGCCTGGCCGGCCCGCACAGGTCAGGGCTTGACCTTGCGCCGCAGAATGCCGTTGATCACCACGACCACCACTGCGATGGCAATGGCCAGCATCTGGAAAGTCTGTTCGCTGATCGTGCCCTGCTTCTGCAGGTGGGACAGGCCCAGCATCAGGCCCAGTACGACCAGGATGATCAGAAGTGAATATTTGAGGCGCTGCACGTGTGTCATCGAGGGTTCCTTGCAACATCAGGGGCAAATGGCTCGCAACGAGCCGCGGCAATGATACAACGGCCACTGGCCCCGGCGCTGCATTTCCTGCTGGGTGCGGCGACATCAGCCTGAAAGCATGGGGCTTCCAAGCACCCATGCCGGAGGCACCATGTACAAACCCCTGCTATTCGCATCGCTGATCCTGTCCCCCTTCACCGCCCATGCACTGGATACCCAACAGACACCTGCCGAGCACTTACTCGAACTGGGCGGCGAGCTGGCGGCCCATGCCGGCAGCAGCCAGTGGCAACAATTGTGGCAGCGCGTACGCCAGGCCGGCTACCTGCAAGCCAGTGGAGCCCCAGTGAGCTTCACCGTGTCTGCGGCCCGGTTGCCTGACCTGGCCAAACAAACCCTGGCCCAGGCTGACCAGGTAGACGCATTGCGCCAGACCCAGGCCCTGTATCGGCGCAGCTTCGCCGGCCAGGTCATCGGCCAGCGTAACGGGCAACCCCTGCATACCCTGTGCCTGCTGGTCGATTGGCGCACATTGCCGCAAGGCATGCGCACCACGCCCCAAGCCTACCTGCACAGCGCCAGCCTGCTGAGCAGTTATCCGTGCGATTAAGGGTTTCAGGACCCTGACCGCAAAAATGGGCGTGAACAGATGAGAAATCACCCGGTGCAGCCAGTTGTCGACGCCGTTTCCTACACCCCCGGATATCGTTGCCTGCAAAACCTGTTCACCGAAGCTACAGCTCCCAACCCATATGCCGCCTAGCGACAGGCCTTGGCTGTCGCCCAGAATTTGATCACACCTTCGACATAACGCCGCGGGTGATCGGGTCGCACATCCCACCCATCCCGAAGGAGCGCCATATGCAACTGCCAGATTTGAGCCAGATCGATATCAGCCAACTGCCCCACTCGCTGCAGGCACTGATCGACTGCATCGGCATCGACAACGCCTACCAGTTGACCTGCGCTTTCGGCGGCAGGCCCAAGTACATCCCCAAGCACCGCGAGCGTACCAAGCTCGCCGACGTGCTACCGGCCGAAGCACTCGATGCATTGATCAAGCGCTATGCCGGCGTCGCCCTTGAGATCCCCAAGGCTGACCACTTCATGCGCCAGCTGCGCAACCAGCAGATCCAGAAAGAAAGCGCCAACGGCTTGTCCCGCAGCCTGTTGGCCAACAAGTACGGCCTGAGCCTGCGCCAGATCGGCAACATCCGGCGCCAGGAGCCTTGCGCTCGCTGACACCCGGGCACCTTGGCCGCCATTGGCGGCCCCTTATCCACTAGAGAGAACATACCTATATGTCAATAGACAACAGCCTTATTGGCTCCGTCATCAATGCCCTGCCAATGGACCGCATGATCGCCGGCCCGTTGCAGGCCATGGTCCAGGCACAGGTTACCGCCAGTAAATCGTATGCCGACTTCCTCATGCAGGTGTGCGTGCAGGATGGCAAGGCAGTCGCCATCCAGTTCGACTACGACGAGACCATCGTCGATGAACAGGGCGAGTACAAGGGTGTGGTCAGCAAGACCATGAAAGTGCCGCTGCTGGCGGCTATCACCCACCCGAACATCTCCATCGATGAAGGCAATGTCGAATTCGAGCTGATCATCAACCAGATGTCGGAAGATGTATCCAGCAAGGACATGAGCGCAGAAGCCACCGGGTCGCTGGGTTGGGGCCCCTTCAAACTGAACGTGAAAGGCAGCGTCAGCCACAAGTCCACGCAAACCCGCAAGAGCGATACCCGCGCACGTTACGCCTTCAATACGACCTTGCGTCGCCAGGAACCACCTGAAGCGATCATGCGCGTGATTGAGTTCCTGACCGACGCGGCGACAAAGCCAACCGTCGTCAGCTCCGCTACACTCGAGAGCCCGGACGAGATTTCGCAGAAAGACACTTTGAAAGGCCCGGCAGCCGACGCGCCGCCAACCGGGCCTTGAGCTGATTCGCCCTTCTCGAAACAGCCCTTCAAGCCAGCAGCTTGAGGGGCCCCGCCGGACTGAGGAATCAAATCAATGGACAAGTCCCCCGCGCCCATGACTTCCATCGACCTGCGTGAAATCACCCGCGGCCTGCAAGAGGCCGCGAGTGCCACCAACAGCCTGATCGCGCAGCAGTACATCAACCTGTTCGATCAGTTCTTCGAGTGTGACGCCGAAGCCTTGGGCGCGCCCATGAAAGCCAAGATGGTCGAGGTGGCCATGGACGGCCAGCACATCATGCGTGTACCCCTGTTCGCCCTGGTGTCGCCCAAGGGCCTGGCCCTGGAGCGCATGCAGGTCGACCTGTCGGTGCGGGTCAAAGGCACCGAAGCGCAGCAGGCGCTGCTGACGGCCAGCGAGAACAAGGCCGCCAGCTTCAAGGTTACTATCGGAGGCCAGGGCCGCCAGGGTGACAGCCGTGACCCTGACGAAGTCCAGATCCGTATGCAGTTCCAGGCCAGTGAACCACCCGAAGCACTGAACCGGCTGATCGAGGAGTACACCAGCCTGATCGTCCCCGTACGTGCCCCCGCCACGCCACCCTCGCCCGATACCAATGAGTTCATCGAGGCGGCTACCGTCCGTTGACCGCCACCCCGCTGGCGATCTAGAAGTCGCGTTTGTAGAAGATATCCAGTGAGCTGGCCAGCCCGCTGGCCGCCTCCAGGTAGACCTTCTTGCTCAGCTTGTAGCGCAACGCGATGGTGTTTGCCGGTTCGAACACCCCTACCCCGTAACGCAGGCTCAACTTCTCGGTGAGGTTGCCACTGGCGACCACACTGGTGGTATTGCCCGAGCCTTCGGTATCGAGCTGGAAGTCGTCGATGCCCAGGCTCGACGCCAGGCTGCCGGTAATACCGGCACTACCGGCCAGGCCCAGGCCCAATGCCGCTTCGGCGAGCATGTTGTTGTCCTCTCCAGAGGTGCCCAGAGGCCGCCCCAATACCAGGTACGACAACGCCTGCTCCTGGCTCATGGCCGGCTCCGAGAACACCTTGGTGGTCGGCTGTTCGGCGCTGCCGCTCAGGCGAATACCGGCAATCACATCATCCACCTGGCGAATCGCTTCGATGTCCAGGTACGGCTGGTCGATCGGCCCGGCAAACAGCAACCGCGCCCGGCGGATGGTCAGGCGCTGGCCGTAGGCACGGTAGCGGCCATCGGCCAGGCTCAGTTCACCGCGGGTGTCGAGGTTATCGCCAATGTGCACATGGCCAAGCAGGTTGGCGGTAAGGCCAAAGCCACTGAACGACAGCTTGTCGCGGCCCACTTCGACGTCGATATCCATGGCCATCGCCATGGGTGGCTTGCCCTCTTCGGTCTGGTGACCAACGATTACCGTGTCATCCGACACCTTGACGGTGGATGGCGGCAGCTCGCGCACGGTGATCTTGCCTTTGGGCACCTGTACCTTGCCGGTGACCGCCAGTTTGTCGTCGATCAGGCGCAAGGTCAGGTCCGGGGCAACTTCCAGCGTGGCATAGGGTTCGACCGTGACCGGCAGTTGCTGGCCTTGCACGCGCACGTCCATGCCCAGCGCCTGGCCCCAGGTGAGGTTGCCACTCAACTGGCCACGCCCGGCCTCGCCACTGCGCCAATTACCATTAAGTTGCACTTGCTCGCCGGCAATCTGCGCCTGCAATGACAAGTCCTGCAGGCTGGCAGGCAATTCGGCGCCGCTGACTTCGCCACCGCTGAGCATCAGGTTGCCGTTGACCTGCGGCGCCAGCAACGTGCCCGACAGCTGACCACTGCCATTGAGCTGCCCGGCCAGGCGCTCGACCATCGGCACAAATGGCCTGGCCACCGACAGGTCCAACCCGGCCAGGCGGAAATCACCCGACAGCGGTTTGTTCTTGCCCAGTGGATCGAGCCGGGCGTTGACGTTCAACTCGCCCAGGCGCTCACCCCGAAACGCCAGGCGCGTATCGATGCGCCGCGGAGCCAGCGTACTGTCCAGGCGCAGGGCCTGGTACGGGAAGTCGACCCAACGGCCTTTGTCGCGCACACGCAGGGTGCCACCACTGGCATCGACCACCACAGTACCCTTGGGGCCACTGGCCGGGATGTCGAGGTTGATGTCGGCATTGAGCAGGCCTTGCCAGGCAAAGTCCTTCGGCAACCATTGCGCCAGGCTTTCCAGCGGGAACTGCTTGAGGTGGTAGCGCAGGCGCGGCTCGGGCGCCAGGCGCTGGTCGTCACCACACAGGCTGGCCTGGCCCGAGCGCCAGCAGTGGGCACCGAAGTCGAGCTGCCCGCTGGCCAGCCGCTGCAGCCGCGCCGGCGCCTGCAACTGCCAGTCCTGGCCGCCGGCCTGGATTCGCCCACTGGCCAGTCGCCCGCGCCAGTCGCCCCTGTTCAACTGGCCGTCCAGGCCGAGGTCGAGCTTGAGTTGCGGGCCATCCAGCGCCAGGTTCAGTGCCTGTTGGCGGATGTCGCCTTTGCCATTGGCCTGCAACGTGCCCAGCGCCGTGTCACCCAGGTGGATACCGGTAGCCTTGAGGTCGATCACGCCGCGTTGGGCGCTGTCCAGGCGGGCATCCAGGTCCAGCTGCTGCAGGCGGTTTTCCGCCTGGGCCAGGCGCTGGCCCTGCAAGGTGAACGTGCCTTGTGGCGCCTGCAAGGTGCCGGCAACATCCAGCCGGCCCTTGACCTGGCCTTGCAGGCGTGGCCACAGCTGGCCCAGGCGGGGCAGGTCGAGGTCGATTCGCCCGGCCAGGCGCTGCTGCAGGCTGCCACTGCCGTTGATGCGATTGTCACCCAGCTGAATCGCCAGAGCGCCCAAGGTCCAGCTCTGCCCTGCCCCTTGGGCCTCGGCCTTGAGTACGGCCGGCTGGCCGCGCAGGCGCCCCTTGAGGTCAAGCTTGGCTTCAAGCGTGAGTACGTCACCGTTCATTTCGCCTTTGCTGCGCAGCGGCCCTGCCAGCGTGCCAGGCAATTCAGCCAGCCAGTAGGCCGGGTCGAGTGCGGAGAGCTGCAGGTCGACATCCCAGGCCAGGTTGTCGGCAAAACGTACGGCAACGCTACCGGCAGCCTTGCCCTGGCCTGCCGTCAGCGCCAGTTGTGGCAGTTCCACCTGGCTGAGGTCGCCTTCGAACGGGCTGGCCAGGCTGAACGCCCCGGCCGGGCCGTCCAGGTCACCGTTGAAGGTGCCCGTGTACTTGCCATCGCGATAATGCACCTGGGTATTGAAGTGTTTGAGGGTGACCTCGGGCGGGGTTTCCAGAGGATACAGGCGCAGCCACGGAAAGTCTTGCCAGTCCAGTTGTGCATCAGCAGCCAGGCCTTGCTGCCAGTCGACCGTGGCTTGCAGCTTGACGCGCTGGGTGTCGCTGGCAGCGAGGTCCAGGGCATCGAGCTTTGCGCCCTTGCTGTCGACCAGGCCGGACAACGCCAAGGCGATCGGCGATTGTTCTGCCGGCAGGCTGGCCGTGCCCGACAGCTGGTAGCCCTTGAGCAAGTCGCCTTTGGCGTCGAGCTTGAGCTGGTTCAGCTGCAAAGTATCAGGCAAGGAGCCGGCCGGTTTGAAGGTTTCCGCGCGGATCTGCAAGGTCGCTGGCAGGTGCTCGGCCAACGCCTGCAATTGCCCGCTCAGCGTGGCGTCTAGGTAACCGCTGCTGGTACCGGCAAGTGTCAGGGTCTTTTGCAGTTCGCCGTCGGCATTCAACGCCAACTGCCAGGGTTTGCCCTCTACCGCGGGCAGTTGCAGTTGAGCCTGGAGCTTTACCGGCCAGTCACCTTCAGGTTGGATATCGCCCTGAAGGTTCAGCTGCAGGTCGTCGCGCTGCAGGTGCAAGCTGTCGATGCGCATGCCGCTGTTGGTCCAATGCGCCGCGAGCTGCACGTCGCCCAGCAGGTCGCTGCCATCCAGGCGCAGTTGGCCAATCTGTACCTCGCCCAGTTCGATGGCCAGGGGCAGGCGCAGACTCGGCAATTGCAGCGGGCTATTGTCGGCCGGCTCGGTACTCGGGGCAAACGCCATGTCGATGCGTTGTGCCTGCAAGCGGTCGATGCACAAGGTGGCGCGCAGCAGGCAGGCAGGCGACCAGGCCAACAGGGGTGCCTGCACCTCGACCTTGCTGCCAGCATCGGCCCAGCTCAGCCGACTGGCTTGCCAACTGCCCGCCAGACGCCCCTGGAAGTCGGTTACCTCAAGCCCGGGCACCTTGCCCAGTGCCCAGCGGCTGCCGGCCTCTGTGCCCAGTAGCAGGCCGAGTGCCAGGCCCAGGCTCGCGACAACCCCAAGCAGGCCCAGCAGAATGTATTTGATCACGCGTTTCACAGCTCAGGCCCCATGGAAAAGTGCAGGCGAATGCCCCCGTCGTCGTCCAGTGCCTTGGCCAGGTCGAGGCGCAGCGGCCCGACCGGCGATACCCAGCGCACACCAAAGCCGACGCCGGTCTTGAGGGTGGGCAGTTCCAGGTCGTTGAACGAGTTGCCTTGGTCAACGAACGTTGCAACCCGCCACTTTTCGGTCAGCGAATACTGGTACTCGACACTCCCGGCCACCAGGTAGCGCCCGCCAATGCGGTCGCCGTCGCTGTTCTTCGGCGACAGGGTCTGGTAGTCGTAACCGCGCACGCTCTGGTCGCCACCGGCGAAGAAACGCAGCGACGGCGGAATGTTGTTCTTGAAGCCATTGGTCGCGCTGCCACCAAACTGCACGCGGCCAAGCAAGCGGTGGTTGTGGCCGAGCGTGGTCAGGCCCTTGAGCAATACGTTGCCGTGCAACAGGTTGGTATCGGAGACCAGCCCTTCCTTGGCCACCTGTGCGTCGAACTGCAGGCGGTAGCCGTTGTGCGGGTCGATACGGTTGTCACTGCGCAGGAACGAGTAACTGATGCCGGGCATCAGCAGGTTGCTCAACCCGGCGTCATCACCCAGCCGATACTCTTCGCGCTGGTACTTGAGCGAAATGACCCGCTGCCAGCCGCTGGGCAGCTTGCTGTGCCACTCGGGGCCAACCGTCAGCAGCTTGCTGAGGGTGTCGGTACCGGCAAGCTCCTCATTCTGGTAGCCGCCGGCAAAGCGCAGCTTGTCGGTCAGCGGCGGGTCGAGGGGGATGTCATACCACAGGCCGACGTTTTGCCGCGGCGCCGACAGTTCGGTCTCCCAGCCATAGCTGTGGCCCTGCGGGTTGACCCAGTGGCGCGTCCAGTTGGCCTTGCCGCGCGGCCCGACGTCGGTCGAGAAACCCAGGCCCAGGCCCATGGTGCGGGGTTTGCGGGTTTCCAGGTGGACATCCACCGGTACTTCTTCACCGACAGCGGCAGTGGGTGCTGCATCGACGCGCACACCTTCGAAATAGCCGCTCGACTGCAGGTCATTGTTCAGTTCAGCGATCAGTTCCGAGTCGTAGGGGGTACCCGGCTTGAACGACACCATGCGCTGCAGCAGGTCGTCATCCAGTGGCGTGTCGCCACTGAAAGTGACAGCGCCCAGGCGATAGCGTGGGCCGCTTTGGTAAACCAGTTCGATATCGGCCACGCCCGCCTGAGGGTCGACCGCCAGGCGCTGGCTGCTGAAGCGGCCACTGAAGAAGCCGTAGCGCGATGCCTGGTTCTGGATCAGCCGCTTGGCATCTTCGTACAGGCCGTGGTTGAGTTGCTCGCCGGCACGCAGCGCCTTGCTGTCGGGGAGGCGAAAGGCCTTCATTTCGCTGGCCGGGCCTTCGATGCGCACGGCCACATTGCGCAGGCGAATGGGCTCGCCCGGGTTGATGTTGATGATCAGTTGGGGGGAATGCTCGGCGTCCTTGGCAGGCTTGACCTCGGTATCGATCTGCGCCTGATAGTAGCCCAGTGCCTGCACGGCTTTGCGCGCCTGCTCCTCTGCCCCGCGACTGAAGCGCAGCAGCGCTTCTTCATCGCGGTCCCCCAAAGTGCCTATATAGCCTTCGACATTGGCTTTGAGCGCCTTGTTGGCCGGTTTAACCTTCACCAGCAACTCGCTCTGGCCCCATGCTGCAAAACTGGCGACCCAGAAAACCAGGCCCCAGGTCAATCTTCCTGAATACGTCATGCGGCAAATGCTACCAGACCCGAACGCTCAAGGGAGCCGCCTTGCGGCCTGTTCAGGCAAAAGCGGAATTCGAAGAGACCGGATTGGGATGAAAGAACACCCTCTCCCGGATTGGTCCTACAGCGACCTCGCCAATTTCCTCATAGCCTTGACGTTGGTAGAACGCCAGATAGTGCTCATTGCCAGTGTCCAGCACCACCCCTTGGGTACCTGGGTCTTCCGCGCACCAGTCGTGCACAGCTTGTAACAATTGCTCGCCGTAGTGCTTGCCCTGAAACTGCGGATGCACACCTAGTAACGGCAGAACGTGTACCTGATCGGTAGGCAGGCAGGTGGCGAGGGCAGCCTGGTAGTCCATGTAACGCCGGGTACAGCGCGGGCCGGTACCGAGGATCATGCGCAGGCGCCAGGCCCAGCTGTCAGCCACACCCAAACGGCGCAGCGGCGGCACGATCAGGGCCACAGCGATCAGGCGATCGTCCAGCAACAGGCCGATGGCAGGCAATTGCAGGTAGAAGTGCTGCCGCACCCATTCGCGCACCATTACCCGCAAGCGCCGCTCGTAGCCAGGGCGCTGGGCCTCGAAGATATAGGCAAAGGTAGGCTCGTGGCGGTAGGCGTTGTACAGCAGCGAACGCGCCTCGCGGCTGTAGCCGTCATCGAGCAGGCAGACACGGGCCGGGGCGGCTGTGGTTTCGGGCATTGCGGGCAGACCTCCTGGAATGGGCGTACTGTGCCTTGGAGGTTCACCACCGCGCTTCGTTCCCCCCCACAGCACGTTAGGCTTTGTACGAAAAGTGCCTGCGCGACGATCATGCTGCGTTGAAAACAGGCTCGGAATGCTCATTTGCAACTAGCAAACTCCGCTTCCTCGCCTGTTTTCGCCTTGCCTGATCGCCGCTCGGCGACTTTTCGTACAAACCCTAGCAGCCAGCTCGCCAACCCGCCACGCTGGTGATGCAGGGCAATGTCGGCTAGCATCGCGCCTTTTACCGGGATTGTCTTTCCATGAAGATCGTCTGTTTCAACATCAACGGCCTGCGTGCCCGCCCGCACCAGTTGGCGGCGCTGATCGAAAAGCACCAGCCAGACGTTATCGGCCTGCAGGAAACCAAGGTCAGCGACGATCAGTTCCCACTGGCCGATGTGCAGGCACTGGGTTACCACGTGCACTATCACGGCCAGAAAGGCCATTACGGCGTCGCCCTGCTCTCGCGCCAGGCGCCGTTGAGCCTGCACAAGGGTTTTGCCAGTGATGAAGAAGACGCCCAGCGCCGCTTCATCTGGGGCACCTTCGCCGATGCCCAGGGCAACCCGATCACTATCATGAACGGCTATTTCCCCCAAGGTGAAAGCCGCGACCACCCCACCAAGTTCCCGGCCAAGCAACGCTTCTACAGCGACCTGCAAGCACTGCTGGAGGGCCAGTTCCGCAATGATCAGCCGGTGCTGGTGATGGGCGACATGAACATCTCGCCGCAGGACTGCGACATCGGCATCGGGCCGGACAATGCCAAGCGCTGGCTGAAGACCGGCAAGTGCAGCTTCCTGCCGGAAGAGCGCGAGTGGATGGAACGCTTGAAGGGCTGGGGTTTGGTGGACAGCTTCCGCCACCTGTACCCGGACGTGAGCGACCGTTTCAGCTGGTTCGATTACCGCAGCCGCGGCTTTGAAGACGACCCAAAACGCGGCCTGCGCATCGACCTGATCATGGCCTCGCAGGCGCTGGTGCCGCGGATCAAGGCGGCGGGTGTGGACTATGAACTGCGCGGGATGGAAAAGCCTTCGGACCATGCGCCGATCTGGTTGGAATTGAGCTGAGGTTAATGGTGGGGTCTGAGGTGCTTGCCTTGGGGTTTGTGGTGCCAGTGAGATCGAGCGCCGCCCGCGCGGCGCATCGCGGGGCAAGCCCGCTCCCACATCTGTTTCGGGCCAATTATTCCTGTGCCTTGGCGCGCGCACCCTGGGTGCATGGCTTGAGATTGATGAAGAGCAGTGGCGCAGCCGATATCGAATGGAACAAACAAGGCGGGCAGAGGTGACCTCACAGGAGTAATTGGCCCGAAACAGATGTGGGAGCGGGCTTGCCCCGCGAAGCGCCGCGCGGGCGGCGCTCGATCTCCCTGGCACCACAAACCCCAAGACATGCACCTTGCCCCCCTACTCACAGCCCCAACCGCAACGCCTGCCCCAGCCCTGCCCCGCGCGCATCATCCGCTGCGCTGACCAACGCAAAATTGTAGGCCCCATGCGACCAATAGCGCGCCTCCAGCTGGCCATCGACTCGCTGCCCGTCCGGCATGCGCTGGTACTGCTCGCTGGGTGAGCGCATGAACAGGCTGATCCGCTGGCCCTGGCCATCTTCAAAAACCAGCAACGCCGCCGGCCCTTGTTCGTTGCTGAGTAAACGCGCACCCACCGGTTTGAACCCATAGCCCGCCAGGTCCGGCAACTGGCCCACACGGCTGAAATGCCGCCCCAACCAGTCGCGCAACTGCCCCGGGTCGCTGGCCTGGATGTCCAGCGCCTGGCTGGCAGCAAACAGCCGGTGCGCCTGCACAGCATCGGCCATCGGCAGATCAACCCGCGCCAGCGTCGCACCGCGCATTTGCCAGCCGCCCAGGCCACCGATGCCTACCGCCAGCAGCAACACCGCAGCGGTTGCCCAGCGCCGCTGACGGCGCTGGCGCAACTGCCGGCGCAACGGGCCCAGCTCCAGTGGCGTGGCGCCGGGCTGTTCGCCAAACCCGGCCAATGCCGCACGCAGCCGGCGGGCATCGGCGCGCCAGCCCTCCACCCGCGCCGCTGCCTGCGGGTTGGCGGCCAGCCAGGCCTGCACCTCGGCACGGCGCACAGGTTCCAGGCGCTCATCGACGTAAGCGTGCAGTTCGTCTTCGCTGGGGATCAGGCGCGTCATTTAAGTCTCCGCAAGGCCGGTGGCTGGGGGTTGCCCTCGGTCAGTTCGCGCAAGGCATTGCGCGCGCGCGACAGGCGCGACATCACAGTGCCGATGGGAATACCCAGGGCCTGGGCGGCCTCCTTGTAGCTCAAACCTTCGATGCTGACCAGCAGCAGCAAGGCCCGCTGCTCGGCCGTCAATCGGGCAAACGCCTGCAGGTCGGCCTGGGCCAAAACGATGGCTTCGAGGTTGTCGCCAACCGGCTCGTCGTCGCGCTCGGCACGGCCGAACCAGGACAACCAGCGGGCATGCAGGCGCTCGCGGCGCTTACCGTCGAGAAACAACCGATAAAGAATGGTGAACAGCCAGGCGCGCAGTGCATCCACGTCGCGCTGCTGATCGCGCCGGCTGAGCGCCCGCTCGACGGTGGCCTGCACCAGGTCGTCGGCACTGCCTGGCTCGCGGGTCAACCACACGGCAAAGCGGCGCAGGCGCGCAAGCAGTTCGCGCCATTGGTGGTCGTCCAGGTCGTGCATGGCTAGGTCCCGGCTTTTGGGTTGTCAGTGTAAGGGGCAGACGCCTGTGAACACATTCTATTCCCGCTGAGGGAATAAATTTTTCCCTGCTGCGTCGTACAGGCACCTTCACTGAACCGGACCATAACCATGAACCCACCTCTGCACGGCCCGGCCAAGGCCTTGCGCCTGGCCGCCATCGGCGCCGTGATGCTGGCCGCAGGCGCCGGCTTTGCCTATGCCGCCGGCTGGCTCGGTGAACCACGGCTGACGCCACAGCGCATCATCGATACCTTCGAAGCCCAGGCCGGGCACTACCCGGGCTATCGCAAGAACCACGCCAAGGGCCTGTGTGTCAGCGGTTACTTCCAACCCAGCGGCCAGGCCGCCAACCTGTCCACGGCACGCGCTTTCAGCCAGCAACGGGTGCCCGTTATCGGCCGTTTCGCCATCGGTGGCGCCAACCCGTTCGCCCCGGACACCGGCATACCGGTACGTAGCCTGGCCATTGAACTAAGCACCGACGATGGCCAGGTCTGGCGCACCGGCATGAACAACCCGCCAGTGCTCGCGGTCAGCACGCCGCAAGGGTTCTACGAGCAGGTGCTGGCCGGCGCCCCGGTGCCGGCCACCGGCAAGCCGGACCCAGCCAAGATGCAAGCATTTTTCGCCGCCCACCCGGAAAGCGCGGCGTTCCGCCAGTGGGCAGCGAGCTACAAGCCCAGCGACAGCTTCGCCAGCACGCAGTACCACAGCATCAATGCGTTCCGCCTGATCGATGCCACCGGCGCAGCCCACCCGGTGCGCTGGCAGCTTGAGCCACAAACCACGTTTGCCGCGTTACCTGGCCAGGTGGATGACAAGCAGTTCCTGCAACACGACCTGCAGCAACGCCTGGCGCAGGGCCCGTTGCGCTGGACCCTGCGCCTGGTATTGGCCGAGCCGGGCGATGCCGTGGATGACCCTGCCCGCCCTTGGCCTGCCGAGCGGCGCAGCGTCGACGCCGGCACCCTGGTGCTGGAGCAGGTCGACGCCCCTGAGCAAGGGGCCTGCCGCGACATCAATTTCGACCCGCTGATCCTGCCAAAAGGCATCGAAGCCTCCGGCGACCCCATCCTTGCCGCCCGTTCCGCCGCCTATTCGGAATCCTTCAACCGCCGCAGCCGTGAATCGCTCAGCACCGGAGCCCGCCCATGAAGCCCGAAGCCTTCCACCCCTTCGCCCGCCTGCTGCACTGGCTGATGGCAGTACTGATTCTGGCCATGCTTTTCATTGGCGTGAGCATGGTGGCCGACCTGTCAACGCGCCACCCCGTGCTGATTAGCCTGCACAAGGCCACTGGCCTGGCCCTGCTGCTGCTGGTGGTGCTGCGCATTGGCGTGCGCCTGGCCGTGCCCCACCCACCCCTGCCGCAAGACCTGCCAGCGCTGCAACGCAGGGCCGCCGGCGCCTCGCACCTGGTGCTCTACGGCCTGATGCTGGCCATGCCGCTGCTGGGCTGGGCCATGCTGTCGGCCGGCGATTACCCACGCCCGCTGGGCTTGCCCGCCATCGTCCCGCACAACCTGCAGCTGTATGCGGTGTTGCGCCAGGCGCATGGCTGGGCCGGCTATCTGTTGTTCGCTACCGTGCTGGTGCATGTGGGCGCGGCATTGATGCACGCATGGGTGCGCCGGGACGGCGTGTTGCGTAGCATGTGGCCTGGCCCTTTTCGCCGCAGTGAATGACCTGCAGCAGCCCAGGGGTTCGACAATCGATAATAATGCTTAATAAGATCGGTTTTCTATTTGCCGAACTGCCCTGGACTACCCAATGAACGTCGCAAAGGATCCTGCAACCCTTCTACCCGCCAGCACCCTGGACTTGCGCCCACTGCTGCTGGCCAACATGGCCTGTACCATGTCGATGATGGCCTTCGTCGCCCTCATCGGCCCGATCGCCCGCCTGCTTGGCATGGCCACCTGGCAAGCGGGCGCTGCCGTTACCGTGGCCGGCGTGGTCTGGGTGCTGCTGGCCCGCCCTTGGGGCCGTGCGGCAGACCGCCTGGGCCGACGGCGTATCCTGCTGCTGGGCAGCGCCGGTTTCACCCTGGCCTACTGGCTGCTGTGCCTGTTCATCGAGGGGGCGTTGCGCTGGATGCCGGGGGCGACCCTGGCGTTTATCGGCATGATGGTCGCACGCGGCTGCATCGGCGCCTTTTACGCCGCCATCCCGGTGGGCTGCAACGCGCTGATCGCCGACCATGTCGAACCCCAACGCCGCGCGCGGGCCATGGCCTCGCTCGGGGCGGCCAACGCCATCGGCCTGGTGGTTGGCCCTGCCCTGGCTGCGCTGTTGGCGCGGCACAGCCTGAGCCTGCCGTTCCATATCATGTCGCTGCTGCCGGCCTGCGCCTTCGTTGTGCTGCTGTTCACCCTGAAACCCCAAGCGCTCCCCCACAGCCATGCGCCGAGCCTGGTACGGCTGAACGACCCACGCCTGCGCCGGCCATTGCTGGTGGCATTCAGCGCCATGCTGAGCGTAACCGTGTCGCAGATCATCGTCGGTTTCTTCGCCCTTGACCGCCTGCACCTGGGGCCGGCCGAGGCCGCTCAGACTGCCGGCATTGCCCTGACCACGGTGGGCGTGGCGCTGATACTGGCGCAGGTGATATTGCGCCAGCTGGAATGGCCACCGCTGAAGATGATACGGGTTGGCGCGACGGTCTCGGCGCTGGGCTTTGCTTGCGGCTCGCTGGCCACCACGGCGCCTTGGCTATGGGCTTGCTACTTTGTGGCGGCTGCTGGCATGGGTTTTGTGTTCCCGGCGTTCTCGGCACTGGCGGCCAATGCCATGCAGGCTTCCGAGCAAGGCGCTACCGCCGGCTCCATTGGGGCAGCCCAGGGCATGGGTGCGGTGATCGGCCCACTGGCCGGCACCCTGGTGTACGCCGTTGATCCGCGCCTGCCATTCCTGGCCGTAGCGGCACTGTTGCTGCTGGTCGGGCTGTGGCCAATGCCGCGTGAACAAAGGGTTTGAGATGCACAGCGCGTAACCGTGCAGAGTGTGTTTTAATGCGCATCGCTCATTATTTTAAACACCTCTGATTACAAGGCGGCTATGGACACGGGGACGCGACTCAAACTGGTGCGTGAACGCAACAACCTCTCCCAACGGGAACTGGCCCGCCGCAGCGGGCTGACCAATTCGACGATTTCGCAGATCGAACAGAATCGCGTCAGCCCTTCGGTCAGCTCCCTGAAAAAACTGCTCGAAGGCATTCCCATGAGCCTGGCGGAGTTTTTCAGCTTCGACGAGCCGGTGCGCGAAGAGCGCTACGTGTTCCGTGGCGGCGAGCAGCCGGACCTGGGCCGCAACGGCCTGCGCATGTTGCTGGTAGGTGCCAGCGTCGAAGGCAGGCAGATGCGCATGCTGCGTGAACTGTATGCACCGGGTGCCGACTCGGGCGAGCCGATCGTGCATGCCGAAGGTGAAGAATGCGGCCTGGTCACCCGTGGCACAGTCGAGTTGTGGGTCGATGGCCAAGTCAGCGTGCTCAACTCGGGCGATGGTTACTATATCCCCACCACCCTGCCGCACAGTTTCAAGAATATCGGCCCGGATGAGGCCGAGATCATCAGCGCCAATACACCGGCGAATTTCTGATTGAATGGGGCTGCTTTGCAGCCCTTCGCGGGCACGCCCGCGAAGGGCCGCACAGCGGCCCCGAACAGCACAGCCTGTGGGAACGCACTCAGCTGGAAACGCTGCGGGCGCCCTGACGCAGTGCTGCCTCGACAAAGTCCAGGCGGTCCTGGCCAAAGAACATCTCATCGCCCACAAAACAGGTGGGTGCGCCAAATACTCCGCGCGCCACGGCCGCCTCGGTCGCCTGCCTGAGTGCTGCTTTTACTTCGTCATCCGCCGCCAAGGCGTGAAATAGCTGGGGATCGAAGCCGCCTTCAACAAGCGTCTGGTCAAGCACGGCGCTATCGCTCAGGTTGCGGCGCTGCGCAAACAGGCCATTGAACAACACTGCCAACAACGGCTCGAAGCGCTCCGGCGAGCGCAGCTGGGTACCCACCACACCGCGCATCAGGGCCAAGGTATTGACCGGGAAGCCTGGCGGCAAACCGTACGGCACACCATAGCGCGCCGCAAAGCGCGCCAAGTCGGTAAACAGGTAGCGCCCCTTGGCCGGGATCATTGCCGGTGAGGCGTTGCCGGTTGCCTGGAACACACCACCCAGCAACATGGGACGGTAACGCAGCGTGGCACCCTCTCGGGCACACAGCGCAGGCAGTTGGGTCCAGGCCAGGTAACTGGCAGGGCTGCCCAGGTCAAAATGGAAGTCGACAGTCTTGTGCATGCTCGTGGTCCTTGCGTGGTGATGAGGGTTTACCAGCGTTCCATCCAGGGGCGCAGGTCCAGCTCGAACGTCCAGGCGTCTCGGGGCTGGGTGTGCAGATACCAGTAGCTGTCGGCAATGTGCGCCGGATGGAGGATGCCATCCTGCGCCTTGAGGGCATAGCGCTCGGGGAAGCTGTCACGTATGAAGGCAGTGTCGATAGCGCCGTCTACCACCACATGGGCAACATGGATGTTGCGTGGCCCCAACTCGCGCGCCATGCTCTGGGCCAAAGCGCGCAAGCCGTGCTTGGCCCCCGCGAAGGCGGCAAAACCGGCTGCACCACGGGTGCCGGCAGTCGCCCCGGTGAACAAAAGCGTGCCGCGCTCACGCTGGACCATGCGCCGGGCCACCGCCTGGGCAGTGAGAAAGCCGGCAAAGCAAGCCATTTCCCAGATCTTGAAGTATTTGCGCGGGGTTTCATCAAGGATGCTGCATGGCACATTGGCGCCGATATTGAAGACAAACGCTTCGATCGGGCCGATATCGCGCTCGATGGTTTCCACCAGCTCGGCCACCTCGTCTTCCTTGCGTGCATCAGAGCCAAAACCATGGGCCTGGCCGCCAGCGGCGCGTATCTCTTCCAGCAACGGCTGCAGCTTGTCCGCCTGGCGCCGGGTTACACAGGCGATGTAGCCCTCGCGGGCAAAGCGCTTGGCTATCTCGCCGCCGGTTGCATCCCCTGCACCAATCACCAGCACCACTTTTTGTTGTTCTGCCATGCCTGCCCCCATTGGTGAATGATCGTTTAGTAAACGAACGCTATGTTATGATCGCGGTCATCGTCAAGCCCGCCTGCAGAGGCATGTGAATGCGCTACTCGAACGAACACAAGCAGCAAACCCGCGAACGGTTGCTGGCCAGCAGCGGCGCGCTGGCCAAGCGTGGGGGCTTCGCCAGCACCGGGGTGGCCGGGCTGATGAAGGCGATCGGCCTGACCGGCGGTGCTTTCTACAACCACTTCCCGTCCAAGGACGACCTGTTTACCGAGGTGGTGCGCCAGGAGCTCTGCAACAGCCCGCTGGCGCGCCTGGCCAGCCAGGGTGCCAGCCGCGAGCGCTTGGCCCGCTGCCTGCAGCAGTACCTGAGCCTGGCGCATCTGCACAATGCCGAGCATGGCTGCCCGCTGCCGCCCCTTGGGGTGGAAATTGCCCGCGCCGAAGCGCCGGTGCGCGAAGTGGCCGAGCACTGGTTACTGCAACTGCACCAGGCCTGGAGCACCACCCTGGAGGATGAGCAACTGGCCTGGGTGCTGATCAGCCAGTGCGTAGGGGCATTGCTGGTGGGGCGCATGCTCGCCAGCGAAAGCGTGCAAGCACAGGTGCTGGGTGCTAGCCGCGCGTTTGTCGAACAGGCGCTGCATGAAGCGGATTAGTGCCTTGCTGGGGTTACTGTTGGCTGTACCGGCATTAGCCGAGCAAGCCTGCCCGCCCGGGCAATACCAGGTGTGCCTGATGGGCTGTTTTTGCGCCCCGATCGACCCCGGCCAGGCCGGGCAGATCCTCAAGGATGTCGAGGTCATGGCCTCTTCCAGCCTCACCTATGCCTTGCGCCAGGCCCGTGACGAAGCGAGGGCCAGCGGTGTGCAGCCGATCCCGTTGCATATCCGCGCGCAGCTCGAACCCTGGTATGACTTTGCCGTGCTGGATGCGGCTCGCTTTCGGGTGGGTGACGAACAGCAGATGAGCGCAGCCAATGCACTGCTGCAGAACCCTGACGTGAACGCCGTGACGCTGATCGACACGATCATCTTCCGGCGCAGCAGTGATGCCGAGGACAACGTGGCCTTGTGGGCGCATGAGCTCAAGCATGTGCAGCAGTATCAGCAGTTGGGCGTAGAGGAATTCGCCCGGCGCTATACGCGCAACTACGACGACCTGGAAGGACCGGCCTACAAGATCGAGGCCGAAGTGGGCAAGGCGTTGCGCGAGCGGGGTTCTGGGCAGGCCCGCTAATCCCAGCCATTGCGCAATCCCGTGTAGGAGCGGCCTTGTGTCGCGATGGGCTGCACAGCAGCCCCAGAGTTTCCGCACAGATGCAAAAATGCCGGGGCTGCTTCGCAGCCCATCGCGACGCAAGGCCGCTCCTACACAGGGACCGCGCCAGTGGCCACTGGCGTTATCAGGACGCCGCCGAAGCCTCTTCTGTCACCTGCTCGCGGCTGGCATAACGCTGCGCCAGCACCGCACAAACCATCAGCTGAATCTGATGGAACAGCATCAGCGGCAGGATCACTGCGCCAATGCCACTGCCCACGAACAACACCTGGGCCATCGGCACCCCCGTCGCCAGGCTTTTCTTGGAGCCGGCAAACAGGATGGTGATGCGGTCCTCAAGGTCGAAGCCCAGCGCCTTGCTCAGCCAACGAGTGCCAAACAGCACCACCGCCAGCAGGACGCCGCACACCACGAACAGCCCGGCCAGGTGCTGTGGCGACACCGTGTGCCACAGCCCGGTCACCACCGCCTCGCTGAAAGCGGTATACACCACCAGCAGGATCGAGCCTTGGTCCACCACCTTGAGCCAGCGGGCGTTGCGCTTGACCCAGGCGCCAATCCAGCGCCGCGCAATCTGCCCGGCCACGAACGGCACCAGCAATTGCAGGGTGATCTTCAGTACCGCATCCAGACCAGAGCCGGTGTCGCCACTGGCACCCAGCAACATCATCACCAGCAACGGGGTGAGGAAGATCCCCAGCAGGCTGGAGGCCGCCGCACTGCAGATAGCTGCCGGGACGTTACCGCGGGCCAGCGAGGTAAAGGCAATGGCCGATTGCACGGTAGCCGGCAAGGCGCACAGATAGAGCACCCCTAGGTACAGCTCATTGCCCACCAGCGGCACGAACAACGGCTTGAACGCCAGGCCCAGCAGCGGGAACAGCACAAAGGTGCAAGAGAACACCAGCAGGTGCAGGCGCCAGTGCCCGGCACCGGCGATGATCGCTTCGCGCGACAGCTTGGCGCCGTGCAGGAAGAACAGCAGGCCGATGGCCAGGTTGGTCAGCCAGCCGAAATACACCGCGCCGTCGCCCGAGCAAGGCAGCACGGTGGCGATAAAGACCACCCCGAGCAAGGCCAGGGTGAAGTTGTCGAATAACATGCGCAAATACTTCATCAGAGTTTCCGTCTTGTCATTGTGCAAAGGCAGACGATAAGGTTTTCGGCTTTACGCCGCTAACGCCGGAAGCCCCGGCGGTATCGCCCAACGGACACGATTCATACAAGGACTCGCCCATGCCCCTCTTTCGCCTGGCCGCAGTTGCAGCCGCCATCACCCTCACCTTGGGCCATGCCAGCGCGCAGGCCGATGACCAGTTGCAGGCCAAGGTCGACCAGATCATCCGCCCGTTAATGCAGGAACAAGGCATCACCGGCATGGCCGTGGCCATCTATGCCCGCGATCACGCGCACTACTTCAGTTATGGCGTGGCCAGCAAGGCCGACCAGGTGCCGGTAAGCCGTGACACGCTGTTCGAGATCGGTTCGCTGAGCAAGACCTACACCGCCACCTTGGCCGCGCTGGCCAGTGCAGAAGGCAAGCTGGACCTTGAAGCCCCGGCCAAGCGCTATCACCCGGCACTGGCCGGGACTCCGATCGGCGATGCGACCGTTCTGGAACTGGGCGCCTACAGCGCCGACTGCCTGCCGTTGCAGTTCCCGGATGCGGTGCAGACACCGCAACAGGTGGTCGATTTTTTCCGCCACTGGCAACCTCGCGCCAAACCCGGCACCCAGCGTTGCTACTCGAACCCCAGCCTGGGCCTGTTCGGTGACTTGGCAGCCCGCGCGCAGCACCAACCGTTTGCCACGCTGATGACCGACGGGCTGCTGGCGCAAATGGGCCTGGAAAACACTTACCTGCAGGTTCCAGCCAGCGCCCAAGGGCTTTATGCCCAGGGCTACGACGCCGCCGACAAGCCAGTGCGCGTAGGCCCCGGCCCTTACGCCGACGAGGCCTACGGCATCAAGACCAGCGCCAGCGACCTGCTGCGCTACGTGCGCCTGCACATGCAGCCGCAGGGCCTGCCAGCGGCGCTGGTAAAAGCCACGGCCATTACCCGGCAAGGCTACTTCCAGGTCGGCGCCATGGCTCAAGGCCTGGGCTGGGAGCGCTACCCCTACCCGGTCACGCTGAGCACGCTGGTCGATGGCAACAGCCCACGGCTGACCCGTGAGCCGCAGGCAACCACACGCCTGCAACCTGCCCTGCCAGCGCTGGCGGCGGCCTGGTACAACAAGACCGGCTCAACCAACGGCTTCGGCGCCTATGCCGCCTTTGTGCCCAATGAACAACTGGCCGTGGTACTGCTGGCCAATCGAAACTACCCCAACGAAGCACGCGTACGTGCGGCCTTCGACATCCTCTCGGGCTTGTAGTGCGCAGGCTGATTGTCGAACAAAACAACACTTTGTAGTGCCAAAAAATATTCACTACAAAATGGTTGACGCCGTTCATCGCCCTTGTGCATGATGAAGCCGTCTCCCTGATCGGGAGCGGTGGCAAGGGTGTTCCAGACGGCCTGCGCGGTAACGCAGGCCGTCCGTGGAGAGGGAACTGTCCAAAAGGCAGCGTGAGAAAGCCCCTGTTGCGATGCTGCTGTAGCAGCCTTGGTAGTGCGCTACACCGTGGTAGCGCCAACTACGAAAATCACCTACGAATGGGTAATGGGGGCTTTATGATGAACTTGAACAACAATCCGACTATCGACCAATTGGCCCAGCTGTTCGCCGTACGCAAGGACAGCCTTGACGACCATTTGCTGTGGGTTAGCCAAACCGGTGAAGTGCGCCTGGACCGCCTGCCACCGAATACCATCGAAGATGAATTTGAAGAGCACCTGCCCAGCATGCGTGCCCGCTTCAAGGTCTACCGCCGTGGCCAGGGCTACGTCGGCAAGAAAGCCGCCGCCGACACCGAGTTCGTTGGCCGCGTGCTGCAGACCCTGCAACAAGAATGGCCCGCTGCCCGTGAGCAGCAGGCAGTCAAGGTGATCGAGCCGCTGAACTGAGGGTTCGCACCCTTACCAGAGCCCGGCCTGTATAGGCCGGGCTTTTTCATGCCTGGCGCCGCCGCAAGCGGCTTTCCGGCAAGGGCAAGGCGCCCGTCGCCATGGCCCGGGCGCGGTCGACGCCCCACACCAGCGCACGGGTCATGGTCTCGCCTGGTCGTGCGGGGTAATACTCCTCCAGCAATGCCCGCCCATCCCCGCCATACAGCCCCAGGAACAACTGCGTTGCACCCAGCCGCGACAAGCGCACCTGTACATCCAGTGTGGTGCCGTCGCTGAGGGCTTCGTCGTGGCTGCGGCTGTGCAAATGGGCGTCAGCCCATTGCCAATAGGTCTCTTCCCTGACTCGCATGAGCATTCAATCCTCCGTTGCAGGAATGCCGCGCCAGAAAACCACAGCCTCGCCCATTCGGCGAGTGCTACCCGGCATTACCATGAGGCGGATCAACGAATGGCAATAAAAACCCCGCCATTGGGCGGGGTGATGTTGGGGCGGGATCACTTCTTCAGCGGTACCCGCGGCATGAAGCGGCCCTTTTTGCTGCGCTGCAGGTGTGCAGGCTGGAGCTGTTCAGAATCATCCAGCGTCATGTGGGCGAACCCAAGGCGGAATGCCGCCTGGCCGCAACGCACCTGGCTGTTGATCGGGAACGCATCGTTCAGGTCTTCGAAAAAGGATTCGCTCATGCCCTGTGTCCCTCCAGTGGCGGTCGCGCCGGCAACCAGAAGAGTTGCCCAACAAACGCGCCTCCTGAGACTGAGACTAGCCGGTCATTTGCAGACCACCCGGACAAGAACCAGATAGCCGACCAGTGGCAAAGTGCCCTACTTCAGGCGCACAGCTGTGCCAGTGGCAAATACCACGACCATGCCGCCCTGAACGGACGGCATGCTGATCTCAAAATCCACGCCCACTACTGCATCGGCTTGCAACTGGCGTGCCCGCGCCTTGAGCTCTTCGGTGGCTTGCTCGCGGGCCTCGCGCAGCGCGCTTTCCAGGGTTTGCGAACGGCCACCGAAGACATCGCGAACACGTGTGAAGAAATCGCGCACGAAGTTGATGCCCTGCACCGATTCGGAGCTGACTACGCCCAGGTATTCGGCAATCGGGCGGCCTTCGAGCTGGCTGGTGGTGGAAATGATCATGGGTGCTCCGTTGGCCTGGTGACAAAAGAGGCGGATTCTAACAGAGCGCCTAATTCCGGCGGATATGCCTCTCCACTGTGGGAGCGGGTTCACCCGCGAAGAATCCAACGCGGTGGATGGCACCTGCTTCGCCGGTGTTCGCGGCTAAAGCCGCTCCTACATGGAACTGCGTCAGCGTCTGAATGCGCGTTTACTCAGGCGCTGGCTGCCCGCAAACGCTGGCCGATACGTGCGCCAAACACGTTCACCAACAAACCGGCCATCACCAGCAAGGCGCCCCAGCCCTGGGTTGCAGTCAGCCGTTCGCCCAGCAGCAGTGCCGACGAGCTCAAGCCGATCACGGGCACCAGTAACGAAAACGGTGCCACTTTGCCTGCCGGGTGGCGTGACAGCAGCTTGCTCCACAGGCTGTAGCCCAGCATGGTGGCAACAAAAGCCAAGTAGGCCAGCGCCAGCACCGAGCTCCAACTGATATTGGCCAGGGCATGGCCTATCCGCTCCGGCCCTTCCAGCCACCAGGACAACGCCAGGAACGGCAGCGGCGGGATCAGCCCGCCCCAGATCACCAGCGCCACCAGGTCAACTGAGCCAAAGCGCCGGGTAATGATGTTGCCCATTCCCCACATGGCGCCGCCACACAACGTCAACACCAGCGCCAGCATCGGCACATGGCCGCCGTCTTCGCTGCCGATCAGGGCCAGGCCACTGGCCGCAACCAGCAACCCCAGTACGCTGGCCAGGCGCAACCGCTCACCCAGGAACAATGCAGCAAAACCGAGGGTGAAAAATGCTTGTGATTGCAGAATCAGCGAGGCCAGCCCGGGCGGCATGCCGCTGTACATGGCCTGGAACAGGAAGGCGAACTGACCCAGCGAGATAGTCGCGCCATAGGCGATCAGCCAGCGCCACGGCAGTTTCGGCCGTTTGACCAGCAAAATCGCCGGGAACGCCACCAGCAAGAAGCGCAATGCCCCCAGCAACATCGGCGGCAAACCGTCGAGGCCAACCTTGATGACCACGAAGTTGACTCCCCAGGCGACAATCACCACCAGGGCGATGAGCAGGTCCTTGAGCGGCATTGCGACTTCCTTCTGCAGGCTTTTATAGACATATTTCGTTACAGCATAAGGCTATTCCTTTCGTGGGGACCAGCACAGTTGTGGCCAAGGGTTGCATGTAGGAGCGGCCTTGTGTCGCGAAAGGGTCGCGCAGCGGCCCCAGGATCTCAGCTTCGCCGCATAAAGAGCCGGGGCCGCTGCGCGGCCCTTTCGCGACACAAGGCCGCTCCTACAAGGGACCGCGCTAGCATGGTGGAACGGGTCAGTCCCTGTAACCAGGCGCCACCCGCCCCAACAGCCGCAACAACGCCGCCCACGCCAACGGCAACGCATCCGGATCGGCCAGCTCACCCTGCTTCAACCCCCTCCCCGGCGCGTTGAACTGCTGCTCGGTATGCGCGCATACCTCAACAGCGGGGAGTACCAACTGCCCGGCACTCTGCGCCGCCAGCTGAATCTCGCACGCCTTCTCCAGGTAAAACATGCGCAGGAACGCTTCGGCAACACTGCGCCCGGTGGTCAGCAGGCCATGGTTACGCAGGATCATCACCGGCTTGTCTCCCAGGTCGGCCACCAGTCGCTGCCGTTCATCCATGTCCAGCGCGATGCCTTCGTAGGTGTGGTAAGCCACCTTGCCGTAAAACTCCATGGACATCTGGTTGGCTGGCAACAACCCACACTCCAGCGCCGCCACCGCACAACCCGCGCGGGTATGCGTGTGCAGCACACACTGGGCATCTTCACGGGCGGCGTGGATTGCGCTGTGAATGACGAACCCGGCCGGGTTGACCGGGTGCGGCGTGGGTTCGACCGGCCTCCCCTGCAGGTCGATCTTCACCAGGCTCGAGGCGGTGATCTCGTCGAACAGCAGGCCATACGGGTTGATCAGGAAGTGATGCTCCGGCCCCGGCAGGCGCAGGGAGATATGGGTGAAGATCAGGTCACTCATGCGGAAATGGGCAATCAGCCGGTAGCAGGCTGCCAGTTCCTGGCGCAGGCATTGTTCGCTTGCAGTCATTGTCGATGTCCCTGTGCTGATGGCTACTTGGTAGCCCAGGCATTGAAGCGTTGCTCCAGTTCTTCACCATGGTCGACCCAGAACTCTACATTCATCGCCAGTGCCCCCCGCAGGTTTTGCGGCGATGTGGGCACCCAACTGGCCAGCGCAGGGTCAAGCTTTGCCGCTGCCTGGGTGTTGGTTGGCCCATAGGGAATCTGCTGCACATAACGCACCTGGGTGTCCGGCTGGTTGGCATAGGCGATCAGCCGCTTGGCCTGGTCGACATGCTTCGAGCCCTTGATGATGGCCCAGTAGTCCATGCCATACAGGCTACCCGGCCAAACCACTGCCAACGGGCTACCCTGCTGCGCAGCCACGGCGATCCGCCCGCTGTAGGTCGAAGTCATCACCACGTCGCCAGCGGTCAGCCATTGTGCGGGCTGCGCGCCGGCATCCCACCACTGGATGTAGGGCTTGAGTTCCGTGAGTTTGGCAAAGGCCCGCTCGACGCCGGCCGGCGTCGACAGCACCTGGTAAACGTCCTCGACCTTGACCCCGTCAGCCAGCAGGGCGAACTCCAGGTTGTACACCGCACGCTTGCGCAGGCCACGCTTGCCCGGGTATTTGCTGACGTCCCAGAAGTCGGCCCACGAAGCCGGCGCCTGGGCCAGCTTGTTGCGGTCATAGGCAATGGCCACGCTCCACACCAGCGCCGCCGACCCACAATCCTGTGCGGCATCAGGCACCAGTTCGCCTACATGGCCCAGGCGCTGCCAATCCAAATGCTCGTAGATACCTTCGTCACAGCCACGCATCAGGTCGGGGCCTTCGATCTGCACGACGTCCCAGTCGACATTGCCGGTATCGGCCATGACCTGGATCCGCGCCATTTCTCCGTTGTACTCGCTCTGGATCAGCTTGCTGCCGTCCTGGGCACTGAAGGGTTTGAAGATCGCCTCGTCCTGGGCCTTCTGGCCGGCGCCGCCGTAACCGACCACGACCATCTGTGGCGCAGCTTGCGCATTGCCCAGGCCAAGGGCCAGCAAGGCTGCAAAAAGGCCGGTCACACGTGGAAATAATTGCATGCGGGTTTCCTCCTGACGGTGCCGGGTAGGCCCGTTTTCTTGTTGTTGTGAGGTCACGCCCTCGCGGTGAGGGTGAAGAAAACCTAGTCGGGCAACAGTAAAAAAACAAGTTGATTTTTTACTGAAGCTACACTTTCATAAACAAAACAAGAACAACAGCGCACCGGAGCCGCCTGTATGCAGAACGCCTTCCCCCACCTGTTTGAACACTTGCAGATCCGCGGCAAGCGCTTGAAGAACCGCATCATGTCCACCGGCCACGACACCTGCCTGCCCACCGACAACCTGGTCAACGACAAGTTGATCGCCTACCAGCGCGATCGCGCAGCGGGTGGCGTTGGCCTGATCGTGCTGCAGGTTGCCGGGGTACACGACAGCGCCCGCTACACCTCGCATGTGCTGATGGCCACCGATGATGCCTGCATCGAAGGCTATCGCCAGCTTGCCGAGGCCTGCCATGAACACGGCACCGTGGTGCTGTCGCAATTGTTTCACCCCGGGCGGGAGATCATGGAATCGGCTGACGGCCTGCTAGCAGTGGCTTACTCGGCCTCTGCGGTACCCAACGAGCGCTTCCGGGTCATGCCACGCGCCCTCGACCAGGCCATGATTGACGAGATCGTCCAGGGCTATGCCGGTGCGGCCCGCCGCCTGCACCAGGCCGGGCTGGACGGCGTTGAAGTGGTCGCCAGCCATGGCTACCTGCCGGCGCAGTTCCTCAACCCACGGGTCAACCTGCGCACAGATGGCTACAACGGCGGCCTCGAACAACGCCTGCGGTTCTTGCGCGAAGTGCTGGCCGCTGTGCGCGCCGCCACCGACGAGCAGTTCATCATCGGCCTGCGCATCAGCGCCGACGAGCGCGATAGCCAGGGCCTGAGCGAAGACGAGTCGCTGGCTGCCGCCGTTGCCTTGCAGGGCCAGCTCGACTACCTGCACATCGTCGCCGGCACCTCGGCTTCGCTCGGCGGCGCCGTGCATATCGTCCCGCCCATGGCCATCGAGCCCGCCTACCTGGCCCGCGAGGCGGGTACCTTCAAGCAGCAACTGGATATCCCGCTATTCGTTACCGGGCGCATCAACCAGCCCCAGGAAGCCGAACTGATCCTGGCGCGCGGCCAGGCCGATGTATGCGGCATGACCCGGGCGCTGATCTGCGACCCGTCAATGCCGAACAAGACCGAGCGGGGCCAGGTCGAGGACATACGGGCCTGCATCGCCTGCAACCAGGCATGTATCGGTCATTTCCATCGTGGCCTGGCCATCTCCTGCATCCAGCGCCCGGAAACCGGACGTGAACTGCAGTACGGGCAGCTAAAGCGCACTGAATCGCCCAAGCGCATCCTGGTCGCCGGCGGCGGCCCGGCCGGCATGAAGGCTGCCGCCGTGGCTGCCGCACGCGGGCACCAGGTGACGCTGTACGAGGCCGGCCCGCAACTGGGTGGGCAGGTGTTGCTGGCGCAGTTGCTGCCACGGCGCAGCGAGTTCGGCGGGGCTAGCACCAACCTGCAGCGGGAAATGGCCCTGGCCGGTGTGGAAGTCGTGCGCAACACCCGCGTCGACCGCGCCCTGGTCGAACGCGAACGCCCCGACCTGGTCATTGCCGCGACGGGCGCCACACCCTACTGGCCGGCATTCGAGCGCACCGGCGAGCTGCAGGTAGTAGATGCCTGGCAAGTGCTACGCAATGAAGTGAAGCTGGGCCGCTCGGTGCTGGTGGTCGACTGGCGCTGTGACTGGATCGGCCCCGGTATCGCCGAAAGGCTGGTTCGCGAGGGCCATCAGGTGCAGTTGGCGGTCAACGGTACGCATTGCGGCGAAAGCCTGCCGCTGTATGTGCGCGACCAACTGGCCGGTGAACTGCATCGCCTGGGCATACCCATCACCCCCTATGCCCGCCTGTATGGCAGCGACGACAACACGGTGTACCTGCAGCACACCGCCAGCGGCGAACCGATGATCTTCGAAGGCATCGACACCTTGGTGCTGTGCCTGGGCCATCAGCCGGAAGACCGCCTGGCCAGCGAACTGGCAGGCCTGGTAGAGGTACGGCGGATTGGCGACTGCTTGGCACCGCGTACCGCCGAAGAAGCGATTCACGATGGCCTGACGGTTGCCTGGGCGCTTTGAGGCTGTACATACTGCGCCTTTTACGATGGACCGACGTGCATGAGCCAACTCCCCCTGTCCCCCGCCCCTGAAACCGGGGCCGCCGCGCCGCAGTTTCTCGGCACCCGCATCCGCGGCCTGCGCAAGCGCCGCGGCATGACCCTGGCGGAGCTGGCCGCACACAGTGAACTGACCGCTGGCTACATCAGCCAGCTGGAGCGCAACCTCTCCTACCCGTCGATTCCGGCGCTCTTCAACATTGCCCGCAGCCTGGGCGTGACCATCCAGTGGTTCTTCGCCAGCGAAGCCACCACGGCACCCGAGGACCAGGGCTACGTGGTGCGGCGCAACAGCCGCCTGAGCGTGCATTACGAAGACGGCATTGTCGATCAGTTGCTGACCCCACAGCCCAATCGACAGCTCGAGATCCTGCACTCACGCTTTCCCCCGGGCACCTATAGCCAGCAAAGCTATAGCCATGACGGTGAAGAGGCCGGTTACATCCTCAGCGGCGTCTTTGAGCTGTGGGTGGGCGAGCGGCACTTCCAGTTGGGCGAAGGCGACAGTTTCAGCTTCTCGAGCCAGGAGCCGCACCGTTATGGCAACCCGGGCGAGGTTGATGCCGTGGTGATCTGGGTGATCACGCCGCCAACATTCTGAAGCACGCCTGCAGGCCTGCGTAACACCGTTGCGGTGCCATCAACGTACGGCTGATGCAACAATCCCGGTAGCCTGAAACGGCCTCATCGCCGGCAAGCCAGCTCCCATAGTTACTGCACATGACTTGAAGTCGATGCGGTCGATGTGGGAGTTGGCTTGCCGGCGATGAGGCCGTTTCAGGCTTATCGCTGGGGATCAGGCAGCAACAAACAGCGCGTTGGCAATCTGCGCCTGGGCAGCATCAATCGCCTGGGTGCGCTGCTCTGGGCCATAGGCCAGGCCATGGGCGCGGACGATTTCCAGGTCGGTTACACCGATGAAACCAAGGAACACTTTCAGGAAGTCTTCATGCCCGGCGCCAGTCGGTTGGCCAGCGTGCAGGCCGCCGGCAGTCGAAACCAGCACCACCTTCTTGTTGCCGCACAGGCCTTCCGGGCCCGCTTCGGTGTAGCGGAACGTCTTGCCGGCCACGGCCACGCGGTCGATCCAGGCCTTGAGCTGGGTCGGCACGGTGAAGTTGTACATCGGCGCGCCAATCACCACAGCATCGGCAGCCAGGAATTCTTCCAGGGTTTCGGCGCTCAACTTGGCCTCGAAGGCCTGGGCGGCGTCACGCATGTCTTCCGGCGTGCCTGCAGCTACCAAGGTAGCGGCAGAGAAGTGGGCGATGGCGTCGGCGGCCAGGTCGCGGTACACCACCTCTACGGTTGGCTCTGCGGCTTTCCAGGCTTCAACCACTTCGCGGCTCAATTGGCGGGAGGCGGAATTGTCGCCCAGGATGCTCGAATCGATGTGCAACAGTTTCATGGGACTCTCCTGTGATTGAAGACCGCATCTGTGGGCGGTCACGATGGGGAGAATCCTACCGGGATGATTAATGACTGATAAGCCGGTAAAAATGCGTTAGTTTGTCCCACGAGTGGAACAGTGAGACATTCCCATGCAAGACCTCAACGACCTTTTCTATTTTGCCCGCGTGGTCGAAGCCGGCGGTTTCGCTGCCGCCGGGCGCCAGTTGGGCATCCCCAAGTCACGCCTGTCGCGGCGTATCGCCGAGCTCGAAGAGCGCCTGGGCACCCGCCTGCTGCAACGCACCACACGGCAGCTCAAGCTCACCGCCGTGGGCGAGCGCTACCTGCATCATTGCCAGGCCATGTTGTTGGAGGCTGAAGCCGCCGATGAAACCGTGGCCAGCATGAGCAGCGAACCGCGCGGGCGCTTGCGGGTGTCGTGCCCGGTGGCGTTGGCCCATGCCTTCTTGCCGGATGTGATCAGCCGCTTTCTTGAGCAGTACCCGCTGGTGCAACTGGACATGGTACTGCTCAACCGCCGTGTCGACTTGATTTCCGAAGGGATCGACGTAGCGTTGCGTGTGCGCGACCTGGGGGATGAAGACCCGGCCCTGGTCACCCGCCGCCTGCGCCAGGCCCAAATGCAGTTGGTGGCTGCCCCGGGCTTTGCCGACCACATTCGCGAACCGGCCGAGTTGGCGTCGTTGCCTGTGCTGGGCGCCGCCGAGGCAGACCGGCTGGTCCACTTCCGCCTGCTCGGCCCCAACGGCAAGCAGCAGGAAATAGCCTTGGAACCACGCCTGGCCATCGATGATTTCGTAGTACGTAATGCTGCTGTACGGGCCGGCCTGGGCTTTACCGCCTTGCCCAGCATGTTCTGTGAAGAAGAACTGGAACGCGGCGAATTGGTGCGCCTGCTGCCAGACTGGTCACTGCCGGGTGGCTACCTGCAGGCGGTGTATCCGCACCGGCGCGGCTTGCTGCCGGCAGTGCGGGTGTGGATCGATCACCTGGCGGCGTCGTTCGAGGCGTGTGGAGAGCGATATGTCTGAAAGGAAGATGAGCGAAGCCGAAGTGGCGGCGTTTTGCCTGAGCCTGCCGGGGGCGCGGGAAGACTACAAGTGGGGTGGCATCCGGGTGTTCTCGGTGGCAGGCAACAAGATGTTCGCGGTGCTTGACCTGGCGGGTGCGGGGTTGTCGTTTAAAGTGGCCGACGATTTGTTTCTGGGTTATTGCGACCGCCCCGGGGTACGGCCGGCGCCTTATCTGGCAAGGGCGCGGTGGATCAGTATGGCGCTGCCCTACCCCATGGGGCGGGATGAGTTGTGTGACTTGTTGCAACGCTCGCACCAGTTGGTGGTGCGGCGCTTGCCGAAGCGGATGCAGGTGGGGTTGTTGGTTTGAGCCAGCCTGTGCCGGCCTGTGGGAGCGGGCTTGTCCCGCGAAGCAAACGACGCGTTGCTTGGGCACCGGCTATGCCGGTGTTCGCGGGACAAGCCCGCTCCCACAGGGCCGGCACAGCAACCGATCAACCTACAGGCAGATAAAGCCCATCAAAAAAAAGCCAATCCGCCCAGAACACCTGGTGCACCAGCACAATCCCCCAGAACACCAACTGGTACGAAACCTTGCGGGTCTTGTGCCGGAACAGCTGCTGCGCCAGCAGCGCCCCCGGCCAGCCACCCAGCAGCTCACTGGCATGCAGCACTTTTTCGGGCGTGCGCCAGGCCTGCGTGCGCGCCTGCTGTTTATCCTGCCAATACAGCAACAGGCTGATCAGGCTCATCGCCGGGTACAGCGCCAACGGCCACCAGGCCTGGTCGTTCCAGGCCATGCGCGCAGCCCCCATAACCGGCAGCAGGCACAGCACAGCCAACAGCAGCGCCTTCAGCCGCACATTGCGCACGCCTTCCACCCGTTGCCCGCGCAGCGCCTCAGCCATGGGCGGTCGACCAGTCAACCCAGCCAAACTGCCAAGTCGCCAGAATCAGCAGGCCGAACACGATGCGATACCAGGCAAACGCCGCGTAGCTGTGGTTGGCAATGAACTTGAGCAGCGCCCGCACAGCGATCATGGCAAAGATGAACGAGGTCACGAAGCCAAGCGCAAACACCGGCAGGTCGCTGGGCTGGAACAGGTCGCGGTACTTGTAGCCTGAGTACACCGCTGCGCCGACCATCGTCGGCATCGCCAGGAAGAACGAAAACTCGGTTGCGGCCTTGCGCGACAGGCCAAACAGCAGGCCGCCGATGATGGTCGAGCCGGAACGCGAAGTCCCCGGGATCATCGCCAGGCACTGAACGAAACCGATCTTCAGCGCGTGGCTCCAGCGCATGTCATCCACATGGTCCACCTGCACAGGGTGATCGCGGCGCTCGGCCCAGAGCATGATCACACCGCCCACCACCAGGGCAGCCGCCACGGTGATCGGGTTGAACAGGTATTCGTGAATCAGGTCGGCAAACAGCACACCCAGCACCACCGCCGGCATGAACGCCAACAGCAGGTTGCCGGTGAAACGCCGTGCCTTGGGCTGGCTGGCCAGGCCGAACACCACCTCGAGAATCTTGCTGCGAAACTCCCACACTACCGCCAGGATTGCCGCCAGCTGAATGATGATGTTGAAAGCCATGGCCCGTTCACCACCAAAACCTATCAGGTCGGCGACGATTATCTGGTGGCCGGTACTGGAGATCGGCAAAAACTCCGTCAGCCCTTCCACCACGCCCAAGATGATTGCCTGGAAGGCAGTCCAAAAATCCATCATTCCCCCGATGGAGCGCTGCTCGTGGCAGGCCCCTTGTTCTTGATTTGCTTATGATTGCCGCACGCGGCCCGGCAGTTTTACAGCGACTGTTGGGACCAGCGCCAGTGGAAAAGTTCACGTCGGCTAAAGGTTTCATCTTGCGCGGCCGAAATCCTAGCAGAGCGCCTTTGCAATCGCCTTACACGGCTTGCTGCAGACTGTTACAAACATAGCACTTAGCCATTAGTCGTGTGGGGCGTGCGTGCAAAGCATGCTTGGATGCATCTGAATAAAAAGAACAATGCGGGAGCTCCTGGATGAAGACGCTGAGATCGATGTCGATCAGCCGCCGACTGTGGCTGATCCTTGTGGTGGCAGTGGCCATGCTGGTGGTGCTGGGGCTGCTGATGCTGCGCCAGATCCACGGTGACCTGTACCAGGCCAAGGCGGAAAAGACCCGCCACGTGGTGCAGACCGCAGCCGGGGTACTGGCCTATTACCAAGGCCTGGAAGCGGCCGGCACGCTGAGCCGCGAAGCTGCCCAGCAACAGGCGCTGCAGGTGGTGCGGGCGCTGCGCTACGACCATGACGACTACTTCTGGATCAACGACCTGGGTCCGAAGATGATCATGCATCCGGCCAACCCCAAGCTTGATGGCCAGGACTTGTCAGCCGTGCGCGACCCCGACGGCTTTGCCGTATTCAACGAAATGGTCGCCCTGGCCCGTCAGCAGGACGCTGGCCCGGTCAATTACCGCTGGCCCAAGCCCGGCGCCAGCGAGCCGGTAGCCAAGACCTCCTATATACAGTTGTTCAAGCCATGGGGCTGGATCATCGGTTCGGGGGTGTACATCGATGACGTGCAGGCCGAATTCGCCCGCCAGCTGCGCGACGCCTCGCTGGTCGGCCTGGCCATTGCCTTGCTGATGGCGCTGGTGGTCATGCTGATTGCCCGCAGCATCGCTCGCCCGTTGCAGGAGGCGGTGCAGGCCATGGGCAACATTGCCAGTGGCGAAAGTGACCTGACCCGGCGCCTGGACACTCATGGTCGCGATGAAATCACCCACCTGGGCGAGCACTTCAACCGCTTCAATGGCAAGCTGCAAGGGGTGGTCGGCCAGCTGCAAGGGGCGGCGCATGCCCTGGCACAGTCGGCCGGGCACGTTGGCGACAATGCCGGCGCCGCGCAACAGCGCAGTGCTCAGCAATCACTGCAGATGGACCAGGTGGCCACCGCCGTCAACGAAGTGACCTATGCCGTACAGGACGTGGCCAAGACCGCCGAACAGGCCGCCGGCGAAATGCGCAGTGCACAGCAGCAGGTAACGCACGGCCAGCAGGCCATTCACGGGAGCCTGGTGCAGATTGACCGGTTGTCGTTGACCATCGACCAGGCCGTGCAGGTGATCCGCGACCTGGCCGGGCATAGCACGCGCATCGGTGGCGTGCTCGATGTCATCCGCTCCATCGCCGAACAGACCAACCTGCTGGCGCTGAACGCAGCCATCGAGGCGGCCCGGGCCGGCGAACAAGGCCGCGGGTTTGCCGTGGTCGCCGACGAGGTACGCCTGCTGGCCCAGCGTACAGCGCAGTCCACGGCCGAGATCCACACCATGATCGAGCACCTGCAGAGCCAGTCGGACGCTGCTGTGAGGGCGATCGACACCAGCAGCGAGGCATCGCGCCAGACCGTCGAGCAAGCACGCGAGGCCGGCGCCAGCCTGGACGCCATCAACCAGGCGCTGAACAACCTGACCGCCTTGAATGCCTCCATCGCCAGCGCCACCTTGCAGCAGTCGCATGTGGTCGAGGAAATCAACCGCAATGTGCTGGACACCGCCGGGCTGTCCCAGCAGACCGCCGATGCCGCGCGCCAGTCCAGCGATGCCGGGGTGGCGCTGGGGCGGTTGAGCGAGGAGCTGGAACAGCTGCTGCGCCAGTTCCGGGTGTAGATCCAAAACATGGCTTCCACCTGGCCTGCATCACCCTCAAGGCAGGCACAATACTTGTAGGAGCGGCCTTGCGTCGCGATGGGCTGCGCAGCAGCCCCTGCAATTTGTGCCTCTCTGCGCAAACCCTGGGGCTGCTGCGCAGCCCATCGCGACGCAAGGCCGCTCCTACAAGGGCCAGTGCTGGTCAGGAGAGATATGCATGCTGCCGCTAGCGTGCTACACGTTCCCCCACTGAACAGCTACAATCGCGCCCTCCCCCGCAGTCTCCAAGGATCGCCGATGTCCGGCCTTGAACTCATCGCCGCCGTCCTCGGCGTCACCGCTGTCTGGCTTACGGTCAAGCAGAATGCCTGGTGCTGGCCGATCGGCCTGGTCATGGTGCTTATTTATGGCTGGCTGTTCTACGAGGTAAAGCTGTACTCGGGCATGTTGCTGCAACTGGCCTATGCCGTCCTGCAGCTTTACGGCTGGTGGCAATGGAAGCGTCCCGGCCACGCTGAAGACGCCCGCCAGGTTTCCCGCCTGCAACGCCCGGCGCTGTTCTCCGGCCTGGCGGCCGGGGGGCTGCTGAGCGTCGCCCTCGGCGCGGCCATGGCCAACTGGACCGATGCCGCCCTGCCCTGGCTGGACGCGACCCTGACCGGCTTCAGCCTGGTCGCGCAACTGTGGATGGCGCAGAAGCGCCTGCAATGCTGGCCGCTGTGGGTGGTGGTCGACATCATCTATGTGGGCCAGTACTTGCAGCAACAACTGTATTTCACGGCGGGCTTCTTCATCGTACTGACCCTGATTGCCGTGCGCGGCTGGCTGGAATGGCGCCGTGACCCGGCGTTGGTGCAAGCATGAGCGGGCAGCAGGCGATGAAAGTGCTGGTCCTGTGCGGCCCCGAATCCAGCGGCAAAAGCTGGCTCAGCGGGGTAATCCAGGCGCATTTCGGTGGCGTGTTGGTGGGCGAGTACGTGCGTCATTTCATCGACCAGGAATGTCGTGATACTTGCTACGCCGACATCCCGACCATCGCCCGCGGCCAACTGACGTGGGAGGACCACGCCCGCGAGCAGGCACCGCCCCTGCTGATTCTCGACACCCACCTGCTCAGCAACATGCTCTGGAGCCGCGCGCTGTTCAACGATAGCCCCGCATGGCTGGAGCAGGCACTGCTGGCCCGGCGCTACGACCTGCACCTGCTGCTAAGCCCGCAAGGCGTGGACTGGGTTGCCGATGGCCAGCGCAGCCAACCCGCACTTGAAGACCGCCAGCGCTTTTTCGACGACAGCCTGCGCTGGCTGAAGCAGCATGGCCAAGCGCACACAATAATTGAGGGAAATTGGCCACAGCGCCAGTTGCTGGCACTGCAAACAGTGGCTAGGCTCATTGATAGCGATACGCCATCCTGCCCTACCGAGTGTTAAGCCACTGACACACCCCGGTGGGGCAAAGCCCCCGGAATTGCGGGGGTTTCCCCCGGTTATGGCCCAGTGTCAAATGCATGAAACACCCCTGCAAAAACCCTTCCAATCAAGGCCAGTGCTGGCTTGGCCGGCAATGCATGCGCCTGACTGTTTCAGCGCTGAGACAAAAGACGCCGCCATTTGTCAGCCCCCTGCCCTAACCGCTTGATCTGAAAACCCTTCTTAAAAGCGGCACAGCTTCTGCTCTGTCCTTCGCATCGCTGATCAGGGCCAGCGCACAGAGAAGGAATTGCCGTCGTGAGGAAAACAGACAAACGCCTTTATCACGTCTTGCTGCTGGGGTGCGTACTGGGGACGCTGAGCCTCACGGCGCAAGCAGACAACGGGATTATCATCATCACCCGCGACGTACAGGTGCGCAACGCGACGATTCCGCCGCTAAGGCCTGACCCTAACCCCACCACCGTCAATGCCAACCCTTCTGCCCAAGTGCTGAAACAGACCAGCGAGCTCAGTGACGGCGACTTCGCCAGTATCAGCAGCGGTGCTGGCATCAGCAACATGATTACCCAGCAGACCAACAATCTGGGCGGCAACCTCGTCAACCAGAACCAGTTACCCAACCTGTCGGGCGGCCGTGGCACCGGTGGAGCGGGCAATGGTATCTCCAACATGGTCAATTCGAGCGTGCAACGCGGCCTGGCGCCGCTGCAGATCCTGACCGGCGGGGGCAAGTGAGATGAAGCACACGCTGCTGATGCTGGCTGCCCTGTGCAGTGTTCCGGCCCTTGCCCAGTCCCCCGTTCCCGTCATAAACAGTGCCGATATCGACAACTCCGGCAGCCGCTACCAAGGCAACCTCACCGTCAACCAGGCTGCCGGCGACCAGCAACAGCAGGCCAATGCCCGCGCTATCGCCGTTGGCCCCGAAGCCAACGCCAACACCCAGATCCGGCAACGGCTCAATACCCCCACCGACCCCAGAATGGACGCCCGCGCGACCATTCAGGGCAACGCCTTCAGCAACGGTAGCGGCGCCCTGGGCGTCAACCAGAGCGCTGGCGCCAATACCCAGCAAGCCAACGCCATGAGCATCAGCATTGGTGCACAACCGCAAAGCATCGACGACAGCGTCCTCATGCAACAGAACGTGACGCTGCTCAACAACTCCGGCGCAACTGACATCCCGGCCGGCTACCGCCAGGTCACTACCAGTGACCAGGCCTTCACCGGTAGCCGTGGGGTGATCCAGTTGAACCAGAGTGCCGGGGTGGGAAACCGCATGGCCAACACCTTGAGCATCCGGGTCGCGGACTGACCCTTTCAGTTAAGAACGACACTTAACCAAACTAGAGTACGGAGAATCACCATGAAACCCTCGATGGCAATCAAGCCTCTTGTGTTCGCAATTGCTGCGGTCATGGCTGTTGCTGTACAAGCTGACCAGAACGACCGCCGCGGCGGTCACAACAACAACGGTAACAACAACCAGACCCGGATCCCGATCTCGGCCACTGCCAATGCCCTGGATACCCAGCGCAGCGTAGACAATGCCATCACCAACCAAGGCACCATCAACGAAGCCGAGATGAGCAGCTCGGCTACCGGTGCCAGCGGCAACGTCGGCGTCAACGTGGCGGCCGGTAATGGCAACCAGCAGGGCAACGCATCGGCAATTGCCAACGCGGCCGCAGATACGACGCTGGACAACAGCTTTGTCTTCGGTGACGCCGAGGCCAATGCCGAAGTCAGCCAGGTCAGCAACCGCAACCGGGTCGACAACTGGTCCACCCAGTCCTCCGCGGTCATGAGCGGGTCGGGCGAAGGCAGCTCGGGTAACGTCGGTATCAACATTGCTGGCGGCGACCTGAACCAGCAGAAAAACAGCATGGCCATCGCCAATGCGAACGCCGGCCTGGGTAATTCCACCGCCTCTGCCACTGCTGACCAGAACGGCCCAGGCCTGGTGGTCAACAACGCCGCTGATCGCACCTACCGCGTGGATACGCTGACCTTCACCACGACCAGAACCGGGTCTAGCTCGCGCGAAGGCACGTTCGACTCGACCGATGACCGCAGCTCGTCGTCAAGCTTCAACCTGGCTGGCTCGCAAAGCGCAAGCTCCAGCGGCTCGAACGGCTGGACCTCCAGCGGTTCCAGCAGCTCGAACGCCAGCGGCTCGAACAGCTCGAGCGCCAGCGGCTCCAATAGCTCCAGTGCCAGTGGCAGCAACAGCGCCAGTGCCAGCGGCTCCAACAGCTGGAACGCCAGCGGCTCGGTTGGCGGCACTGCCAGCTCGTCCAGCAGCTCTAGCCTGACCGCAACGCTGGCGGCCGCAGCCGATGCTACCCGTACCATCACCAGTGATGATGGCCGCCGCGAACGCACCCGCACCGACAGCTTCGACGGTTCGCTCAATGCCTCGCTCGATGTTGATGTGGACCGCTCTAGCAACAGTGCGTATGACGCATCGTTCGAAAAGGCCTTCGATTCGTCCTTCGACACCTCGCGTGAATCGGCATACGACCGCAGTCGCGAATCGTCCTACGACCGGACCCGTGATTCTTCGTATGACAAGTCTCGCGACTCGTCGTATGAGAAAGCTCACGAGTCGACTTACGCCAACGCTTCGGAATCGGCGTATGAAAAGTCTGGCGAGCAATCGTCGCAGTCCTCGAACGACGTTTCGAAGAGCTACAGCGAAAGCAGCGCCTACGACTTGAGCAACACCGTGTCCTTCCAAGTGCTGACCCCGACCGGCTGGGCCAACCCTGTTACCAACACTGCAACCCTTAGCGGTTCGGTGAACGGTGGCAGCGGCAACCTGGGCGTGAACGTGGCGGCCGGTGTAGGCAACCAGCAGAGCAACTCGCTGGCCATCTCCAACACCTCGTTCTAAGCGTTGCACGTAAGGCCCCCTTCGGGGGGCCTTTCTTCAACAGAACCGGAAGGCATCCGATCATGCGCATTATTGCCCTGGCGTTTTTGCTGTGCCTGGCCAGCGTGAGCGAAGCTGCACAAATGCCGCTGTCCGTACTGCCGGGTGGCGGCGTGGTATTCAAGCCGATCCAGAGCGTGCGCGAACGCAAGTTCGCCGACCTGGTGCAGCAGAAAACCGACTTCAGTTGCGGCGCCGCCGCACTGGCGACCATCCTGCGCCAGGCTTACTGGCTGGATGTCGACGAACACCAGATCATCGAAGGCATGCTGGCCCACGCCGATCAGGACCTGGTACGCACCCAGGGTTTTTCGATGCTCGACATGAAACGCTATGTGGAAAGCCTGGGCATGCGTGCCCGCGGCTACCGGGTGGCTCCGGACACCTTGCACAATGTGCGCATCCCGGTTGTGGTGCTGATGGATATCCGTGGCTACAAGCACTTCGTGGTCATGCAGAAAGTCGACAACGGCTGGGTGTATATCGGTGACCCGGTATTGGGCCACAAACGCTACAAGCTCGCAGACTTCCTGAAAGGCTGGAACGGCATCATCTTTGCGGTGATCGGCCAAGGCTACGACAAAGGCAACGTGTTGCTCGACCCTCCGTTGCCCCTGACCGCCAAGGGCCGTGTAAACGGCTTTACCCCGGTCAAGGACACAGACCTGCTGGACTTCGGTTTTATCAAAAGCGACTTCTTCTAACGACTCTTCCAATGACAGGGCGCATGAGGCGCCGGGGAGCATTTCATGAAGACCCCTTTTTGGCTGGCTATGGTTTGCCTGGCTTCCAGCCTGCCTACGCAAGCAGAGACCTTCAAACCGATCGAGCTGAAGGATCAAGAGTTGGCTAACTTGCGGGGTCGCTACGTGATGCCCGGGCGTATCGTGAGTTTCGGCATTGTCATGAGCAGCACCTGGCAGAATGCCAAGGGGGACGTGATCGGTGCCACTAGCACCCTGCACGTGCAACAGTCCACGCCCCAACCGCAATTCTACGTATCCATGATCGACGAAAAGGGTACTGGCTCGCCGTCAGCCAGCGGCGCAGCCCCGACCGCAGGCACCGGCACCGTGACCGGCGGTGCGGGGCTTGGCAGCACCGAGGGTGTGACGCAGGTTGTCCGGGCGGCCGGCGATAACAACAGCGCCTACAACAACGTCGACATCAACGTCACCAAGGCCAACGAAGCGCCTGTAGTCCAGCCACAAGGCCAGGTGCTGGCGGCCGGCCAGACCTTGACCGCAGCGAACGGCGCCGGCGCGCTCAGCGTGTCATCCACCGGTGTGGGCGTACAGCTCAACATCAATGCCAGTGACAACCAAGGCAGCAGCGTACAGCGCCTGGCTCAGGGCGGGCTGATGCAGAACACCACATTGCTTGGCAACGGTAACCACATCAATAACATCACCTCGCTCAACGTGGTCATGCGTGAAAGCGTGCCGACAGCCGCTTCGCTCAACGGCAATCTGGACCAGCTCAAAGGTCTTCGCACTCTCGGATACTGATCTACGCTCAGTCTCATCAAAAGTAGTCGGAAGGGACGGCAACTCCATGCACCGATCTTTATCGCTCAGAGCTTTTGTATGTTTGACCACCCTGGCACCCGCCACCTCGCTATACGCAGCCGCCGACCCTCAAGTGGAGGCCCTGAAACAGGAGCTGATCGAGCTCAAGCGCCAGTATGCAGCGCAGCAGCAAGCGTTGATGGTATTGGAGCAACGTGTGCGGCAGGTCGAGGAGACGCCCGCCGCGCCGCAGCCTAAACGCCTGGTCAAATCCCCTGCCGAAGGGGTCAAGGGCGCACAGACTGTGGCCTCTGGCGCCCCGGGCACCACCGGCAGCTCGTATGGCCAGGCACTGGCTGCTGATGCGGAGCCAGCACAGAGCGTGTCCAACCTGTACGACGAAGCCAGCGGTTTCTTTGGTGGCGGCAAGTTCAGCCTGGAAACCGGCGTTACCTATACCCACTACGACACCCGTGCGCTGACCCTCAACGGCTTCCTCGCGCTGGATTCCATTTTTCTCGGCAACATCAACCTGGACAGGATCAAGGCTGATAACTGGACTCTGGACCTGACCGCACGCTATAACCTGGCGCAGCGTTGGCAATTCGACATCAACGTGCCCGTGGTCTACCGCGAATCCACCTATTCGTCTGGTGGCGCAGGCGGCGCCGGGGCGGCCAGTTCCGATGCGTCGGTGACGCGCGACCCGGAGATCGGCGACGTCAACGTCGGGGTGGCCTACAAGTTCCTCGACGAGGACGAAACCTGGCCTGACGCCGTGGCCACCTTGCGCATCAAGGCACCGACCGGCAAGGACCCGTATGGCATCAAGCTGCGCGAGGTCGACGGCAACAGCAACCTGTCGGTACCGGAAAGCCTGCCGACGGGCAACGGCGTCTGGTCGATCACGCCGGGCATCTCGCTGGTCAAGACCTTCGACCCCGCCGTGCTGTTCGGCAGCCTGTCCTACACCTACAACATGCAGGACTCGTTCAGCGACATCAGCCCACAGGTCAATAGCAAGGTGCCGGGTGACGTCAAGCTGGGTGACTCGTGGCAGATCGGCGGCGGTATCGCCTTCGCCCTGAACGAGAAAATGAGTATGTCGTTCTCGGTGTCCGACCAGTTTGCCCGCAAGAGCAAGATCAAGCCGGATGGCGGCGACTGGCAGTCGATCTCCAACAGTGACTACAACGCCGCCAACTTCAACATTGGCCTGACCTTCGCTGCCACCAACAACCTGACCATCGTGCCCAACTTGTCCATTGGTCTGACCGATGATGCGCCGGACTTCTCCTTCAGCCTGAAATTCCCCTACTACTTCTGATACTTGCTATTGGCCCGGCCCCCCTCGAGGGCCGGGCTTTTGGTTACCGGCTTTGTACCCGACCGCCTTCCCTGCCATGGCCTGTTATCATCATGCATAGATGCATGACGATTTAATGGCAAAAGGGAAGTTTTTGTGAAGAACCTGTCCGACCACCCACGTACCCGGCTTGCCGCACTGGCAGGCCTGGTGTTGGTGATCCCACTGGGTGCGCGCGCCATGCTGGGTTGGTCCAACCCGCTCGGTTATCTGTCCGACCTCGCCCTCGGCAGCCTGCTGCTGTTGCTTTTGCACCGCCGGCCATGGTGGCTGGCCTTGCCTGTACTGCTGGCCTGGGCGGCCCTGTGGGTGGCCTCGGCCGAGCTGGTCAGCGCCGTGGGCCGCTTGCCCACCAGCGCCGACCTGGCGTACCTGGTCGACCCGCAGTTCATGGAGAACTCCACTGGCGGTGGGCTGGCCCATGCCTGGCTGCCCGTGGTCATGGGCGCCGGCCTGCTGGCCTGGCTGGCCTGTGCCTGGCGCAGCCGGTCGCAACGTGGCCAGCCGCTGCCGCGCAAGGCTTGGGCCATACCGGTAATGCTGTTTAGCGCCCATTGGGGCAGCCAGCAGTTGCTGCCGTCCGACGCCGACCAGTGGCGGCAATACAACCTGACCCACCAGTTGATGTCTGCCGGGGTCGGCAACCTGGAACGCCAGGTCGAAGGCTGGATGGGCCATACGCAGCCCTTCACCCCGCTGCCCAGCGCCGGCCTGACCCAATCCGACCTGCATGGGCAGCGGCTGCTTGCCGGCCCGGGCAGCGCCCGCAACCTGTTGGTCATCACCCTCGAAGGCATCCCAGGCGCGTACCTGCGGCCTAATCGCCAGGCGCTGCACAGCCACTTCGACGAAGACCTGATGCCCAGGCTCGGCAAGTGGGCCGAACGCGGCATGAACACGCCCGATTACGTGCTGCATACCCACCAGACCATCCGTGGCCTGTACGCGATGCTGTGCGGTGACTACGACAAGCTGGCCAACGGCACGCCCAAGGGCGTGGAACTGCTGACCCAGAACGAACGCAACCAGGCCTGCCTGCCGGCGCAACTGCGCCAGGCCGGCTTCACCACCCATTACCTGCAGGGCGCGGGCCTGCGCTTCATGGCCAAGGACCGCATCATGCCGCACATCGGTTATGACTCGGTGCATGGCCTGGAGTGGTTCCGCAACAAGAACTACCTCGACTTCCCCTGGGGTAAGGATGACCGCGCCTTCTTCGAGGGCGCCCTGGGCTACGTCAGCCAGCTGCAGAAGCAGGACAAGCCGTGGATGCTGACCCTGCTCACCGTGGGCACTCACCAACCCTACTCGGCACCGGCCGAATACCTCGAACGTTTTGACACACCGAAACAGGCGGCGGTGGCGTACCTGGACGACGCGGTCGGGGCCTTCCTCGACAACCTCGAGCGCCAGGGCGTGCTGAAGGACACACTGGTGGTGCTGACCTCGGACGAATCCCATGGCATTGACGGCGTGCGCCTGGCGTCGTCGTGGGGCTTCAACCTGACCCTGGCCCCGGAACAGGCCCAGTTGCCGCACATCAAGCGCGGTACCTACGGCCACATCGACCTGGCCACCTCGCTGCTCGACTACTTCGCGCTGCCGATTCCCGTTGCGCTGGGCGGTCGCTCGCTGTACCGCGACTACGATACCGGCCGCGAAATGATCGCCTACACCAACGGCATGCTGCGTTACCACAACGGCCAGGGGGTGTTTACCGAGTGCGACTTCCAGCAGCGCTGCCGCCGTTACGCCAGCGAAGGCTTCATTGCCGAGCAGGCCCGCTACCTTGGCAGCGGCGACAGCATGCTCGGGCAGCAGATCGGCACCCTGGCCGGGGTGCTCGACCAGTCGCTGCTGCAAACGCCGCTCAACCTGCGCTACCAGTTCGGTGGCCCTGCGCCGATCAAGTTGCGCAAGCGCATTCATGATGACTGGGCCGACAACCTGATTGGCGCCCAGTACCTGGAAATGCCCGGGGGCTCGCATACGCGTGTACGCATCAAGGTGCGCTCGCTGGACCCGCGACACGCGGCTTATATCCAGCTCAAGGCCAAGCAACTGGAGCAGGACGTACCCCTGGGCCTGCCTGCCGAGGTTAAAGTCACCGCCGACCAGCCGCTGGAGATGGACTTCAGTTTCGAAAACCCCACCGAGCGCAAGGCGTTTTCCTTCCACTTGCTGGGCTATGGCGGCGGCAAGGTGGAAGTCAGCGACTTCAGCGTGATCACGGCGCTGCCGGGCGAGGATGATGCCGGCGAGGATCTGGCCGAGGGCCAGATCGCCCATTCGGGCTGAGCGCCCTACCGCTCATCGCCCCGCCATCGGTGCCTGTCGATTCGTTGTGAGCATGCTCGACTAGGGTTTGTACGAAAAGTCGCCGAGCGGTGATCAGGCAAGGCGAAAACAGGCGAGGAACGGCCGGGGTCGCGCCCGACTTTGCTGGTTGCAAATGAGCATTCCGAGCCTGTTTTCAACGCAGCATGATCGTCGCGCAGGCACTTTTCGTACAAACCCTAGTGTGTGAATCCCCTAATGTGGAGACAGCACCATGAGCACCAGCGAAAGCAGGCACCCGGCGGTTTCCCGTAGCCAGTGGCTGGCGGCCCGCCGGCAATTGTGGCTGCACGAAAAAGCCTTTACCCACCATCGCGACGCACTGGCTGCAGCCCGTCGCGACCTGCCATGGGTCAAGGTCGAGCACGACTATCGCTTTCACGGGCCGGACGGCGAGCTGGGCCTGGCCGAGCTGTTCGCCGGCCGCAGCCAGTTACTGCTTTACCACTTCATGTTCGCCGAAGGCTGGAGCGAGGGCTGCCCCGGTTGCTCGTTCCTGGCCGACCACTTTGACGGTGCCAACCTGCACCTGGCCCACCACGACGTATCGCTGGTGGCGGTGTCACGGGCGCCGTATGCCCAGTTTCAGGCGTTTCGCCGGCGCATGGGTTGGCAGTTCCCCTGGTATTCCTCGAATGGCAGCGGTTTCAACGAGGACTTTGGTGTGAGTGTGGCTACTGAGGGCGAGCGGCAGTACAACTATGAACCCTACAGCGGCAATGAAAGCGAGCTGCCTGGCCTGAGTGCGTTCTACCGCGAAGCGGACGGCAGCGTGTACCACACCTACTCGACCTATGCCCGCGGGCTGGACATTCTGGTCAATACCTACAACTTCCTCGACATTGCGCCACTAGGGCGCAACGAAGGCGGGACCATGGATTGGGTGCGGCACCATGACCGGTATGAAGGGCAGCCGGGCAAGCCCCATTGCTGCCATGAATGAAGCGGGCAGCAATGTTCCCTGTGGGAGCGGGTTCACCCGCGAAGAATCTCACGCGATGCATGGCACCGACTGCGCCGGTGTTCGCGGCGGTTCGACGCCTCGATGAACGCGCTCCTGCAATGGAAGGTGTCAAAGCGGTGATTATTGGCCCGCAGGCACGGCCTCTTCGCGGGTGAACCCGCTCCTACAATGGGCGGTGTCGGACCGGTGATTATTGGCCCGCAGGCTCGGCCTCTTCGCGGGTGAACCCGCTCCTACAAGGGGCGGTGTCGGACCGGCGATTGTTGGCCCGCAGGCTCGGCCTCTTCGCGGGTGAACCCGCTCCTACAATGGGCGGTGGCGGACCGGTGATTGTTGGTCCGCAGGCTCGGCCTCTTCGCGGGTGAACCCGCTCCTACAATGGGCGGTGTCGGACCGGTGATTGTTGGCCCGCAGGCTCGGCCTCTTCGCGGGTGAACG